>JANRLJ010000180.1:0-16662 GCA_033762735.1 bacterium | reverse complement strand
CGGAACGTGTGTGGGACAACCTGTGGGTCGAATGGCAGGATCGTCGTCGCACCCTTCAGATCAAGCTGGAGGCCTTGCAGCAGAAACGGGAATATCACATCGCAAATCTGGATGCAGCACTCACAATCATTGCAAAAGTGGGTATACTGTATGACAAGCTGGAACGCAGCGACCAAAAAGAACTGCTGCGTCAGATGGTCGAGCGGGTTGTGGTCAACCCGGAGGGAATGATCGTCCGGCTGGAGTTACTCCCCCCATTCTCTTACCTGCGGCATGTGACCGAGCGGGTACAGAACAGTGGGGGCAGTGCGGTTGAGGGAAAAACAAAGACCAGCACACAGGCTGGTCAATGTTCGGACTATATCCAATCTGGTGACCCCAACGGGACTCGAACCCGTGTCCTCACCTTGAAAGGGTGATGTCCTCGACCGCTAGACGATGGGGCCTAACTTCGATTCATCTTAGCAGTCACGTATGTATACGTCAAGGGAAAAGATTTGGGAGAATAGTGAATCGAGTACAAGGCACTTGGAGTACACAATCGGACTTATCATGAGTAAGCCGAGTATTCTAAAAGCTGACCAATAAGCCTCATCTATTGCACGACGTCAAGCACGAACTGAGAGGACTTCATACGTGGTGACAGGTTCGCGACGCCCCTTAAACGTTACCTGACCGAGTGGATGCACCTCAACCTTATGATGAAGGCATTCATAGGTTGCCTGACTAATGAGGATTTGACCCCCATCGCTCAATTGTTGCAATCGCGCAGCAACGTTCACCGTATCCCCCACAGCTGTAAAGTCCATTAGTTGGGGAGCACCAACATTGCCGACTACCGCCATACCCGTGTGAATACCAAAGTTGATGTTCATACGGAACTGTGGTTCAAACTGCGGATGGAAACTGCGGAGTGCGCTTCGGATGTCATGGGCTGTAAGGACGGCCTGCAGTGCATGATCGGGTTGGTTGAGCGGCGTGTTATAGAGCGCCATAATGGCATCCCCGATGAATTTGTCCATTGTGCCACCATGATCCTGCACGATTTGAACCATGAGTTCATGATACAGGTTGAGAACGGTGAGAAGCTGCTCCGGATCGGTATGCTCAGAGATTGTCGTGAAGCCTTGCAGATCCGCGAAAAAGACGGTGACTTCTTGCAGTCTTCCGCCCAGGCGTACACTCGCTGGATCATCAAGCAGTTGATGGACGACCGATGGCGACACGAAGCGCTCAAAAGTGCGGCGGATGATTTCCTGTGTGGAACGGAGATGATCGGTTTCGGACTTAGCGCGGAGACGTGCTTCAACCCGTGCGATAAGTTCACGGGCATTAAATGGCTTGGTCAGGTAATCGTCTGCCCCTAACCCTAACCCTTCAACCCGGTTTTCCACATCAGAAAGCGCGGTCAGCATGATGACTGGAATCTGCGCGGTCAGCGGGTTGGATTTGAGGTGAGTCACGACTTCAAAACCAGACATCCCTGGCATGTTGACATCGAGGATGATGAGATCCGGCGGGTCAATGGCGACCGCTGCAAGTGCCTGTGGGCCATTAAAGGCCTTACGAACGTCATGATCGAGAGCACTGATAATATCGACGATGAGTTCGATGTTGTCGGGTTTATCGTCAACAGCCAGAATTTTCAAGTTTATTCCTTTAAGTATTGGGATAATTTAGCGATGAGATCGGTGAGATTGATGGGTTTGGTAATGTAATCGTCGCAACCTGCTTCCAGTGCGCGTTCTCGATCCCCCACCATTGCATGTGCGGTCAGGGCAATGACCGGGATGGACTTTAAGTTTGGATTGGCTTTGATGGTACGAGTTACCGTCCACCCGTCCATGCGCGGGAGTGACAAATCCATCAGTACAAGATCAGGCTTTTCGCGCTCGGTGATGTCCAGCCCCTCCTGTCCATCTGTGGCCTGCAAGACATCGTGATCGAGAGAGGTGAGCACATCAACGATCAAAGTCATGTTGTCACGATTATCTTCCACTACCAGAATTCGGCTCATAGCCGTTCCGCTCCTCTCTCGCTGGTCATGGATGGATTCGCAGTACTCTGGCGCAGCATAATGTCGCTTTTTTCTTCGAGGAGGGCGTTCTGGCTGAAATCAGTTGGCAGCGCTACGAAGAAGGAACTGCCTTCACCGGGAACACTCTTTACCCAGATTGAACCGCTGTGCATCTCTACCAGTCGCTTGGAGATCGCCAATCCAAGCCCGGTGCCTCCAAATTCACGGGTGCGGCTGCCATCCACCTGTGCGAATTCGTCGAAAATTCGCCCCTGTTCCTCCAGAGGAATACCAATTCCTGTATCCGTCACGCTGATGAGCAGCCAGTCACCATCGCGCAGCCAACCCAGCGTGGGCAACCTGAATTCTGCTGAGGCTCCCTTACGCACTCTGATCGGCTGGGCAGATAGTTCAATCGACCCTTCGTGCGTAAATTTTACGGCATTATCGAGCAGGTTGTGTAAAACCTGATGAATGCGTTTGGCATCCCCATAAAGACGGGGAAGGGTTTCTTCCATCTGGAGTTTAAAGCTCAGTCCCTTCTCGGCACACATTGATTCGATTTCAGTCACCACCTCGCGCACCAGCGGTGTAAAATCGAACGAGGCAATGTCGAGGCGCATTTTGCCCGCGTCAATCTTGTTCAGGTCGAGGATGTCGCTTACGAGTTCGAGCAGTTGGGTCCCATTGCGATGAATTTTCTCCAGACGGTCGCTTTGCTTGTCACTCAGGCTGCCATAAAGACCGCTACGCAAGAGTTCGCTGTAGCCAATGATGGAATTGAGCGGCGTGCGTAGTTCATGGCTCATATTGGCGAGAAACTCGCTTTTATACTGGTTCGCCTGTAAAAGGTTGCGATTGAGTTCCTCGGATTTTTCCTTCTCCACTGCCAGATCGCTGATCACCTGCTGCAGATCACGGTTTGCGATGCGAAGTTCAGTATTAAGTTCATTAAGCGGGTTAAACACCTGATCTCGCAGCACTCCCCAGCCAATCCAGAGCAGCGCTGCACTGACGAAAACAATATCGACTGGCAGTGGTTGAAGCGATTCCACGAGCCGACTGGCGAAAGACAGAATCAGAAGTATTACAGGCACACGCAGCAGCAGCGCTTTCTTGCTGCGTGAACTGAGGATCATCCAGAAGGAAAGGAGTAGATACCCAACCGCCACCCCCAGAAGCAGGTAGGAGGGGAGTTCGAGGATGATTTCCTGAGTCGCAGTGTCGAAAACAAAGCTGTTCCCCAGCCAGATGTAGCCAATTGCCAGGGTGTAGAGAGGGATCATCGCCAGTGTTATCAGCCGTGAAGCAGCGCCTCGCGGCTTAAGATAGACCATGATAAACAGGAAAAAGGCAGCAGTGGTGGTTGCCATTGCGGTGAACTGAAGCCGAAGCAAAGCCGGCGTCCCAAGCTGTGCTTCGATTTCGCCAATGGCACGGCAGAGGGAAGCCAGCGCCCAAAGGCTGACCGACAGGCAGAAGATCATGAACAGGCTGGTCGTATTGTCACGCCGGGGCTGTACGACGAGCGCAAAGATGAGTCCACCCGCCAGCGCCAGCGCCAGCAGGTTTGCGATGATGTTGGTGGTGTCAATCAGCGATCCCATGCCGTCGCCTGTTCAGCAGTGTGGTCAGTTCAGCGTTATTTTACCAGAATTTTTTCGTCAGGGTTTAAGCCTGCCCTGTTCAGCGCCGTCCTGAGAGTCATTGGCGGTAGTTTTAACCGGACGCGGCGGTGCGTCTGATGCAGGGGGCGGCTGACCGATCAATGCCTGAAGCTGATGAACCGCTTCAAACTCGAACTCCTGATAGTTGCAGAAGTCGCAGATATAAGCAGGGGTGTCGGGAACGCTGATCATCATCCCGCGATAAAGCTGGAGATAGGTGGCTGTACGAAGGTGCAGCCGTCCGATCTGGCAGCGTGGACAAAACTCGCCCGGTTCGGTGTCCATACTCTCCCCCAAACTCTTCTGCTTACTCATGTCCGGCCTGTAACATCCCAATTGTTTGCAGCGGCCACAACCGGAAGATCGCTTCACCAATCATCATGTGGCGATTAACAGGCCCAAACACACGTGAGTCACGGCTGTTATTGCGGTTATCGCCCATGACAAAGTATTCGTTCGGCCCCAGCTCCCATCGATTGTTTTCACAGCTATAGCTGGTGCATTCTTCAGTGATGTAGGGTTCGTCAAGCGCCTGACCGTTGATGTAAACCACATGATCGCGCAGTTCCACAACTTCGCCCGGCAGACCAACCACCCTCTTTATCAGAGCAGGCTCGTTTTCTTCCAGCGGACTGGGTGAGTTAAACACGACGATGTCCCCGCGCTGGGGATCACCGAATAGATAGTTGACTCGGCTGATAAGCAACCGTTGGCCTTCGTCCAGCGTAGTATCCATGCTGTGTCCCTGAACTTTGGACTGTGGAATGGCAAGCTGTACCAGTGTGAACACGGCGATGCCAAACAGAATAGTGCCGAACAGTTCACGAAGCAGTTCAAAACGCCCAATCGAAGGGCGGGGTTGATCGATCTGGACGTTGTTCACGTCGGTCATAAAAAGTCCTCTGGGCTAGAAGGCGAACAGGCGGTAGTCAGGCCGAAGAAGCAGTTGGCCTATTCGCCCGGATAATTGATGCGGCTGACGATGCCCCAGTCACGCGGCGGCCAGTAGCGAACCATCACTTCGCCCACAATGTAGTGCCGTGCGACCGGGCCGACGACATCCGAACGCGAGTCCTGGCTGCGGTTGCGGTTATCGCCCATGACGAAGTACTGATCGTCGCCGAGTTCCCACACACGATCAGGACAACTGGAAGGGCGGCAGGGTTCGTTGATGTAAGGTTCATACAATTCCTGCCCGTTGATATAGACCTTTGTATCCCGGATTTCAACCGTATCCCCTGGAAGACCTATCACGCGCTTGATGTAGTCTTCCTCGGTGTTGCCGGGAAAATGAAAGACGATGATGTCACCGCGCTGGGGAGTGCCAATCAGGTAGTTGATACGGCTCACGATCAGGAATTGATCGGTTTGAAAGGTTGGCTCCATACTGGGTCCCTGCACAATAAAGCGCACCGTAGCAAGGTTCACCAGGGCATAAATCGCGCCGATCAGCACCACCAGATCGAAAATTTCTCGTAGAGCGTTCCACCGCTGCAAGCGCGGGCGGGGCATTATCAGTTGGCTGGTCACGTCCGAGGGTGGGGTTGGCCGGGCAGGAGACTCGTACAAAGATCACACTCACTTGTTGAGATTGATTTTTTGATTATAGGCCTGTGTGAACCTGCAAGCAATCCACTTTAAAGATTTCGATACCATTCTAATACAGTGCTGTATCACTGCCTCTCCTGAACAGGGTCGCTTTTCGGTTGAAAAAAGGGTGCGCCGTTTTCCAGCGCACCCCTTGAACAATCGACTATGCTGCGACTGCGGTTACTGCGAGATCGGGCAGACGTCGCGTGTTTCCCACTGCTCCCGCGTGATGCCATCCAGTGACAGGTCAATGTTGGTCACTTCAACCATCGGTCGCAGGAAAACGGTCTGTTCGCCGAAAGCGCCGATCACGGTCTGGCCTTCGCGGCTGGCATTTTCTTCGGCAGGCGCGTTTTCCGGGTAGATGTCGTTGGACACTTCAAACGTCATCTGGTCAGCATCCTGTTCGACAGCAATGGCAGGCTCAAGCAGGGGAACCGCGTTGGCTTCGTAGATGTCGGGGTTGCCCGCGATGTCTGACGTAAAGACCACACGATAATCGCTGCACAACCAGGTCGGCGCGTAATCGGGGATCGTGTTGTCCGTCAGTTGGCGAATAACACCCGTCAACGGACTGTAGATATACACATCCAGGTCGCCGTCCTTGTTGGACTGGTAGGCGATCAGCTCTCCATCAGGCGAGAACACGGCGTTGGTCGCATCTTCCTGCGGCTGAGTGATGATTTGCATATTGGTGCCATCGTGGTTCATCAGCGCGATCTGGCTGTTGGGATTGCCCTCGGTATAGGTGCGGAAGACAATCTGCTGCCCGTCCGGTGAATACTGCGGATCAACATCCGTGTGTGTGCCGTCGCTGAGCTTGCGCATTGTGCCCCGGAACAGGTTCAGTTCGTAAATCTGCCATTTGTCGCCATCACGGTTACTCTGGAACAGGAGGCGGCTGCCGTCCTGCGACCAGAAGGCGTTGATGTCGTCCGCAGGGCTGTCGGTCAGTTGATATTCCTGCCCGGTGGTCATGTCGATGGCGTACAAATCCCAGTTGCCGTTGCGCGTTGTCTCGAACACCACGAAGTTGTTCGGCCCCCAGATGGGATCGGTGTCAATCGCCACAGTGTTATAAGTCACGCGCTGCACGGCTTCAGGATCGCCACCGCTGGTTGGCGCCACGTACAGTTCCCAGTTCTCTGGCTGACCGGGTTCGGTGGCGCGATTGCTGCTGAACACAATCCACTGTTCGTTCGGCGACAGGCTCGGTGCCATATCATTGACGCCTTCGCCCTGGCCGAGCGACAGATTGACGCGCTGGCTCTGGCGGGTGGTTTCATCAGCACTGTCCAGGCGGAAGATTTCCCAGTTGCCCGTTTCATCGGTGTGATAGAGGCGGAAGACCGGGCAGCGGTGGCCGCACACGGGCAGGCTGGCCCAATCGGGCATCGTGACGCCATCTACGCTGCTGCTCAGGGCGATGGTCTGCGCTGAACCATCAGACGGATTGCCTGATGTGCTGGTCGTCTGCATTGGGGTCGGTGTTTCAACAGTCGGAACATGGCTGCACGTCTGGCTCAGCGAGAGGCTGCCCGCTGCGCCGCTGGTGCTGAATGTAAACGTACCACTGACATGCTGCTCTGCCAGTGTGACCGTTGTAGTCGTGCTGGCGGCCAGCTGGAAGGTGGCATTGGCCGGGGTGACGTTCACACCCTGGCTGTTGACAATCTGGTACGACTGCGGCGCGACCATGCCGGGGCCGCGATTTTCGATCACGAAGCTCACCGGGGTAGAGCAGACGGCCCGTACTGCCACCAGGGGCTGTGCCCCGCACGAGCTGTTGACGCTGATGTTGCCGCCGATACCGGTCGTTGTGAAGTTGTACACTTCGTAGGGATTTTGCCCACTCAGGACGACTTCAACCGGGGCTGCCCCGCGTGCCATGTTGAAGGAACCGCTGGCGACTGTTGTGCCGTTTGCCGTGCGCACCAGATAATTCTGTGGCGCGATCATCGGGCCGTCGTCATTATAGATAGCGAACATGACATTTCCCTGCTGGCATGTGCCCGCGACGCGCAGGGCAGGGGGGAATTCGCAGGCGGTGTTGGCCGTCGCGCTGGTATCAACGGTGGAAGCCGTTACTGCCCCGGACTGATTGCTGACCGCGAAGGTGCGGGTTTCGCCTGCTGCCAGTTGCAGGGTTTGAATGGTCAGCACTGCCCCGTTGCGGTCACGGATCATCAGCTCATCCGGTGTGGACATGGCGCCCCCGGTGTTACGCACTTCAAAAGTGGCGGTGCGCTGTGCTGAGCAGATGCCCGTGATACTGATGGCAGGCACCGGGCCACCGCCGGGATTCACTGTGACGATACGCACAATTTCACCGGGACCCCCTGTGGTTACAATGCGCATCCGCACAACATACAAGCCAGCAGCCGCATAGTTGTAGCAGATGGGTGAGGTCGCGCCTGCCGTCGTACCATCGCCGAATTCCCACCCGGCCAGTGTTGTGCCTGCTGCCAGGACTGCCGTGTAGCAGTAGCGTGAGCCGTTCACAGGCGTAATGGTGAAGGTCGATTCGCTCTCAGCAACCGTATAGGTGCGCACGATGTTGGTGGCGTTGGCGCGCTGCCCCGCCGCATTTTCGACTTCCAGCGAAACGTTATAGACGCGGCCAGGATCGTTAAAGGTGGTGCAGACCTGAGCCGGACGGTTGTTGTTGGTGTAGTTCAGGACTTCACCGTTGGCGAAGTTCCAGCGCCACGCGATGATGTTCGTCCCAATGCTGTTGTCATCAAAGCAGATCGTCATCGGCACCAGACCCGCGTAGCGTTCGGGGATGAATGCGGCGCGGATGTCGCTGGTGTTAATCAGCTCGAACATCAGCTCAGCCGTGGTATTGCCCAACGGCCCATTCCCCACCACAACGGCGCGATACTGCCCGGCAGTGGCAAAATACTGATTCATGCTTGTGCCAGTCCGGTTAGCCGTACCGACACGCACACCTGTCGCCACGTTGTAGAAGTTCCAGCTATAGGTGTTGATGTTGTTCCCGGTGCTGGTGAAGCTCAGCGTGTTCCCGGCATAGACGAAGCTGTCGGTACGGTTGATAAGGATGCTCTGTGCGTCCCACACCTGGAAGACGACCGACTGGCTGTTGGTGCGGGTGCCGCTGGTATTGCGCCCGTTAAGCGTGAGGGTATACGGACCCTGCCGGGTGAAGCTGAAGCAACCGGGTTCCTGTGCGGTGGTCGTCGGTGCGCCTGTGCTGTTGTCAGTCGTGCCGAAGTTCCATTCGTACAGCAGCCCATCAATGCCGTTGAAGCTGGCCGTTGAGGTGTTATCGAGACAGATCTGCTGCCCGGTTTCGATGGCGTTGCGATTGCCCGTGTAAGTGAAGCTGACGCTAAAGGTGCCAACCGCCAGATTGTTTTGCAGTGAGCAGCTATGGGTGCTGGCAGCAGGATTCACCGGAGACACATCCACGCGCAGCACGTAATCGCCAATGCCGTTGGGGCCAAGCTGCGCCCCGCTAAAGGATGGGCTGGTGATCGTGCCATCCGCAGTGGATGTGGTTTCCTGGAGTAAGGTATCAGCGCCTTCGCCCACCAGATACCAGCGGTAGCGCAGGTTGATCCCCGTTGTATTGTCCATGTCGATGGTGTAGCTGTAGCTGCTGGCCGGGTTGGCAGGGGAGAGATTGCCACCCACCCATCGGTCGCAGGTGAAGTTGTTGCCCACGCCTGCAACGGTGATCTCCTGCCAGTTTGACTGACAGTTTTCGCTTGGATTGTTCACCGCAGCGGCATAACGCACACGGTAGCGCTCACCCGCATTCGCGAAGTTGAAGGCGTATCCATCCCCCGTTTGCCCGATGGAAACATCTTCCCAGGCTGAGGTTAGCGTGTTCCAGCGCTGGAAATCCCACAGAGTTGAGGTCGCGCTGCTGCCCGTTGACCAGGGGCGGCCATAGGCATTGGCGAGGTTGCGACCGAAAGTAACGCTTTCACCCACCACAGGCGTGGTATCCCCAGTGGGGGCATTACAGGTCAGCGTTGGTAGGGTGACGGTCAGGTTGCGCGAAGCTGCCGTGCACGACGTTGTGCCGTTCCCGCTGCCATTGTCCGCTGTGACGACGAGTTCGACCAGGTAGTTCTGACCGATATTCGTCCAGTCCCAGTTCTGGGTGATGCTTGTTCCACTGCCCACCACAGTGCCGTTGACACGCCATTCATAGGTCAGCGGACGGCCTGCGACGTTGCCCGTGTTCGCCGTGTAGGTATGGTTGCGCACACCACCGGGATCGCTCGGCATTCCAGGACGCGGGGAGAGACCGTCTGAATCAAGGCCAATGCTGCACGTCAGGGTCGGCCACTGAATGCTGACGTTGATGCTTTCTTCACAGGAAGCGCCGCTGCTCGCGGTGGCGACATAGCGGACAACCGCGCTGCTGTTATTCACGGTTGAGCTTAAGGTGTAGGTGTCGCTGGCACCGTTCTGCACGGATGTGCCGTTCAGGAACCATTCGTAGGTGACGGTACGCCCGGCAAGGTTCTGCACGGTTGCCTGATAGTTGCGGTTCGTGCCGTCCGGATAAATCGTCGCAGGACCGCTCATCTGGCAGTTCAGCCCCGGCCACATTACGCTGACGGTGAGAGTCTCCGAGCAGCTTGCACCGTCGGCGGTTTCCGCTTCAAGCGTAATGAGATAGGTGCCTTCGGTAACGAAGGTGTAGCTGATTGAATTTACGTTGGTGAAGGACTGGTTGATGCCGCTTCCGGTTAACGTCCAGCGTGTATTCACCGTGCGTCCGCGCGCTTCGCCAATGGTGGCTGTGTAGGTCTGCGCCGCAGCACCGGGAAGTACCTGGGCGGCACCTGTAATCCCGCAGGTGAGCGAGCGCTGCTGCACCATGATGATGGCTTCGACAAACGACGAACCACCGGGGCCAGTGACGGTCAGACGGACCGGGTTAGCGCCCAGCCGGATCGTGCCCGCCAGATTGCCAATCGCGATATTGGAGGGGTTTTCCTCGGTGCTGTCAATGGTGCCGTCTCCGTCAAAGTCCCAGGCATAGGTGTTGATCACACCCGTGCTGTTATTGGTGAAATTGACGGTGCCGCCCCAGGTGACGGTCGAGACGGATGAGGTGAAGGCTGCGACAGGTGCTCCGATCACCGAGATAGGCCGCTGACGTTCGGCAGTGGCGGTGTTGGCGCTGTTCTGCACACGCAGCGTCACGGTACGAGAGCCGCTGTTGGCGTAGATATGGCAGACGACCGCGTCGTTGTTTTCGACAACGGGCGAACCATCCCCGAAGTTCCACAGGTTGCGGGCGATGGGGCCGGTGCTCTGATTGGTAAAGCACACTTCCACGCCGCCCACGACCGTGCGCGATTCACCAACCGTGAATTCCGCGACCAGTGCGCCAGCTACAGGCGACACCACCACCTGTTTGATGACAAAACCGCTGCCACCGGGGCCGCTGTAGTCCAGGCGGATGCTGTAGCTGCCTTCGGCGCTGAAGGTGAAGTTGTGCGGGCCTTCTCCGGTGCGATCTGCGGTGCCGTCGCCGTTGATGTCCCAAGACCAGCTTGTAATCGGCCCCACGCCCTGATCAACGCCGAGCACCGTCACCGACAGGGGGGCAATCCCCGCAGCAGGAGAGAGGTTAAAGGTCGCGCGAGGCGCACGGGCATTCACGGCGACCTGCTGTTCCATGACCGTACTCAGTCCGGCACCGTCTGTTGCAGTCAGTCGGATGGTGTAAATGCCGTAGACTGTAAAGGTATAGGTGGCGTCACGGCTGGTGTAGGTCTGGAAAGGCCCTGCGCCAGCAGGCATCGTGACGATTTCCCACTGAAAGGTGAGGCCGTCACCCAGGCTGGTGTTCACGAGACTGACCACAAACGGAGCGAACCCGATATTGGCAGGGCGGATCTCGAAGTTGGCAACCGGGGCGGTGCTGATGCTGATCGACCCGGTCAGGACAAGGTTGGGCCCGCTGGCGGGAACGCAGGTGAGTTCGAGGGTGTAGTCACCCGTTGCCGTGAATGTATAGTCGAAGGTCTGGGTGGTCGCCCGATCCACACCATCAATTTTCCACAGATAGCCGGTGATATTCGCAACATTGACGGCGGAAAAACGATAGGTGAAGGAATTGTTGTCGCCCAGATCATCCACGTTCATCTGGCAGTAGGTCTGTGGATCGATGGGTGCTGATGGTGGTGCTTCGGTTGAAACGGCTTCAGGACTTACTTCTGTAGGAACCTCTGTCGGTGCTTCTGTCGGAACTTCAGTCACCGGTTCGGGGGTAGGAGTCTCAGTCGATTCCTGTGCAAAGGACACAAAGACCGCAAGGATCAACGACATGAAAATGACGAAGATGCTCAGAAGTAGGTGGCGGGGCCGGACGATGGTTGGCTTCATTGCGACACTCACTTTGCTCATTAAGGACGGATGAACTTTCATCCATCTGCTTTGTGGAAATAAACACTTCAATCATTCTAAAGCCTTGTTTTGAATTAAAGTGTTGAGCGTTTATAAATTTTTCGCCAATTATGTTTTGTTTTTGCAGCACGTGGGGCGACAGCTGAGTAAGTCAAAGGTTATGAGAAATCTCGCAAGAAAGTCTACTGAGGAGAACAAAAAAGCCCTGAATCATCATCAGGGCTTTTCAAGAGTTTGGAACGTGAAATACCTTAAGCCTGTTCAGTTTTCCGACGTTCCCATTCCGCGATACGCTGGCGGCTGAGGCTGCGCCAGGGACGGGCGACCGGGACGACCTGCAAATCGCGGGCAAGCTGCCGTGCTGCGAGGCCGATAATCGCGGCGAAGGTCGGATAAGCAAACTCGATTTCGGCCACCTGCTCGACCGTCATCCTGCCGACCATCGCCGTCGTGACCATCTGCACCACCTCGACCGCCTGCTCTCCAACGACGTGCGCACCGAGGATCAAATGGCTGCTGCGATCCACAATCAGCTTGCAGAAGCCGACCGGATTGCCATCAATCACCGCACGATCCATATCAGCGTAAGGGACAATAGCGACGATACACTCAGCCTTTTCCTGCGCCTGTTCTTCCGTCAGCCCCACGCCTGCATATTCGGGGTCGGTAAAGCCGCCGTGTGGGATGTTCTGGTTAAAGTCAATCTGCTCCTGGTTCAGCAGCGCATTTTCCACCGCTCGCCGCGCCTGGTCGCTGGCCGTTTGCACCAGCATCATGCGCCCGGTCACGTCCCCGGCGGCATAAATATGAGGCACAGAGGTGCGCAGTTGATCGTTCACCTCGATAAAGCTTTTCTGGGTGGCAACGCCTGCCGCTTCGAGATTTAGCGAGTCCAGGTTACCCGGCCATCCCACCGACGCCATCACCGCTTCCACTTCGCGCATTTCTTCCTGCCCATTCGCTGTGAAGAAAAGCCGAAGCGTGTTGCCATCCTTTTCAATGCGGTTCACACCTTTGATACCGATGTGGATTTCAATGCCACGTTCCTGTAATTCGCTGGTCATCAATTCCGAGACGCTGCTGTCTTCCGTCGGCAGGATACGCGGCGCAAGGTCGAGCAGGATGACTCTGACGCCGAAGGTGTTGAAGACCGAGGCGAACTGGCAGCCTGTCGCGCCGCTGCCGATGATGGCGATGGAAGCGGGTAGGGTGGTCAGCTTCCATACGTCGCTGTGTGACCAGACGTGTTCCCCACCGGGAATATCGAGTTTACGAGCATGACCCCCGACGCACAGAACGAATTTCTGCCCGGTGAGCGTATGACCATCTGCCAATTGTATGCGCTGACTGTCGATAAAGCGGGCATCCCCGACGTTTTCAAACGTAGCGATTTGGAGGTCTTCCAGATGGCCTTTAAGCTGTTTCTTCTCATGCACCTGATACACAACCTGCTGTGCCCGTTCCAGAACGTGCGCAAAGCTCACCGTCGGCTTGGGAGCATCCAGCCCATAATCGGCGAACTGCTGAGTATCGCGCATCAGCCGGGCCGCTTTCGCCAGTACGCGGGTTGGCACACAGCCATCGTTGGTGCAGGTGCCGCCCAGTAAATTCCGCTCCACCAGCGCCACCGTCGCGCCGAGTTCACGCGCTCGTAACGCCGCCGTTACCCCGGCAGGCCCACCGCCCAGGACAATCACATCAAACTCGTTTGCGGTTATGGTATCGCTCACAGTCATTCATGTTTCCCTTCTACCCGGACTCTTTAATTTGGAAAAACAACAAGTACAACCAAATTAGAACGGTATGATGTTACGGACACGGCATGCCGTGTCCCTACAAAAACATCGCGCGTTTCCTTTTTGACTGTACGAGCGATGTCGTCAGGAATGCTCTGGCAGTCTGCGCTCGTTTAATCCCTCTGAAGCATGAAGTGCAACCAGCGCCAGCACCACATATTCAAGCTGACTCGCCCCTTCCTGTGCCAGCATTTCGGCAGTGCGGTTCAACACAGTATCGGCGCGGGAACTGGCAAGGGTGATGTGTGTCTTGATCTGGCTGAGCCGCTTTGCGCCGTCATTAAGCTGATCTCTGGCGAAGCAGTCAGCCGCATCTTCGGCCAGAAGCCTGATTTGAGACGATCCCATGCGCTCGGTTTTCCGCTTCCACGCGGTAAGTTCCTGCGAAGCAGTGGTGCCGGGGTCAGCCCGCAGGTTGCGCAGCAGACGGATAAAGTAAGGTTCATCGCCGAGAATACGCGCGATGGAGAGCGCCAGTTCCATCCGCGCCCCTTCATTGGTGATGCTGCCCATCAGCTCAAACAGCGGGTCGAGCGCTTCTTCCACCTGTAATTTGCCCATTGCTGAGGCATAAGCGATCTGTAAACCCTTATCGGTTTCCGTTTTCAGGCGTTCCAGCATCAATAGTGCGCTGTCGTGATCTTCAAGTGTACCCAGTGATCGCGCACAGTGTGCCTGAATTGAACGATAGCTGGAGTTCAGGCCGCTGCGTAAGGTAGGCAACGCACTTTTGTCGCCCATGCGTCCGAGCGCCCAGGCAGCAATCACACTGGTAGAAAGTTCTGTTCCCTCCAGAATGCCACACAGCGCTTTCACAAGACGTGGGTCAGAATCCATCCGGGCAATCGAGATAATTGCCTCAAAGCGGACGTTAAAGCGGGGGTCTTTCAGGGCTTCCAGCAGTTCATCAACGGTCAGCGGGCTTTTGGTCTGCCCCATGCGCTCGGTAACGACTACGGTTGCGCGTTCGTCTGCCGCCCGGTAGTAGCGCACCAGTGATTCCAGTGCCAGCACAGGATTGCCATGTGTGAACAAACCAGCGAAGGTGCCGAGTGATACGTCGCTGTCAGCCTGAATCTGACTATAGAGAACGGCGCTGAACCCGACCACCAGAATACTCGCGAGGAACAGCGGCGTGAAGGGATCAATCGGGATAAAAAAAGTATCCGCATTCGCAGCGCTGAACTGAGAAGTCAGGTCGAGCGCTTGCCCGACGAGAATCTGGCTTGTTCCACCGATGATGCCGATGGCCGCATAGAACATCGCCATGTACTCTGTTTTGCGGGCAAATGGCACGATCTTGACGTACAGCAAGCGTCCTGAACCAATGCCCCAGGCAATGTCTGCCATGCCAGAAATGAACGCGATCAGCAGCGCGATTGGCAGACTCCAGGGCGAGAAGCGCGGCATCAGCAGCCAGCCAATCGGGAGCAGCGCTTTGAGATACAGCCCTGACAGCAGCACCGGTTTGCTTCCATAGCGATCCGCCGCCCATCCCAGCAGATACGTCGCGGAGAAGCCGCCGATAATTGAGCCAATCGGCAGCCAGACGATGGCGCTGTCACTCAGGCCGATTTCCTCCTGCATAAACAGCGGCAGGAACGAAAGCGGTGCACTGCCGATGATGACCAGTGCCATGCCCGTCATGTACTGAACAAAGTGCCTGTCGCGCAGCACATCCAGGTAGTTGCGGTGCGAGCTTGAAGTGGCTTCAGTTGGTTTGCCACCGGGCAGATGCGCTGCTGACCAAACTGCAAACGCTTCAAACAGGATGCCGACACCGAACAGGATGATGAAGCGGTTAATGCCAGTGGAAAGGCCGAGGATGAACCCGCCCAGACCGATGGCGAGCGCACCTGAAATACGCATCATCATGTCGTTCATGGCGGAATGTCTGCCGCGAATCGAATTGGGAATATACTCCTGTGCCCAGGGATAAATCCCGGTTTCGGCAATGGCGCGACACAAGGCGAAACCGATCACAATCAGCGTTACCAGGGTGAGTGCTGCATCGCTTCCAAAACGATTCTGCACCCAGGGGACAAGCAGCAGAAACCCTGCGATGACGGTACGCAGCCCATAGAAGGTGACGAAGGTGCGTTTATAGCCGAAGCGCGCGACCGCCGGGGCGATGAACACTGCGATAATGCCAAAGAACGGCAGCAGCGACAGCAGAAAGCCGATTTGCCCATTATTGGAACCAAGTGCGTTCAGGAACAGGATGAAGGATGAGCCGAAAAAGGTAAGCTGCCCAAAGACATTGTTGGAGGCATTGAGCGCCAGGTTCCAGGGAAGCTGACGAATTTTTTCGGCATTGGTAATCACTTGCGCCATACACACTCAATTCACAGAAAAAGACCACCCACTACGCGCAATGATTGCATGGTCTTACGGGTGAGACAACCGTCAGATGGGTGATTACAGCGGCGAAGCTCGCCCTGGTATGTAAGAAACAGGACGCTGTGTAGTTCCGAGGAAAGGATTGATGTGACAGAAAGGGTGAATTGGGTTATGGACGAGCGTGTGAATGTGGAAACGTTGGATGTGCGCAATAACGTCGAAGGCAAACGCTTTGAGGTTGTGCTGGGCGATGAGGTGGCGATGGTGCAGTACTACCGTGACGGCGATATTATCGCTTATACGCACACCGAGGTTCCGACAGGTTATGAAGGGCAGGGGATCGCCGAGAAGATGGTAAAGGTAGCGCTTGATTACGCTCGTGAGAATCAGTTGATGGTGGCTCCCTTCTGCCCGTTTGTGGCAGCCTATGTGAAAAGACATCCTGAATATCAGGACATCACGATTGATCTCAACAGCTTAAGATAAAGCGTGCTTCCCATACAACGGGTAGGCTGGTCTTTAAGGCTGAAGATCAGTCTTTCCTGTGCACAAAATCCACCACCTCACCTAGCGCCACAAGACCAGCTCACCCATGTTCCCAGCTTGAAAACCATCTACGTTGAGGAAAGAACGACCGCATTCACAGGAACCAATTCTTTATGAAAAGACAAGCGCCTAAACGGCTTTATACGCAAGTGATTTTGGCTGGTGTCGTGGTACTAACATTCCTCAGCGCACCGCTGCTCTGGTTTATCCGACGCTGGAATCTCAGAGTGCATCAGATGGAAATTCCGGTCGCCGCGACACAACCTTCGCCTCATCGTTTACGCAAAGAAGCCTTTATTGGTGAACGACC
>JANRLJ010000179.1:0-114218 GCA_033762735.1 bacterium | reverse complement strand
CCGACGGTGCTGGGCGCGGGCGGCGTGGAAAAGATCATCGAGATGCAGCTCGATGATGAAGAAAAAGGGATGCTGGAAATCAGCGCCAACGCCGTGCGCGACGTGGTGAACGTCCTCGGCTACGAAAAGGCGTAAGGTGATCGGCGGGCGCAGCGGGCAAAGTGCTGCGCCCTTCTACATTATCGCGGCAATATGTGCCTCTAACTGCCGCAGATAATCCCCACTGGCCGTGTCGCCTTCCGCCGGGGCAAAGGGCGCGAACTGCTTGTGTGTCGCTGCGTCATACGGCCCTTTGATGATCTCCAGCACCGCGCAGGGCGTTAGCGCCACCATATTGTGAAACACCCCCGGCGCGATGTCCACAATTTTGACAGGCCCGTTTTCATCAAGAATGTGCACTTCCTCGACCTGACCGTCAGGCGCGAATTGAAGCAGCGCCACCCTGCCCTTCAGGACGCACATCAGTTCCACTTTGGGCGGATTGCCATGTTGATGAGGCGTGATATACGTACCGGGGACAAGTGCGTTCACCATGCGCTGGATGGGTTCTTCATGCTCGTGCAGGCGATAAATCGTGCGCTTGCGCTCCGAGCGTGCTGCCTCCTCGATAAACCCCGTAATCATAGCATCGGTGATGGTTCGCATTTGCAGCCTCTACAGGTGATAAATCTCGCGCTCACGTTCCAGAATAGCACTGAGGACGTTGTAGATGATGGGGCATAAGGCCGCGCCGTCATTCATCTGCTCCAGAGTCCAGCGAAAATCGGGCGTGAACTGCGGGTACAAACGGCACACCTGCGGGCGGTGTTCATACACACCACACACCTTTCCCCTGAGAAAGGCACAGGGGCGGTGTTTAAAAATCGCCCATTCCTCGACCGCAGGCGCGTTTTCGCGGTCAACATACGCTTCCATGACCGCGCTTGCTGTGCAGCCTAACCCTGCGGCCAGCCGCTCAATGTCCGGTTCTTCCAACCCCACCGTCAGCGAACGGCAGCAGTTGGCACATTCGGTACAGTCAATCGCGGCAACGATGGGCGCGGCAACCAATTCTACCCACGCATCGAGTTTCGCATCATCAATCGCATCATCCAACTGCAACTGCCAGCGCAGCACATCGAATTCATCATGCCGAGCCGCCACATTCGCTTGAAGTTCCGCTAAATCCGTTATCAGGGTTTCCATTAGTTCGATTACAAGCACTTCAACAGGCCAGTATTGTACCCGATCATCACAGGGTTATAAAACGCGAAAAAGGGGCAGCTGCCCCTTATCCTCATGCTCCTATGCGGTTGTTTCATCGAATTCGCTTAGCGGGCTTTTTCGCCGTCGGTCAGACCGCCGCGCACCCCGACGAACAGCACCAGCGCCGCCGCCACCAGGATGAAGTCCTTCACGATGTACTGGCCGACCAGCGTATAAGCCGGGAAGGTCGTGAAGATCAGGTCAGGGCGCAGGATCAGCGGGGACATCGCGCCGCCCATCTGCATCAGCATCAGGAAGATCGTCACGCGGGGGAATTTGTTGGTCAGGAAGCCGACACCCACCGCAATTTCCCACACGGCCAGCAGCGGATACAGGAACGCCAGCGGCAGGAAACCCATTGCCTCAAAGATGAAGCCTTCAATCGGGCTGGCACCGGGCACCAGCTTGAGCGCGCCGAACCAGATGTAACACAGCGCAATCGACAGGCGCAGGAGGGTAAAGCCATGCTTCGCCAGCAGGCTGACGGCAAGGCCTTCGATCTGGAAATAGCGGGCGGTCAGGGACGGGCGCACGGCGATGCGCTGAAGTTCGGAAGTGGTCGTAATAGCCATGATTTGCTGCTCCATATGATTTGGTTAATTCGCTCTACAACCATCATTGAACAACAAATCCGCTTTCCGAACACGAGTCACAAGGCCGAAAGTTTTTCGAGCGCTTAGCTGGACATAGACTCAGCCTAAAGGCTTAGGCTGTGTCAGACCAGTTGTGCCCCTATAAAGTCCGGGTAGCCGTGCAGGAAATCGTCTATGGAGACGGCTTTTTTCCCGGCAAGCTGCACGGTTTGAGGGTAAAAAATCCCTTCTCCTGTCACAATCGCGGCGTACCCTTCCCGGTCGATCACCGTCCCCACAGGCGTTGATGAAGTGCGTTCATCACGGTCTTCCCGGAACAGTGTGAACACCTCCGCCGTCTGCTTGTCCTCGTCCGCGACCCCGGCATGAATCTTGAGCATCTGCCCGTTCCATTCGGTGAACGTGCCCGGCCACGGCGTAAAGGCGCGTACCTTACGCTCGATGCTCCATGCACTCAGCGTCCAGTCGATTCGCCCCTCTTCCTTGTTGATCTGCGGCGCATAGGTCACGCCGTTTTCGGGCTGCACCTGCGGCTGAATCGCGCCGGAAAGATAACCCGGCAGCGTGGCAACGAGCAAGTCCGCCCCTAACTGCGCCAGCTTGTCGTGGAGCGACTGCCCGGTCTCGTCCGGCTGAATCTCGATTTTGCCCTGCGACAGCATCGGCCCGGTGTCCAGCCCGGCATCCATTTTCATGATGGTTACGCCCGTCAGATCATCTCCCGCCAGAATCGCGGCGTGGATGGGCGCGGCACCCCGCCAGCGCGGCAGCAGCGAAGCGTGTACATTAATCGAGCCAAAGGGCGGAATATCCAGCACGCTCTGCGGCAGAATTTGCCCAAAGGCCGCCACGACATAGACGTCCGGCTGCCACTGTTTCAATTCGCTCACTGCCTCAGCACGACGGATTTTTTCTGGTTGGAAAACCGGGACACCGTGTTGCAGCGCCAGTTGTTTGATCGGCGACTGCTGCACCTGCCCTCCACGCCCGGCGGGACGGTCGGGCTGCGTGACGACACCAATAACCTCATGATGGCGCAGCAGCGCTTGCAGCGTGGGAACCGCAAAATCCGGCGTTCCCATAAAGACGACTTTTGCCATAGATCAGTGCGCTTTCGTCCAGCATTATGTAATGCAGGCATTGTAGCGGAAAACAGGACAGTGAGCATGAAGGATTAGCATGGAAGGGATGTACGCAAAGGCATTACTGCTTCACAAAAAACGGATTACTGTAAACTAAAGACTTCCATTTGTGTTCAGTTCAGCAGCATGGTAGGATGTTTCAATTTAACGCTATCGGATTTGTGTTATGAGTTCTACGTTAAGCAAACGCTGGCTGCTGCCAACCCCCGCCCCACAGGAAGTTCTGCGCCGCTATCGAGGCATGAGTCCTGTGCTGGCACAGGTGCTTTATAAACGCGGTTTTGAAGACCCGAATGATGCTCACCGTTTTGTTTACGCCAATGATGATCAGCAGGTGTCTTTTCCGCTCAAGGGCATCAACAAAAAACACCTCGATAAAGCTGTCGGGCGCATCCGCACCGCAATCCGATTGAACGAACTCATCGCCGTCTACGGTGATTTTGACGCCGACGGCGTGACTTCCACTACATTGCTCACGCAAGCCCTGCGTGTTCTGGGCGCGAACGTCACACCCTACATCCCGCATCGCATTGACGAAGGCTACGGCCTGAACACCCCTGCCCTGCGCGAACTGGCACGGCGTGGGATCAAGCTCGTCATTACGGTGGACTGTGGCATTCGCTCATTACAGGAAGTGAAGGACGGCAAGGCCGCCGGGCTGGACATCATCGTCACTGACCATCATTCCATCGGCGCGGATATCGACCTGCTGCGGCAGGAAGCCTACGCCGTGATTAACCCCAAGCAGGAAGTCGAGTTCGAGCCGCTGGCGCTGGCGGGCGTGGGCGTCGCCTATCTGCTGGCAAGCACCCTCTTTCGCGTCCATCTCGCCAACCTCCCACGTGGCAAAGCCAATGGCGGGATGCTGCGCCCCGACGACCTGCTCGATCTGGTTGCGATTGGCACCGTCGCCGACCTGATGCCGCTCAACAAAATGGAAAATCGGATTCTCGTCCGGCGCGGGTTAGCGATGCTGAATCAATCGAAACGGTTGGGGTTGCGGGCGCTGCTGGAGGTAGCCGGGGTGCAGCTTGGTAGTGCCACCGCGCAGACGATTGGCTTCGCGCTTGGCCCGCGCATCAACGCGGCAGGACGGCTGGATAATGCGATGGTGGCCTATGAACTACTGGCCGCGCAATCCGAGGAAATAGCGCGTGAATTTGCAGAGAAATTGCAGGCGCTCAACACCAAACGGCAGGACATCACCCGCGCTGCCCAGGAGACGATTAAGACGCGGCTGGATGCAGAACATGACGTCACACTTCCACTGATTTTTGCCTCAGACGCGAGCTTTGAGCCGGGGATCGTCGGCCTTGTCGCGGGGCGGCTGACCGAAGAATTCTTCCGCCCGACGGTGGTGATGGAAGAAGGCGAACACGAAAGCCGCGCCTCCTGCCGCAGCATCCCGCAGTTCGATATTACCAGCGCGCTCGACCAGTGCGCTGATCTGCTGGTGCGGCATGGGGGTCATGCGCTGGCGGCGGGTTTCACGGTCGTCAATGAAAATATTCCCGCCCTGCGCGAACGCTTGATGTCCATTGCCCAACGCGAACTGGTCGGGCAGCAGCTTCTCCCCACGCTGGAAATTGACGCCGAAGTGCAGATGCGCGACCTGTCGATTGGACTGGTGAAGGAATTGAACCTGCTGGAACCCTGCGGCAACTCCAATCCGCAGCCGTTGTTCGCCATGCGCGATCTGCATGTAGATGAATGCCGCACCGTTGGCAAGGATGGCAAGCATCTCAAGCTGAAGGTATCACGTCCAGGGCATCCCCAACTGGACGCAATTGGCTTCAACCTGGGTGGACTGGCGGATCAGATGCCGGAGTGCATCGACCTGGCATTTCACCTGGAAATCAACGAATGGAACGGGCGGCACATCCTCCAGGCGAATGTGCAGGATGTGCATCCGGCGGGTGCGCCACAACCCGCCAAAGCGTTCAGCGGACGGCGCTGATGAAGCCTCTGCTTCGTCGCCCTCTGTTGGGCTGCCTGCTGTTCCTGATGGTGCTGCCATCACTGGTGCTGGCACAGGCTGAACCTGCCCCAACACCCGAAAATGTCTTCGGCATCGTCGAGGGCATGTGGTTCCCCGAACTCACCTGTGACCTGAATCCCGGCTGGGAGCGCCTGATCTTCGATTGGGCAGCACATCAACCCGACGGCCCCGCCTCATGGACGGGTTTCCTGAATATCCCTGATGAGTGGCTGCGCGGCGCGACGGCCTGCAACCGCCAAGTCGTCGCCGTGATAAAGAATGTGCCGGATTGGGCGACCGATGGCACTCCCGGCATTGGCATTCCACGTGGGCTGTACCTCGACATTGACGACCCCGGCAACGTCTGGGCGAATTTCATGCGCATGGCCGCCGACTACTACACCAGCCGGGGCGTGTACCGCTTTATCATCCTCAACGAGCCGGATATCCAACCGGGTGTCTACGGCTACGAGTTCGAGGGTACGCTGGAAGACTACGCTCGCATGGTCAAAGTCGCATACCTCGCGGCGAAGGAAGGCAACCCCGCTGCCGTCATTCATCTCGCAGGGACGACCTACTGGCATGACACTAATTCGGGACGAAGGTTGTATACTGACCGCCTGCTCGAACACATCCGCAATGACCCCGACGGCGCGGCACACAATTACTATTTTGAAGCGCTCAGCCTGCACATCTATTTCCGCACAGACACGGTTTACGATCTGGTGCAGTTGTATCGCGGCCTGCTCGACCAGCACGGCTTTACCGACAAGGCCATCTGGATCAACGAGACGAACGCCAGCCCCAACCTTGACCCCGACTGGCCTGTCGTGCGGCCACAGTATCAGGTGTCTCTGGAACAGCAGGCGTCTTTTCTGATTCAGGCGGCAGCGCTGGGATTGGCCGCCGGAGCCGATCATATCGCGGCCTATAAGCTCTACGATCAGCAGCTTCCACAGGGCGGCGAGTCCTTCGGGCTGCTGAGTCCGCGCCACCCGGAAATCGCACCCCGCCCGGCCTTCTATGCCTGGCAGGCCGTGATCGACCACTTCAACGGCACGACTCGCGCCGTCCTTGCCCGCACAGATACGCTCAATCTCGTTCGGCTCGAAAAGATCAACGAGCAGCACATCTTCGTCGCCTGGGCTCGAACGGCTGAATCCGTCGAAGTCGAAATCAGTGCGACCAGTGACAAAGCCTACCTGATCGACCAACGCGGCGGCATAACGATAATTCGCCCGCAGAACGGCGTTTATCGCATGACGCTGCCGGGCGCGACCTGCGATGAAAATGACGGCTGTGCGGTGGGCGGCGTGGTGTCCATTCTGGTACAGCCCGAAGGCGATTCAACAGCGCGGGAGATCGGTAGGGATGCGTCGGTTGAATTGACCTTTGACTAGGTGTACCATTCTCGAAATCTGCATAGAGGGCATAAATGACACCATGAGCGACAACGGCAACTATTCCATTCTGAATCAACCCAAGAACGAAATGAAATTTTCCTACGGCGGGCAGGCCGTGATTGAAGGTGTGATGATGCGCGGGCAGCACATCGCCGCCATCGCCGCCCGAAACCCCGAAGGGCGCATCATTATCCACGAGCAGCCGCTCAACAAGACGCTCTATCGCGGGCGGATTGCCAAAACGCCGTTCGTGCGCGGGATTGTCGGTTTGTGGGATGCGCTCGGCCTGGGGACGCGGGCACTGATGTGGTCGGCGGATGTGGCGCTCGGCGAAGAAGAAGACCTGAACTTCAATGGCCCGGTTGGGTTTGCGACGGTGGGCGCGTCGCTGCTGATCGGTGTGGGCATTTTCTTCCTGCTGCCCACCGCCGCCGCGACAGGCATCGGTGATGTGCTGAACCTGAGCCGTTCGTATATCGTGGATGGCGGTTTCGACCCCGGCCCCATCCTCATCAACGGCATTGAAGCCATTATCCAGTTAGGGCTGCTGATTGGCTATATCTGGCTGATTGGTCGCCTGCCGGATGTCAAGCGGCTGTTTGGCTATCATGGCGCGGAACACAAGACCATCAACGCTTACGAGGCCGGGGCGGAACTAACCCCGGAAGTGGTCGCGCAGTATCCGATTGAGCATCCTCGCTGCGGCACGGCTTTCCTGCTGACGGTCGTGTTCGTGAGCGTGTTCATCTTCTCGCTGCTCGGTCGCCCGCCCTTCCTGCTGCTGATTCTGTCGCGTGTGATTCTGATCCCCGTCATCGCGGGCATCGCCTATGAACTGCTGCGCTGGACGGCCAAAAACATCGAAAAGCCCTGGGTGCGAGTGATGATTAAGCCCAATCTCGCGCTGCAACACCTGACCACGCGCACCCCTGATATGGCGATGATCGAAGTAGCGATTGCAGCCTTCAAGCGCGTGCTGCTTTCGGAAAACCTCATCAGCGAAGCCGAAGCCGCCGTGCCGACGGAACTCCGCCCACAGCAGACGACCTTCGCCAAACCCGCTGCCCCTGTATCCGGGGACTAACGTGCAGTAACCCATAAGGGCATAGAAACCGATCTGTGCCCTTATTCCGCCTACTCCCCTGCTTTATAGCCCCACACCATATAGATCGGATCAGCGCCGCGGGGAGCGGCATACCCGGCGGTGACATCGCGCCAGTTACCCGCTCGCTCGAAGTATTCCACCACCAGCGTCATGTGCTGGTTATCGGTCGTCGCCATCCACACAGCAACCGCTTTTGTCGGAAAGCAGCGGTTGGAAAAGCTGACGACGAACACGCCGCCCGGCTTTAACACGCGGTTGACCTGCGCAAACACAGCCACAGGCTGCGTTAAATACTGCACTGACACAGTGCAGATTGCCGCGTCGAACGCCCCATCTGCGAACGGCAAGGCCGGATTTTTGTTGAGGTTCTGCACCACGTATTCATCAAGCTGTGGATTGTCGGCCATCTCCGCCGCGTTCATCCCGTGCCCTACGACCCGTGCGGGATTGAGTGTATCGGGAATATGCGAGCGCCAACTGCTCATCAGGTCGAGATAGACCCCGCCCGGCGGCAGCAGTTGGGCCAACTGCTCTTTCAGGTTGGCGATGGCGGTATCGTCGATATGCACTACCTTGCGCGGTACGGTGTAAAAGAGATCGTCATCACTGGGGTCTTGCTTCTGGAAATATTCCGCCGGGAAAGGGTTCTCAACCATCACCAACCACCTCACTTTACGACACAACAAAAACGGCGAAGACTTCCGATAAGTCCTCACCCTCGATCTAATCGGTTCTGGATAAATACATTCGGGGCAGCAGATAACAGATTGCTGAAAATCAGGATTAATCCCCGTTGGCATCCCCCGCTGCGGCATTGTTCTCCCGCTGGATGTCGTCCAGCAGGTCACGCGCACCGGATTGGTCGGGGTGTCCCGGTGCGCTGGCAAGCGCCTCCAGCCGGGGCAGCGCCTTTTCAATTTCGCCCGTTGCATACTGACGACGCGCTTCCAGATAGCTCAGGTGCAGTTCCAGATCAGCCCGAAGCTGACGGAAGCGCGGCTCATCGCCATTGTTGGCAGCGGCAGTAATGCCTCGCTCGATTTCAGCCTGATTGCCGGAAAGCAGCAGCTTATATAGCTGGTTGTACAGCACTTCGGCGTTCAGGCGGCGGCGGACTTCCGCCCGCACAGAAGGCAGCGATTGCAGTTCTTCCAGAACTATCGGCGGGTAATTTTCCAACTGGCCGAGCAGTTCGCCTGCCTGCATCACATCCTGCCAGATCAATTCCTGAATCTGGCCGAGCATATCGCTGGCGTTGCGCAGATATTCCTTATAGGTCTGCGCCTGCCAGTTGGCTTCTTCCAGCCGCGCCAGCAGCGCATCCAGCGAGGGGTCTTTATCGACAAAGCTCAGGCGCGACTCGCGGTAGATGGCTTCCACCCGATCCATCTGCTTGTCCATAAAGGCCTGCTCCGCTTCGACGGCCAGCCGCTCTAGCTGTCCACCCAGCGCGGCGATAATGGTCTGGCGTGTCGGCACGAGGGCGGGTGCACCGGGGTAAGTCTGGTAGGACTCGACGTAGAGATTCCACGCCCCCAGCGGATTTTCATCCGCAAGACGCTGGGCCTGCCGGGCGCGGCGTTCGGCCTGTTCCAGCAGGCGCAGCCCTTCGTTCGCGCCGCGTTCCAGTTCGCGCAGTTGCAGCCGTAAATCCTCGCGCAGAAATGGCTCGTACTGTTCCCGCCCGATCATCGCATCAAGCGCGGCCTGCGGGCGGTAATTTTCCAGCGCCTCGCCACCCGCCTGCACAACCGTTGCCGCGCGGTCTGCCGCCCATAAACGTGCCAGCCGTTCGATTTCTTCGCGGGCTTCCAGGATCGGCACCATGCGATCAAACGCGGTCAGTTCGCGGCTGGTCGGGTCAGTTACGACACGGAAGCGCGGCACAATTTCAGTCGCGGGGAGCTTATCCAGATCAGCAAGCGCATCAATGTACCGATCTTTTTCCAGCGCGGTCTTATACACACGTCCGGCGGCGGCTTTGGTCGTCATCAGCCGTTCGCACTGCTGCACCAGCATATCCAGTGTGGTACTGTTGGCTTGCTCTGCCGCTGATGCAGAAGCGACGTCCCGCGCCCGCTGGTAAAAATTGGTCATGAGATAATCGGGATGGCCGGGCGGATCAGCACGTTCCAGTTCCGCCGCCTTGCGCCACAGTTCCTCGCAGTGCGCGATCACCCCACGTATCTGCAATTCCATCTGCTTCTGGCGGGCGCGTTCCTGCACACGCTCCTTGTAGTGGGTGAATTCGCGTTCCTCGCTGGGGGAGGACTGCCCTTCGGGCAGGGTCGAACGCCACTGGGTCAACCGCTGGTTCGAGGCTTCCACGTTGAACACCAGTAAATCAGCACGCAGGGCTTCGTCCAACCACTGGCGCGCTTCAGTGCGCTTCCAATCCGCCAGCAGGTCTTGCAGCAGGTCAATTTGCAGGAGGGCATCTTGCAGATTGTCGCCAGTCAGCGCCAGTCGGATTTGCTCCACCACGTTCAAAGCGCGTTCGCGTTCAGGGCGCAATTCAGGCATCAGGAAGTCGCTCCCATTCAGTTCTGAGTTAGAGGCGTGTTTATCCCTCGATTGTACCGCGTTTGCGCCCGGTGTGGGATTAAGAGGTCGCATTAGGGTTAATTGATTACTGGAACGCCTAATTGTTTACATATTCTACGGGCCAGCTTATTGTCAATTTCGCTATGACGAGGTACAGGCGCTTGTTGGTTCGTCTGTCCATTCTTGTAAATGGTGTGTTCTTTACCCTCGCGCAGCACATAACAGTGGTGTTCTTCAAGGTGTCTGATAAGCTGACGGCGTTTCATCGAGTTCTACTATCAGCATTTCCCGAATAAGATCAGGTTGGTTGGCAAATTCTTTTTCCGTCTCCTGCCGCTGCGCCAGCATGAGTTCGCGAAGCGCATCCCCGATCATTGCTCGGGCTTCATCGAGCGTTTTTCCCTGGGAAATCGCGCCGGGATATTCCAGTGCGGTAGCTATCCACCAACCATCTTCACCCGACTCATATACTATCGTAAACTCGTTTTTCATAGAACCTCTCTTGTATAACGTCCTTGCTTTAAGGGTATCACGATTTATCCAGCAGCCGCTTGAGTTCATACAGCTTGGTCAGCGCTTCGATAGGACTGAGCGAATCGACTTCCATTGACTTGAGCGCATCCAGTGCCGGGTGCACGGCGTTCCCGTTCAGTTCCCCGAACAGGCTCATCTGCCCCTGTGGGGCTTTCTGTTTCGCTCGGCGTGGCTGCGGCTTGGCGGGTTCAATCTCGAAATTCCCACCTTCGGCTTCGAGCATTTGCAGCAGTTCACGTGCGCGATCCACTACCGGACGAGGCATCCCGGCCAACTGCGCCACATGCACACCGTAACTGCGATCTGCGCCGCCGGGGAGCACTTTATGTAGGAACACGATGTCTTCCCCGCGTTCCGTCACGCCTACATTGAAATTGCGTGACCGGGGCAAAATCTGTGGCAATGCGGTCAGTTCGTGATAGTGCGTGGCAAAGAGTGTGCGGCAGTTCAGGCGCGGGTTGTTGTGGATGTATTCGATCACGGCGCGGGCGATGGCGAGGCCGTCATAGGTCGAAGTACCGCGCCCGACCTCATCGAGAATGAGCAGACTGCGTTTGGTGCTGCCGGAAAGCAACCGGGCGGTTTCGACCATCTCGACCATAAAGGTGCTTTGCCCGGCGTGAATTTCATCCTGTGCGCCGATGCGGGCAAAGATGCGGTCTACCAGGCCAATGGTGGCTTCGTCTGCCGGGACGAAACTGCCGAGCTGCGCCATGAGGGTGATAACGGCGACCTGGCGAATGTAGGTCGATTTACCCGACATATTCGGCCCGGTAATGATGTGAATGCGCGACATCGTATCGAACTGGACATCATTCGGCACGTAGCGCACACCACCGTCCATCAACTGTTCCACAACCGGGTGCCGACCATCGCGGATGATGAGCAGATCATCGTCAGTCAGCACCGGGCGCACGTAGCCTTCCCGCACGGCCACTTCTGCCAGCGAGAGAAAGGCGTCCAGATGCGCCACCATACGCCCAGTATCGAGCAGGCGGCGCGAATGGGTAGCGATTTCGCTGCATAAAGCCTCGAATAACTGCCGCTCCACCGCCATGATCTGTTCCTCGGCGTTCAGCACCAGCGTCTCATATTCCTTGAGTTCCGGCGTGATGAAGCGCTCCGCATTGACAAGCGTTTGCTTGCGAATATAGTCCGACGGAATTTTGTTGAGGTTGGCGTTGCTAACCTCAATGTAGTAGCCGAAGACCTTGTTGAAGCCGACCTTGATGGAGGCAATCCCGGTGCGGCGGCGCTCATGGGGTTCGAGGTTCGCCACCCACTCCCGTGCATCCTTGCTGGCCTGCAGAATGTCATCCAATTCCTGCGCATAGCCGGGGCGGATCACGCCGACTGTGTTCAGCGTTGCAGGTGGGTCATCCGCTAACGCAGAGAGCACCTTCTCGCAGATATCGCCACAGGCATCCAGTTTGGTATGGATGGCCTTCAGCGGCGGGATGTTCTCGATCAACGCCTGCATGATCGGAATCGCCTGCAGGCTGGTGCGCAGGCCAATCAGATCACGCGGGCCAGCACGACCGATCAGCAGGCGATTGGTCAGCCGCTCGATGTCGGAAACCTGTTTCAGTGCATCGCGGATTTCCATCCGCAGCGCTTCGTCCTTCGCCAGCGCTTCCACCGCGTCCAGCCGCGCATTCAGCCGATTCAGGTCAAGCAGCGGTTGATTGACCCAACTGCGCAGCAAGCGTGCGCCCATTGAAGTGACAGTACGATCTAACACACCGAGCAGGCTGCCGCGTGTCTGGCGGGCGCGGATGGTTTCGGTCAGTTCGAGATTGCGCCGGGTAAACTGATCCAGCACCATAAAGTCGCTCGTGCTGTAGGTGCGGAGGTTGGTCAACTGGGAAAGGCCGCTTTTCTGTGTATCGCGCAGATAGCCCAGCAGCGCCCCCGCCGCCGCCGCTGCACACGGCCTGTCGTCCAGCCCGAAACCACCCAGGGTGCGAATGCGGAAGTGATCGAGCAGCAGTTGATGTGCCGCAGAAGCCTCAAAGCGATAATCCGGCACGGGTGAGAGATGGCCGCCGGGGGGGAGCGATACCCCACGCTTCGTCCAGCCTTCGGGCATCACGACTTCGCGGGGTGAGAGCCGGGCGAGTTCTTCCAGCACCTTCACGCCCACATCCTCGCCTTCAAGCTGCGTGGCGCAGAACTCCCCGGTGGAAATATCGGCGTAGGCCAGCCCCGCCAGCCGCCAGCCGCCAGCTTCCTCCACAGGCAGCACCGCGATGATGTAATTGGGCTTGTCTTCCGAAAGCAGTTCCGGCTCGATCACCGTCCCCGGCGTAATTACCCGCGTGACTTCGCGGTCGACCAGGCCGCGCCCGTCGGGTTCGCTGATCTGGTCACAGACGGCGACGTGATAGCCCTTCTCGATCAGCCGGGCGATGTAGTTCTCAACCGCATGATAGGGCACACCCGCCATCGGGGTGCGCTCGTCGTCCTTGCTGTAGCGGCGGCCAGTCAGGGTGAGATCAAGCTCACGGGCGGCGACTTCCGCATCTTCATCGAACATCTCATAAAAATCGCCCAGGCGGAACATCAGAATGCAGTCGGGATACTGCTTTTTGATGTCTAAATACTGCTGGCGCAGCGGGGTCACACGCGGCATAATGTCTGTCCTGTGAGCGTCATCGAGCAATACACTTTTGGATATTTTGTGCTATTTTAACAACGGCGCTCTGCTTCAACCAGATTCTTTCTCTTGCGGGAGTTTTTATGTCTGAACTTATTATCGGCGTCGATCTGGGCGGTACGCGCATCCGGGCGGCCCGGTTCGACAAACACCTCAATATCCTGGAGCGGGTGGAAACGCTGACGCTGGCTGAAGACGGGCTGGAGGCCACGCTGGAGCGCATCAAAGGGGAAGTGCGCAAGGTGCTGCCGGACGATGGTACGCCCGTCGCAGGTATTGGCGTTTCAGCCCCAGGGCCCTTGAATCCCGATACCGGCATTATCGTCCGGCCACCGAATCTCCCCGGATGGGAAGATGTTCCACTCGCGCCAATTCTGCAAAAAGAGTTTAAAGTCCCGGTTTACCTGGGAAACGATGCAAATCTGGCGGCACTGGCGGAAGTCGCGCGTGGGGTCGCGTATGGCGCCAAACACGCCATTTACATTACGGTCAGTACCGGAATCGGCAGCGGCATCATCATTGACGGTCGGATGCTGCTCGGACGCGAAGGCCTGGCCGCAGAAGCCGGGCACATGGTCATGCTGGTGGGAGAGCGCGTCTCTACGCTGGAAACCGAAGCGGCTGGCCCGGATATGGCGCGGCAGGCGGTGGAGCGCATCAAAGCGGGCGAAAAGTCGCTCATTTCCGAATTTGTACACGGCGATCTGGACGAGGTCAAAGGCAGCACGGTCGGGCAGGCGGCGCAGGCAGGCGACAAACTGGCACGGGAGATCGTGACGCGCACGGGTATGCTGGTCGGTCTGGGGATCGTCAATCTGCTTCATCTGTTCAACCCGGAAATCATCGTGATCGGCGGCGGTGTGACCAATTCCGGGGAAATGATGTTCAAACCCATGCGAGAGGCCATTCAGAAGTACGCGATTGACGACGCTTACTGGCGCGATCTGCGCATTGAAAGCCCTGCGCTGGGTGAAGATGTCTCTCTGGTCGGGGCGGCGGTGCTGGTCGCCACTAACGGCGGTCAGGAGCGAATCGACGATGTGCTGGCGAGGTTAAACGCGCCCTGAGCGGCTGGCACAACTGCCGGTGCAGCGCTGACCCTTCATGGGGAATGCCCTTTTTACCAGGCACACGTGACCACTTCCCAACCGACATCGTGCGTGATGTCGGTTTTGATTCCGCTGCTTTTTTCAGTGCGTTTGTGAAAGGAGCATTCATTTCAGTCGTGCTATCGCTTTCGCCGATTTTCGTCCCTCACTTTATAAAACCCAGCATTTATGATAGAGTTCTATTGTACCCTGCTTTAATCCCGATTCGACCCATGTTACAATAAGCGCATGTTGATGCTCCCCGATTTTCGCGTCCGCCAGCGCGATTTCCTGCTGGAAATTTCCCGTGCCATCACCGCGCAGCTTGACCTGAGCGAGGTGCTGAAGCGCGTATTAAATGCGTCCATCGTCATGCTGGCTGGGCAGGTCGGCCTCGTCGCGCTGCGGGAGCAGGACGGCTATTTCTATGTGCGCGCTGTCAGTGGTGTGGATGCCTCCCAGCTTGGCCCCACCAGCACCCTGATTGCCACGCTCAACGAGCGGCTGCATGAACTCTTTTCAGGCGAAGAACCGACCCTGTGGTCGGAAGAAGTCGATGAAAAACTGGGGCTGATGGCGGCAGAAATCGACCGCAAGCTGCGCCAGTCAGTCGCCCTGCCGCTGATGTTCGCGGGGGAGCCGCTCGGCCTGATGATCGTGTTCCGCACGTTTCGCGGCGCGGCTACCGCAAATGACGTGCAGATTTTGCAGAGCTTTGCCGATCAGGCCGCTATTGCCGTCCACAACGCACAGCTTTATGAAAACATCGATCAGGAACGTCGTCGTCTGGCCGCCATCCTCGACCACAGCGGCGATGGCGTGATGATCCTCACGACCGATCTGCAGATTCAGCGCATCAACCGTGCCCTCGAACGGATGACCGCCTGGAATTCGACAGAGGCTGTCGGACGGCATCAGGACGAGGTAATCGTCTGGAAACGGCTGGAAAGCACCGACCTGCAAAAAGCGCTGGATGAGGGATGGCCGTTTTCCCCGACGGCGGGGGCTTCCTCCCAGACCGCGCTCTTTGTGGAAGGCGATTTACAGCGGCGCGACGGTATTGTCATCAGCATCGGCATCACCTATGCCCCTCTGTTCACGGCAGACAATCGTCTGGCAGGCATTATCGGCAACGTGCGCGACATCACCAACTGGCGCAAAGCCCAGGAAATGCAGAACACCTTCGTCTCCATCATCTCGCATGAACTGAAAACGCCCGTCGCCATCATCAAAGGCTACGCTGCCACCCTGCGCCGCACTGATGTGGACTGGGATTTACAGGTGATGCAGGAAAATCTGGCCGTCATCGAGGACGAAGCCGACCGACTCACAGAACTCATTCAAAATCTGCTGACAGCGAGCAAACTGCAAACGCAGCGCCAGATGAGCCTTGAAATGGGCGAGGTCTGGCTCGATCAGCTCGCAACGACAGCGGTCGAACGCTACAGCCCGCAGACTCAAACCCATGAGTTTCGCCTCAACTTCGCGCCGGATTTTCCCGTTGTTCAGGGGGATGAAATGCGGCTGCGGCAGGTGATTGACAATCTGCTCAGCAATGCAGTGAAATATTCGCCGGACGGTGGACTGATCGAAGTGGGTGGCTATTTTGATGAGGAGACCGTCACGGTCTATGTGCGCGACCAGGGCGTGGGTATCCCGGCAGATGATCTACAGCGTGTCTTCGACCGATTCTACCGCGTCGATGGCAAACTCAGCCGCAAGACGCAGGGCACAGGGCTGGGGCTTTACCTCTCAAAATCCATTATTGAAGCGCACGGCGGCAGCATCGGCGTAGACAGCAAACCCGGCGCAGGCGCGACCTTTTATTTTGTGCTTCCCAAAAATATTTAGTTTTAATCATGAATGAGTCAGTAGCCCAAACGGCGCTGACCGTTGACCGGGTGATCTTTGGTCAGTGAAGGAGAGAGAATGTCCCCTGTTACCCAAACGACGATCCGCTGCTCCAACTGTGGGCAGCCTTTTACCGCCGCCCTGCGCACCTACATTGACGCCCAGCAGGACTCGCAGGGCAAAGTCATGCTGCTTACCGGGCGCCTGAATACAGCACAGTGCCCCAACTGCGGCACCGTGAATGCAATGGCCGTGCCCCTGCTCTACCACGACCCGGCAAAAGAACTGCTGGTGGCGTTTGTGCCGATGGAACTCAACCTGAACAAAGATCAGCAGGAGAAGACCATCGGCGACCTGATGCGTGAACTGCCGAAGGAAAACTTCAAGGGGTACATGTTTGCCCCCAAACGCGCTCTGACGATGCAGGGCTTAATCGACCTCGTGCTGCAGTCAGATGGCGTAACGCCCGAAATGATGGCCGAGCAGCGGGAGCGCGTCAAGCTGGCGCAGCAGATCGTGGAAACCGACCCCGCACAGCTTGAGGCGCTGGTAAAGCAGAACGACGCGCTGATTGACGAGCGCTTCTTTCAGGCCATGACCATCATGGCACAGCGTGCGCTGGAAGGTGGTCGTCCGGACATCGCCCAGCAGGTGCTCCTCATTCAGAGTCATGTGGCGGAACTGTCTACCTATGGACAGGAGCTTCTCAAAAAGCAGGAAGCACAGGAACACCTGGTTGAGGAAGTCGCCAACGCGGTGCAGGATTTGGGTGAACAGGCCACCCGCGCCGATTTCCTGAGTCTGGCGCGTCGCTATGACGCGGACGACGAACGCCTGCAAGCGCTCGTGGGGCTGGCTCGTCCCGCTTTCGATTACACCTTCTTTCAGGAAATGACGCTCGCTATCGGCCAGGCACCCGCCGGCGAACGCGAAGGGCTGGAGCAACTGCGCACTCGACTGACTGAACTCACGCAGATGATCGATCAGCAGACGCAGGCCGCCGTGCAGAACGCCGCCCGCTTCCTGCAAGCCTTGCTGAACGCGCCGAATCTGGACGAGATGATTCGTGCCAACCTGAGTGTGATCGATGACACCTTCATGGCCGTCCTCACAGCTAATATTCAGGAAGCTGAACGCCAGGGCGAAGCCGCTGCATCGAATCGCCTGAGGATGATTTACAACCGGGTCGTAGCGATTATGCAGGAGAACATGCAGCCCGAACTGGTCTTCGTGAATCAACTGCTGAGCGCGGATACGGACGAAGATGCCCGCGCGATGATTAGTGAGTATGCCAGAGAATTCGGGCCGGAACTGCTGGAAGTCATGGACGCCGTGAGCGAAGTGCTGACTGCGCAGGGCAACCAGTCCCTGAATGATCGCCTGTCTATGCTGCGGGCAGAAACAGCGCGGGTTCTCAACTAAATCCAATTGAACGCAACTGAAAAGGACGGCCTTTGGGTCGTCTTTTTGATTCGGTTTTCAGGCAACCTTATGCAGGACACTGGAAAAAAGACCGATAATTTTGTAGTCTATTGGCGTTTTGGCCTACGCCAAGCATTTCGTAATGCAACGAAATAAAACAATAGGATGAGGAAGACAAGCATGCACAATACGACAAAAAAGGCCTGGCTGAATGCGAGCGCTGCACTACTCCTGCTGGCGCTGGCGTTCGCCGCCGTGCTTTCGGTAAATGTATCAGGAACGGTTGAAGCGCAGGGCGTCCCTGCCCCAACCGCTACCCCCACTGATCCATCATGGCGCGGTTTCATGGCAGCCCGTGAAGCCGTTGAGGAAGAACGCAATATCGACCTGACCATCATCCGCAGTTACGATTTTGACCAGACCGAATGGCGCGATGGCATCCACACCTGCAAGGCCGACGCGCCCGAAGAAGATGTCTATTTTGGCTGGAGTTACCTCATTACCAATGTTCGTGGAGAAGCCTTCCAGATTCGTGTCGCATTTGATCTGAGTGTGGTCATCGTCTGCGACCAGGTCGTTACGACCACTGCCGCACCTGTAGCCGAAGGCACTGCTGATCCAAGCTTGCCCGCACCTGTTACGGCCAGCGGCGCATCCGGCGGCTTTGAACTCGGCGGTCATGTCGTCGGCCTGAGTGGGGAAACCGTCGCGGCGATGCGTTCGGCGCGGATGACCTGGGTGAAGAAGCAGCTTCGCTACAACCTCGGTGATGGCACCGGCGGCGCTCAGGCATTGATCGCTTCTGCGCGCGCCAACAATTTCAAGATTCTGCTGGGCATCGTGGGCAATCCCTCACAGATGACCGACTACAATGCCTACATTGCCACTTATGCCAATTTCGTTGGTGAAGTCGCGGCGCTGGGTGCGGATGCCATCGAAGTCTGGAACGAGCCGAACATCGACCGCGAATGGCCGAATGGCCGGGTCAACGGCGCGACCTATACCCAACTGCTGGCCGCCGCTTACAACGCAATCAAGAGCCGCAACCCGAACACCATCGTAATCAGCGGCGCTCCGGCCCCGACTGGCTTCTTCGGCGCCGCGGGCTGTGCAGCAGCAGGCTGCAACGACGACACCTTCATGCAGCAGATGGCCGCCGCTGGCGCAGCGCGTTACATGGACTGCGTGGGGCTGCATTACAACGAGGGCATCGTTTCGCCCACTGCCAGCAGCGGTGATCCGCGTGGCAACTACCCCACCTACTACTTCGGCACGATGACAGCACGTGGTTACAATCCCTTCGGTGGAAAGCCTGTTTGCTACACCGAGTTCGGCTATCTCACGCCCGAAGGCTGGGGGCCGCTGTCTGCCCTGTTCGCCTGGGGTGCGGATACCTCCATTCAGGAACAGGCAACCTGGCTGGGTGAAGCGGTGCGGCTGGCGCGTTCGGGTGGCCGAGTGCGCCTGATGATTATCTGGAATGTCGATTTCCAGGTTTACAACGATGACCCGCAGGCGGGTTTTGCCATTATCCGGCGTGACCGCACCTGCCCGGCGTGCAGTCAACTGGCCGCCGCGATGGGTGGCTAAGCCAGAAAACCATTCTCAGACAAAAAACAAGGGGCGCGTTCCCCTTGTTTTTTGTTCGTCAGTCACCTGGCGCGGGCTGTTCCGATAGACCATAGTGCTGCAAGCGGCTCTCATAATGCTTCATCACATAATGGCCGTGATCATTGAAGTGCCCTTTGACCTGCGTATGGTCGAGCCTGGCGTCTGAATAGGGCGTGTGAAGATCACTCCTGAAGCGACGCAGCTTCCGCCGATGTTCCCAGTGCTCCATCATATCCCCCACCCTGCCGCTCAGAACAACTTCAGCAGCCTGTTTAAAGCCCCTCCATCCCCACCCCAGGGCTTGCTCCGATTCCTGATAAAAGGCCGCGCTGGCATTGGGAAGGTGCCGATCTGCCCAGAGGTTCAGGCAGCGGAGCTGATGATAGAGATCAAGACCATACAGCGGCACCATCTGTACGATTTCATGCGCGATAAACAGGTCACGCCGCCGCTGTTCCAGCGCGTCTTCCGCAACCACATAATTCGGGCAGATGACCCCGCCGCGCAGCTTCACAAGGCGTACAATCACGACCGCAAACAGCCGTGCTAACCAGACACGCCCAGGTGATGTCACCAGCATATAATCAAAGTCGTCGCCCTGATGAGCATTGCGCATCGCCAGCGCACCCGTGAGGGCTACCATCCGCACAAAGGGCAGCCGTGCCAGCCAGCGACCGTAAAGAAGCGCCTGCGGCCACAGGTGACGCGCGGCTTCTTCCCGCTCCAGCCGACGGCTGATGATGGTTTCTCGTCCGCTGCACACGATATACCCTTGCTGCTCGACCAGCAGTTGACGCAAGCAAGCCGACTGCGCCAGTGTATGCTCGATCTGTGATATTGGCAGCGGTTCAGCCGCAATCAGGAAATGGTGAATTTCGTGTATCGTCAGCGGAAAATCAAAGACATCCGCGTACAAAACGGTGCGGAGAATGGCACTTTCGACGGAGTCCATGCCGGACGGTCTCCCTGATGGCAAACAAGCGATAAGGTTGATTCGTTGATTGTATGCCAATCGGATGAGTCATGCTGTAAGTTTGAACGATGGTTTTCTGCTTCACTCCGTCCATGACCACAACCAGGTGTCAGCAAACTGGCAGGTGGTGTTCAGCGGATCGAAGTTAATCAGCGCATTGCCCACTGTGCCATCCACAGCCTCGATTTCAAGAGCACCAGCGTAGATACCATTTACATAAAAATGGAGTACATCCGACAGAACGACGATCAGCAGGCGATTTGGCTGGAGCGCATCCAGCCCGGCTGCATCACGGAAAATGCCGGGAGCGAACTGGTTACCGCTGCGCTGCGACACACCATAAGCGCCCGTATTGTCCACATAGGCAACCATATACTCGTTTTCACCTGTCGTTCTGAGGAGCAGGCCACAACCTGCCGTGCCGCTGCCGCCGTTGACGACCAGCGTCGCGGTCGTCGCCAGCGCGAAGTAACGAAATGGCACCCCCCGCCCTAACCCCTGCTGCGCGACCCCGGCAACGGCGCTGTCCACAAAACTCTCACCCACGTTAAAGGCAAGCTGCCCACCTGCCGGAATCACGCCGCGCCGTTCAAGCTCCTGCACGGTCAGCGTTTCATCACCCGCCACAAGCTGCTGCGGGAACAAACGCCCACCATTGATTTCAACAGGTGCGGTGACGGTAAGCTCGTCGATCTGTGCAGCAAGCTGACTGTTGGCCTCATTCTCGGTGGCCGCATACAACCCGACCTGGCCTTCCCCACTTACCGTACCATCATTCACCCGGCTCAGGAGCAGCCCATTGTAGAACAGGTCAAAACCTGCGCCATTGACCAGTGCCGCCAGCGTGAACAGGGTTTGCCCTGGGGTGATGGCCGGATGTGTCGCCCAGTCACGCAGGATGGTTTCACCTCCGGCAGAGCGCACAATAAAGCGCCACTGCCCTCGGCTGTCCACCTGAACCAGATAATAATTCTCTCCACGCTGGCGGAGGGTCATCCCCAGAATCCACGTCCCCCGGCTGGTGATGCTGGCAACACGGGCTTCGGCATAAAAGTCGGTGCGCTGTTGCAAATCCGTGCTTACGGCCGTACCTTCGAGATTGATCCCTTCGAGTGCAAGGGTAAGCTGACCACCGGTAACACTGGCGTCGAGCGCGTCTCCCTGTGGACGCCAATCGTTGTCACCGTCAAAAGGTTCACGCACGGCCAGATCTGCATAACCGGGCGTTACCGTCAGCGTATATGCACCAACACCGCCATTAAAGCCGCTTACGACCATCTGAATCTGTCCCGCACGGGGCAGCGTAATCGCCTCTACCAGCGGATTCAGTACATCAGGATAGGCTGCATCGTCATTAGCGATCAGTTCTTCACCTGCGTTGTTGAGGATGCGAAGTGCCGGATCAAGGCTTTCAGTAATGGCTTCAACACGGACGGACAGAATTGTATTGGTTCCGGTATTGAGTGCCCAACTCTGTGTCGGGCGATCAGCCGTAATCTCACCTTCGACGGTTTGGTAAAATGCAACTGTTTCCTGTGCCCGTAACGCGACGGGTCGCAGGATCAGCATGAGAATCATCACTGCGCCTGCCAGGGCAGTTCGTGAAAAGCACGTTGATTTCATGAAGCGGTATTCGGCATCCAGCGAGGAAACAGTGTTTGAAGGCGCACGGTATAGGTTTTGAAGTCATCCAGCTTCATTTCAGCCCCATCAATTCCCCGTGCGGCCTCTGCCATTTGCAGGCGGCGCTGCTGGCCGGCGGCCCGCATGTCGCGTTCTCCTGCGCCAGAGAGTGAGGGGCGTTGCAGACGGTCGAATCGCCCGGATTGATTTAGCAGTTTGAAGTCATCGGGCGAAACCAGCGTATAGACAGAAAGATAAGTATCATCCTGTTCCAGCGCCAGCGCGACCACATGCCACCCTCTCGGCGCCCGCGACCGCTTGCGAATTTCGAAGTGCCACATGAGCACATTCACCTGCATTCGTGCATCCAGTTCTCGCTCGACCTTGCCTTTGTTGATCAAGCGGATGACACGGTTGTTCACTTCGACAAAGCGTGTCGGCTTCCACATGCGCTTGAGGAGGCGCTCAGCCCCCTGCATCACGAACGCGCCTAACACAATACTCACGAGCAGGGCAATAAAGTTCAGTCCCGTTCCGTTGAAGACGGTATTAATCCCAATGTAGAGCACGGCCACCGTGACGATCAGAACCACCAGCAGGATTAACCCAAGTGTGACGGGTTCAGGATCAACTGGAATAACCAGCGTCTCGGTTTCGCCAGCATCGGGGTTGACATCCTCAATCGGTATCACGTTTGAATCTTGCATTGCTTACGTTGATCCTGCCCTTCTACTGGCGCACGGCGGCAAAAATTGCACGTTGAGCACCGGATGTTTTGGCAATCGCCGCCGACTGTAACTGCTCGTCGAGAATATCCTTGATTTCAAAGCCACAGCGACGCAGCAGCGTTGCAACCGCCTGTGTGGGATACCCGCGCAGCACTCGAATGGCTTCCTGCCGCTGCCATGCACCATTGGCCTGTTGAAAGACAATGTAATCACCTGTATAGGCCTGTCGTTCATAATCGAAGGCGTTGCGCAGAAACACATTCAGGTCAGACTCGTTCGTAAGAATCTGATCGCCAAGCTGGCCGCGCTGCGCCAGGCCGCCGACGGTGTGCAGATCAAAGATAAAAAGCTTTGACGGCCCAAGATGTGCATGGACGTTGCGGAATACCGTTTCAAGGTCTTTCAGGTTATCCAGTTCGTTCATCACATCCAGCGCCAGCACCATGTCGTAAGTGTCTTTCACATCCAGCGCACGGATGTCCTGTTGTAAGAGGGTCACGCTAAGACTTTTGCCCGCTAACTGCTGCCGGACGACGCTCAGCATCGCCGCCGATGAATCCACCCCTGTTACAGTGTAGCCCTGCCGTCCCCCTGCCAGCCACAGCAGACTCGCCCCCGTACCCATACCAAGATCAAGCACCCGCCGCCCAACCCAATCATTCTGCTGCGCGAAGGTGAGCAGGCGCGGCGTAAGTGTGACGGCATACTGGTTCAGGCCAATCCGGTCATAAATTGGCGCGAGGATTTCGGAGTCTTTAGCCATGGTGTGTCTTTCTTCGATGAAGCACAGCGTGTCTGCTATCGCCATTAACTTAGCATAAAACCGAAGGGTTGGCTATTCCAGCCTGGCAATCTACGACAGGCGCTCGAACTCGATCCAGTAATGATCGGCTGCCAGTGCCAGCGATGAAACCTGTGTGAACCGCTTTTCCAGTGCGACCAACCTTTTCAGCAGACGTGGGCGTGTTTCGATCACGCCGAACACATCACTTGGCGGCAGAAACAAACCCAGCGGTTGGACATGGATGCGACGGAACACAGGGGAAAAGTCCTGTGTGAGGCGGCGTATGGTGGGATAGCGTATCGTGAGGAGAGGTGCTTCGTCGTCCGCCTGAAAAACGGTATCGTCACGCCAGCGTCGGAACGCCGTCCTCAAATCTCCATGCGCACTATGCCAGAGCATCTCCCACAGACAGAATGGTGACATGACAGCAAAAGCGGCAATCCCCCCCGGTTTGATCCGTTCCGCCAGCCAAACTGCTAAGGGTCGCCAGTCGTCCATACAGTTCAGCGGGCCAAAGTTGGAGAAGGCACCATCACAGTGCGAGGGTGGTTCCGATGGCAGTGCCGACAGATCAAGATGCTGAAAAGTGACGAGAGCAGTACCACCGGCTTTCGTCTTCGCCGTTTCCAGCATCCTTTCACTGGCATCCGTAGCCGTAACATGAACCCCATGTCCGGCTAGAAACAGCGCATCTTCGCCCGTGCCACAGCCCAGTTCGAGCACGTGATGGCCGGGGCAAAAATGCGTCAGTAAGCGCTGATGAACCTGCCCGCGCAGCAGCCGACCAATGGGCGAATGGGTAAAGTCCTGGTCATAGGTCGCTGCAAGTGGATCAAACGGCTGCGGGTTGCTGCTCATGCACCGGCTTTCCATCAGTCTCGCGCTGGCCTCTGGTCAGTTCCATGCCCAACCGCCCTACCTGCGCGCTTGCCCACAGCTTTAACTGGCGCGGCAGGGACAGATCGCCTTTTTTGCGCGCCCGGTTCAGTGCGACCTGGCTCACCATATAGCGTGTTGCAAAGCTGTAGAAGCGTCTGGAATAGCGGCCAGCAACCGTGAGATCGCGGTCGCTGCGCTCATGCCAGGCTTTATTCGTCACAATGCGACTCTCAACTTCACTGTAAAAGGCTGTACCTTTGATCGGATAGGCGACGGTGGTCAGGAAAATATCGGGGTTACTGATTTTAAGGTGCTCCGTTGTTTCCAGAATATCCTCCATCGTCTCGCCTTCATAGCCGAGCATGATGAACATCCCGGTTTCGATACCATAGCGCTGCAACAGGTGGGTTTTCTCCTGCACATCCCTCACCTCCACCTTGCGCTGCATCCTGTCGAGCACACGCTGGCTGCCGCTTTCGCTGCCGTTCCACAGGCGATAGCAGCCCATCTCCGCTAGGGTCTTCACAACCTCTTCGTTCAGACGGTCTGCGCGGCTGATGCACTCGAACGGAATGCGTACCCCGCGCTGCCTGAGTTCTTCCGCGTACTGAAAAAACCAGCGGAAATTGATCGTAAATACATCGTCGGCGTACCAGATCAGATCAGGGTTATAGCGCTCTTTAATCCACAGCACTTCCTCGGCGGCATCCTGCGGGGTGCGGCGGCGGTGGGTGTTGCCGTAGACGCTGTGGCTGCACCAGGTACAGGTATAGGGGCAGCCGCGCCCCTGAATGACCGAGATCGAACTCTTGCCGTGATTTTCCTTCCACACCCGCATATATTCGGGGATGTCAATCGCCTCCCGATCCGGCCAGGGATGTGCGCTCAGGTCAGCGATCTGGGCGCGAGGTAGTGTTTCGATGACCCTACCGTCGTCACCGAGGTAAGCAATTCCAGCGATGTGTTCAAGCCGATTCATGCCGTACTGTGCGAGATGCGGCAGCAGTGCTTCCAGTGTCAGTTCGCCTTCACCACGCACGATAATATCCGCCCCGTAGTGGAGGTATTCGGCGGCGTAATAGGGCGGCTCCGGCCCACCCAGGACGACGGTCGCGCCCGCTTCCTTGCACAGCCGAATCATACTGAGCGCGTTGAACTTGGTCATCATATTGACGTACAGCCCGACAACCGATGGGCGTTCCTGCCGCAGCAGCGCCTCAAAGTCCGCCAGCGATTTGAAGGTGCTGTCGAAGACTTCTACCGCGAAGCCCTGCCGCTTGAGGTACGACGAGATATACAGCAGCCCCAACGGTGGGTAGGGCTTCATGATTTTGAGTTCGTGCGGGTCCTGATAGAGGTAATAGGCGTGCGCGAGAAGTATATTCATATTAGATACCTTTAACTGTTTGAACAACCACTATGGACATTCATCCTGACTCATTGCAATTGTCCAAACACTAATCATTCCTCCACGCGGAACAATATCTCCAATTCCATACTTCATTGAACCGCGATCTACATTAGTAACAGGAAACTCGATGAATAAATCGGCGTTCAAATCAGACACTACAACTAAGTAGCTAAACTGATCAGAACAACGCCAATTGCCGTCACCAAATAGCTCATTAAAGTTATTAGCACTTACTCTACGGTTGTTACTATTATTTATCCATTGTTCGAGAGCATCTTGCTGCTCTAAAGGACATTCGCTTTGTAAAATTTGGTCGTTTAGGTAAATGGTTGCTCCTGTAGCGTCTTGAACAATCGCATTACTCGAGTAACGTGCTGAAGATGTATCTACAAACGTAATTGGATTTTGTACAACAAAGCTACTAGGAAGTTGACGAACGCCTATTATATTTCTAGCATTTGGAAAACAAAACCAATTGGAGTCTCCTAAAAGATGATTTAGCTGACCTCTTGTTATTAAATTTACCGTTGTTGTTAATCCAGGTAGAGATGTAGATATGTCATCTCCACTTGGAGTAGTATCTAAATTTTCATTTGTAGGTTCGGGGCTATGTGTCTGAGTAGTAGCAGTTAATGTAGGATTAACTTCTTCATAGGGAATAGAAGTAATGTTTGAATTAGTAAGTGATGCTTCAAAAACATCTGTTTCAATATCAGTCTCTAAAGGAAGTATCCATTCAGGAACAGCAGTCAAAATGCTTTTTTGATCACATAGCAACTTCTCACAAATACTTATATTTGTCACCACATTTACACCTGAGAATAAAGCAGCAACCAGTGCAAAAACTCCTGAAATAACAGCGACAACAAAAGGAGTCCAATCGCGCGTATATTTTCCAATAGGCTCATCCACGTACCGCTTTTTCCCGTCCTTAGTTTCAACCCATTCCTTACGATAAACCTCTCCTGCTGAGTTAAGGAAATAGTCTTTTCCGTCATCGCTTTGAATAAGTTTTCGATCTGACACAGAGATACCTTTTTGATATATATGACGATTTCAGTTTTTATATTATTAATAAGGATTAAGGTGTCTTCGGGAACAGGTAATCCATCCTCTTCAAGAAGCTCTAATGTAGCCTTCAATCGCCTCTTTGATGTTGGCAATCGCCTCTGTCTCCGTTTTCCCCTGGCTGATGCAGCCGGGCAAACTTGGACATTCCACCACCCAATAGCCATCTTCCCCAGGGTACATCAAGACCTGTCGCATGGCTCACTCCCCAAAAATATCGTTGAGGGACAATATGAAGCCGGGCAGAAGGTCGCCTGCATCCAGGACGCCGTCAAGCCCGACGATCTCCAACGGCTTGCCGGGGCGGTACACTTCAACTTCACGCCGTTCGGTATAAACCAGCCAGACAATCGGGACACCGACTTCCTGATACTTCTCCAGTTTCGTGTCAATTCTGGCCTTGCGATTCTTCAGGTCAGAAGGCGAAATGACTTCCACTGCAAGATCAGGTGGAATAGGATTGAATCCCTCTTTGGGCAGCACGGGCTGACGCGATTTCAGGATAATAGCGACATCGGGGGCAAAGGTGTCGTCGGGTGTGAACTCATAGCCTCCGTCGGCAACCGTCGCATGAGCGATTGGATTTTCGCGCAGATACAGCTTAAAGCGAAAATAGAATTCGCCCGCAACAGCAGAGGAGTAAGGATTGGTCGCCATAAGCTCAAAGAGTTCTCCGTCAATGCGTTCCCAAAACCTGTCCGTCTGCTCTGGTTGCTGCGTAAATTCCCAGAATTCAGCCGATGAATATATCTTTTTCTGAACTGCCATTCATCCTGCCTCGCTCAACTTGCTTTCAGTGTATCGCACTTACAACAGCGCATTCAACTCATCAACGGTGATTCCGGCCTGCCGACAGATGTGCTTGATCGTGCCCTTGTAAATCGTCTTGTGATTCGGGACGGAAAACTGCGCGTAGGGTTCGTCGCGGCGCAGGTAGAGATGGCTGCCCTTTTGGCGGGTCACATAAAAGCCGATCTTCGCCAGCGCTTCCACGCACTGCTGCCCCGAAATCGCCGGAAGTTTCGTCAACGTTACTCCCGAAAAATGTCTTTGACAGGCAGGATGAACCCCGGCAGTACGTCGCCGCCCTCTAAAATAGCGTCACTGCCAAATGTCTCGATTTGGAGGTTGCCCTCAGCGTCCATCGTACAGGCCTGGACGCTTTTGCTATCGGGAAGCATCAACCAAACGAGCTGCGTACCATTACGAAGGTAGTAGTCCGCCTTCTTCAAAAGATCAGCCTCGCTGTCATCCGGTGACTTTACTTCAACCGCTAAATCCGGCATTTGTTGAACACTGCCTTTTTTCACCAGAGGGAGCAGGCGTTCTTTTCGTGTGAAGGAAACATCCGGCAGGCGGGAATTCTCGTGATCTTTGGGTATACGGTGACGAATTTCAACGCCGACACGTCCCAGATTATTCGCGTCCACGAAATCGAGAATGCGTGAGCCGACTCTTAACGTGATGACACCATGCTCTTCGGTTGGCATTTTCTCCACAATTTCGCCGTGAATGAGTTCCAAACGACGGTTCTGGTTCTCAGATTCGTCAACGATTGATTCAAATTCCTTCACCGTCATCCGCTTTTTTTGAAGTTCCATTAACTGCGCTTCCCCAACAGCTTCATTTACCGCAAAACGACATTCGGCGCTCTTGCAGACGACTGCACCACCTGTGCCAGTTTATCCAGGCGTGATTCGGCTAGTGGCAGAGTCAGACGGTGATAGATCATCGCGGCGGTCTGCCGGATATGCGTGGGACGCAGGTTGCGCGGTTCCTTGACCAGTTCGCGCAGTGCATTCATCGTCTTGCGGCTGCGATAGTCCTTATGTACAACCGTATGAAGCTGGCGATAGAAATCAGTGGTGAACGGCCCCTGATAGAGCATCGCCAAGTCCTGACTATCGACCCAGTTAGCGCGTTCCCCCAGTTCCGTCCGCACACGCTCATAGAACGACGTTCCCGGCAGCGGATAGCTCACGCTGATGCCGATGTCGTCGGGCATCAGATCGCGCACCATCTGGAGCGTCTTTTCGATGTCCTCGCGTGTTTCGCCGGGATAGCCGAATTGCAGAAAAAACGCGACCTTGACCCCATGCGCGTGAAGCTGGCGGGTGGCCTCGTAAATCTGCTCCACCGTTGTGCCTTTTTCCATCGCATCCAAAATCTTCTGGCTGCCACTTTCCGCCCCCACCCACACAATCTTCGCCCCTGCCCGCGCCAGCGCCGGAATCGTCTTGCCGCGCAGCAGCAGATCGACGCGGTTCAGGCTCTTAAAGGGAATGTTTAATTGCCGTGCATCCAGTAAATCGGCAAATTCTTCTATCCAGCGATCCTGAATGCCCATGATGTCGTCCATAAACCAGATGTGGTCAGGGGCGAAATTGGATTTGAGCCACGCCATTTCATCGACGACGCTTTTGGCGCTGCGGACGTTGTAGCGCTGCCCCCAGATCGGCTTGGCGCACCAGTTGCAATGGAACGGACAGCCCCGCGTCGTGACCATATTGACGCTGTAGTAGCCGTGCCGCGCCGTCCACACCGCCCGATACACTTCATGATTGACTAAATCCCACGCCGGGAACGGCAGCGAATCCAGGTCACGGATGACCGGGCGCGGCAGTGTTTTGACCATGCGGCCATTTTCCAGAAAGGCGATGCCCTGCACCTCGCTCAGCATCAGCGAGTCCTTGCCTTCCAGGTGATCGACCAGCGCGGCCAGCGATTCGTCACCCTCACCAATCAGCACGTAATCCGCCCCGGCTTGCAGATACTTGTCAGCGTGGTCGGTCATATCCGCCCCGGCGACGATCACGATGCAGCCTTTGGCCTTCGCGTCCTTTATCATCTCGAACGCGGCTTCCCGCATCCGCAGCAGCGACATCTTGCTCAGGTAATTGAAATTATCCTCAAACAACACCGCATAGCGCGGCCTGTGCTGATCGAGCGCCGCGACCCATTCATCCAGCGACTCGGCCAGCATCGCGTCATACAGCGCAACCTCATACCCCCGCTGGCGCAGATAGGCAGCAGCATACAGCGTCCCCAGCGGCGGATAGGGCTGCATGGCGTGCCAGAGCTTGGGGTCGAAACGGAGATAATAGGATTGGCCGAACAAAATCTGTGTCTTCATCATTTTCGCTTTCAGGTCGTCAGCGCCGCGTTACAGTGGGGAAGGTTCCGAGGAACTGAAAACGGTAAACCTGACAACAACATGCACTTACAATACGAAAAATCGACGCTTTGGGATGAGTCCCAATTCTAAACCGGGTTCGGGAATTGTGCAGCGGGCGATGCGTCGGGCAAGTTGCAGGTTGATCGCTTTCGGCACCCCGTCGAGTACGGCTTCGACGGTCTGAATGTGAGGAAACTTTGCCATTAATTCGGGGTCGCCAATTTGCGGGATGCCATCTCGAATAACAAGCGCAATATCTTTTCGCCGTGATGTACAGAGTTTCGTCTCTGGATCATCTGATGTGGAAATAAGCAGGAAATCACTACAGTGATCTGGCCTCATTTTGATAACGGCGTCTTTTAACTGCCATTGCCACCGAAAATGAGTTGTCGTAGCAGACAAAATGGTCGACTTTGCATTCTCGTAATGGGTGGAAACAAACTGTAATTCATGCAAAAGATCGCCTTCAGCCGTCAATCTGGAATCACTGCCCAATAATGGCATGGTATGGAATCCCATTCCAGGATGACCACTTCTGCTTAGTAAATAAACATTCGTTGTTGGGCAGATGACAATAGGTAACTGTGAGCCATGATGTGTGAAATATTTTCCGGCGATAGCACCTGAGTCTATTACATCGTATTTCGTAAGGCCAACCCCATGCACGGGAATGGTATTTAACCCTAAACAGCCAAGCGCCTTAAGCCGTTGATACTCCCCTGCCGCAATCTCATCCGTGCCTTCTGCCAAATGAATAAACCAGGGCCAATGCTTCGGCGTAGCGCGATAGGAGCGAACGACTTCTTCATCCGTGTTAAAGTGGAGCGAGTGCGCCCAGCCGTATTTTTCCAGAACACGAACGGGAAAATCTGGCCGGAACAGATATTTGTGCGGCGGCCCATGCTGGGCAACTGTCGTCGCGCCGCACAGCAGATTTTTCAGCCCGCCGATAAACAGGCGATCTTCGAGCGGATAGGCACGCAGTTGCTTGAACGGCGGCTCATTTAGCCGTGCGTTGACATCCTCACCCCATTCATGGGCATTGTTGTAGACCTCGCGGAACTTTGTGCGCGGGTAGTGATTCAGTTCGAGATGGTCATGCGCGTTAATGAGGCCGGGGAAGATGGTGTACCCCTCAAAATCGATTTCCAGCGCATCGAGGGCAGGCGCGGCTAAAATCCTCTCGGCGAAATAAAGATCGCGGCGTTGGATGTCGCCTCTTTCCCAGACCAGCGCATTCTTGATTGTGACAGGGCGAACGCGCACTACAGCCAGTCCTTGAAACAGGCATGGCTGAGCGCGTGGTTATAGGCATGGCCGCCCGGGTGGACGGCCAGCGAACAGCGGTCTTCCGCGGCGAAGATGGCATAGGCACGGCGAACCGTTTCATATTCCTGGCGGGTTGCTTCAACAGGGAAAAGGGGGTCGTGTTCACCGTTGATAAAGCGCAAGGGCTTGGGCGCGAACATGGCTGCCACATCGCCCATTTCGGCAGCGCTGAGCAGGTCGGGGATGTAATTGCACTCACAGTGGAAGCGGCTCATAATTGAGGCTTGATACGAACAGAAGCAGCACCCCGGCACCGCCGCCGTAATCCGATCATCGAGTGCCATCAGGTACAGCGTCAGCGTACCGCCGCCGGAGTTGCCCGTGCAGCCCAGCACTCCCGGCACCACATCCGTCCGGTTCAGCACATAGCTGGTCGCCACCATCCCATCCCACACGCGTTCGCCCATCAGCGTGCGCCCGTGCATCAGGTATTCAAACGAGAGATGGCGGCAGTCCCAGGGATAGTCCTTATCCGCGATATTGATCGTGCGTCGTTCGCCGAAACCGCGCTGCTCCACCGCACACACCAGATATCCAGCCTGCGCTAAGGCCTGGGCATAGTTATTGTTCGCAGCCAGCCGTTCCTCTGCGATTTCAGCAGTCGGATACTGCCCCAGGATGTACTGCACGCTGGGATTATGCCCATGAAACACCATGATCGGCTTATAGGGCGGCGGTGCTTTGGGCACGAGGATGTAAATGGGTGCAAAAATGCCTTCCCCTACGTCCAGCGCGAATTTCTCCTCGATGTAGCCTTCGCGCTCGACGGCTTGCAGTTTTTGCACCAACGGAGGTAATGGCAGGGTGCGCCCCTCGATTCGCAGCAAACGGCGCAGTTTCGCCCGCAGTACATTTTTCCAGGCGGTGAAGTCGTCCTGTGTGCGGGCATAGAACGCGAAACGTTGAGCAGATGGCCGATCAAGCTGATCGAGGTGGGGTTGCAGAGCAAAAGCAGACATAACTTCCCTTTACGGCAGTTGCATGGTCGTCAGCACATAGGCATCGTCGGGCGAGTCGGTATCGACGCGGGCAAAATCCGAAGGGCGATACCAGCCAATGATGAGGGGATAGAGGCCGGGTTCAACCGGGTCGTTAAAGGTGAACTGATGAAAGGTAATATAGTTCTCGCCGCGACGCCAGTAGCGAGTGGGCAGCATGGGCGGCGCATCCCCCTGCCCCACGACGATGCGTGACTCACTTAACGCCTGCGCAAAGACCGTATAGTCGCTATCGGGCGTTCCAGTTGATTCCCACCACAGCCACAGTCGCGCCCCTTGAAGCCGATAGCCGCGCAACTGGACAACCTCGCCAAACTGTACCGGTTCGACCGGTGTAAAATCTTCTGCGTCCACCAGCGCGACATCCCCCACGTACCCACCGACCGTAAAGACGACGCTGCCAATTGGTGCGCCGCCCTCGTCCACAGCTTCAAGCGTCGTCACGGACGGCACATGCCACCAGCCGACCAGCATCCGCAGCAGAAAAGCATCGGATGGAGTTTGTTCCAACCTTACGCGATATTCATCCCGGTAGATAACTCCCACTGTCCATGTGGTCGTGCGAAGCTTTCCGCCGCCTGGGTACGTATCCACTTTTCCCATAACACCTCCGGCCTGATCGAGCAGATGAAGATACAGGCTGTAGTCGCGGTCGGATGGTGCTTGTGGCCGCCAGTAAAGGGTGATCGTGACTTCATCCCCCGGACGATAGCGCTGCAATTCGGCCTCGTAACCGAGCAGTTCAACGTCACCATAGCGGGCATAGACCGGGTTGGCTGATTCAGGGAGAGCTGTCAGCGGACGGGGAAGCGCATAAGCCGGGGCAATGGAGGCGAACGGAACCATCAGAGCGAAAAGCGCCAACAAGGCGAGGCCAATCTGTGGAAGCCGAACAAACGGGCGCGGAAGTCGGCGAAAAAGCGCAGCTAATCCGAGTGCGAACAGCGGGCAAAGCGCGGCCAGATAGGGGAACAGCAACCGCCCTTGAGAGGCATATGTCTGCGCTGTCCAGGCGATGACGCTGACCATTCCGATCACCAGCACCAGCGCCAGCAGCAGCAGCGCAAGGGGGTGAGTCTGCTGGTCAGGCAGTGTAAGAGGGCGTTTCCGAAGGAGCGCAGCAAAATGCAGACTAAGGCCGATGACCGCCGCGACCGTCACAGCGTCCATGATCCGATAGAAGACATCAAATGTGAGCACGTTGACCGTACCAAACAGTCCCCAGAACGCGATGCGGAAGCCTTCAAATTCAGCCAGCAGCGTACTAAGGCGAAAAGGTTCAAGGCGCGGCCCGGCCACATTGACCATCATGGATATGCCGAACAACTCATGATAAAGCAGTACATTTCGCGCATACCACCAGCCTGCCAGCACCAACCATGAAACGAGCATCGATGCACCGAGCGTGATCAGCCCTCGCAGATTCCGCTGCCGCACAGCCACGAGAACACCCGCCAGCGCAACCACCGGCACCAGCACGAGTCCGCTGAGTTTTGTCAGGGTTGCCAGCGCGACCAGCAGCGAAATCGCCAGGCTGCGCGGGAAGGTAAATCCGTCTCGCAGCATTTGCAGCATCAGATAGATCACAACGCTGTTGAGCGCGGTCACGAGATTGTCGTTGTTGAGCGACGCTGAAATGAACAGGAACATCGGGTTGAATGCTGCCAGTCCCGCCGCCAGCAGAGGAACATTCTTCCAGCGTTCCCCTTCTGGAACTGCAAGACGTGCTGTGAAGTAGACAGCACAAACCGTGACCATGCCTAAAGCAATACTGAAAATACGCACGGTATAGACAGCGAAGACAGTGCCGCGCAATGGCGGATGGGGTGTGTCATGGAGAACGATGTTCTTGTTATCCAACGCTCCCGGTACGCCGACTTTGGCATGGGGATTGAGCTGGCGGTGGTCGTCTGCGTCAGACAGATCAAACGGCAGCATCAGCGCGGCAGCCAGCGTGTAATACAGAGGAGGTTGACTGCCTTCCTGTTCCCAATGCGTCGGTACGCCGTCGGGCTTTTGAACAGGCAAATCCTGATTCTCGCGGATGAACTCCGCCATCCCGAAATGCCATAATTCATCAGAGGCTTCAAAAATCGGGGTAGCCCACGCATAAATCAATGCAAGGGCTGCATAGACAAGCACAAGGGCGATCAGCCCCGGAGGATATGTTCCCTGTCGTCGCTGCATGAACACCGATTGTAGTCGGTTGATCTGGTTTTGCCCAAAAATTCATCCTGATTATTGGTGGACAAAGAGGTGACATTTATCAGGATAGAAGACCAGAACATGGAAGTAGAATAAAAACATATTGAGGAATTACACGGAGGACAATATTTATGAGCGTCAACGCAGAACGCCTCTTCAACGAGGCAATTATTGTAGTCACCTATACACCGCCCTTTAAAGGAGAGGATGTCATTACGGCGAACCAGAAAGTCAGCGAAATCGCGGCGGAGATCAATGGCGAAATTTACCGGATTGCGGATATGCGGAACGTGCAAATTCCCTGGCCGGAACTGCTCACGGCGTTACAGGAAGCCACGCGGCGCAACACTGGCACCCTGCGCGATACGCGGATCCACAGCATTTTCGTGGGCACGGACGAGTCGATCAGGCTGGCGGTGGACAGTCTGCGACAGGCGCAGTATGGAAGTATTCAGGCAGGGCTTTTCGCGACTTTGGATGAGGCAGTGAGCTTCGCGCGGCGACAACTCAGCCAGAACTGAAGGAATGCTGCTGTAAACAAAAAAGGGGCATTTGTTGCCCCTTTTCGTTGCTTTTACAACACGAGCAGCTTAATCACCGGCCTGCTCCGCGAACATCTCACGGGCATTTTCGATATAGCTGAGCGATTGATGGCGGAAGTAGGTGTTGTACAGTTCGGCATAGTGGCCGCCATTGCTCATCAGTGCGTCGTGGCTGCCCTGCTCGATGATTTCGCCTTCTTTTAAGACGATAATCCGGTCAGCATTACGAACTGTGCTCAGGCGATGCGCAATCAGGATTGAGGTGGAATTGGCGAGGATTAGATCAAGCGCTTCCTGAATTTGAGTTTCGGTAAATGGATCGACACTGGCGGTGGCTTCGTCGAGAATAAAAATGGCGGGACGTTCCAGCAGCACCCGCATCAGTGCGACAAGCTGACGCTGCCCCATGCTCAAGCGTGCACCGCGTTCGCCTACATCACTGTAAAGACCGTCGGGAAGAGTCTCCAGCCATTCACCGTTCCCGACGCTGTTGGCGACCTCGACGATTTCCTCGTCTGTAGCTTCGGGGCGGCCATAGCGGATGTTGTCCATCACTGTGCCACTGAACAGAAACGGCTGCTGCGGCACAATTCCAAGCCTGCTGCGGTAGGATTGCAGGTCAAAGTGGCGAATATCTTGCCCATCAATCAAAATTTTGCCCTGCTGGAATTCGTAAAAGCGGGTGATGAGCTTGGCAATCGTGCTCTTGCCCGCGCCCGTGTGCCCGACGAAGGCGACACCTTCGCCCGGTTGGATGGTCAGGTTGAAATTCCTGATTACTGGCTGGTCATCCAGATAGCCGAAGGTAACATCCTTAAACTCAATCTGCCCTTGCAGTTGATCGACCTTTGCAGAGTCGGTCTGTTTGATCGTGTTATCAGCGTCAATCAGGGCGAAAATGCGTTCGGTCGCGCTGAGTGCCGCCTGGAATTGACTCCAGACCGCTGCCATGTTGATAAACGGGAACCAGAACCGATCTACCCCTTGTACGAACAGGAACCATGTGCCAATGCTGACCATCCCCCACGCGACATACTGTGCCCCGACATAGACGATGATGGCAATGGCAAACCCTGCCAGCGCATTGAGCGCCGGGAAGACCATCGCCAGCACATAGCCGCGCCGGATGTTGATGCGATAGGACTGGTCGTTCACCGCTCGGAATTCATCGTAGACCATGCCTTCCTTGCGGAAGTTCTTGGCAACGCTGATTCCCGACACGCTTTCCTGAATCATATCGTTGACCGCCGCCAGAACGCGGAAGCCCTGCCGCGTCACCACACGCGCCAGCGCACGAAATCCCAGCGCCGCGCCCACCGTCATCGGCAGCGTGAGCAGCAGCACCAGCGTCAGCCCGACAGAGCGGCTCAGCAGCACAAACAGCAGGAACACCACCTGCGCCAACTGGCTCAGTACGTCACTGGAGATCAGGACGACATCGCCAAATTCCTGTGTGTCGCTGGTGATTCGGCTGACCACCTTGCCCGATTTATTCGTGTCGTAAAACGCCAGGTCGCGATTGATGGCCGCCGCGAAGGCATCCTTGCGCATCTGGCTGACCACATCCCCGATCACCACTGCGAGAAGCTGCCGCCGGGTCCAGTTGGCGATGTATTGAAAAAGGGCGGCCACCAGGAGTGCCCCCACAATCAGCGCAAGCCGATTGGTGTCGCTGTCGCGCTCCAGCAAATTCACCGCGTCCGCAATCCAGATGGCAGGCAGGGCGGAAACCAGCGAAACCACGACAAACGCCACGACAATCCAGAAAAGCCGCTGTTTGTGCTGGCGAAGATACTGCCAGATGCGGCGGAACAGGTAGCCGTCTGAATACTGACGGTCATATTTTTCGTTCTGTAAGCCACCAAAAAGCGGAGCCATCGCTGATTGTCCTTATGCCTGTTCCGTCTGTGCAATCGTGTTGTCGTCGGGTGCGCCTTCATAGCGGGCGAAAATGCGGCGGTAGGATTCGGACGACTCCAGCAGTGCCTCGTGCGTCCCCTGACCGACGATTTTGCCCTGCCGCAGCACGATAATGTGATCCGCCCAGCGAATCTGTGAAAGGCGGTGGGTAATCAGAAGTGTTGTACGCCCATGCGACGCAGCCCAGATCGCCTTCTGGATCCGGTCTTCGGTGGCGCTGTCAATCGCGCTGGTGCTGTCGTCCAGAATCAGCACCGGGGGATTCGTAAGGAAGGCACGCGCAATCGCCAATCGCTGCCGCTGCCCACCGGAGAGCGTCACCCCGCGCTGGCCGATAATTGTGTCATAGCCTTCCGGAAAGCTCATGATGAAGTCGTGTGCCTGCGCCTTGCGGGCAGCGTCTTCAATTTCCTCGCGAGTGGCGTTGGGCTTCCCGAAGGCGATGTTGTCGGCGATGGTGCGGCTGAACAGGAAGATATCCTGCTCGATAATGCTGATTTGTGACCGCAGCGCTTCCAGGTCCCACTCGCGCACGTCCACCCCATCCACCAGCACCCGCCCGCTGGTGGCATCATACGTCCGGTTCACCAGCTTTGTCAGCGTGGTTTTGCCCGCGCCCGTTTGTCCGACAATAGCGACCGTCTGCCCCGGCTGCACACGGAAGCTGAGGTTGTGCAGCACGACTTTGCCACCTTCACCAAAATAGCTGAAGGTCACATCCTCGAACGCGATAGCCCCTTCGATTATCGCCTGATGCCCGTGCAGGTTGCGGTCGAGGTCGGTTTCGGTGTTGATGATCTCCAGAATACGCGCAGCGCTGGCGTAACCCAGTGCAAGGCGCGAGAGGGAATTCAGCGAGGTAAAGACCGGGAAGCTGAACAGGGCGATTAACTGGTTGTAGGCCACGATCTCACCGATTTGAATCAACCCCAGTTGGTACAGGTAAACCGAGTGGACAAAGCCGAACACAATTGCCAGCCCCAGCAGCAGGTTCGAGAGATACTGCGCTTCAATTCTGCCCTGCTGGACGAACTGGTCACGCACTTCTTCCGCCCGTTGATTAAAGTCGCGGATTTCGCGCTGTTCCTGTGCCCCGCCCTTGACGACTTCAATCCCTTCCAGCGACTCCGCCAGATCAGCATTCATCCGCCCAAAACTCTGGCGCACGGCCTGAGCAACCGGGTGCATTCGCATCACAAAGCGATACTGCACCATGACATGCAGCACCAGAAACACCAGCGGGGTCAGCAGCAGCGCCGGATGGACAAAGGGTGCGGACAGCACCGGCAGAATCAAAAACCAGCCCGAACCGATAATCAGGTTCACGCCGGGGTTCATCATCAGGTTCATCTCGCGCACATCGTTAGTCACCCGCGCCATAATTTCGCCGACAGGCATGAAGTCGTGGAACGTCATGCTCTTGCCGAGCAGGCTGGCATAGAGTTCGTCGCGCACGTCGCGTTCGATGCGCTGACCAAATGTTTCCGACGAGGCATTGCGCATAAGCTGGAGCACAGCGCGGATAAGCTGGGAGGCGATAATCGCCAGGCACATCAGGCCGACATAAGCCACGTCCCGCCCGTCGGTTTCGATCATACGGTTGAAGGCCAGCCCAATAAAGTAAGGGACGACTGCCGCCAGTGCGGCGTTGCTGAACGCGCCGATCATCAGGCCGATAGCAACGAGAGGATGCCGCCGGACATGCGAGACAATAAATTTAAAGGGGGTGGAATGGTTCGTATGAATGTTACTCGTCGCTACAAATTCGGCTGCCAATGCCCTACCTCACAACGCTCCGCCCGGTCGTCGTCCAATTCGCCCTAATGATAAAGGCGCAGCCCGACTCCATGTAAGTCCAATGTATTCACGATTCTCAGAAAAGTGGTTAGTTCGGTTTTTGTATAATGTCCAGTATAGACCCTACATATTAGAATAGGCTTTAACATTGGCTGAGCATCTGAGGGAATCACAATCGCCTTCTCATCATCACCGCTCCGCCACAGCGCTAATGGTCAAAGGCACAACCGCGAGCGTTTCATCCAGCACTTCCCCTGCGGAAACAGAGAGCAGATCAAGTGAGCCATCCTCGCGGCGGGCGTACAATTGAATCCAGAAGTGATAGTTTCCGGGGGGCAGGTCGGAGGGCAGCCGCATCCCACGATTGTCATTGAAGGCAAAGCCAGCAGGCATCAGGCGAGTCGTCCCAAAACCCCCTGCCGGGTAGCTGTCTGCTGCCTGCGCGACCACACGCTGACTTTCATCCACCAGAAACAGCGCAACCGTGTAATCGCGTGAAGGCTGTTGGGTGATTTCCCACGCAATCGACGCGGCCAGAACAGTTCCCGGCCTGAGCAGAGCGCCCTCTGGCAGCACGAACCTGGTCGCTCGCAGTCCATCTTCCCACTCAAAATCGAGCGGTACACTCAGCGCTTCCCCTGCTCCATCATCCAGCCGCCCCGTATCATATTCGATCAGCCGAATGCCCGGATTGATTTCAGTTACATCGACGGGGTAGAACTCCGACGCAAGATAAGCCTCCACCGGGCGCACCGCCCAGGGATGAAACGGCCCTAAATCCGCCAGCAGGAAAAAACGCTCACGCTGGGCGGCAGATGCCCGAAGCAGCGGAATCGTCGTTGGTGAAAGCAGTTGGTTGTAATCGAACGAATCCGCGACGAGTGGTGGCTGATCGGGGCTGTAGCGCTCACCGGGTTGAAAACTCAATCCGGTCAAACGCGCATGACGGAGTTTGGCGTAATTGAAGAAAAACCGAATATGGTCGGCGCTGGTCACGAACACCAGATCGGGCGGTTCCGTGCGGCTTTCGATGACTTCCAGTGACTGGTGTAAATCAGCCGACTGGCCGAAGTAGAGCGGGTCGATATAGATCAGCCGCAACCCTACGTAAAGGCAGATTACAAACCACACAGGCAGCATCATGACAAAGGCGGATACGTTTCTATGTCGCCGTAAAAACCACAGCAGGCAGCCGCACAGCAGCACCAGTGTGATAAACATCAGCGGGAAAACAGGCTGGTCGGTGCGATTCCACACAAATTCAAACGGGCGTTCCTGCCACAAACGCGGCAGCAGCACCCAGGGCATCCAGGCCGGATGAAACGCCGCCTCCCCTCGAGTCATGATCGTGCCAGGTGGCAGCAGCTTATCGTAAGTGTCCCAGCGGTACGTGACCGCGTTGAAATTGATCCACAGTCCATACACCAACAGCACCACAAACGTGCCAGTCAGCAGACGCGAACGAGGCGTGTGCACAATCCGCTGGAAGACTGGCAGCGCGGCGATGATCCAGAAGGGGATGACAGGCAGGAAATAGCGCACCGGCCATGTCACGCTGCCGTACCAGTGATCGCTGTGGAAGAACGCATAACCGAGCATATACCCCACCGTCATCAGCACTGCCGCCCCCACGTAACGAAGCCTGCCGGAGCGCCACGCAAGCGCCACCGCCGGAATCGCCAGCAGCAGCACAGGGGATGTTGCCCATAATGAAGCAGTCGGGCTAAAAAGATAGGCACGAAGCGCAATCATCGTCTGAGAGGCGTTTTCGACCGACGGCGACACCAGGCCGCGCACATTCACCCATGCCAGCAGAATCAGCAGCCCGGCTAAACTGGCAAGCGCGATTTTCTGCCGCCGCCGTGTAAAGAAAGCGGGGGGCGCTATCAGTGCCAGCGGCAGCAAGCCCAGCATGCCCGCGACGCTCGTGCGCTTGGCGGTCAGCATCAGCACTTCCAGCAACACAATCACCAGCAGGAAGCCGCGTGGCTGATACTGCTTCTGCCGCCACCAGACGATGGCATACGCCAGCAGCAGCGTGGTCAGCATGGCAGTCGGTTCCTGCATAAAGCTGCGGCTGTAGGGCAGCACCAGGGTAGCAGCGCCGAACGTCACAGCGGCAAGGAGCGAAGTGCGTTCATCGTAGCCGATCAGACGCGCAAACTGGAACAGTGCACAGACTGCACCTGCACAGACGAAAATATTCAGGAGCCAGGTCGCGTGTACCAGTCCAATCCCCGGCAGATGATAGGCCAACCAGTAGAGGGGCGTTGCCAGCACGACCGAAAGCGGATCTTCCCGATAGCTGTACAGCGGATAAAGGCGATCCCTGTACCACACATTATCCGGTCGATCCGGGTGATTGAACGCCATCAGGTCAAACATCATGTCCTGATACCGCACCAGACTGGCCGTCATGTTAAACAGGTAGGGTGGATCACCAAACTCGAAAATATCCGCCGTGAAGAACAGCAGATAGAAGCTGCTCATCCCGAAAAACAGAATGACTATAAGCGTGAAGGTGCGGCGGCGTAAGTGTAAAGCAGGAGAATTTTCGATTGGTGGGGCGGAAGGAGTCAACGCAATTTTCCAGAGAAGTTCCAGGACGCTGTCAGGCGAGTAAACCCAACACGATACACAGCGTCACACACAGCGTCAAGGATAGGGTTGTGGGGTTCGAGTACAGCTTGTCAACCCACCATTGATTCAGGTTGTCCCTGGACCACCCAGTCGATTTTTGATGTTGATAAGGCTTTTAAGCACCTTCTGCGTCGTCGACAGTTTGTCAAGCTGTTCCAGCCCGATTTCATACGTGGCGGCGCCCTGCCAGATTTTGCCCTCGCGCACCTGCAGCCGCCCCATCGCGATCAGCGTTTCCCCATACAGCTTTTTCTCGCCGAGTTCCTGGAAGGCATCCGCTGCCTGACGATAGCAGTTATAGGCCTGCTCGCGGTCGCCCAGTTCAAGATAAACACCACCCAGATTGCCAAGCACCTGGGCTGTGCGCAGGGTATCGCCCCGCTCCTGAAACGTTCGCAGCGCCGCCTGCATTGCGTCCAGCGCAAGCTGATGTTCGCCTAATGCCCGATGCACCAACCCGATATTGGCCTGCATTTCGGCGGCCATATCCCCCTGCCCGCCAGCCTGATACGATTCCTGCGCCTGCTGAAAAGCACGGGCAGCGGCTTCATAGTCCTGCTGCTCGTAGAGCTTTATGCCCTGATCCTGGAGTTCTTTTGCTGTGCTCATCGCCGTTACTCCGTTGTTCAAAGTCGTCACACGGGAATTACATCGTGATGTCGAGGATGCTGGCCCCAATCTGGCGCAGACGTTCGGTTGGCATCCGGCTAAACATCAGCGCGATGTCGATAAAGCCGACATTTTTCGGGTCAGAGGCGAAGGCGCGCATTTCTTCCGGCAGATTGGCAAAGTGCTTCCAGGCCTCGCGCATCGCCAGCAGTTCGCCGATCTGGTTATTGCTTTCCAGGAAATAGCTCATGTTGCGCTTGACGAGTCCCGACAGCACGGCGAGTTCATGCATGGGTACGGACTCCTCGCCCAGTTCATAGCGCTGCAACTGCTGGACAGTCAGGCCGCTGCTCCCTGCCACATCCTCCACGCTGAGTTTGGCTTCTTCTCTCGCCTGCCGCAGCAGCGCCCCGATCATGCGATCTCGCAGGGACATATACTCGTTCTGAATATCCAGTTTTTCGCTGTGGCTGGTCTTGAGGGTTTCCGTACCCCAGAAATGGCTGATCGGTACGTCGAGATAATAAGCCAGCAGTTCAAGCTGAGGCAAGCTTGGGACAGCATCGCCATATTCCCAGGATTCGATGGTCGACGGCGCTACCCGCAGCAGACGCGCACAATCTTCCACCGTTCGGGCTGCGCCCAGGCGAGCGTCCCTCAGCAGTACGCCCAACATCTTCCCGCGCAAACGGTAGGACTCCGAGAAATCATAGGTTTTCCCGCTGTCTTCCGGTGTGCCCTGCTGCGATTTACGCGCCTTCAAGCGGGCGGAGATGTCTTCAAAGCTCATTGCCGACCTTCCTCGTGTGAACTGCTACACGCTGCATTATAGACTGCCACCAGCGCACAGGCAACCAGCCGCGTTCTCCATTGTTACAACGACAAAGTAGTCCTACAATCTTCATTAGTGTCGTGCTCTGGAGGGTCTTAAGGTGAGCGTTTATTTGATTTTTGTACACAAGTGCCCCAATAGAACCATCTGGCCCATCCATTAAGACACGCTAAACCCTAAAAGTGCGCTATAGTGATAATACTCGCAAGACGAAAACACCTTTGCTGAAAGTTTATGATTCAGAATTGATGAGCGAGCGTTGATGCAAACAGCAGACCCATCGGCCATCCCCGACGACCCCCTTTCAATGCGGCGTCAGATTACCCATCTGCGTCATGTTCAGGCCTTCAATCTGCGCATCAACCGCCTCTCAGCACCGCTGCCTGTGGTGGAGCAGTTGGTCAGCACAACAGCGGAACTGTTTGCAGGACGACGTGTCTTTGCCTTGATGATCGACAATGAGGAAACACGGCTGCAGTTAGTGTCATGCAGTGTGCCCCTCACACCCGAATTGCGCCAGCAGGTCGAGTCCCTTTCAATCCCTTTATATGCGGGGGACGTAAGTGCGGTTCTGAGCCGCTGGAAAGAAGGCAGTGCAATAGCGGTGACTGCGACCGACACAGCAGATACAGTGGCTTCGCTCCTGCAGGCACTTCAACTCAAAACCGTCTACAGCCAACCGTTGAATGGCAGCATGGGGCTGATCGGCGCAGTACTGACGGAAACGGAAGGCAAGCCCGAAATCGGCAGTGAAGAACAGGCGCTTCTTAAAGACATTGCGGAGAGCGCCGCCATCGCGCTTCAGAACGCACGCGGCCATAACCAGGCGCTCCAGCGGATGGCGGACGAAATGGGGATGCTCAACGTCCTCCAGCAGATCGACCGCGAGCTGAACGAAACGATCTCGCTGGATACAGTCTTTAGTATGACGCTGGACTGGGCACTGCGTTTCAGCAACGCCAATGCCGGTTCCATTGCGCTGTACGACGACGCGACCGGCAGCCTGCGCACGATGTTCCACTATGGTTATGCCAGCGAAGACCTGGCCGAACGACTGACTAACACCAAAATTTCGCTGCGCGTGGCACGCTCTGGCGAGGCGGAAATCCTGCCGTATGTGTGGCTTGATGATGACCTGCTGACTGCTGCGCATCACATCCTCTCCCAGATGGCTGTTCCCATCATGCGTGAAGACCGGGTGATTGCGGTACTCACGATGGAAAGCCGCAAAGCCAATGCCTTCCGCGAAAATCACCTTGACTTCGCCCTCAAGCTGGCGACGCGGGCAGCGGTCGCGATTGACAATGCCCGTCTCTATACCGAATCGGTTCGCGAACGCGAAAAACTGTCCGGCATTCTGAGTAACCTGGCCGAAGTGGTAATCGTGATTGACCTTGAGGGTCGTGTGATGATGATGAACCAATCGGCGATGTCGGCCTTGCAGCTTTATCAGGATAGAACGTACATCGGCCAACTGTTCATTGATGCCATTGGCTTCACCCCACTGGTGAATATTTACCGCCGGGTGCGCACATCTGAGGAAAGTGTTACCGAAGAACTGGTGCTGCCAAACGGGCGCACGTTTTACACCAATGCCGCGCTGTTCCAGGGAATTGGCTGCATCATCGTCATGCAGGATGTGACGCCCTATAAGGAAATGGATCGCCTTAAGGGTGAGCTGATTGCCACTGTTTCGCACGATCTCAAGCAGCCTCTCTCGATTATGATGGGCTACCTCGATCTGCTCCAGATGAAGAACCAGTTCAACGAACAGTCACAGAACTTCGTCAACATGATCGACCGTTCGATCCGCAGTATGCGCCAGTTGATTGATGATCTGCTGGATATGGCGAGGATCGAGTCCGGTATGACGCTCGATATGCAGCCTGTTCTGCTGCGAGAAGTTTTGAACGAATGTATCACCATGAATGAGCAGAATGCGCGCCTCAAATCGATTAAGCTTCACACGGAAATCCCCGGCGATCTGCCGTTTGTGGATGGCGAACGCGCACGGCTCTACCAGGTCTTTAACAACCTGGTCAGCAACGCTATCAAATACACTCATCCAGAAGGCAAAGTCGAGGTCAAAGCCGAGCAGCGCGGCAGCATCATTCGCATCAGCATCAAAGATAATGGCATTGGCATCAGCCCCGAAGACCAGGCGCACATCTTCGAGCGCTTCTACCGGGTGCGCCGACCAGAAACCGACAGCATCGAAGGCACGGGCCTGGGGCTGGCGATTGTGAAGACGCTCGTTGAAGCCCATCATGGCAAAATTCGGGTCGAGAGTATGCTGAATGAGGGGTCAACCTTTTACGTTACCCTGCCTGTCAGCGATTCGTCGTACTAGTCGTGTAATCTTCGCCTTTACAACCTGCGTTATTGACCCCACTGCCGCTTATGGTTATCATCTGCGGCGAAAATAATTGAATCGCCATTTGAATACTTGCTGCCCACTGATCGAAACGACACCTAAAGATGACTGTTATTCAATCTCAGATTAAGCCCAGCAGCGACGAGTTCCGCGAAAACTACGACCACAACTGTAAACTGGTTCAGCAGCTTGAAGAACGTCAGGCGAAGGTACGGCAGGGCGGCAGTGACCGCGCCCGGCAGCGGCATATCGAGCAGGGAAAGCTGCTGCCGCGCGAACGGGTGGAACTGCCGCTCGATCCTGGCACACCATTTCTTGAACTCAGCACCCTTGCCGCTTGGGATATGTACGACAACGAATCGCCGGGCGCGGGTGGAATCAACGGTATCGGGGTCGTCAACGGCGTCGAGTGCATGATTAACGCCAACGACGCGACAGCCAAAGGCGGCACCAGCTACCCTATCACGGTCGATAAAGCCCTGCGTGCCCAGGAAATCGCCATGACAAATCACCTGCCGTCCATCTACCTCACCGAGTCCGGCGGCGCGAACCTTCCCCATCAGTCCGAGTTATTCGTGAAGGGCGGTCGCACCTTCGCCAATCAGGCCAGGATGAGCGGCATGGGCATCCCGCAGATCGCGCTTGTCTTTGGCAACAGTACCGCCGGGGGCGCGTATGTCCCTGGGTTGAGCGATTACACGGTGCTGGTGCGCGGCAAAGCGAAAGTGTTTCTGGGTGGGCCACCGCTGGTCAAAATGGCGACGGGGGAAGAAGTCGATGATGAAACGCTCGGCGGCGCGGAGATGCACGCACGACTTTCTGGCCTGGCGGATTATGTGGCAGAAGACGACGCGGACGCGGTACGCATCGGGCGGGAGATCGTCGCCAGCCTGAACTGGCGTAAAGTGATTCGCGCTGATGTACGGACACCTGAACCACCCCACTATGACCCAGATGAACTGCTGGGCATTGTCCCCGTCGATGCGCTGCGCCGCCCAATGCTGATGCGGGAGGTCATCGCCCGTATTGTGGATGGGTCTCGCTTTCTGGAATTCAAACCCGACATCGGCATGACCATCGTCTGCGGCCATGCCCATATCAACGGCTTCCCGGTGGGCATCATCGCTAACGAAGGCATTCTGTTCAGCGAAAGCGCCAACAAAGCCGCGCAGTTTATCCAGCTATGCAACCACAGCCGCACACCGCTGATTTACCTGCAAAACATCACAGGCTTTATGGTCGGGCAGAAGTACGAGGAAGGCGGCATTGTCCGCAACGGCAGCAAGATGATTAACGCCGTCGCCAACAGCACCGTACCACAGTTTACCGTCATCTGCGGCAGCAGCTACGGCGCGGGTAATTATGCGATGTGTGGCCGCGCTTATGATCCCCGTTTGCTCTTTACCTGGCCGAACAGCCGCATCGCCGTGATGGGCGCGGAGCAGGCCGCCGGGGTACTGGCAATTGTGCAGGAGGAAGCAGCGCGGCGGCGCGGCATTGAACCGGACAGGGAGCAGCTTGAGCAGATGAAGTTCATGGTGCGGCACAAGTTCGAGGAAGAGTCCGACGCTTATTATGCCACTGCCCGCCTGTGGGACGATGGCATTATCGACCCGCGCCACACCCGTGAAGCGCTGGCGATTGGGCTGAGCATGGCCTACAACCGCGACTGGGTAAGCGAAGGCGCACCCCGATATGGGAATTTCAGGATGTAACGATTGAGGGATTTCAAGTATGACTCACGAGCGCATTATGGTAGACCCGGAAATTATGGTCAGCAAACCCGTCATCAACGGCACAAGGATCACAATGGAGTTAATTCTGCGTAAAATCGCTGCCGGGTTTTCCACTGAACAGACTATTGAAGCACATCCACGTCTGACTCCTGATGATGTCTATGCAGCAGCAGCCTACACGGCTGATGTGATTCACTAGTACATCGACCATCTAAAGCTGCCTACCTGTAGGGGCGCAGCGCGCTGCGCCCGTACCAACGCAACCCATCATTCTCATCTTGTCGGCGTACTAGGTATGGGTAACGACACAGACCACTTTGTTAGTGGAGATTGATGAAAACATCGGATTAGAGGCTAAATTACAAGTTATGGCGGACATCAATCAGATCATTTCTGATTTAGGCTTTCCCAAACAACTCTATGAGGTCAAAGATCGTCGGTCTATTGCCCATGTAATCCGCTTAAAGCGGCTCTACGGTATTTACGTTCTCCATTTTGCTAACGGCGAATTCTATGCTGGATTGACCATCAATGTCGTTAGACGATTCGCACAGCACGTCGTCAATCACAAAGATATTGTCGCCCTTAGTTTTAAGCAAGTTTCCTTAAACAAATTACAAAGCGAAGAAAAACGGGTCATCCAAACATTAGAAAAAGCCGGTTTCCATTTGAGAAATATTATCCATACCAGTATCTCTTATGCCCCATCTGCGTTTGATGAAGTTATGCCCCCTCAACAACAGGAACAATGGGTCAATGATGTGAACTTCGTGATTTCAACAGGCCAGCGTGCAGACGAACCTGAATTGCGCAGAAAATATAAAGATCGATACGCTAAACTTGTCCAAAAGCCCTATGCTGAAGAAATGATCCAGGTAATTCGCCAATACGTTCAAACTTGTATCCCCACTTACCTTTCCAGCGAAATGTATTACTGGAACGTTTCTTGCTTATTAGAGAAGCGAGCCAATAATATGCTTATCTACTCGCGGGTGTGTATTTATTGGCAGGAAGTTTTTACTGTAGGGACAATCAATGGTGAACCATTTTTTTCATGGCATTTAGCCAGATCACCTTTGGAAATCAATGTAAAGTTGAAACGTGGAACACTCACTACACTTAATCCGGCACTTTTTCTGAAACATCCTCTTCATGCTCATCTCCACACCTATAAACCGGGCGGTCAGGATCAAATCAACCTTCAATTAGACGGCTCGATAGAAGCAGCACTGAATGTTCTTCATGAACCGACCATACTCTACGCAATTCGCAGATTCAACTTGAATTTAATGCGCAAGGGGCTGAATATCTACTACAAATATCACTGCTTTGATTTAGCCGATAGATTGGTCAATTGATGATGCCTCAACATTCACTGATTAATCCCTATCAGGGCATCAACGCGCATTTGCACAGTCTGGCACAGAACCCGGCGGAAAACAGTCCAACAATCTGGACGAGTGTTCATGCGATGCACATTGTTGATTTGGTTCATGCTCTTAACGTGAACTTGCCTCCGCACTACGTCGCCCGTCCGGAGCAATCACTGCAAATCTGGACGGAAACCGAGGAAGGCGCACAGCTTGGCAAGGCCAGCCCAAGACCCGACGCGGCGGTGTACCCAACCAGCGTTCTGCACACAACATCCGTCGCAGAAGCAGTTGTTGAATCACCTGCTCGCGTGATTTCACTCAAGCCGTACCTCGAACGCGAAATCACTATTCCATCGGCCGTCATCTACACCATTCAAAATCATGAAATTGTCGGTTCCCCGGTGACACGTATCGAACTGCTTTCTGCCAGCAATAAGCGTGGCGGAATCGGCCACAACGGCTACACGAACAATCGCTGGACGGCACTGTTGAGCGGAACATCGCTGGTCGAACTGGACTATCTGCATCAATCCGCCTCTCCCTTGCCCGGCGTACCCCCCTATCCCGAGGCACCTGACTCTCATGCCTATGCCGTCGGCTTGACAGATCGTCGTCCTGTTGCCGATCATGACCTGATGCTGATTTATGATGTGAATGTCGATCAACCGCTGCCGACTATTCAACTGCCACTCGCGGGTAGCGACAGCATCGCCTTTGACCTGAACACAGTCTACCAGCATACCTATTCCGCAGGACGATGGGGCGTACACATCAACTATGCGCTGCCACCCCGCAATGTTGAAAGCTACAGCCCGGCAGATCAGGCACGGATTCAGGCCGTGATGAAACGAGCACAACCAGAGGCCTCCAATGTCCCAAACAAGTCTTCATGAAGAAAACCGTCGCGCCTGGAACGAAGCGACCAGAGCGCATAACAGTCACCGGGGTGATGTCGCCGCGTACCTGAAAAACGGTGGAAGTTCGCTGTTCCCCGATGAAATCGAACTGTTAGGGGATGTACGGGGTAAGGCACTGGTGCATCTGCAATGCAATTCCGGGTTGGACACGCTGAGTATTGCGACACAGCTTGGCGCGAAGGTCACAGGCGTGGACATCAGCGACGAGGCGATTACATTCGCACAGCAAACTGCCACAGACGCAGGCATCGCCGCAACCTTCATCCGCAGCGATGTCTATGACTGGCTGGAACAGACGGACGAGCGGTTTGATGTCGCATTCAGTTCCTATGGCGCAATTATCTGGCTGTCTGATCTGACACGCTGGGGGCTTGGACTGGCGAGAATCTTAAAGCCCGGTGGACGCTTCGTTGTGGTCGATTTCCATCCCTTCTTTTCGATCTTTGATGAAGGATGGGTGCTGCAGCAGTATGATTATCTCGGCGGCAAGGCCAATACATTTGAAAGCGGGATTGGCGATTACGTGGCGCTGACGGGCAGCACGGAAACCGGGGAATATCTCGAAGGCGTGAAGGACTTCAAAAATCCCTATGCTTCCCATGAATTCTCCTGGGGCGTCGGCGAGATCATCACGGCATTGATTGATGCAGGCTTACGATTGACCACGTTCCGTGAGTATCCCTACATCAACGGCTTCAAGCCCTTTTCTGACCTGAAAGAATTGCCTGGCAGACGATTCACCATGCCTGACGGCAAACCCAACATTCCGCTGATGTACGGTATCGTTGCAGAAAAAAGTTAAACGCATTACCAGTAAATTTAGAGGAGACGATCATGGTTTTAGAAGCAAATGCCCCAAGAGTGAATTTTGCCAATCCCTTCACCGCTGAACATGAGATGTTCCGCAAGTCGGTGCGGGCATTCGTGGAGAAGGAAATCCGCCCCTATGTGGACGAATGGGAAGAAGCCGAAATCGCGCCGCTGCACGATCTGTTCAGGAAAATGGGCAGCGTCGGCTTTCTCGGCCTGAACTATCCAGAGGAGTACGGCGGAGCGAATGCCGACATCTGGTACACGGTGGTGCTGTGCGAGGAACTGGCACGGGCGGGCGCGGCGGGCATCCCGATGGCGATTCTGGTGCAAACCGACATGGCGACTCCCGCACTGGCACGGCATGGCAGCGAAGCCCTTAAGCAGCGCTATCTTGCGCCTGCTATTCGCGGCGAGATGGTGGCTTCGATTGCCGTCACCGAACCCAATGCCGGGTCAGATGTTGCCAGCATCATCACCCGCGCCGAACAGGACGGGGACGAATACGTCATCAACGGCAGCAAGATATACATCACCAATGGCACCCAGGCCGACTGGCTTTGCCTGCTGGCGCGTACCTCTCCCGGCACAGGCTACAGGGGCATGTCGCTCATCATCGTCCCGACCAATCTCCCCGGTTTCAGCGTCAGCCGCAAGCTGAAAAAGCTCGGCAACCACAGCAGCGATACCGCCGTGCTGTCGTTCGAGAATGTGCGCGTCCCGGTGGAAAACCGCATCGGTGAGGAAGGCATGGGCTTCTATTACCAGATGGAGCAGTTCCAGGTGGAGCGACTGGTCGGCGCGATAGGCGGGGTGGCCGGGGCAGAACTGGCCGTCCGCGACACGATTAAGTACACACAGGAGCGCGGAGCCTTCGGCAAACCGTTGATCGCCAATCAGTGGATTCAGTTTAAGCTGAGCGAACTGCTGACGGAAATTGAAGCCGCCAAGCATCTGAATTACCATTGTGCGGCCCTGATCGAAGCAGGCGCAGATGGTCAGGAAGTCACGCGCATCGCCAGCATGTGCAAGCTCAAGGCCGGGCGCTTGATGCGTGAAGTAGCCGATACGTGTCTGCAATTCTACGGGGGGATGGGCTACATGGAAGAAACGCCGATCTCGCGCTATTTCCGCGATGCACGCCTTACCTCGATTGGCGGCGGCGCAGACGAGGTCATGCTCGGCATTATCGCTAAGCTGGAGAACATGAACCCGCGCTGAGATGGAAAATTCACCGGAGCGGCAGCTTGTATCACCTTTTGACCTTCGCTTTAGTCAGAGAACCGCAGGCGGTAATTCACGAGCACAGAAGTTGAGAGCAAGTATGCGTACAAAAGGCTTTGTGGATGATCCCGACAATCCTGTCAATGTCGTAAGGACGCCCGAAGGGCTGACGACCATTGACAATACCAGGGTGGCGGTAGCTCAGGAACTTGCAATTGAACAAATTCCGGTTGTCATTCGTGAATTTACCGAACCGTTGCCAGCGATTATGATAAAAGCCCGACGGTTTGGAGAAGCAAAAACGTGGGGCGAAGCCCTGATGCATCGCACGCAAAATCAACGTCCCGAACCGCTTCCACCCTTTGGCACAGCACAACGTCCTGCCATGCCACCTGACGAACAAGAGTGATTGGTAGAGAAGGTATGCTTCAAAAAAATCAGCTTCCGGTTGAAGTTCAGAAGATGCACTTTGACCTTCCAAATGCTTATTACAAAGTTTTCGATCTTGGTCTCACCAACCTTACCCCCTGGCGATTTCTTGAAGCGGAGGAATGCCAGGATTTGTTTTCGGTACTGCGCCAGCTTTACAGCGGGAACGTACTCCTCCCATTTGCGCGGCGGATGGATAATGATGATGTTGCCTGTCTCGTGGTGCAAAGCCAGGAGTACACCACCAGTTCAGTCCTCATTGTGCATCTTTTCGCTTCATCAGGGGATGAGGTCGATCATATCCATGAGACATTCTGGGATTGGTTCCGCGCCGCAGTGGATGAAATGATCGATGCTTATGCCTGATGCAACGTCGGGAGCCAATAACCTATGACTTACCGAATCGGTTCTGCTGAGGGCTTTTACGGGGACGATGTGCTGAAGGCGCTGCCCATGATTACGGGCGGGCATGTCGATGTCGTGTGCTTCGAGGCGCTGGCGGAACTCACGCTGGCGATTTTGCAAAAGGATCGGCTGAGCGACCCCAAGCGCGGCTATACCTTTGACCTGCGCATCATCGCGCAGCAGATTTTGCCCGAAGCCTTCAAGCGCAAAATCCCGCTCATCAGCAACGGCGGCGGGTTAAATCCACTGGGCGCGGCGGAAATGGTGCGCGACGTGGCCGCGAAAATGGGGCTTACGGGCATCAAAATCGCGGCGGTCACGGGCGATGATATGCAACCGCGCCTGGCCGAGTTGCAGGCAGCAGGCGAGGCATTGTCCCATCTGGAAACAGGGGCAGCGTTGGACCTCGCGGAAAAGATGATCGTCAACGCCAACGTCTATCTTGGTGCCGCGCCGATTGTGGAAGCGCTGCGAAACGGCGCGGATATGGTGATTACGGGGCGCGTGGCTGACCCCTGCCTTTATCTCGCGCCCATGATCGCCCATTATGGCTGGTCATGGGAGGATTGGGATCGGCTGGCATCGGGCATTGTCGCGGGGCATTTGCTGGAATGCACCGGGCAGGTGGTCGGCGGCAACAGTCTCGCGCTGATCGATACCATCGACGCGCATGACCTTCCCTTCCTAGGCTACCCCATCGCGCATATCGAAGAAGACGGCTCGTTCATCCTGACCAAAACGCCCGATACGCCCGGTTGTGTGTCGAGCGCGACCGTAAAGGAACAGCTTTTGTACGAAGTCCACGACCCGCGCAGCTATATCACGCCGGATGTGGTGGCGGATTTCACCTCGCTCCGATTGGAAGAAGTCGGCCTCAATCAGGTGCGCGTGAGCGGCGTTCGGGGCAAGCCGCGCCCTGAAAAGCTCAAGCTGAACCTGGGGCGCGTGGAAGGCTATCTACGCGAACTGATCTTCACCATTGGCTGGCCGCAGGCGTGGAAAAAGGCCGAGCAGATGAAGCAGATGATCGAAGCGACCTGGGCGAAGCTGCCGATTGAGCGCATCGACTATCACTACCTGGGCTTCAACAGTCTGTATGGGAGCATCGCTCCGCTGCCCGACGATCCGATGGAAATTGTACTGCGGGTGATGTTCACCGCGAAGGACGCGGACACGCTCAAACAGGCGGTGCGTCTGATGATGAACAACGGTCTGAGCGGCCCGGCGGGCATGAGCGTTTCTGGCACAACCGTCGGCGCAGAGCCGCGCATCGTGCTGGGTCTATGGCCGACACTGATTTCAAGAGCGCATGTAAAGCCGGAAATCACGTATTTTGAGGTGTAGCTTAACCGCCATGTACGTCAGAATTCATCAATAGCTTTGTGTCCTTTGTGCCTTCGTGGTTCAATTGTTTTTGTTGTGGAGATCAAAACACGATGACCAGACGACTCTATGACCTGGCCTACGGGCGTTCCGGGGACAAAGGCGACATCGCCAATGTGAGCGTGATCGCCCGTTCATCGGAGGCCTATCAGGATTTGAAAGCCAACCTCACCGCCGAGCGCGTCAAATCCCACATGGGCAATCTGGTCAAAGGGGAGGTCATCCGCTATGAACTGGACAACATCGAAGCGCTGAATTTTGTCATGCACGGCGCACTCGACGGCGGCGGCACGCGCTCGCTGCGAATCGACGGCCTGGGCAAATCGCTGGCGGAGGCGCTGCTCTACATGGAGTGGTGACAGTCGCAATAAGGCAGAGTAAAATTGCCGTTGCTCATTATTCCTGTTGTCTATCCAATGTGTGAACAGATCACAGATTTTGAAAATGCACTTCAGCAGCTTGTCGGGCTGGAATGCTGGAACGTCATGGCCGGGGCGGTGGGTTCACTGGCAAGCCTCGACATCGGCGCGAAAGTCCCGCGCGACAAACCCCTGCCCTACCCCAACGTCAAGCTATCACCGGATGAACACAAATTCCGGGGCGAGTTCGTCCTGTATCTGGAATACTGCCCCTGGCGGCTGGATTCATCTGATGAAGTCCTCGCCAGTTGGAACGACAGCAACGCCCCGCGTGGCCGCATCGTCACCGGGTTAAAGCGGCTGATCGGAGCGAAGATCAGCGGCGTTGAACTGCTGCGCCCCGGCCTTGATCTGACCGTCCGCTTCGACAACGACCTGACGCTGCGGATTTTCCCCGATATGACCCAACGGGACGAAGGCGACAACTACTCGCTGTCGGTGGCGAATGAGGTGACGTATATCGTCGGCGCACACAGCGAGCTCCGCATTGAGTAAATCAATAGGCTGATGTCTTGAGTCTATTTTTTATATCGTGCATTGCCTCCCCCTTCTACCTGAGGGAGAGGGGAGTCAGGGGAATGAGGGCGTATCAGTCTCCCCGAACCTTCAAAGGACGCACCCGAATCGCGGTTGAAAAGCGCGCCGTGAAACTTTCTCGCGTCATACCCAGATCGACAATTCCGGCATCGTACTTCACCAGATACGCAGCGTTCTGATCGACAGGCGGCACGGTTGGGTCAATCGTCGCCTCACCCATCACGACCACATAGTCATCCGCGTGTGGGTCACTGGCATAGGTCAGCGCCACTTTCCCGTTCTGCTGCACATTTTTGACCTTCTGTGCCTTCGGCGAACTGTAGATCAGAAAGCTATCGTTCTCATACACGAACCAGACGGGCGTCGGCTGCGGCATTCCGTCCTCGCGCACAGTGGCAAACCAGACGTAATAAGCCTCGTTGATGCGTTCCAGAAATTCAGGGCTGTTGAGTTCAAGCGACATGATTTTCCCCTTCCTGTGCAGTATTTTGCCGCATTCTATCCCTGTGGCGAAGAAGCGCCAACCAAACAGATGATAAGTGTTTCGGTGTTCAACGTTTGCACTGGACGCTTTCAGGCGATACTCTTGATGCCATTAACCAAATTTAGATTCGATTACCCTTCCTTTTGAGGTCATTTATGACATTAACAACGGTTGATGTACGCCTTGAACCACCCTTTGCCTATGTGACGATGAACCGCCCGGAAGTCAAAAACGCGCTCAATCAGCAGATGGTGCGCGATCTTTCGGCGGCGTTCGCTTCGCTGCGCGAGGATGCGACGATCCGCGCCGTTGTGCTGTCTGGCGCGGGCGGGACGTTCTGCGCCGGGGGCGACCTGAACGAGATGCGCCAGGCCTTCAGCGGCAGCGGCGGTGTGCCCGATTACGAATACGACTTTGAACGGCTGCTGATCGCCGTGAATACTGCGCCGCAGGTGGTCGTGGCGCGGGTGGAAGGCGCGGCGATGGGCGGTGGCTTTGGTCTGGTGTGCGTCAGCGATATTGCGATTGCCAGCACCCAGCTTGTGATGGGACTGCCGGAGGTGCGGCTGGGCATCGCGCCTGCCTTCATCTCAACTTATGTAGCGCAGCGCATCGGCATCACGCGCACCCGTGAACTGATGCTGACCGGACGGCGCTTCACAGCAGAACAGGCGAAGGAATACGGGCTGGTGCATGATGTCATCCCCTTCGATGTGCTGGACGATCACATGACGATCCTGCTCAACGACCTACGCCAGTGCAGCCCGGCGGCCATCCGCGCCTGCAAAGCGCTGCTGACGGAAATCGCAGGGAAACCGCCGGAGCAGACCGTCGAGTTCCGGGCAAAACTGCTGGCTGACCTTCGCGCTGGGGACGACGCCCAGGAAGGCATCGCGGCGTTTATGCAGAAACGCACCCCCAAATGGAGCCAGGCCTAGTCATGATCCGCAAACTCCTGATTGCCAATCGTGGTGAGATCGCCTGTCGTATCAGCCGCACCTGCCGCGAGCTTGGGATTGCCACCGTCGCGGTTTATTCCGATGCGGACACGAACGCCCTGCACGTGGAGATGGCCGATGAAGCGGTGCATCTGGGTGCGAGTCCAGCCAGCGAAAGCTATCTGAACAGCGAGAAGATCATCGTGGCGGCAAAACGCACCGGAGCCGATGCTATCCATCCCGGCTACGGCTTCCTCTCGGAAAATCCCGATTTCGCGCAAGCGGTGATTGACACAGGGCTGACGTGGATTGGCCCGCCCGTCAATGCGATTCGGGCGATGGGCAAAAAACGCGAGTCCAAGCTGATTCTCAAGGACATCCCGCTCGTACCCGGTTATGAAGGCGAAGACCAGTCGGACGCAGTATTGATCGAGGCCGCCGCGCAGATCGGCTTCCCCGTCATGGTGAAAGCCTCTGCCGGAGGTGGCGGCAAGGGAATGCGCCGCGTAGATGCAGCGGATGATCTCCCCGAAGCGCTGGCCGCCGCCCGGCGCGAAGCAAAGCAGGCCTTCGGCGACGACACGCTGATTCTGGAGAAATATGTCGTCAACCCGCGCCACATCGAGATTCAGATTTTCGGGGACGCGCATGGGAACGTGATCGCGCTCGGTGAACGCGAATGCAGCATCCAGCGCCGCCATCAGAAGATCATCGAGGAAACGCCCTCGCCCGCACTGGACGATGCCTTACGCCAGCGGATATGCGACGTAGCGGTGAGCATCGGACAGCAGTTGGGCTATATCAGCGCGGGAACGGTGGAATTTCTGCTCGACAGCGACCGCAACTTCTTCTTCATGGAGATGAACACCCGCTTGCAGGTCGAGCACCCTGTAACCGAACAGGTCTGGCAGGCCGATCTGGTGGCATGGCAGATCGCGGTGGCAGAGGGACAAACGCTCGAACAGCTTGGCGCATTGAATGCACAACCACGCGGCCACAGCATCGAGGTGCGGCTGTATGCGGAAGACCCGGCCAACGACTTCCTGCCCGTCACAGGTGATATTCTGCATTTTCAGTTACCTGAAACAACGACTTCCGCGAGTGTGCGTGTCGATACAGGCATCCGTTCAGGCGACAGCGTGAGCGTGTTCTATGATCCCATGCTGGCAAAGATCATCAGCCACAGCCCCTTCTCCCGCGAGGATGCCATCCGGCGGCTGGATGATGCGCTCTCAAGGCTGCATCTGCTCGGCCTGCGGAACAACCTCCCGTTTTTGCGGCGATTGCTTCATCACCCCGCTTTCATCGCGGGCAACTTGCACACGCACTTTATTGACCAGTATCGCGAAGAATTGCGCGAGGAAGCGGCTGATCCAACTGCGGCTCTGATTGCCGCCGCCCTCGCCAAAACGCGGCGCGGCAGCCCGACAAACGGCACAGTTCCGGTGGGTCACTGGCGCAACAGCCCCAACCGCCCGCTCCAGCACAGCTTTGTCGTCGGTGAAAAACATTACAGAACCGAAATCACACCGAAGCAAAATCAGCAATATGATGTAAGAATCGCACAGGTGAGCGCATCCCACAATGAGCCAGACGAACACATTTTCGATGTAAGGGTTTTGCAAGAAAGTGATGTTCAAATGGCGCTCGTCGTGGACGGCCATCGCCAGCAGGCGACGGTCGTGGAACACGGCGACATCTGGTGGGTGCAGATTGGCGGGAACAGCACCCGGCTGGACTGGCAGACTCCCCTGCCGCTGCCGAACCGGACGGCGAAAACCGAGGGTTCGCTGCGAGCACCCATGACGGGTCAGATTATGAGTATCCGCATAGAGGTGGGTCAGTCGGTAAGCCAGGGTGATATACTCGCCACGCTGGAAGCGATGAAGATGGAGCATCGTGTCCAGGCACCTTACGATGGTGTCGTGGGGGCTATCCACCATCAGGTGGGCGAAACGGTACAGGCAGACACCGTTTTACTGGAGATTCATCGCAGCGACAGTGCATAGCGTTCGCGCCTGAAATGGGTGTTTTTACGCCCGCGCTGAACGATCCAGATGCGCTGCATCCTCTTCTCTCCAGATGGTAACTGCCGGCATCTCGTTTCCTGCGATGCAAGCGGGTCGCGTGGCCTTTCGACCAGGGTGAATTCGGACAATTCGACCTTCACCCCATTTCGATAACCTCACCCCTTAGCGGAGAACGTCTCATGTTTTTGAACAACGCTTTTCTCACGGGCAGAAGTGGCGCATCACGCCTGATGTACACCTCTGCCATCCTCATGATCTTATTCACGCTGTCCATCAGTACCGCAGCCGCGCAGGGTGGCGGCGGTGTTCTGCGAGTCGGCCTGAATGAGCCGATCAACCTCGACCCGGCGACGGGCAGCAACGACCCCGAAGTTCTCTTTAACCGCAATATCTACGACTATCTGATCGAAATCCGCCCCGACAGCACGCTTGCGCCGAATCTGGCAACGGAATGGACAGTGTCGGACGACGGCCTGACCTATACCTTCACGCTGGTGGAAGGCGCGACGTTCCACGATGGTTCGCCCTTTACCTCGGCGGATGTGGTGTTTACGTTTAATCGTCTGCAAAGTATTGGTTCACCCGCGCTCGGTCTGCTGGGCGAGTTTGAAGTGAGCGCACCGGACGAGAGCACAGTGGTGTTCACCCTCCCCTCGGTCAATGCCGATTTCCTCTACGGCGTCGGGTCGCGTTTCGCCTCCATCCTCAAAGATGGCACGGAAACACCCAACGTCATCGGTGACGATGGCGGCCTGGGCGGGTTCAATGGGACGGGGCCGTTCGTGCTGTCGGCCTATAACCCCGGCGTGGGCGCGACGTTCACCCGCAACGAAAACTACTGGCAGGAGGGCGCTCCCCTGCTCGATGGACTGGAATTCGTGTTCATCGAAGACTCGCTGGCGCAGGTGGATGCGCTCCGCAGCGGCGCGGTGGACTTCATCTTCAAGCTGAATGTCGATCAGGTGGCGACGCTGGAAAGCGAAGGCACGGTCACGATTTTGCAGGTGCCAACCAATCAGCATCCGGTCATCCGTATCCGCTCCGACGCAGGTGCCCTCGGTGAAGACGTGCGCGTTCGCCAGGCCTTCAAGCTGGCAACCAACCGCCAGGAACTGCTGGACGTGGTGCAGCAGGGGTACGGTGTGCTGGGAAACAACGACCCCATCGGCCCCCTCTACAGCGATTTCTTTGCGTCAGACCTCGAACAGCCGCAGTACGACCCCGAAGCGGCCTGCGCTCTGATCCTGGAAGCGACAGGCGAAGAACGCCTCTCGACCGATTTCTACGTGGTGGATTCGTTCAACTACGAAGCGCTGGCGACCTCTCTGCAGCAGCAGTGGGCGGAAGGCTGCATCGACGTGAATATCCTGCTGCGCCCGGAAAATGTGTATTATGCCGATACGGAATGGCTGGAAGTTGATCTGGGCATCACCGGCTGGGGCGACCGTCCCGTGCCGCAGGGCTACCTGACCGAAGCCTATATCACCGACGGCATCTACAACGAATCGCACTTCAGCGACGCCGAACTGGATGAACTGGTGGCGCAGGCTGCCGTGACCACCGATACGGCAGCACGTGCAGAAATCTACAACCAGATCAGCCAGATTTTTGCCGAGCGCGGTCCGATCATCATTCCCTGGTTCGCGTCCGTGATCGGTGCGGCCAACAGCAGCGTTCAGGGTCTGGAGATGCACCCCTTCCCCGGCCAGACGGACTTCCGCACGGTCAGCATCGGCGGGTAAGCCCGGCGGTTTCTCCCTTGCCTGAATAGGCAGCCAGAGGGATAACGCTTTCACCACACACCCCTTCGTTCCATCCGAGGGGGTGTTGTTTCCCTGTTAAACGCCAATGGATTGTTCTGTATGGCTTCTTTAAATACCCCATCCTCCGCCCGCTCAACCACTTCCACCCTTACTTCTCGCCAACCATCATTTGTGGTGTATGTGCTGCGCCAGCTTGTGCGCCGCCCGCTGTCGCTGGTGGGAACGCTGATCGTGGCGCTGTTCATTTTTCTGGCGATTGCGGGTCCCTTTATCGCGCCGTATGACTATGACGAATTTATTCGTGACGCTGAAGGCCGCCGCCTGACGCGGGTCGCTCCTTCGCTCCAGCATCCCTTCGGCATCGACAAGGACAGCCGCGACGTATTCAGCCGGGTGCTGTGGGGCACTCGCGAGATGATTACGCTGCCGGGGATCGCGACTGGGCTGGCCGTGCTGCTTGGCACCACGATTGGTCTTGCCATTGGCTACCGGGGCGGCTGGATTGATGAAGTGGCCTCGCGCATTCTGGACAGCCTCCTGTCCATTCCGGCGCTGATTCTGGCGCTGGTAATGCTTGGCACGGTCGGTCCCTCTCGAATAGGCATCGTGATCGTGGTCGTACTGCTCTATACGCCGATTGTGGCGCGGGTCGTCCGCAGCGCGACACTCAGCCTGCGAGACGCGGGTTATGTGGAAATTGCCCGGCTGCGCGGCGAATCGACGTTCTACATTCTGTTCCGGGAAATTCTGCCCGGTGTGCTGCCCGCGCTGGCAGTCGAGACAGCCCTGCGCTTCTCCTACGCGATTTTTCTGATCGCCTCCCTGGGCTTTCTGGGTTTAGGTGTGCAACCGCCCTCTCCCGATTGGGGGCGTATGGTGCAGGAAGCGCGTGGGGAGTATGCGCAGGCCGCATGGTCGCTGTGGTTCCCGTCGGGCGCAATTGCTCTGCTGGTGATCGGCGTAAATCTGCTGGCGGATGGGCTGCGCCGCGCCTTCCGCTATGAAGGAGAACTGCGATGAACGTGGATGCAATAACCGTTGACAGGATCGAAGCCAGCGAACATCCCGTGATTCTGGCGGACAGCGTATCCATCGACTATCGCATCAAGAAGCGCTGGCTGAACGTAATTCACGGAGTCACGCTCTCTCTCAAACCGATGGAAATTCATGGGTTGGTGGGCGAAAGCGGCAGCGGGAAAAGCACGCTCGCGCTGGCGCTGATGCGCTATATGGCGGCCAACGCCCGCATCTCCGATGGGCGCATTCTGTTCAACGGTGAGGATTTACTCACCCGGAGTGATGAGGAGATGCGCCGCCTGTGGGGCACACAGATGAACCTCGTCCCGCAGGATCCGCTGGCCGCGCTCAACCCGTCGTATACCATCGGCAACCAGATGACCGAACTTATCCGCAAGAACGGCCACAGCGAAGCCCGCCACGCCACCGAACGCGCGGTTGACATGCTGCGGCAGGTGAAAATCGCCGACCCCGAAATTATCGTCGAACGCTATCCGCATCAGCTCAGCGGCGGGATGCGCCAGCGAGTGATGATTGCGATGGCGCTCAGTACGCATCCCCGGCTGCTGGTGCTGGATGAACCGACGACGGCGCTGGACGTGACCACGCAGGCCGTGATCCTCGACCTGTTCCGTGAGTTGGTGCGCGACACCACGACCAATCCCAACGGCGGCGCGGCGCTCTACGTCAGCCATGACCTGGGCACAGTGGCGCAGTTGTGCGATACCGTCACTGTGCTGTACGCGGGCGAGGTGATGGAAAGCGCCCCGGTCGTCAGCCTGTATAAAAAGCCGCTGCATCCCTATACCGCCGGGCTGCTGGCAAGCCTGCCGCGCCACATCGAAGGCACCGAAACGCGCCTCCCCACCATTGAAGGCGTCGCACCTTCGCTGGCCGAGCGCCCGAATGCCTGTGTCTTTTCGGCGCGCTGCCCGGTCGCGCTGCCGCATTGTAAAGCCGAGAAGCCGCCGCTTGACCTCACGCCGGATGGTCGCATGGTGCGCTGCTGGCGGTGGGCAGAAATCGCCACCGGGACGCTCTCGCTGCAAACCGAGCCGACCCGCCAGGAACTCCCGGAGGTCATCGAAGGCACGGCTGAATCGATTGATTATGCGCATGTACTCAAAGCGCAGCACATGAGCAAGACCTTCCGCGAACCGTCGCTCTTTGGTCGGCTGCTGCGCCGAAGCGATGAAGGTGTTCACGCCGTCGATGATGTCTCGCTCAAAGTGAATGCGCGTTCGACCTTCGGGCTGGTGGGCGAAAGTGGCAGCGGCAAAACAACACTGGCACGGCTGATTGTCGCCCTGGAACAGGCTGACAGCGGTGAGATCGAACTGGTGGGAATGAAGATCAGCCGCGACCTGCGCCGGCGCCCGAAGGAAGCCCTGCGCGAACTCCGTATGATCTTCCAGAATCCCGACAGCGCCCTCAACCCTTATATGACAGTCGGACAATCGCTCGGTCGTCCGCTGCGCGTACTGGAAGAAGGCCGCATTTCACAGGCTGATCTGGACGCTCGTGTGGCTGACCTGCTGAGCGCGGTGCGGCTACCAACCGACTATGCCGACCGCTATCCGTCGGAACTCAGCGGGGGCGAAAAGCAGCGCGTCGCGATTGCCCGTGCCTTTGCCATCAACCCGGCGCTGGTGGTGGCCGATGAGCCAACCTCATCACTGGATGTATCGGTGCAGGCGGTCGTGCTGAATCTGCTGAAAGACCTGCGGGCGGCGCGGGGGGCTTCCTACCTGCTGATCTCGCACGATCTGGATGTGGTATCGTATCTGGCTGACTGGATCGCCGTGATGTATCTGGGGCAGATCGTGGAAGAAGGCACAACCGCTGATGTGTATGGCATCCCTTCGCACCCCTACACCGAAGCGCTGATCTCCGCCATTCCCGTGCCCGACCCAACCGTAAAGGGCAAGCCGATTCGGTTAGAGGGGGAAGTCCCAAGCGCCCGCCATATCCCCACAGGCTGCCGCTTCCACACCCGCTGCCCGCGCAAAATCGGCACGATCTGTGAACAGCAGGAACCATCCTGGCAGGACGCAGGCGATGGGCACCGCATCCGCTGCCATATTCCGCTGGATGAACTGGTCGTGCTCCAGTCACAGACGCAGCCGCAGCGGGAGACACCATGACACGCTATTACTTTGAAGGCCGTCTGATTCGCCTCCGCGCAGTTGAACCGAGCGATTACGACTTTTACGTGGGATGGATTGACAGTCAATCCGAGCGCCAGAGCTACTTCATCGATTTCCCGCAGTCGAGCGTAAACACTCGCGAATGGGTGGAGAATGAAGCCCGGCGCAAACCCCAGAACGACGAGGTACGCTTTCACATCGAGACGCTGGATGGTCAGTCAGTCGGGACCATCAACACCCATTCCACCAACCCGCGCTGGGGGACGTTTATGTATGGTGTTGCCGTGCAGCGCCAGCATCAGGGCAAGGGCTACGGGGCGGAAGCGGTCGAAATTGTGCTGCGCTATTTCTTCAAGGAACGGCGCTATCAGAAGGTCAATGCCGAAGTCTACGCCTTCAACGAGGGATCGATCCGCTTTCATGAACGGCTCGGCTTTACGCTGGAAGGCCGGATGCGCCGTATGGTCTACACGGACGGCGCATTTCATGACATTCTGCTGTATGGAATGACGGTCGAAGAATTTCAGGCAAGGTGGGAGGAATAAAGGTGGCACGCTTTCTCATTCGACGGTCTTTCCTGCTGCTGGTGACGATGTTCCTCACATCAATGCTGATCTTCGCGCTGACGCAGCTCCTCCCCGGCGACATCGCCCTCCTTGCGCTGGGGCGCGACGCCGGCCCGGAAGCCTTAGCAGAATACCGCGACCGCTTCGGCCTCGACGATCCGCTGCCGATACAGTACGCCAACTGGGCGACGGGCTTTATTATGGGCGATTGGGGGCGCTCCTACAATCGGGGCAATCCTCCTGTTCGCCCGATTGTGATGGAACGTCTTGGCAATTCACTTCGGCTGGCCGGGATGACCCTGCTGCTGAGTATCCCGGTGTCCATTCTGCTCGGCGTGATCGCCGCCTTGCGAGAGGATACGGTCGTAGACAGCGCGATTTCCGTGTTTTCACTGGCGGTCGTCGGCCTGCCGGAGTTCGTGACCGGGATTGTCTTTATCAACGTCTTCGCGCATGGGCTGGGCTGGTTCCCCGCCACGTCCATCGTCTCAGCGGGCTTCTCGCTGGGGGACTGGCTGCGCGTGTTGTTCCTGCCCGCGCTTACGGCAACGCTGGTGCTGCTGGCTTATGTCAGCCGCATGACCCGCGCCGGGGTGATCGACGAACTGCGAAAGCCCTATGTCCGCACGGCGACGCTCAAAGGCCTGCCCCGCCGCCAGGTCATCTTCAAGCATGTGCTGCGGAATGCCCTGCTGCCTACCATTACCGTGATCGCCATCAGCATCGGGTGGCTGATCGGCGGGCTGGTGGTCATCGAGGAAGTGTTCAATTATCCCGGCTTAGGTCGCGAACTGGTGGCGGCGGTGAAGGCTAAGAATATCCCGCTGCTGCAATCCAGTGTGATGATTGTGGTGTTCTTCTTCGCCTTCGCCAATCTGCTGGCGGATGTGGTCTACGCGATTCTGAACCCTCGGATTCGGCTGAGTTAACCCGGTAAAATCCTTCTTTTGATGAATCACCATAAACAAACATCTCACTCCCCTCTATAGGGGAGTGAGAATGAATGATCGTTTCTTTTTGGAAAAGTACAGAAACAAACATGATTGTTCATTGCAACATTGCGTAAATAAGGGAAGCAACCACGCGATTTCTCTGACATTTCTCAAGCATCCATCGGCTATAATCAGTCCAGAGACGTAATCAATTGAGGAAAGTGCCGTATGCCGCTCTACGACTATAAATGCCCCAACTGTGAGCATCCCTTTGAAGCCCGCCACAGCTTCAGCGAGTCTGCGCCCCCCTGCCCGGCGTGTGGTCATGTCGGCGTGCAGCGCGTCATCCTCACCGCGCCGAAAGTGGCGAAAGGGCTGATGGCGCATCCTGGCGACGGCAGAAGCGCCAGCAAGGAACAGCTTCAGGACAAATGGGCGGAGGAAACGCCGAAGCTGCGCAAGAAGCTGGCCGACAAACTGGGTGAGGACACCGTAAACCGCATGGCACCCACACTCAACATGAAAATCGGGGAATAAGCGGCGGGCTGTCCACGCTTGCGCTAAAATCGCCCTGTGAGAATGGGCGTTGATGGGGGAAATATGACGCGGGAATCGGTGAACTTTGACCGTGCAGCGGATTTCTATGACCAGACACGCGGCTTCCCTCCGGAGCAGGAAGCAGCCATCGGGCAGTTTATCGCGGCAGAAGCGGAACTGAATTCCTCAAGCCGGGTGCTGGAAATCGGCGTAGGTACGGGACGCATCGCGTTGCCCGTCGCGCCGCAGGTGCAGCGCTACGTTGGGATTGATCTCTCGACCGAGATGATGGGCAGGCTGCGCACCAAGCAAACGACCGAGCGCGTTGATCTGGCACAGGCCGACGCTACCCAGCTTCCCTTCGCCGACAATACGTTTGATGACGTGATTGTAGTCCATGTCTTTCATCTGGTCAGCGATGTCCAGGCTGTCCTGCGTGAACTGGCGCGGGTGGTGCGCCCCGGCGGAAAGCTCGTCCACTGCTGGAACCGGGGTGATGACGGCCCGACATTCGAGATACGCGAAGCCTGGAAGCAGGTCGTCCCGAATGCGCCGCGCAGCCGCATGGACTGGAGCAATATGGACGAGGTGATTCAGGGTGCAGGCTGGCGGCTGATCGGCGACACACGCGCCTATCACTACCCGGTAACGGTCGTGCCACAGAACATCCTCCGCAACTTTGAGGCACGCGCCTGGTCGGCCACCTGGGAACTGAGCGAGGAAGATCATGCGCGGGGCGTGGAGGCGGTGCGAGAGGCACTGCTGGAACGCTTCCCCGAACCGTCCAATCCGGTAAATATCGAAACTGCGTTTAACCTGAACCTGTATCATCCACCACAGGCACATTCATGAACTGGCACAATGAACCCGCCGCCTTCCGTGAGGAAAACGGCAGCATCTTCATCACAACGCGCCCCAAAAGCGATTTCTGGCGTATCACGCATTATGACTTCATCCGTGACGACGGGCAATTTTACTATCAGACGGTCAGCGGCAGCTTCCTGGCAGAAGTCAAAGTCATCGGCGCATACCGCGACCTGTACGATCAGGCCGGGCTGATGGTGCGGCTGGACGAGCATCACTGGATCAAGTGCGGGATTGAACTGGTGGAAGGTGTGCAGCAGGCCAGTGTGGTGGTCACGCGGGACTATTCCGATTGGTCGGTGATCGCCCTGCCACAGAATCCGCCCGCCATCTGGCTCCGTCTCAAGCGCGAGGGCGATGCTGTCGAGGTGCATTATGCGCTCGATGGGCAGCACTACACGATGATGCGGCTGGCCTATTTCCCGGTCGAGGCAGGTGTGCATGTGGGATTAATGTGCGCGTCACCGCAGGGGGAAGGCTTTGAAGCCCGTTTCGAGGATTTCCGCATCACGCCAGGCTAGAATAGGACAACGAGTGTCACAACAGTCTTAAGCCCCTCTCCCTGAGGGAGAGGGGGCGCGAACAAGGTCGCGTGAGGTGAGGGCGAAAGCCCTAATTTTCCAATTCCACCGCCAGGGCGACCGCCTCCCCACCGCCCAGGCACAGCGCCGCCAGCCCACGCTTAAGGCCGCGATCCTGCAAGGCATGAATGAGCGTGACCAGCACCCGCGCACCACTCGCGCCGAGCGGATGCCCCAGGGCAATCGCGCCGCCGTTGACGTTGACCTTCTCCAGCGGCAGATGATAGCCTTCCCGCTCCAGCCCGCGCATATCACCGAGTACCTGCGCAGCAAACGCCTCGTTGATCTCGAACAGATCGACATCTTCCATCGACCACCCCGCCCGCTGCAAGGCGACCGGAATAGCCTTCACGGGTGCGTAAAATATCCACTGCGGGTCGACCGCCGCCTGCCCATAAGCCACAATTCGGGCGATAGGCTGCCTGCCCTGCTGTTCAGCGTAATCCCGACTGGTGACGATCAATGCCGCTGCGCCGTCATTCATCCCCGGCGCATTCCCGGCGGTGACGCTGCCGTCCTTCTCAAACGCGGCAGTCAGTTTCGCCAGCGCTTCCAGCGTGGTCTCACGGCGAATCGGTTCGTCGGTGTCTATGATCGTATCGCCCTTCTTGCCTTTGATAACCACCGGGGTAATTTCGGCCTTGAACTTGCCGCTGTCGGTGGCCGCTGCCGCGTTCTGATGGCTGCGCAGCGCGAACTCGTCCATTTCCTCGCGGCTGACTTCCATCTGCTTTCCCAGGAATTCCGCCGCGCTGCCCATGCCCCAATCGCAAATGCTGCACCACAGGCCATCGCTCTGGAGCGAATCGCGCAGTTGAACGTGGCCGTACTTGTTGCCCATGCGCTGCGTGTCATTCAGGTAAGGGGCGCGGCTCATGCTCTCTACCCCGCCCGCGATATACACATCGCCATCCTCGGCTTTGATCGCGTTGGCTGCCAGCATCACGGCTTTCAGTCCGCTCCCGCAGACCTTGTTGACCGTAATCCCACCGACGCGATCCGGCACACCTGCGCCAATGCTGACCTGACGGGGAAGCGCCTGCCCCACGCCCGCGCTGACCACATTGCCCAGAATGACTTCATGCACGTGTTCGGGATTGATGCCGCTGCGCTCGACCGCCGCCTTCACCGCAACCTGACCGAGTTCCGCCGCCGATAACCCCGACAGCGCACCGAGAAAACGCCCCTGCGGGGTACGTGCGCCGCTGAGGATGACGGCTTCCCGCCCGTGCTTGCCGTTACTGCCGTTCACTGCCATTGTGTTCTAAAATCCTTTAATCTATTTTCGGCATGACAATCATTAAACTACGAAGCTGCACTCGCGCCTACCCTTACGTCATTTTCTGCATTGATGCAGGCACAAGGCTTTATTTTGTGAACAGCGCATCCCACGCACGTTTTAAATCCGCAAAGGTGTTGTCCAGCGTGTCGGGGATGATGCGCGTATCTGCCACCGCCGTCATAAAGTTCACATCACCCGGCCAGCGCGGGACGATGTGAAAGTGATAATGCGCCGCGATGCCCGCGCCCGCTGCCGCCCCCAGATTTGCGCCCAGGTTGAAGGCAGGCGGATTGTAGACCTGCCGCAGCGCCGCCAGTGCGCGGTTGACCGTGACCATCAGATCGGTCAGCGCCTCGACGGGCAGTTCTTCCTGGCTGGCGACATGCGTATAGGGCACGACCATCAGATGCCCATTGCTGTAGGGGAAGCGGTTGAGCGTCACATAGACGAATTCGCTCCGTGCGACGATGTGTTCCGCTGCATCGTCGGCGTGAACCTTGTTGCAGAAAACGCAGCCTTCCACTGGCGTTTTCTCTCCTTTGATGTAGGCCATGCGCCAGGGTGTGTAAAGGTGTTCCATCAGTTCATCAAAAATCAAATTGGTGTTTAATTCTCATTATAGGGGTGGCTGTCCCCGCCTTACAAGCCACGAAAAAGCAGTCAGTCATGTTACAATGGAATTCAATGCACCGTGATGCTCCCAATCCTTTCATAATCTGATGGAAGAAGTGCCAACAACTGTGAACCGCAGGGACTCGAAAATTATGGTCAAAGTCTTGGCGTTCTTTGCGTCTTGGCGGTTTAATGATTTGGTTTGATTTTCGTAGGCCTACTATGTCCCTCTCTCAAGAAAAACTGGATCAACTGCTTGACGCTCGCCCCTTTCGCTTCTATGAGTCGATTGGCAGCACGCAGGATGTCGCGCTGGAATGGCTGCGCGAGGGTGCGCCTGCCGGCGCTGCGGTGATCGCGGATGAGCAGGTCAACGGTCGCGGGCGACGCGGACATGGCTGGTATACGCCGCTGGGAGTCGCGCTGGCCGTAAGCGTGATTTTGCGCCCTAACAGCGAGTCACTGCATCAGGTGACAATGCTCGGTGCGCTGGCAATCATGGACGTGCTGAAAAGCCTGGGTGCGCAGGACATAGGCATCAAGTGGCCGAACGATGTACAGCTTCAGGAGAAAAAAGTCTGCGGCATTCTGCCTGAGGCCGTGTGGGAAGGCGAACGGCTGCTGGGGGTCGCGCTTGGGATGGGCGTCAACGTGCGGGTGGATTTTGACGGAACAGACCTGGAAAGCAGCGCAATCAGCATTGAACCCGCGCTTGGCATCCAGACAGATCGGGCACAACTGCTCGCTGTGCTGCTGGAACGGGTGGATGATTGGATGACGCATCTGGGCACACCCTACTTATTTCAGAGGTGGCGGCAGCACTTGTCCATGCTCGGCCAGCCGATTTCGGTGATGGCAAAAGATGGGATGATACGCGGCGTGGCGGAAACGGTCGATGGTGAGGGGGCGCTGCTGGTGCGCAACTCAAGAGGTGAAGTCCATCGCATCATCGCGGGCGATATCGCGCTCGGTGGCGATTGAGGGAATTGGCTTTCAGGAAACGGTATGGGCATTAAACTTGATTGGGAAATTGAAGCCGAGCAGAACACCTACAAGGCAGGCGAAGCGCCAGAGGCCGCCCGCGCCCGCCGCATCGCACGGCTGCGGCTGCTGATGCTGGTGATCGTTCTGCTGGCGATCTTTGGGGGTGTGGCGGCGCTGCTCAACTGGCGACTGCGGGAAGTCCAACGGCAGCAGGAACAACTGCTGCGTGACGTGGTCGATACGGAAATCACCAACCTGCGGCTGGGCAATTTTGAGGACTTTTACGAGCTTCAGCGCAGCGGCGATGTCGGCTGGATGGACGCGCGGCGGCAGGTGTTCGACGATTATCAGGCGCTTTTGCTGCGCAGCAATGTGCAGCTTACCGGCAATATCAAGGACATCGTGATTGATGATCTGCGGGCGCGGGTGCGAGTGGAAGAAATCGTGGATGGCGTACCCTACGAGCTGATCTGGTTCTATTTCCGCTATCCCGATGACGGCCCCGATGACGACGATAACGATGGCAAGGCGTTCAACGGCCCCGACGAGGTCGATGAACTGATTGACGGCTGGCGGCGTGTCCCACCGGATTATACCTTCTGGGGCGAAACGGAGACCCTTCAGGCGGGAACGGTGAATGTAAGTTACCGTCAGGTCGATAAACCCTTTGCACGGTCGCTTGCCGACAATCTGGCGGCATGGTTCGCGTTGACCTGTGAAGCGTTGACCTGTTCGCCTGTGCCTTCGCTTCAGGTCAATGTGGTGGCGGAAAACGGAGCACAGCTTGCGTGGGCGGATGAAACGGCGTGGCGGCTGACCATCCCTTCGCCCTTTCTGGGACAGGCGCGGGCGGACTTGCCCTTTACGCCGGAAATGCAGATTCAGGCGGCTAATCTTGTGGCTGAACGCCTGGTCAACGAGGTCGGCAGGAACGTCATCCCGCTGCCTCGCACCGATGCCGCTTACCTTCGCGGCGCAGTCGTGGCGTGGCTGGTCGGGCGGATGGTGCAGATTGACGCAGGCAGCTATCTCATCGACAGCCTGGCGACCAATTATGGAGAAGGTGCTGTTGGTCAGCTCATACGCGCACTGCTGCCGGACTCCTCGATTGCGATTCTGAGCAGCATTACCGGCGTTTCCACACTCGATCAGATGCCGCTCGATTGGCGCGACTTTTTCACGTGGCGGCTGAATACCGAATCGGAGTTGATCGCCGTCGGAGACAGCCAGGGTTTCCTGAACCTGTACGATGTGGGGGATCCGGCAGTCTATGCACTGGCCTCTGCCCGTTACAACGCCAATCTCCCGGCGGAGCCGATGGTCGTCAGCCTGGTTTCGCCTGCTGAGCCTGGTGCGAACGGCGCACCGCAGCGCAGCGCAACCGTTCAGATTGGTGCAGAAGGCAGTCTTCGTGAGGAAACCGTTCTCTTTCGGTTGATCGACAACGTTTGGCGGCGCGCAAGCTAACCTAAGGAAGCGGGACACAGCGCAACGCAAAAAGCGTTAAGGTGTTACACAATTCAAACCGACATATAGTCGGTCATATGCTACAATCCTACTATAAACTTAATGCTTAAGAGGGGAAAGGTTCGTTATGTCGCTGGATGATCTGCGCAGGGAAGCAGACGAAGAAGAAGCGAGCCTGTTTGACGACGACGACGGCTTCGGTGGGGAAGCTGTTCGCTCTGACGACGCGCTTTTCCTGGGGATGACTCCGATTGAACGGATGTTTATTTCCATCTTCCTCTTCATGAATGTGGCGGTTCTGGGGCTGGCGCTGCTGCTGGCGACGGGACGCATCGGTTAGTTCAGTTTTCACACCCCGTTATCATTCTGAAAAGCAACCAGGGAGCCTTGTCGCTCCCCGGTTGTTTTGCGTTGTCTTAAGGTTGTAGCGGGGCGGGGTTAATTCCCAGGCGTCAGCACCAGCGTATTGACCGCCGCCGCTTCGACTGCTTCCCGGCTGAACACCATCGGGCGGTATTCGATATTAATCCAGGGTTCGATCATATCGTCATAGTGTTCGCTGTCGGGATGACCGCTCTGCCCTGTTGTGTGGATGGAAACACTGTTGTCCCAATTGCTGGCATCGTAAATTGCACGCTGTGATGGCCCGTTGCGAATGGTAAAGTTTTCCAATCGCCACGTCATAGCATTAATGGCGTTGGTCGTTGCACTGACCGGGAAGGGGCCGCGATTAACCCGACGTTCCACCGGGGCAATACCACTCTGGCCCAGCGGATTGCTGATAAACGTCACCGTATGCAGGTCGCCCCACGCCCATGCCTCGCGATCTTCGCCCAGCGTTTCGACCGTCGCGGCGTAGGCTTCTTCCAGCGAGCGCAGCAGAACGTCATCCCGTGTCTCGGTTATGTCTGCGGTACTTGTGTCGTCCCACCACACGTTATTGGGTTGGCTTAGCAGCAACATCGTTGCCCACCAATCGCTGCCATCGGAGGCACTTAGCCCTTCCAGTTCGTCGTTCCACAGGTTATCCGTCAGCCGCACCCATACTTGATACCATAACGTGGCCTGTGCGCTCTCGGCTGTGGCACGATAATCCCATTCCAGCAGCCAATCGCGCACTTCTGCCAGTTCAGCGTCTTCAATTTCCAGTTCGCCAAAAATGGGCAGCAGTTCACGGGCACTGATGTCCAGTGAGTCCGCGTGCATCTGCTGGAAAGTTTGGACGCTGTGCGGGACGAGTTCGACCAGCAGTTCATTGATACGCTGCCCGCGATAGCCATCGTTGTAGAAGCGGCCAATCTCATAGTTGGAGTCCGCGCCAAATTCGCCGCCAATCGCGTCCACAAGTTGATCGTAGTATTCGAGGGGGACGATGGCCTGATTGGCGGTGGCGATGTAGTCGCGCTCCGGGTTCAGCACACGCGGCAGCGCATCATAGGGGATATATCCACGCCATTCGTACTCATCCGTCCAGCCAGGAACGGGCAGCAGACCGGTATGGTCAGCAGCGCGAATCGGGAAATTGCCCGGAAGCTGATAGCCAATATTGCCCTCGACATCCGCATAGATAATGTTCTGTGACGGCACATCCCAGTCGCGCAGCGCCTCCCGAAACTCGCTCCAGTTGGAAGCCATGTTCACACCCAGAACGCCGCGAAACAGTGTCCCCGGCTCCAGAGCTGTCCAGCGCATTGCAACAGGATTTTCATTGTTGAAGCCGCTGAGCGTGCCGTCGTCATTGAGTTGGTTGTCATTCATAATCGGGCCAAAATGGGTCTCACGCACCTGGAACGTGATCGGCTCTGAGCCGTCGCCGAAGTTGAGCGTTTCCTCGCGCACGGTCATGTCCCGCCACTCGCCGTTATATTCATATTGCAGCGGGTTATCGGGATTAACGCGAATCTGGTACAAATCCTGCGTATCCGCGTTCGTGTTTGTCAGCGCCCAGGAGATATTGGCGTTATGCCCAGCGATGATGGCGGGGGATGGCGAAAGCGCAAAGCCAACTACATCCATCGGGCAATCCTCGGTCACAGGCATACAATGCAGCCCAATCTCGTACCAGATGGACGGCATCTGAATCCCCAGGTGCATGTCGTTCGCCATCAGCGGCAGCCCGGTTTCCGTAATATCACCATGCGCCACCCAGTTGTTACTGCCAATGCCAGAATCGGCGGGCAAACCGAGGGCGAGCAGGTCATCCAGTTCAAAATTTCCAGTGAGCCGTGTCTCCAACCCGACTATCCCCACGCCAAGCTGTGAGCGGAAACTGGTTTCAAGACTGGTGTCGGTGATGGGTAAATCTTCAGGGGCGACGATGGTGGGTTTCTCTCCATACGCCCACTCAACCTGCCAGTCATTCAGCATGTCTTCGTCAAAGCCAGCAGCGTAAAGCCGGGAGAACAACCGCTCCGTGCTCTCGTTCCCGCTCAAATCCTGCGCCATCATCTTCGCCCACACCAGGCTGTCAACAGGCGTCCAGGGTTCGACTTCGACGGTCACTCCCGAAAGCTGGAGCAGTCCATATTCCAGCGCTAATCCGGTTGGCTCTCGGCTGGTGATATAGGCATTCACGCCATCGGCAAAAGCCTGCATGTAGGAAGCAAGCTCGCCCGCATAGTTCTGTTCCAGTTCGTGCGCGGCCACTTCGCGAAAGCCGAGGGTGCGCAGATACAGATCGGTGCCGAGCAGGTCTTCGTTTCGCCCGGTGAGTTCCTGAATCGCGCCACTCCCAATGTGGCGGAAGAATTCCATTTGCCACCAGCGATCCTGGGCCTGGGTGAAGCCCTGAGCAAAGAACAGATCATAGAGGTTGCTGGCGTAAATGTGCGGCACGCCCCATTCATCCCGCAGCACCTCCACGCTGTCGGTCAACCCTACAACGCTTAATTCGCCGTCATGCTGCGGCAGCGGGCCGTCCTGCGCCTGAACAACACCACCGATCAAAAGCAGCAATGTAAGGCTAAGAAGCAATCGTTTAAACAGGTTCATTTTTGAACTCCAAAAGGCAAGAGTAACAGTTCGGTTTGTGAATTGTAACCAAAAGTCTCTGCAAGGGGTTATACCAATTTGCCTGCACAAAAGCGGTAAGGGAAATACGCCGTCAGTCACCTTCCCCCACTGCTTCGAGTTCCGCACGGATGGACTCGGCATAATGCCTGGCTTCATCGCTGTAACCGCCTGCGGGAACCAGGGTGAGATAATGCTCGAAATCAGCCAGCGCTGTTTCCCGCTCCAGCACGGAGTAATACAGAATACCCCGGAAGTAATAGGCGTCGGCGTAATGGGGGTCGAGTTCAAGCGCCGTATTATAGTTTTCCAGCACCCGATCCCATTCATACAGCAGCATGACCATCTGCCCGCGCAGGACATACAGTTCCGGATTTTCAGGCTCAAGCGCAACAGCCGCATCCATGTCTGCGATTGCTGCGTCATACTGGAAGTTCAGGCTATACAGCCGCGCCCTTCCACTCAGCAGCGCCATTCTAGCGGGACTGTCCTCGTCTTCAAGCTGATTAAGCACGGTCTCTAAGCGCTGAAAAGACTCCTCCGGATTACCTTCCTGTAGGTCAATCCACGCCAGATTGAGTGCAAACGGAACGTATTCGACCCAGCTTTCGGCATTTGCTGGCGGCTGACGCTCATAGAGGGCGCGTGCCGCCTCCAGTTCGCCGTCAATCAGAAGGCAGGTTGCACGGTAGAAATCGAGCGTGGGATTGGTCACGTCTGCATCCTGGGCAAGTGCATCAAACAGCGGGAGTGCTTCTGAACAGCGATGCGAGACGTACAACCCCATGGCCGTCATCAACGTGAACGCACTACTATCGCGCTCCACCTCAGCATAAATATTGACTTCAACAGGCGCGGTTGGGGATGCGGCCAGAGCCGAAGATATGGGCAGGCGCAGTGTCGCAAATGGACGAACGGAGATCACGATTTCCTCACCGGTTGTCTCGCTGCTCAAAATCAGAGAAGGTTGATGCCAGAACTGACCGTGCTGTTCACTATTTTCCTCGGTGATGAAGACAGGCGTCAGCTCAACTGCTTCCAGTCGTTGCGTCACCCTATCCAGAAAGCCTGTTGGAAGTGTCTCGGCGGAGTCTTCGGCCAAGAGTTGGATAAAGAGTGGTGTGGGATGATGAGCAAACGTGCGAGGCAGAAGTGACAGAGCCAATACTGCAAAACCGATCATGAGCCATTTTTTTGCGATCAAAGGCTATTCCTCCGCTTTAGAGAACCTGCTAACAACACCATCTTTGGACGATGTGCTTGAACACCGTTCCGCACAAACACATGTTCTATCATCATTTAATCGGACTATTTCACCTTTCTAACGAAAATTGCAAAAAATGTGCGCCTACTTTGGGATATATCTCTTAGTATTTGGGATACAAAGCAACCTGCTACTCGCTTTTAACAGAATTTTACCGTATAATAATGTGCATAAAGTTAGCAAGCAAAGGGTGCATTCTCCGAAATTTTGTTCGACTAGAGAACATCACTGTGCGAACGACGCTCAAGCACCCACTATGGCATTTCCATGAGAAGCACGCTCACGTTCAGTAACAAAGATGAAGAAGGAGCAGTGCGCCTGTCCCCCCGCTCCACAGGCGCAGGAGAACTATGGTAGACAATGGCAATCCCAATGGCAGCGGTTCAAACGACAGCGCGAACAATGGCAGCAACGGCAGCGGCGCGTCGAACGGAAATAACGGGACGATAGGCATCGTCCGTACTATCAACATCAATGAAGAAATGCGCGGCAGCTATCTTGACTATGCCATGAGCGTCATCGTAGCGCGTGCCCTGCCCGACGCCCGCGACGGCCTCAAGCCTGTTCATCGACGCATTCTCTATGCTATGTATGACATGGGGCTGCGTCCGGGAACACCCTATAAGAAAAGCGCACGCGTTGTCGGCGAAGTGCTGGGGAAGTATCACCCGCATGGCGATGCGTCCGTCTACGACGCGATGGCGCGTATGGCGCAGGACTTTTCGCTGCGGTACATGCTCGTAGACGGCCAGGGCAACTTCGGCAGCATCGACGGGGACAGCCCGGCGGCCATGCGTTATACCGAGGCACGACTGGCGACGATTGCGGAAGAACTGCTGGCCGATATCAACATGAACACCGTTGATTTCGCCGATAACTATGACGGCACGCAGCAGGAACCGATTGTGCTGCCGGGTCGCCTGCCAAATCTGCTTCTCAACGGCGCAAGTGGTATCGCGGTTGGTATGGCGACCAGTATTCCGCCGCACAACCTGCGCGAACTGGCGGCGGCCATCACCCACCTGATCGACAACTACGATCAGATGGACGACATAACGGTTGATGACCTTATGCAGTTCGTGCAGGGGCCAGACTTCCCCACCGGCGGTGAGATCATCGTCAACGAGGAATTGAAGGAAGCCTACGCCACCGGACGAGGGCGTGTGGTGATTCGCTCCAAATCCGACATTGAGGAACACAACGGCACTGTCCGCATCGTGTTCTCATCCATCCCCTACCAGGTCAGCAAAACCGCCATCATCGAACGTATCGTGGCGCTGGTTCGGGAAGGCCGTCTTGACGCAGTGCGTGACCTGCGCGATGAATCCGACCGCGACGGGCAGCGCCTGGTTGTCGAACTCAAGCGCGGGGCACAGCCCAAGACCGTCCTCAATCAGCTTTTCAAATACACCCAGTTGCAGACCACCTTCAGCATTCAAATGCTGGCGCTGGCGAACGGAGAACCGCGAACCCTCAGCCTCAAGCGCTGCCTGCAAATTTACATCGAGCATCGTTATGAAGTCATCGTCCGCCGCTCTGAGTACGAACTGGACAAGAAACGCGCCCGCGCCCATATCCTCGAAGGGCTGCTCAAGGCCATCTCCAACCTTGACCTGATTATTCAGACCATCCGCGCCTCCGCCGATACTGAAACCGCCCGCGCCCAGTTGATGGTGCGGTTTGATCTGACCGAAGCCCAGGCCGAAGCAATTCTGGAAATGCAGCTTCGCCGCCTGGCCGCGCTGGAACGGCAGAAGCTCCAGGACGAGTACGACGAGGTGCTGGCGCGTATTGCCTATCTGGAAGATCTGCTCGCCTCGCCTTATAAAATTCTTGCCCTGATCCGCGAGGATGTGAACGAACTGGCGGAAAAGTATGGCGATGCCCGCAAGACAAAGATTATCTTCGGGCAGGCTATCCTGAATGAAGCCGATCTGGTCGTTAAGGAAGACATCGTCATTTCGCTCACGACCAACGGCTATATCAAGCGCGTCCCAGCGCGTGAATACCGTGCACAGCGGCGCGGCGGCAAAGGCGTGATGGGAATGCAGACCAAAGAAGAGGATGTGATTCAGGACATCTTCTACGCCAACAGCAAGGACAAGGTGCTGTTCTTCACGGATAAGGGCAAGGTCTACTCGGAAGATGCTTATCACATCCCCGAAACCGGCCGCGCCAATAAAGGCACAATGGTGCATACCATTCTCTCGCTGGAGCAGGACGAACGCATTACGGCGGTGCTGCCCGTCGATTTCCACGCGCTTAAGGAATCCTTCGCCAGCGACAATGACAACAGCGAGGAAAGTGCCAGCGGATATTTTGTCATGGCGACGCGCTTTGGCCGCATCAAGCGGGTGAAGCTCAAGGACTTCCAGGCGGTTCGTCCCAGCGGCCTGATTGCCATGTCGCTCGACCCGGATGATACACTCTGTTATGTGAAGTACAGCCGGGGCGATCAGGACATTGTCATCGTCACGGAACAGGGTCAGTCGATCCGCTTCCCCGAAAATGAAGTGCGCGTCATGGGTCGTCCGGCAGGGGGCGTGAACGGCATCAAGCTGGTGGACGGGGATGAAGTCGCGGGGATGGACGTGATCGGCGAAGATCATACGCACATCTTAGTCGTGACCCGCAACGGCTTCGGCAAGCGGACGCTGATTGAGCATTACAACCGCCAGAGCCGCTACGGGATGGGCGCACGCACGTTGGCGCGTAACGAGCGCACCGGGGCGATTGTCGCGATGCGCTGTATCAACGCACAGGACGAGATCATGCTCATCACCCGCGACGGCATTGTGCTGCGGACGAGCCTGAATCAAATTCGGGACACCGGGCGCAATACACAGGGCGTAACGCTCATGAACCTGTATGAAGATGATGTGGTCGTCAGCGTTGCGATTATGAAACAGGAACAGGGGCAGGCCGAAGACGCGGTTTCCATCCCCGCTTCCTGAGTACTGCTCCAACACACAAGAAATCAAAAACCGGGAGTGTTTGGCTCCCGGTTTTGATTCAGGTATGAAACTTGCCTGCGCCTTAGTCGTCGATTTCGTCTTCGTCGGACTTGCCGCGACCGATGACTTCGGGTTCGATCACCCCCGCTTCAGCCGCTTCCAGGTCTTCCTCAGCGCGTGCCGCAGACGACTGGCTCACGCGAACAATCATTTCTTCGGGTTCATTGATGATGACCACGTCCGGCCCCAGGTTAAGGTCGCTGACGTGAATACTGTGGGTTACATCAACCAGCTTAGAAAGATCAACTTCAATGGAATGCAGCATCTTGCTGGGCAGCACTTCAATCGTGAGGGTGTTCGCACCCTGCAGGAGAATCCCCCTGCCCTGGTTCACCGCCGGGCTTTCGCCGATCAGATGCACCGGAACATCAATGCGAATGGTGCTGGTCTGATCAATCGCGAAGAAATCGACATGGCGAATCCGTCCCTTGATCGGATCACGCTGGACTTCACGTGCCAGTACGGTCACGGTCTGTCCCTCCGCGGTCAGATCGATCAGGTTGGTGCCGCCTGCCTTCATAAGCACCACCTCGAGTGGACGATACGCCACTTGAAGAGTCAGGGGATTGATTTTCGGCCCATACACCGTGACGGGAACCAGCCCGTCACGGCGCAGTTGGTTAACTTTCTTCCCAGTAACGCTACGCGGTTGTAGTTCTAACGTGAAATCGGCCACTGCCGGAACTCCTCAATGGGTGTTGAAGTGTTGGGATCAACAGGTTCGTGCGAAAAGTGACCAGCATTTTAGTTGTGCAGCGAAAGAGCGTCAATGCTGGAAACAAAAACGCTTACCTTTTTCAAGTAAGCGTTCTGCTGAGCGGGTAACGGGACTCGAACCCGTGACATTTTGCTTGGGAAGCAAACGCTCTACCAACTGAGCTACACCCGCATTACTTTTCATTCTATCCACCCTCCCCTATTTGTCAAGCCCACTATGTACTGGCCTTTGCTGCTGAGTTCGGTTAATGAATTGTAACAACTGTGACAACACTTATAAATAGTTTTTTATTTTAGCCATCAGAAGTTCTTTTAGCAGCCAAGTTGCCCAACAAAGATAACCAAAATTCATACATTTTTTACCATTTTCTAAACCTACTCCAACCTTTAACATTTTTATAACACAATCTTAAAAAACGAGGGATATGTTCCCTGCCGACTTCGACGTAATTCATCCCTCACTGCTCTCGTAGAAAATCTGTAATCCCTTATTCGAACACAATTTGCAGCATACTCATCTACCCGTCCACAATCAAAGGACTCTGTGCTCATGCTTTCTATGAACCACCTGCTGCCGCGCTTGGCACTGCGCCCACTCATCCTGATCGGTCTGCTTCTTGCCCTTAGTATCAGTTTTGCGAACAGCAGTTCTATCGTCAACGCACAATCCACAGTGCGTATTCCAGTCGGCAGCAACATTCAGAACACCATCACCCGCTATCCGCGTGGAACCACCTTCATTATCGAATCAGGCACACACCGGATGCAGTCTATTTCTCCCCGCAGCGGTGACACCTTCATCGGCGAGGATGGGGCGGTGCTGAACGGCTCTCGGCTGCTCACCAGTTTTCAGCGCCGCGACGGTTATTGGGTAGCGACCGGGCAAACGCAGCAGGGCAGCCGTGTCGCGACCTGCGATGAAGGCTATTCGCGCTGCAATTACCCGGAAGACCTTTACTTTGATGATGAACCGCTGCGACATGTCAGTTCACTGAGCCAGGTGCGGGCGGGATCATGGTACTTTAACTACGATACCAACGAGGTTTTCTTTGCTGATGACCCCAGTGGTCATAAGGTCGAAATCAGTGTTACGCCAATCGCCTTTGACAACTCGGCAAGTAACGTCACAGTGCGCAACCTGACCGTTGAAAAATATGCCACACCTGGTCAGATCGCTGCCATCAATGCGTCTACCAACTGGGTGATTGAAGAAGTCACGGCACGACTAAACCATAGTGTTGGGATGAAGATCAACGGCTACAACAGCCGCATCTCCAACAGCCGCATGATTCGCAACGGCATGTCAGGGATATTTACGTTTCGCGCCAATGGATCAATCGTAGAAGGCAATGAAATCGCACACAATAACTATGCGCGATTTTCAACCTATTGGGGGGCGGGCGGCTCCAAATTCGCCGAAACCGATGGACTGACCATCCGTAACAATTATGTCCATCACAACTACGGTAAGGGGCTGTGGACAGACATCAATAACGACAACATTGTGTATGACAACAACCTTGTTACGTACAACCGTGAACAGGGCATTTATCAGGAAATCAGCTTCTCGGCGATCATTCGCAACAATGTGGTGATGTTTAATGGCAATGGGTCATCGTCATACCTGATGTATGGCGCACAGATTCTCCTGTCTTCGTCTCAGGGCATCGAAATCTACAATAACCGTGTAGTCGTCAACGACTACGGTCGCGGTATCGGCGTCATGCAGCAGAAACGTGGTGACTGGCTGGCACGCAACAACTACATCCATCACAACGTTGTAGTGCATATGGCACGAGACGGTCATAGCGGCGTTATGCTCGAACCCGATTACCCCACCAGCCGTTCCGCATTCTGGGACAATTCCAATAATCGTTTCGACTACAATGCCTACTATGTTTCCTCGTCGAACGCGGGTTACACCTACTGGCGCTGGGATGATTTGTCGCTTACCTGGAGCGGACTTCGTGGGCGCGGCCAGGAACAGAACGGTCGGCTGATTACCAGCGGCTTCGGCAGCCTGACCTCGATCCCCGGCTGGTCACCCAGCACCCGCCTGCCCATTGGCTACCCCGGCGGAAGCGATCCTGCCCCACAACCTACAGCGACCCCTGCCCCACAGCCTTCAACTGGCCCGGCGATTACCAGTTTTACCCTGGTCAGTGCTGACACACAGCGTGATCTTCTCGCCCTGAATTCAGGCACCACAATCAACCTTTCTACCCTCCCCACACAGCGTGTGAATATTCGTGCCAACGTCACCTCCAACGTGCGCAGCGTTAACTTCCGGCTGAACAGTGAATCGCGCACGGAAAGTGTTGCCCCGTTTGTGCTGTGGGGGGATGAGGACGGGCGCTACCTGCCGGGTACACTGCGCACGGGCAGCTACACATTGACAGGTATCGCCTATACCCTCACCAATCGCGGCGGCTCGGTCAGTCGTCCGTTCACCGTAACCTTTACCGTGACGAACAGTTCTGGCGGCTCGCCGAGCGCCACTCCGCGCCCGACGACCCAGACACCATCCGTCACCAGCTTTACCCTCATCAATGCCGAAAACCAGACGGACATTCGCACCATCACCAACGGCTCCACCATCAATCTGGCGACCCTGCCCTGCCGCTATGTCAACATTCGGGTCAACACCAACCCGGCTCGTGTTGGCAGCGTTCGCATCACCGTCAACGGCCAGCAGACGGTGCAGGGCGGTGCGCCATACAGCGTTTTTGGTGACACCGATGGGCGCTATTTGCAGTGGCGGCCAAACACAGGCTCCTATACTATCTCCGCCATCGCTTATAGTGGCACCGGCGGCACTGGAACGGCCAGCCCGACCGTAACGCTGCGCTTCTCGGTCATCAACCAATCCGTCGCCAACGAAGCGGAACCCACGCTGACACCGACCCAGCAAGTGGCCGTCGCCGCGACACCGCTCCCTGTTCAAACCTCGCAGCCGATCACCTCACCCGGAACGACGAACTACACCCTTCAGGTTCAGGCCAACGGCGGCGGCAGCGTGGTGACGAACCCGAACGCCACGACGTTTGCGGCTGGCTCTGTCGTGACGCTGGCAGCCATTCCACAAGCAGGCTGGGACTTTATCGGTTGGTCAGGCGGACTAAGCGGGAATCAATCCCTCACAACGGTGACGATGAACAACAACATATCCGTCGTCGCCAATTTTGCCGAAGCGCAGCTACCGCCAACCATTACACCAATCACCGTGCAACCGCTGCCGCTGCCGGTGTTGATTACGTTCGACGGCGCGATGGACACCCCTGCGCACGTCAGCCAGCCCACCAACTGGATATCGAGCGGGGGATGGCAGTTCGGTTCTGGCGCGGCGGTTGGCGGCGCGGGGAACGGCTGGTACGTCACCGCGACCACGCAATCCAGCATTCTGGCGCTGACGCAGCCGATTGATCTTCGCAGTGCGGTGCAGCCCGTCATCACCTTCCAGTCACTTCTGGCCGCGACACAGCACAGCCCGGCACTGGAAATCAGCACCAATAACCGCGATTGGGTGCTGGCGGCCAGCCCAACAGCATCACCGACGTGGACATCGACTTCGTTGAGTCTCACTCAATATACCGGGCAGATGATCTGGCTGCGCTGGTCGTGGTCGCCCTTTGGCGCTGCGGCAGGGCAGACCGGCGACGGGTGGATGATTGACGATATCTCGGTTGCGGAATTCGTACCCCCCGCCACCGCGACCCCGCTGCCGACTCCATTACCCACCGAAACCGTCAGCCAGCTGCCGCTTGTGCTTACGTCATTCTGTGCTGGCGCGTGGGAAATCGACAACCTGAACAACGTCCCTGTCACCTACACCTGGGAATTTACCGGGACAGGGGTTCGCAGTGAGGCTGCGGTTGCCAATCCTGGCAAAAACAGCCTCATCACTGGTCTTTCGGGATTGCAAGCGGAGTCCGTCACCCTGTACTTCGACCTTCAGGATGGCTTTGGCGAACGCAGTGTGACTCAGATCGCCAACAACGTGATTTGCCAGTAAGCATCATCCCTCTTTAGCAAATGGGGAAGGCTGTCATGAAAAGCCTTCCCCATTTTGTTTTAGCCCACCTATGCGCACTCTTGAGGCTCACCGTGTATAAACAACGCGCTTTCCGATATTCCCATCGATGAGTGCGGGCGTTATGCTATAATGCGGTTCTCACAAAACGGGTGCAAAGCGAGGTCGGCTATTTTGAATCGATATATCCGCTATGCGTTGATCGGCACCGCAGCCAGCCTCGCCGCAATTTATTTTATCGCCATACAGATTGATCTGGAACAATTCCTTGATGCCTGGGCGCAGGCTCGCTACATCTACGCGCTTCCCTGTCTCGTCCTGATCTTCGCCGGGTTGTTCACCCGCGCCATTCGCTGGCAGGTACTTCTGAGCGGCGGGCTGCCACTGCGAAGGTCGGTCAGCATCCTGAATGTGTCTTATCTCATCAATGGCTTTGTTCCGTTTCGGCTGGGCGAACTGGTTCGTGCCTATCTCGCTACCCGTGCACAGCCGCCCGTGCCCTTGTTTAAATCGGCAGCGACCATCATCGTCGAACGCCTGCTCGATCTGCTGACAGTGGTGCTCTTGGTCGTGTTCGTGCTGGTTTCAAGGCCTGTTCCGGACTGGCTGCGCGGGGCAGCGATGGCATCGGGCATCATCGCGCTGGTTGGCTTTCTGCTGCTGGTCTATTTCTCGCGCAATCGCACCCTGGCACACAACCTGCTCGACATCATGACACGCCTGCTGCCATTCTTAAAACGCCTGAATTTCACCGCATGGCTCGATCATTTTCTGGACGGACTGCTGCCACTGGCGAAGGTGGAAACACTGCTGCTGGCGCTGGCGTGGACGGCCATTAGCTGGATTTTGTCGATTGCGGCGGGGTACGTCGGCATGTTCGCCTTTTACCCCAGCGCCAGTTGGTTTGCCACCAGCCTGTTCATCGCCGCGGCGGCCTTTGCCGTTGCCGTGCCCGCCGTGCCGGGGAGCCTGGGCACTTATGAACTGTCCATCATCCTCGCGCTGACGGCCACCGGATATGGCGAACCAGCAGCGACTGCAGCGGCTTTCGCAGTGAGCATTCACATGCTGAACGTACTTTCCTATTGCATTGCAGGCATCATTGGGTTTATTCAAGAAGGTGTCAGCCTGGAACAACTTTCCCAGGGTGTACGCCGGGTTTCTCAGGAAAACGAGGTCAGGTCGGTTTAATGCCCCAAACGGAGACGCGCCAACTGCGCGGCAAACTGCGCATTCTTTTCTGCCTGTTGTATTACTTACCCCACCGCACCGGGATGCAGCTTTATATTCAGCGCATCGCGGAAGAACTGGTGCGGCGTGGTCATGAAGTTACGATTTTAGCCGCGCGGCACAACCTCAGCCTGCCGCGTGATGAAACGATCAATGGAGTGCGGGTGGTGCGGCTGTTCGCGCCGCCAATCCCGATCAGCCGCGGGATGCTGATGCCGGCCTATCCCTACGCGGCCTATGGCCTGATTCTGATGCACGATGTAGTCAGCATTCACACACCCATGCTGGAAACTGCCCTGCTGAGTGTACTGGCGCGAATGGCGGGTAAACACGTGATTCCCACCCATCACGGCGATCTGATCCTGCCAAAGAGTCCGACCAACCGCATCATTCAGGGCGCGATGTATCTGTTGTATAAATTCATGGCGAAACGCGCCCCGAAAATTATCGCCTACAGCGACGATTACGCGGATCATTCCTACTACCTGCTGCCTTTTCGCGAGAAGGTGCAGCCGATTTATCCGCCGATCACCATGCCCGAACCCGACCTCGAACATGCTGCGCAACTGCGCCGGGAATGGTCACCCGAAGGTGGGCCGATCATTGGCTTTGCCGGGCGCTTTGTGCAGGAAAAACGCCCCGATCTGCTCATTAAATCTCTTGACGTGATCACCCGCAAATACCCCAACGCCCGCATCGTCTTCGCCGGGGAATACAATATTCCCTACGAAAACACCTGGGAGCTGTATCAGCCGATTGTCGAACAGTATAAAGAGCATCTGATTTTCCTGGGGCTGCACAGCGACATGCAGTTCATGTCCGACTTCTTCGCTGCCTGCGATGTGCTGGCATTGACGAGTGATAGCGAGTGCTTCGCGCTGGTGCAGGTAGAAGCGATGCTGTGCGGCACACCTGTTGTCATGACCGACACACCCGGCGGGCGCGTTCCGGTGCGCGTGACAGGCATGGGCAAATTAGCCCAGCCCGGTGACTTAAACTCCATTGGAGAAACCATTCTGGAAGTGATCGACAACCGCGAGCGCTACATCCGCACCCGTGAGGAAATCGAAGGATGTTTCTCCTTCCAGGAAACCGTTGACCGCTACGAAGCCCTGTTCATGGAGCATGCACGGCGTGATTGACCAACAGACGCTTGAACACATGACGCGCAATGAGGCCGATATGGCCTTCAAGCGCCGTGTTCGCACCATCTTTGAGTGGATTGACCCGCAGGACGATGACCTGATTCTCGACCTGCCGTGTGGGCGCGGTTTCTACCTCAATATGTTCCGCTATGTGAGCAATTGCAGGCTGGTCGGCGGAGAACTTGACCCCGATGTGATGGAAAAAGCCCGGCGCAACGTTGGGCATCTGCCGCGCCTGATGCTTAACCGGACGGATATTTACGCGCTGTCCTACGCAGAAGGCACGTTCGACAAAGCCATTCTGTCGGAAATCCTCGAACACATCGACGATGACGTGGCCGGACTTCGGGAAATTCGGCGCGTGCTCAAGCCCGGCGGCGTGGTTGCCATCACCGTGCCCAACGCCAATTATCCCTTCTGGTGGGATCCGATCAACAAGACGCTGGAGAACCTGTTCGACACTCACATCCAGCATGGGCCGCTGGCCGGGATCTGGGCGAATCATGTGCGGCTCTATACCCGCGACGAACTGCGCGAGGCAGTGCTGGAAGCAGGCTTTATTGTGGAGGAAGAACGCGCCTTTACGCATGACTGCTTCCCCTTCATCCATAATCTGGTCTATGGGCTGGGGAAACCACTGCTGGAAAGCGGGGTTCTGCCCGAAGCGATGGCGAACGCCGCCGACCGCACTGCCTTTGACAAAAACGACGGCAGCCCCTTCAACCCGATTAACCTGGGGCTGCGCGTGTTCAACACCTTTGACCGGGGGAACGTCATGCACGAACCCCCCTATCGCTCGACCGTCAACCTGTGCATCAAAGGGCGCAAACCCGCATGATCCCCCCGCAGCATGATACACCCGACTCTGATGCAAACCCTGAAACGCCAACCCCGCCGGAAGCGGAAATCCCCGGTGATAAACCTGTCAGTTCACCATCCACACTGCAAACCCCTGCGCTCCAGCAGGGTGAGTTATTCCGCCGCTGGAATGCTCGGCAGTTTGGCGAAAATCTGGCGGAGCAAGAGCGCGAATTAGCCGACGGAGCCGAATTCGAGACTAACGTGCAGCGTGACCCCGAACGGGACTTTGAAGACCTGACGCTGGCCGAACTTACTGGGCAGTTGCGACGTGCACCATTTGCGACGATGCGGGCATTGGCGCGGGTGGTGACCACGCCCGATTACACCGGGAAGCCGATGGCGCTGGCGATTCCCGCCCCCGTCGAACCTGTGATCGCGTCCGAACCTAGGCCCCAAATGCCCCTGGATACGACTCCAGCGGAACGGGCGGCATTGAAGTATGGCCTGATGTCAGCGGCCTTCGCCCTCGCGGTCGTCGGCAGCTTCATCCTGGTGAGTGCTCCCACACGTACCGAGGCGCGACAGCTTTTACAGGGATTGCCATTTTTGCTCGCGGGTTTTGGCCTGTGGCTGGGCGCGGAAGCCTATGGAAGCTGGCACAACCTCAGACACTGGTGGCAGGTGCAGCGCAAACAAAAAGCCGAACGCGGCTCTGATCCCCAAATCACACAGGTATTGTGGGAGAACTGGCCGCGTCATCGCGTTGTGCTGATCGGAATCGCACTGGTGGGGGCGGTTGTCGCCTGGGTCGGAACGGCGAACAACCGTTTTACCGCCGTCGGCTTCTGGGCGTGGGTCATCAGCATCCTGTTTATCTGCCTGGCGTTTGTCCCGGCGGGTTGTTCGCCGCTGGTGTGGATGCGCATGAGCGGACAGCATATCCGGCGCTTTCGCATCCGGGACAACTGGACGCTGATCGTCCTGATCCTGATTATGATTCTATCAGGCTTCTTCCGCGTATATGACCTGAACGTCAATCCGCCGGAGATGACCAGCGACCACAAGGAAAAACTGCTGGACGCGGAACGGGTTGCCAACGGCGACCGCGATGTGTTCTTCATCAACAACGGCGGGCGCGAACCGTTCCAGTTCTACGCACTGGCGATTCTGTCGCACCTGCCCGGTGTCGAACTCAACTTTATGCTGCTGAAGATGCTGGCCGTCATCGAGAGCATGGTCACGATTCCGGTGCTGTATCTGCTTGGCCGCGAAGTCATCGGCGAACGAGACCGAAAAACGGGTGATCTGGTGGGGCTGGCGCTGGCGGCGCTGGTGGCTGTGAGTTACTGGCACGTGGCGGTCACACGGCTGGCGCTGCGCATCGTGCTTACGCCATTGATGGCCTCGCTGCTGCTGCTGTTCCTCGCGAGAGGGATGCGCCACAACCGCCGCGCTGATTTTGTCTTCGCAGGGCTGACGCTCGGTTTTGGGCTGTATATGTATCAGGCGGTGCGAATGCTGCCTGTGGTGGTCATCGTGGCGGGGCTGGTCATGCTGCTGATGAACAACCGCCGCCCAGTCGAACGCGGACGCATCATCCTGAACTTCTCCGTTCTGGTGCTGGTGTCGTTTATCGTGTTCGTGCCGCTGTTCCGCTTCTCGGTTGAATTCCCCGAATTCTTCTGGATGCGCACCTTTGGCCGCCTTCTGGGCGATGATGTCATTCAGGAGACGAACGCTGAAGGGGTGATTGTCTACCGCAATGCCACCGTTGGCGAACGCCTGCAGGCGTTTCAGGAGAATCTGCCGATTCTCACCAACAACTTCCGCAACGCCCTGCTGATGTACAACTGGAAGGGGGATGTCGCCTGGATCAACGGCTATCCCAATTACCCGGCGATGGACGCTTTTACGGGTTCACTGCTCATTATCGGACTGGCGGCGTGGCTGGCGCTGATCTTCCGCACCCGCGACCCGGTCTTTGTGCTGGTGCCGCTGATGCTGCTGGTGATGCTGCTGCCGTCCGCACTTTCGATTGCGCAGCCCATTGAAAATCCGAGCGCGACTCGCACCAGCGGTTCCCTGCCTCCGGCCTATCTGCTGGCGGCTTTCCCACTGGTGCTGCTGGCGACCAATACCCGGCGACAGCTTCGCGGTCAGGGTGGACTGCTTGCGGCAGGTGGATTTTCCGCGGCGGTCGTCCTGCTTGCGCTGGCCCTGAACTGGCGTGTCTATTTTGGGCCGTTCCGCGAGTCGTATATCAATTCATCCCTGCCCTACAGCGATGCCGGGCAAATTCTGCGCAGCTTCGCCGATGAGCCAAACGGTGCTTATGGCAACGCCTTTATGATCGCTTATGATTTCTGGTGGGATCATACGATTGTCGGGATGGAAGCAGGGCTTTTCCACTGGCAGAACGGTGTAGTCTACCGCTCCGATATTCCTAACGAGATCGACGAGGCTTGGCGCTGCCGCTCTGCGGATTATCTCAACGCACTCGATTCCGACAGTGATCTGCTGTTCTTCTATAACCTGCGCGATGATGAAACCGAGGCGCTGCTGCGTTCGTGGTTCCCACAGGGCACGGTGACGGTTGTGACTACTTATCAACCCAACGACGATTTCAAGACGTACCGCGTCCCGGCACTTGGTGCAGCAGGGTTGCAGGACTTCCTCAACACCCATCGCACTCGTCCTGGATGTTAATTCACGGAAATAGCATGAATTTTCCAACCGGATGAGGATTCTGCCCTTCCCCGGTGTATTGTTTTCGGGTTACCGCTGGTTTTCAGGTGAGTGATGTTAGAAGCGCGGCCTTTACCGACTCAAATACAGAATACAACCGCCCCCGCCCGGCCTTTCGCCCTTGATCGTGGTGATGCGCTGGTGGCGGTGCTGCTGTTTTTTACCATGCTTCTGGGTGGGTGGTTTCGTTTTACCTCGCTCAACTGGGACGATTATGTTCGCTTTCATCCCGACGAGCGCTTTCTGACAAATTATGTCGCGCCATCCATCAACGAAGGCATTCTGATCTTCACGCTGACGCAAAGCGACCCGGTGCTCGTCACGCCAGAGGAACAGCAGGCTTACCTCAACACCAAACGGCAGGCCTGTGTAGAACGCTACCCGGCTACCGGAGGGGTAGGCGGCTATTTTGATACGCGCTGCTCGGACTGGAATCCACACAACATCGGTCATGGAGACTACGTCTACGGCACACTACCCCTGTTCCTGACGCGAGTCGTGGCCGAAACGCTCAATGAACTCAGCCCCGTCGGGTCGCTGTGGCGTGGGTACTGGACAGACCCAAACGCAATTCAGCTTGTGTGGCGCGGGCTTTCCGCCATCGCCGACATGCTGGTGATTCTGCTGGTCTTCCTGATCGGCGCACACCTGCACAGTAAATGGGTGGGGCTGGTCGGTGCGATGCTCTATGCCGCCTGCGTCTTCCCCATCCAGCAGGCGCACTTCGGCACTGCCGACGCGATGAGCAACCTGTTTGTCACGCTGTGTATTTATGCGGCGGTGCGGGTGCAGACGGGCAATCGACTGGCCGATTACGCGCTGTTTGGGGTGGCGTATGGAATGGCGCTCGCCAGTCGCATCAATGTCCTGCCGATTGTCGGTCTGCTGATCGTCGCTGCTGGACTGCGTGTACTGCCTGTGTTTTTCGTGCGGCTGCGTGGAGAAACCGGATACGCCGAACGCGACCGCAGCCTGACCAACGTGCTCAGCGGGCTGGTGCTGGCGGGCGCACTGACGATTGTCATCTTCCGGCTGCTGAATCCCTATGCCTTTCTGGGGCCGGGCTTCTTTGGCCTGCGCCCCAATCCAGCCTTTCTGGACGATCTCGCCACCGCACAGCGCCTTGTGAGTGGTGACGCGGAAGGCCCGCCGAACTATCAGTGGATTGGGCGCGTGGATTACCTGTTCCCCTGGCAGAATATGGTGCTGTGGGGGATGGGAGTCGCGCTGGGCTTAAGTGCCTGGTTCGGCTGGGCATGGTCTGGCTGGCGGGTGCTGCGGGGCAGGTCGGGTGCCTTGCGCAATTTGCTGCTGTTCGGCTGGGTGCTGGTCTATTTCGGTTGGCTGGGCGGCAACTGGGTTTCCACCATGCGCTATTTCCTGCCCCTGTACTCGACACTTACCGTACTGGCAGCCTGGGCACTGGTCGAACTGGCAAGGCCAGCGCTGCAAGGCCGCACTCGGCCACTGGGCGCTGCGCTGCTGGTGGGCGTGGTCGGCTTTACGATTCTATGGGCGGGGATGTTCACCAACATTTACCGCCAGATGGCGACCTTTACGCAGGCCTCGCTGTGGGTGTGGGAACAGATTCCAGGCGATTTTGCCATGCGGCTGGAAGGCGCCGATGAGACGGTTCCGCTGCTGAACGTCGCCATGCCCAATACCCCGGTTTACAATCCCGATACCGTCCCTATCGAAAATTACCTGTTTGAAAACGCGACCCGTTACGAAGACGGGCTGACGATGACCAGCACTTTCCGCCCAAGCCAGGATGGAACCGTGCTGAGCATCCGCGCCCCGCATCTGGGCGACATCCTGGGCGATCCTGAACCGGAAACGCTCCAGATCAATATCACCAATCTCACGACGAACGCGGTCGTCGGGACAGCTACGCTGATTTCGGATCTGCCACGCACCAATCATCCACTCGGCGATTCGTATGACATCCTGCTCGATTCGCCGATGCAGGTTTCCGCCGCGGACGAATACTCCTTTGCAGTAACCGTTTCCGGCGGGCCAATTGTGGGCGGTGGCTCGGTGATGGCGCTGGAGTCCGCCTGGGAAGAGGTCATGCCAGCGAAGGTGTGCACGCTGCCGCCGGGGATGACGACCAACGACAATCCGCCTTCGGGCATGTTCACCGCTTATGACTGCAACGGGCGGAGCGTGTGGGACGGGCTGCTGAACGGGTATCTGTTCAACACTCACGACGAAGACACCGAAGCGAAACGCAGCCGGATGCTGACGATTTTGCAGCAGACCGACTACATCATGGTGCCCACCAACCGCCGCTACGACACCCACTCACGCAACCCGGCACGGTGGCCGCTGACCAACCGCTTCTATGATGCGCTGTTCGACGGCGAACTGAACTTCTCACTGCTGCGCACGTTTCAGGAAACGTTCGAGCTTGGCCCACTGCGCATTTCCGATCAATACCTGCCAACCTATGACAGTCCCGCATGGCTAAACGAGTTCGAGGCGGAGGAAGCCTTCCACGTCTACGATCATCCGGTCGTGTTCATCTTTGAGAAGAACGCAGACTACGACCATCAGCAGATCACACAACTGCTGACCAACGTCTCGCTCAATCGCTCGGAAACAGCCAGCAATTCCTACAATGACCCACACATCGCCAATATCTCGGTGCTCACATCGGTGCAGGTCGATCAGTCGCCAACGCAGTTGATGATGACGGACGACATGCGCGAGGCGCAGTACCAGGGCGGCACGTGGTCAGAGCGCTTTGACAGCGACAGCGCCATCAACACCAACCAGGCCTTAACGGTCGCCGTGTGGTGGATTGTGGTCAGCCTGTTCGGCCTGGCCGCATGGCCGCTGCTGTTCGTCGCATTTCCGGGATTGGCTGACCGGGGTTACGGTTTCGCAAAGTTTGTCGGTGTGCTGCTGGTGGGATGGGCGGCCTGGGTTCTGGCAACCATGCGCGTACCTGCATGGTCACAGACAGGCATTCTGCTGCTGCTCGTTGGTCTTGCCATTATCAGCGCGGTCATCGTCACTCGCACGCGGCGCGATTTCTTCGCTTATGTGCGGCGGCGCTGGACACTGTTGGTCTGGATCGAAATCCTCGCTTTTGCTGCATTCCTGCTGATGGTGGCGATTCGGCTGACCAACCCCGACCTTTGGACGAGCGGCTACGGCGGCGAAAAGCCAATGGACTTCGCCTATTTTAACGCCGTCCTGCGCAGCACGGTTTTCCCGCCGATTGATCCCTGGTATGCCGGAGGGTTCCTCAATTACTACTATTTCGGGTTTGTGATTGTCGGCACACCTACCCTGCTGCTGGGCGTGATTCCATCCATCGCCTACAACCTGATTCTGCCGATGCTGTTTGCGATGACTGGCATCGCCGCGTTCTCCTGTGCATTCAACGTGGTAGCCGCGGGGCGTGGTGAAAAACGAAAGCATGACGATGAAACCGCCTCTGTCGAAGAAACAATTTTAGAGGAACCAACGCCTGCCAAAAATTCACAGCGCCGCCTGATTGGAAATCCCTGGGTGGCGGGTGTGATGGCGCTGCTGCTGGCGATTCTGCTGGGCAACCTGGATACCATTCGTGTCATTGCCAACGGCGTGGCTGTGATGGGCGGTTACGAAATTCCGCAGGGCTATACGTGGTATCTGCGTGAACGTCAGGAAGAAGCCTACCGCGACGCGAATGAGGGCGCTGAACCCGACGAAGCCACCCGGCTTATGATCGCCGATCAGGTGCAGATCGGGCTGAACACCGGGCAGTACGGCTTTGGAGATGAAGTGGCCTACCACGTCTTTAAAGTGACATCACTGGCAGAAGGCCTGCTGAACGGCGCTGGACGCATTCTGAACGGCGACCCGCTCAGTGTCTCGCCGGAACGCTGGTTCTGGGCACCTACGCGCGTGATCTCCGAAATTCCTGAAGTGCAGGACTCCTCGATTCACGAGATGCCCATCTTCACCTACATCTACGGCGACATGCACGCCCACATGATCGCCATGCCGTTGATTCTGTTCGCGGTCGGCTTCGTCTTCCACGAATTGATCCAGGCCGGGCAGGATGGCCGCAGGGCATGGAGACAGTTCGCCGCGCTGTTTCTGGGTGCGCTGGCGGTAGGCCTCTCCAAAGCAGTCAATACCTGGGACTGGCCGACGCTGATGATTCTGAGTGCTGCTGGGCTTGGCTATGCCTGGTGGCTGCGCTGGGAACGAATAAACCGCCATTCGCTGCTGGATATGCTGGTGCGCATGGGTGGCTTTTTTGCCCTGACGGTATTGGTCGTCAAGCCGTATGATGCCTTCTTCGCCACTGCCTACACGGAACTGAAAGTCTGGGAAGGTGCAAATACCCCACTGTGGGCGTATCTCGACATTCACGGCCTGTTCCTGTTCCTGCTCGTGTCTCTGCTGCTGTGGGAAACCGCTCGGTGGATGCGGGCGGTGCGGGTGGGTGCGCTGCGAGGGCGCGCCTTTTTGCTGCTGGCGCTGCTGTTCGCGGCGATTGCCGTGCCGCTGGCGGGGGCGCTGCTGTTCTTCCGGGGTGAGCGTATTGCGCTTGTCGTGCTGCCGCTGGTCGCATGGATTGCGCTGCTGTTCTTCCGTCCCGGTCAGTCGCGCTCGATGCAGTTTGTGCTGGTGCTGGCCGGACTATCGTTGAGCATCACCCTGGGGACAGAGTTCATCGTCCTCGCCAACGACAACGGGCGGCAGAACACCATCTTCAAATTCTATAATCAGGTGTGGCTGTTCCTGAGCGTGATGGGCGGCGCGGCCTTTGCCTGGCTGGTGAGCAACTCGTGGCGCTGGCGGCTGCGGCTGAGCGTGATCTGGTACAGCGTGGCAGCCGTGCTGATTTTTATCGCACTGCTGTTCCCAATTATGGCGACGCGAGGCAAGGCTGTGTTCCGGCTTGCGTCAAATGTCCCAGTTACGCTGGATGGGCTGGAATACATGCGGCATGGCAACTATGCCGAGGTGGTAGATCGCGCTTTTGTAAACGACCAGGAACAGCCCGTTTATGCTTCGGTGTCACTGCCGGACGAATATAATCTGATCCGCTGGCTCCAGGAGAATATCGAAGGTACGCCCGTCATCGTCGAAGGGCAGAGCTTCCTGCTGCTCTATCAGTGGGGCGGGCGCATCGCCCACAACACGGGACTACCGACCGTGATCGGATGGGATCATCATCAGACGCAGCAGCGTTCGATTGCGCCGATGCCAACGCTGGTGCGGCAGCGCGTGGCGAACGTGAATGCCTTCTACAGCACGCTCAACATCAGCGAAGCGGCTAACTTTTTGCAGCACTACGATGTGCGCTACGTGATTGTCGGCTCGTTCGAGCGGGGGCGCTATGAGCGTTCCGGCGGGCTGGCGAAGTTCCAGCAGATGGTCGACGCCGGAATGCTCACGGTCGTGTATGAAGAAGGTCAATCCACCGTGTATGAGGTCAATCAGGCGGTAGTCGCTTCGACCGCGGTCGCAGATGCGAGTGGCATTTTCAACTTACAGACGGGCAACTAGAGGACGGTTGACAACGTGTTTTTCGATTGGTTACAAAACGAAGGCTGGATTGTCCTCAACTGGTGGCTGCTGGTCACGGTTGCGGGGCTGACGGCGCTTCCACTGGTCACGCGCCTGTTAAGCGGCCTTCCTGACCGGGGCTATACGCTTGCCCGCCCTGCTGGGGTACTGCTGATTTCGTTCGTCTTCTGGCTGCTGGCAAGTCTTGGTTTTCTGGACAACTCGCCCGGTAGTGTGATTCTGGCGTGGCTGATGGTGCTGACGGTCGCGCTGATCGTCTACTTCCGCCCCAGCGAACGCTTCTCATGGCTCGCCAGTTGGCGAGACTACTGGCGCGAAAACCGCACCGTCATTATAACGGCAGAAGTGCTGTTCGTCGTCCTGCTGCTGGGCTGGTCAACCGTCCGCGCCTATCAGCACGGGCTGGACGCGACCGAAAAAATGATGGACTTGGCCTTCATGAGCGCCGTCCAGCGCAGTGAAACGTTTCCGCCCAATGACCCCTGGCTGTCGGGATACGCCATCAGCTATTACTACTTCGGTTATGTGATGGGCGCGACGCTCTCAAAGATGAGCGGTGTGTGGAGCACGACCGGCTTTAACATGCACATCGCCATGCTGTTCGCGCTGACCGGGCTGGCGGCGTTCGGGGTGGCCTATAACCTCGTCCGTGCCAGAGCGCGTATCCTCTTGTCGAGAGATACGTTTGATGCGCGTCCCGCCCGTTCGACCGCGATTCTGGTCGGGCTGCTGGCGACCGTCTTTGTGGTGCTGCTGGGCAATTTTCATGCGCCGCTGGTCGAACTCCCCTACCGGGCTGCCAGCGTGGACGACAGTTATCTGCGCTTCTGGGATGTGAAGGATCGGGATACGCTGAATGGCCGGGCAGAAGCGCTCGATATGCTCGATCCGCAGCTTTCCACCCTGGGCTATCCCAATTACTGGTGGTGGTTCGATGCCAGCCGAGTCGTGACCGAACGCGACCTGAACGGACAGCGCGTGAATGAAGTCATTGACGAATTCCCGCAGTTCAGCTTTTTGCTGGCGGACAGTCATCCACATGTGATGACGCTGCCCTATGTGCTGCTGGCGATGGGGCTGGCGCTCAATACCCTGCTTTCAACCCGTCGGCCTGATACGCAGCAAATTCTGTTTTACGGCCTCTGCGCGGGGGCGCTGGTCTTCCTCAACACCTGGGACGCGCCGATCTATATCACGCTGATGGTCGCCGCTGATGTCCTGCGCCGCATTATGAAAGCCGGGCGGCTGACCGCGCTGGACTGGATTGAAGTGGTGACGCTCGGCGGGGCGCTGCTGGCGATCACCTTCATCGCCTATTTCCCCTTCCTGGTCGGGTTCCGTTCGCAGTTGGGCGGCGTTCTCCCCAATGTACTGCATCCAACCCGCATTCAGCAGTTGTTCGTGATGTTCGGCCCGTTCTTCCTGATTTTGCTGTTCTTCCTCGGTGTGGAACTGTGGCGCGGCAGACAGGGCGGACGATTTAACTGGGGGTTGGGTGCGGCAGCCGCGCTTGGAATCCTGCTCGTGCTGGTCGGGGCGCTGCTGGCGCTGGTGGTCGGCGGACGGCTGAATGAGCAGATTTATGCCCAGACCAGCGCGTATGTCACCAACAATGGCGGCTGGAGCGCGGTCATCACTGAAGTCCTGCTGCGCCGTCTGCTGCGCATCCTGACACCGATTCTGCTGCTGTTTATGATCGTCGTCGTCGTGGCGCGCCTGTTCCCCAGGTTGGGCTTCAAACGCACTGAGATGACCGACGACTCTGAGGCAAGCGCCGTCACCTATCCTGCTTCAACCGGGTTCGCGCTGCTGCTGGTCGCAGTAGGGGTGATGCTGGTGCTCATCCCCGAATTCGTCTATCTGCGCGATAATTTCGGCACCCGCATGAACACAGTCTTCAAATTCTACTATCAGACCTGGATCACGTTCAGCATCGCCAGCGCTTACGCCGTGTACAGCATCCTCGCGGAAGTGGAAGCGCGTCCGGCAACCGTCACACGAGTGGCCTTTGCTGCCGTCCTCATGATCGCGCTGGCGGGTGGGCTGGTCTATCCGGTTCTCGGCATTCATAACCGCATGTTCCTGGAAGAAGGCAGCGCCGGGCGCACAGGCAGCACACCTACGCTCGACGGCGGTCTTTCAGTTGTGGCGCGGCGCGGTGGGCCAGGGGATTATGAAGCGCTGATGTGCCTGAACACGCTGGTCGAAGGCGATGATGTGGTGGTTGCAGAAGCGACCGAGCCATCCTACGATTTCGGCGGCGCGGGGCGCACAGGTGCGCTGACGGGGATTCCAACCGTCATCGGCTGGTATGGACATCAGGCGCAGTGGCGCGGTTCGGATTATGGGCGCGCGGTTGGGTCGCGTGTGGACGACATTCGCGTGCTGTTCAGCGACCCGCGCATGGATACAGCGATGCCCATTATCGACCGCTACAGCATCGACTACATCGTCTTCGGCCCGGTGGAGCGCCAGTATTATGGTGCAGGCGGCGAGGACAAATTTGCACAGAATTTTGAAACCGTGTGTTCATCGGACGTGACGCGAGTCTATCGCGTCCAACCTGTGACTGTGACGCAGCGCTGACCTGGAAGGTGGATCAAGAATGAGGGTAGCAGACATTCAGGCGGAAATCCCCGCTCAGGAATACAGCCCGGTTGCCACGCCAGCAGGTGGAATTTCGGTTACGGCAGGCAGCCTGATTATTGCGCTGCTTCTGGTGATTTCGCTTGTGCTGCGCGTGGCCGAACTTGGGGCAGCACCGCTTTCCGAAAATGAGATTGGCTCCGCACTGGCGGCCTATCGCTCGGTCTTTCCCAGTGCACCGGGCGACGACCTGGTGGCCGAAAGCCCCATCGTCTTCCAGGCACAGCGCATCGCCTTTTCACTTACGGGGGGCGATGAGGCGACCGCACGCCTTCTAACGGCGCTGGCAGGCGTGGGTTTAACCCTGGTGCCCCTGGCGTTTGGCGGCTTGCTCGGTCGCACACGTGCGCTGATGTTTTCCGTGTTGATGACCTTTCTCCCTTCGGCCATGATCGCCTCACGCCTGAGCAGCGGGACGATCTGGGCGCTGTTGTTCGCCGGACTCGGCCTTTGGGGAGTGTGGCGCTTTGTGCAGCAGCGTGATCAGGGCGAAAGCGGGAACACCTTCGGCATCATCGCAGTGATGGGCTTCGCCGGGTTGATCTTTCTCGCTGAACCGGGTGGGCCGCTGCTGGCACTGATTCTGGCGCTGGCGGCGGGTGCGGCCTTAATTCTGAGCGCCCTGGACGCCCCGGATGCGGTTGATGCGCCCGGCGACGATTATCTGCGCGGCGTGATCGCACAGTTTCAGGGCTTCCCCTGGCAGACCGGGTTAACCGGTGCGTTCCTGCTGGTGCTGCTGATCTGCACCGGGTTCATGCTCTACCCGGCGGGCTTCAGCAGCGTCGGCGCAGTGCTGAGCGGCTTTTTCAGCGGCTTCACCCAGGGCGTAGAAGGCCGTCCACTGTTCTTTCCGCTGATTTCCAGCCTGTTCTACGATACCTGGGTCTGGATTTTCGGGCTGATTGCGGTTGGGCTTCTGGTGCGCCAGCGGCATATGGGCTTCACGGATCGCTTCTTCATCTTCTGGGTGATCTTTGCCGGGTTCGCCGCCCTGCTCTATCAAGGGGCGGGGGCAGCGCATGGTTTGTGGCTGTCGGTGCCGCTGGCAGGCTTAGCCTCACATCTTCTGGCGGAAGCGCTGCTGCCCGATGACACCGAACCGCTGTGGATCGGCGATCTGATGGATGACGAACCGCTTCAACCGTCCAACGTTCGCTGGGGTAAATGGGTGCTGGCACTGCTGGCGCTGGCGATTATTGTCATGTTCGCGCTGCATCTGCAAATCCTCTCACGCGGGCTGCTGCGCGTGGGCGAAGGCGATTTCTTCGGGATGCTCAGCCTGATGTGGGATCGCACCCTCCAGTTCGAGGCCAACAGCCTGATCTGGCTGGTTCTGTCGGTGGCATTTCTGTTTGTCGGCTACATGCTGGCCGCGAGTATCTGGGGTAATCGCCTTCCGGCGCAGAGTATTGTGCTTGGTGCGCTGGCCTTCGCGCTGATTACGGGCACCAGCATCGGCTGGAACACATCCGTTACCGAGGCGCATAACCCGGTCGAACCCTGGTACATTGAAGCGACCGCGATGGATGCTGATGTGCTGCGGGAAACGATGCTTGACTTCTCAGACCGGCAGACGCGCGGCTTCCCCCGCCAGTCGATTCATGTGATGGCTGATCCTGATGGTCTGGTCGCCTGGGAACTGCGCGATTTCGTCAATGCCATCTACATCACCTCACCAGCCGAGGGACGCGGCCAGCAGATCGTGCTCCTGCCGGAAAGCGTAACGGAACCGAACCTCGGCAGCAATTACGTCGGTCAGCGCCTCGAACTGACCAGAACATGGGGAGGCACATTACCCGGCTTCGACTTCCTGCCCTGGTGGGCGACCCGCCGGGTGCGCTTTCAACCAATCCCCGGTCAGGTTTATAACCTGTGGGTGCGTCAGGATGTGTTCGACGGCCAACCTGTGCCTAATCCTTAAGGGATTGACTGTCGCGTAAGGAAATTGCAGCATGTGTGTGTATAACTTCACGTTGCAGCAGCACCGCGCGTGCTGTATGGTTGTGCGCGAATGCACAAAACCCAGGTGAAAACGGATGGTCGAAGCACATCTTGAAACAACTCCCTTTGAAACAGGCGTGGACGACCTCGCGCCCGTCATTGCCGCCTGCCTGCGCGGCGATCAATTGGGCTATACCCAGCTTTACCATCACTTCGCCAGCGGCGTTTACCGCCTGTGCTATGGGCTGGTGCTGGATCGCGAAGATGCCGAAGATGTGATGCAGGAAGTATTCGTCTACGCTTTCAAGAATCTGCATCGCTTCGACTCATCACGCGCCGCGCTCAAGACGTGGCTGTACACCATCGCTGTGAGCCGCTGCCGCAACACCTACCGCCGCAAACGGCTGCCACAGATCAACCTGGGGCAGTTGTTCCAGCAGGAAGTCGCCGCGCCGCGCTCCGAAACTCCTGAAGCTGCGATGGCGCAGCGGGCGGCACAGGAAGCGCTCGGCAAAGCACTGGCCTCGCTGACACCCCAGATGCGCGAAGCAGTTATCCTGCGCTACGGGCATGGGTTGACCTATCGCGAGATCGCCGAGGTGATGAACTGCCCGCCAAAGACAGCGGAAAGCCGCGTTCGGCTGGCACATGAACGACTGCGGGCGATTTTGCAGCCCGTCGGCCAGGGGTTGCTGGAAGAATTGTTAGGGATTTAACGGGATAGAGCGATGTTCAGCTTTAAAGTGCGCTATTGTAAGGCGCGGATGACGGCCTTTATCAACGGCGAACTCTCTCCAAAGGCACGGAACCGAGTCGCACGGCTGATCGACGAATGCCCTGAATGTTATGAGGAATATCGCCGCGCACGTCAACTTCAGGGCGATCTCAGGCAGCAGCTTCGGAGGTTCGGTCAACCGACCAGCGCACAGCTTGAAGGGGTGTGGCGCAATATCCAGGCGGAAATGGACGGAAAACCGAAAGCGCCCATCCGTACTGCTCATTCGTGGCGCTATCGTGCCAGCACCAGCGCAGCCATTATTGTCCTGCTGGCATCCATACTGCTGCCCTTCATGATGAACAGCGGGCAGACAAGCCGCGCATCAATCACTCCGCCTGTGCCGCCCAGCAGGATTATCGCGACAACCGAATCGCCAACAAGTCAGGTGGTTGCGGCTGCCACGCTGACGGCGGCTCAAACGGACGCAGTGCAGGCCACACGCCTGCAACCACACATCGCGCTCCCAGTGACGCCCGCCCAAACACCCGAAGCGACACGCCGCGACGACTGAGTCGTGCACAGACGAATACGACAAATACAACCGATACGAAAACGGATGAGGAAATTTATGGCAACAGTTGACCAACCGCTTTCTCCACCGGGGCGCGTCTCACAAAACCAGGGTGCGTCGTTGAACCCGGTGTTAAGCCGTGTCTACACGCTCAATTGGGAAGTCATTCTCTACGGGCTGATCTTCGTAGCAGCACTGTTCACCCGCTTTTACGAGCTTGGTGCGCGTGTGATGAGCCATGACGAAAGCCTGCACACACTCTACTCGTATAACCTGTACCTTGACGGCAACTTCCAGCATACCCCGCTGATGCACGGGCCGATTCTTTTTCATTTTACCGCTTTGTTCTATCACCTGTTCGGCCCCAGCGATTTCAGTGCCCGTATTTATGCCGCGCTGCTGGGGGTGCTGATCGTGATGTTCCCGCTGCTGTTCCGGCGCTGGCTGGGCAAATGGGGCGCAATTCTGGCTTCGCTGATGCTGCTGATCTCGCCGCTGATGATGTTCTACAGCCGCTACATCCGTGAGGACATGCCCGCCATCATCGCTTCGATTGCGATGTTCTATGCCATCGTGATGTATCTCGATGGGCCGGAAAATCAGCGGCGGCGACCACACTGGCTCTACCTGCTCTCCGGCGCGATGCTGTGGAACCTCGGCTCGAAGGAAACTGCCTTCATGTATATCGGCATCTTCGGCCTGTTCCTGACAATTTACTGGCTGGTGCGGCTGGCGCAGGAGTATCTTGGCTTCCGAGGCAAACCCATTTTCTACACCATCATCATCGGGTTTCTGCTGGCACTGGTGGCCGCGCTTGGGATGATTGTGGTGATTTCGGTCGCGCTCGGCAGCCGGGAAACCGTCAACCTGATCGGGCAGACGCTTGGCCTGCCGTTGCAGCCCAACAACGAATACATCGTCACCCTGGCAGACCGCCTGAACTTCCTCGGTAATCAGATGGGCGCGATGCTGCGCGGCGAACCCGTATCGACCGATTTCGTCGGCTTCCTGACCTGGACAGTCGTCGTGGTTGTGAGCATCCTGGGCATCACCTTCGGCACAGCGCTGTGGGCGTATAAATCCGGCAAGACCTTTTTCACGGTGCCGGATTTGCTGGCAGTTCCCCTGACGCTGCTGATTTTGCTGGCGGTTGGTGGTTCGACCACCCTGAGCGTCGGTATCATTGTGGCGCTGTCCTTTGGGCTGGTCTACGGTGCGATCCGGCTTTACATGGATTCATCCGTTGGCATTGGGACTTTGTATATTGCCGCGGCGGCACTCCTGCTGGCGCTCTACTGGTTCATCGGCGGTCGTGACTGGCTTGAGCCTGCGACGCTGACCGGCGCCCTCACCATCGGCCTGACCTTCGTGATCGCGGTCGGGCTGGCGCTGGTGATCTCGCAATCCTTCGGGAGGCCTTCCTTTGGAGGGCGGGCGGCGCTGGTGCTGCTCGTCGCCCTCGTGATTTGCCTCGGTCTGCTGATCGTCGAAGAACTGTCCTTCGAACCTTCCCGCGCGGAAGAAACGGCAGAACAGATTGAGCCAGGACAGGAAGCGGTCGCGGCGGACGAAGATGGGTTCTCGCTGCTGCCAGTTGCGCTGGCCTGGGTGTTCGGGGCGGTGGCTATCGCCTTTGTGTTGTTCCTCAAGCAGCGCGGCGTGGTCGAATCACTGGCTCGTTTCCCTGAGCTTGATGTGCTGATGGTGATGGGAACGCTGGTGCTCCCCTGGTGTACGGCGGTGTTTATCGTCGCCACCCACGGCGTACCCCAGGATTTCATCAACCTCGCCAACAGCCTGCCTGAGGTTCTGCGGAATAATATTCCCGTAGGTGATGTCAATCCCGGACAGGAAATCGAAATGGTCGGGCGCGTCACGGTCGGCTTCCTGGCCTGGCTGCCCCTCATGGCGACCTCGATTGTGGCTGGGCTGGCCTGGAACTGGCGCCGCTGGATCGTCTGCTCGGCAATCTTCCATGCGCTGTTCGCCTTCTTCTTCACCACCATTTTCACCAATATCGCTGGGCTGGCGACAGGGATGATCTACAGCCTGCAATACTGGCTTGAGCAGCAGGGAGTCCGGCGCGGCAGCCAGCCGCAGTACTACTATCTGCTGGTGATTATGCCCTTCTACGAATTCCTGCCCGTAATCGGCGGCGTTCTCGCGATGCTGGCCGGGATGGTGATGTTCTGGCGGCAGCAGCGTGCGCGGCGGCAGCCGGAATATGCGTATGAAACAGCGGCCTACGTTGCCCTTCCGCCTGACGGTGAACCCATCGAAGCGAGTACGCGGCAGCAAAGATCATCGAGCGATGAACCATCCCTTGGCGAGCTATTGGGCGAAGACGGGGCTGAAATCGTTGAGGAACAGGCCGCAGCCGAAACACCAAAAAGACAGCGAGGCGAAAGTGTGCCGGAGGCGGATCGGCTGACCCGTATTCCCTTCCTGCTGTTCGTCGCGTTCTGGGGCGGGATGAACCTGTATGCCTTTACACTGGCAGGCGAAAAGATGCCCTGGCTGGGTACGCATCTGACGGTGCCGCTCATTTTCCTGTCGGGCTGGTACTTCGGTCGCATCATCGAAGGCATCGATTTGCGGCGGCTGGTGGAGCGCGGCTGGCTCTATGCCATCCTGCTGCCGTTTCTGTTTATCACCGTTTTCCAGATTTTCGCCCCCTACCTCGGTGGCAGACCTCCCTTCCTGGGGCAGGAACGCCAGCAGTTAGCATGGACGTATGGCTGGCTGGCGGTGGTTGGCATCAGTGCCGTGCTGATCTCGATCATCTTCCGGCAGGTGGAACGCACAGGCTGGAAGCATTTGCGGCAGATGTTCGCGGTGGCCGCGTTCGGCGTACTGGCGATTATCACCCTGCGCACGGCCTGGATCGCCGCTTTCATCAACTATGATTACGGCACGGAATACCTGGTCTATGCGCATGGCGGCCCCGGCAACCGCATCGTGGTCGATCAACTGCGTGAACTCAGCCTGCGTACCACCGGCGACATGGATATTGTGTTCGCCTATGACGATGGGATGCACTGGCCGGGGCTGTGGTACTTCCGTGACTTCCCCAACAAAATCGGCTTTGGGAACAATCCGACTTTGCAGCAGATCGATCAGTCAGCAGTCGTCGTGGTGGCACAGGAAGGGCTGATGCAGGTGCAGCCGCTGTTGCAGGATGACTTCCAGCAGTTTACCTATGTGCGCATGTACTGGCCGATGCAGGATTACTTCGACCTGAATACCTCGCGCATCAATAACCTCGTTGATCTTTCCGCCGATAACCCGACTGCCGGACAGATCAGGCGCGGCGTGTTTAACATCTGGTGGTCGCGCGATTACCAGACCTATGCCAATGCGATTGGCCGTCCCGATGCCTTCCAACTGACGCGCTGGCCGCTGATGGACGAGGTGCATTTCTTCGTCCGCAAGGACATCGCCTCGCAGGTCTGGCCGCTTGGAATCGGCGATGGCACGGCGGTAGCGGGTCTTCCTGAGGAACCCGAAACCGCCTGTGTGACCAACTGGCAGCCCCTTTCAGCTAATCTGGTGTTCAACACCACCAACGTTGGCCTGAATCGCCCGATTGGGTTGGCCGTCAGTCCCGATAACCAGCAGGTGTTTGTAGCAGAAGAAGGCAACAACCGCATCAGCATCTTTACCACCGATGGTCAGTACGTGAGCAGCTTCGGCCAGCAGGGCACCGCTGCACAGCCCGGCGCTTTCTTCGAGCGCCCACACGATGTCAGTTTCGCGCCGGACGGACGTATCTATGTGGCAGATTTCTGGAATCACCGCATCCGCGTGTTCGATGCCAGTCTGGAGTATCTGACGGGTTGGGGTCAACCGATTACGGTTGGCTTTGATGCGCCGCGCGAACCGACCGACGGGCTGTATGGGCCGCGGCGTGTGCTGGTGGGGCCGGATGGCAGCGTGTATGTGATGGATACGGGGAACAAGCGTATTCGAGTTTACAGCGCGGAAGGCGTTTTCCTGGGCGACATTGGCTCCGGCGGCAGCGCGGAAGGCCAGTTTGATGAACCTGTCGGGATGGCGCTGCACCCTGATGGCCGTCTGTTTGTGGCGGACACCTGGAACCGCCGCATCTCGGTGTTTGACTCGGCCTCACGCGCCTATCTCACCAGTTTCCCGGTCGAAGGCTGGGTCGGCAAGCCCAACGCCCTGCCCTACATCGCCCTTGATGGGGAACGCGATCTGCTTTACGTGAGCGACGGCGACGCTGGCCGCATTAATGTTTATAACTCGGCAGGGGAGTGCGTGGGCGGCTTTGGGCAGTTCAGCCTTGAAGGCCCGAATGCGGCGCAGTTTGCGGCCATCGGTGGGCTGGCGCTGGACAGCCAGGGACAGCTCTATGTGAGCGATGTCGCAACCGGACGTATCCTGCGCTTTGCGCCCTTCCCGGTGCCAAATCCTGCGGAAACTGCTGGCGAAGGTGACGCCATTGAGTCCTTCATCGAGCAGATGGAAACCACCGAGGAAGTTATTCCGCTGGAATTCTTCCCCGAAGAAACCAGCGAAGTCACAGCCGAGGCCACACCTGAAACGACCGAGGGCCGCGCCGAGTAACGCCAGGCAGGAACACACGGAAAGGGAGCACTTGGGTGCTCGTTTTCCGCCTTAAGCAGCGTCTTGCGCTTGCTTGACACGCTGTAACACGCATGTTAGAATCAACGAGATTGTTCTGGACGGAAGTGGGTGACCCCCACTTTTCGTTTTATGTACAGGACAACCTCTTGTTATTGCTGGCCGCGGCCAGATGTTCCCCCCACAGGTCTGGGAGTACAGAACTCAACACTATGAAGAACGAGTTTGAACTCGCCTTTAAGGAAATTGCCGAATTACGCGCACTTCGGGCGGATATTGTGCAGGAAGCGCTGCAAACGGCGCTGATCTCTGCCTATCGGCGCGACTCGAACGCCAGCGCGGCGCAGCGGGTGGATGCCATCGTTGACCTTGCGACGGAGCGAATCCGTATTTTTGTCGAAAAAGAAGTCGTCGAGCAGGTGGAATACCCCAACACCGAAGTCGATCTTGAAAAGGCGCGCTATTACGAGCCGGAAGCCCAGCTTGGCGATATGGTCATGGTACAGGTCGAAGGCTCAACGAAGCGCTTCGGTCGAATCGCAGCACAGACGGCCAAGCAGGTAATCCTGCAAAAAATCCGTGAGGCGGAACGCAATTCGCTTTACGATGAATTCGTGGATAAAGAAGGCGACATTATCACTGGGCAGGTGCAGAGTATCAACGCTTCGATGCTCACCCTCAGCCTCGGTCGCGCGGAAGCGATTTTGCCCCGCGCACAGCAGATTCCGGGCGAACGCCATAAGCCGCACGACAAAATCCGTGTGTATCTGATGGAAGTCAAGCGCACCAATCGCGGCCCGCAGATCGTCGTCAGCCGTGCGCACCGCAATATGCTGCGCCGCCTGCTGGAATATGAAGTCCCGGAAATCTACAACGGCCAGGTCGAGATCAAAAACATCGCCCGCGAAGCCGGGTATCGCTCCAAAGTGGCGGTCGCCGCGTTGCAGGAAGGCATTGATCCGGTTGGCGCCTGCGTCGGGATGCGCGGTATCCGCATTCAGAACATCGTCAAGGAACTGCACGACGAAAAGATTGACGTGATTGAGTGGAACCCCAATCAGGAAATCTTTATCGCCAAAGCATTGAGTCCTGCCCGCGTGACCGGGGTTTACCTCGATGATGACCCAGACGCCGGGCGTACCGCCGTTGTGATTGTACCGGACGATCAGCTTTCGCTGGCGATTGGGCGCGAGGGGCAGAACGCCCGCCTCGCCGCCAAACTGACGGGCTGGCGCATCGACATCAAGAGTGTGACTGAAGCCGTTCAGAGTGCGCTGGATATGCTGCGTCATCCGATGCTGGCGGAATTCAATACCAGCAAAGCCGATATGGTGACTGAAGTCCGCGCCATTCTCGACAAGAAGAACGCCAACAAGACGGTTCAACCGGAAGAGTACAAGGCGCTGGGCAAATTTGCTGATCTGGTCGAACGCCGTCTGCTGGCCTCCCGCGAGGAAGCCCGCAAAGCGCGTATGGCGGAAATCAACGCCGTCAAGAGCACACTGCCACAGCATGCCTTTACCATTCCAGTGACTTCGCTCGAACTGCCCGACAATATGATCGAAGCCCTGCAACCGCTGGAAAATGTGGGCGAAATCATGCTGCGCTTCCTCATCGACGAAGATCGCTTGCGCCGTCTGCTGGGCGGCCAGTCGGACAACGCTCTCCAGCAGCTTCAGAATGCACTCGATAAGATTGTGATTCCTGAAGATGACATTATCAGCATGCTTGAGGAACCGCTTGCTCCGGTCGTTCAAGCGAACGCACCCTCGGAAGAGGATGGTTTGTCGGCAGAGGTCTTCCCCCAGACCATTACTCGTGACGACGACCGCAAGCGCAGGCCACCCGTTGCACAGCCACAGGTAATCGCGGAACCCGAAGTCGATTTTGATATCGACGAGGAAGAAGTTGAGCTGGGGGGCAAGGGCAAGAAGGGCAAGAAGGCCAAAGAGAAGCGGCGCCAGCTGGTGTTCGATGAGGACACCGGCGCGACGTATGCCCGCCGCAAGCGCAAGGGCAACCGCCGCACAGGTGAATGGGAAGAATAAGCAATCCAGACGGATTGTTGCAGGAAGGCGAGACACACTCGCCTTTTTTGCTTAAATCTCACAGAATAAGTAAGATCATGACTTACAGTGCGTCTAAAGAGTCGATATTGGCAAGAAGAGGCCGCGATGACCGAGAAATCCACCCAACCACATCGCAAACCTGTCCCGATACGCACCTGTGTCGTTTGCCGGAGCAAGGACGCCAAACGCACACTCGTTCGCCTCGTTCGCACTGAGACTGGTGTGGTGGTTGACCCCAGTGGTAAAATGAACGGACGTGGGGCCTATTTATGTGACCGATTGAGTTGCTGGGAACGTGCTGTGAAAACGGACATTCTCAACAAAGCCTTAAAGACAACGCTCACGACTGAAGATCGTGAACGGCTGTCTTCGGCAATGCCGCAGTCGTGATGACCGTCATCATGAACCTGTATGCGGTTATCCGAACGGCATTTGCCAACCAACCGATGAATACCCAAATCGCGGTGGACACGATGTAAGAGTACATCCCTTCTGGTGCTGTCTCTGTTTCCTGTGTCCGCCGCCGCGCCAATGTGGAGGCTATATTCTATGGCACAGGAAAGACAAAGTGTTCTCGTCCCCGATTTTCTGACTGTTCGCGAACTCGCCGAACTGATCCGGGCCAGCCCAATTGAAGTGATGAAAAAGCTGATTGCCAACGGCGTCATGGCGTCGATCAATCAGCAGATCGACTATGACACCGCAGCCATCGTGGTCGAAGAAATGGGCTACGAAGCCCAGTCTTCCAGCGCTGCTGCCGCTGTCGAAGCCGAGCGCAAACGCGCGGAAAGCAGTACCCAGACCTGGCGTAAGATTTACACCAAGGAACGTGCGGACAGTCTGCTGATTCGCCCGCCAATTGTGACCATCCTGGGGCACGTCGATCACGGCAAAACCACCCTGCTCGATACCATCCGCAAGACACACGTTGCTGAAGGGGAAGCGGGCGGAATCACCCAGCACATCGGCGCCTATCGTGCCTATCATAACGGACGCCAGATCACCTTTCTGGATACACCTGGTCACGAAGCGTTCACGGCCATGCGCGCACGTGGGGCACAGGGTGCTGATATTGCCATTCTGGTGGTTGCGGCGGACGATGGTGTCATGCCCACTACCCGCGAAGCGCTGAACCATGCCCGCGCCGCTAACATCCCGATTGTGGTGGCGATCACCAAGATCGACAAGCGCAACGCCAACGTCGACCGCGTGAAGCAGGGGCTGAACGATCTCGGCCTCGTCCCTGATGACTGGGATGGCGAAACGCTGATGGTGCCTGTGGCTGCCGTGCAGAACCAGGGCATTGATGACCTGCTGGAAGCGATTCTGCTGATCGCAGACGACAACCGCATTGTCGCCAACCCCAAGAGCGATCCGGCGGGTGTGGTGATCGAGGCGAAGGTCGAGCCAAGCCGGGGCACAATTGCCACGCTGCTGGTCCTGAATGGTACGCTGCGACGTGGAGACATTATCATTGTCGGGCAGAGCTATGGCCGCATCAAGGCCATGTTCGACGACAGCGGCAAGCAGGTCAACGAGGCCGGCCCATCCATGCCTGTAGCAGTGCTCGGTCTGAATGAGATGCCGCAGCCCGGCGACAGCTTCGAAAGCGTTAAGAACGAGAAGATCGCGCGCGGCATCGTGGAAGACCGCACCGAAGCCACCCGCGCGGCACAGGCACAGCCCGCCCGTGTCTTCAGCCTGGAAGATGTGTTCGCGCAGTTCAACAACGCGGACAACAAGGAACTCAACCTGATCGTCAAGGCCGACGTGCAGGGGTCGCTCGAACCGGTTGTCGAGCAGTTGAAGAACCTCTCCGGCAAGAATGACGAAGGCATCAAACTGCGTATTCTCGCCTCAGAAGTGGGCAACATCAGCGAAAACGACGTCATGCTTGCCAGTGCTTCCGGCGCGATCATCCTGGCCTTTAACGTGGGCGTGGATAACGCCGCCCGTCGTTCCGCCGACTCCCAGGGCGTTGACATCCGCCGCTATACCGTGATTTACAAACTGCTGGAAGACATGGAACTGGCGCTCAAGGGGCTGCTGGAACCGAAGTTCGCGCCAAAAGTGATTGGTGTGGCGGAAGTCCGCGCTGTCTTCAACATCTCTCGCATCGGCCAGGTGGCAGGCAGCTATGTGGTGGATGGCGAACTACGCCGTAATGCGAAGGTCAACATCCGTCGTGGCAATCAGGTCATCGCCGAAGGCATGTCGGTCGGGTCGCTCAAGCGCGAAAAGGACGACGTGCGTGAGGTGCGCCAGGGCTTCGAGTGCGGTATCAGCATCGACGGCTTTAACGAGTTCCAGCGCGGTGACCGCCTGGAGTTTTTCGTGATGGAGCGGGTGAATTAAGCGATGTCCATCAAGCAGGATCGTATGAACGACCGCATCCGGCTCATCCTGAGTGAGCTGCTGCTGCGGGAAGTGTCTGACCCACGCCTGAGCGGTGTGACGGTGACCGAGGTGAAGCTCGACCCGGAGCTGATGTTCGCGGACATTTACGTCAACGCGCTCGGTGATGAGTCGCGCGAAAAAGACGTGATGACCGGGCTGAAGCGCGCCAATGGTTTCCTGCGGCGAGAGGTCGGTAAGCGCATTCGCGTCCGCAACACGCCAGAACTGCACTTTCACTGGGATGCGACCCTGGAACGGGGCGAACGGATGAACCAGATTATCTCTAAGCTGGAAATCCCACCGCCGACGGAACCGGATACGGACGACGAGGAATTCGATTTTGACGACGGCCCCTACGCAGAATTCGATGAACTGGACTGAGTCAGTGCGGGAAGCGGCACAGCAGGCAGAGGCGGCGGTACAGTCTGCCGCCTCTATCCTCGTGGTGACGCATGTTTCCCCGGATGGGGACGCAATTGGCTCCCTGCTGGGCACCGCCAACGCCCTCCGTGCGATGGGAAAGCAGGTGGATTGCGCCGTCGATAAAGGTGTTCCCAATTTTGTGAAGTTCCTGCCGGGGTCGGATACCATCGTCGGCAGGCTCGAACACGGTCAGTGGGATCTGATGATTTCCGTTGATGCCAGTGATGAGCCACGCACAGGGGAAGTGGGTGCTTACGGTCGTGCCAACAGCGCGAAGGTCATCAACCTCGACCATCACGCCACCAACACCCTGTTCGGCGATATTCACCTCGTCGTGCCGACCGCCGTCTCTGCCACCGAAGTTGTCTTCGACTGGCTGCAAGCCATGAACTTCCCACTGACCCGCGAGGTCGCGCTGCCCCTGCTGACTGGGTTGATGACCGACACCCTCGGTTTTCGCACCAGCAACGTCACCGCACGAACGCTCCAGATTGCGCAGCACTTAATGGAAGCAGGGGCATCCCTGACCGAGGTCAGCGAAAAGACGCTGGATAATCGCGACTTCCAGGTGGTAACACTCTGGAAGCATGCCCTGACCACCGTCGAACTGTACGAGGGTGGCGTGGTGATCGCCCAGGTGACGCAGGACGATATCAAACGCGCCGGACTGCTGGATACCACCGATGGCGGCCTGGTGCAGTTTTTGATTAAGGTCAATCAGGCCATGATCGCGGCGGTCTTTAAGGAAACACCCGAAGGCCGGGTTGAACTCAGCTTTCGCAGCAAGCCCGGCTTTGACGTGAGCAAAGTCGCCTTTTCATTGGGCGGCGGCGGGCATAAGCAGGCGTCCGGCGCGACCATCGACGGCCCGCTGGAAGCCGCACGTAAGCAGGTACTCCCATTACTGATTCAGACAGCGCGACAGGGGAAGCTGACCATTGCCTGAGCGCGTCTCCATTTCCGGTTTCCTCAACATCGATAAACCGCTGCGGCTTACCAGTCATGACGTGGTGAACAAAATCCGGCGTGGCCTGAGCATCAAAAAGGTCGGCCACGCCGGAACACTCGACCCACTGGCGACAGGTGTTCTGGTCATCTGTCTCGGTTCGGCGACACGGCTCAGCGAATACGCCATGAACTCCACCAAATGCTACCAGGCCATCGTGCATCTTGGCGTGGAAACAACCACCTATGATGCCGAGGGTGAAGCCACCAAACAGCGTGACATCGGTCACATCACGCCTGACATGGTGAACGAGGCGTTGTCTGTCTTCATCGGCGAAATCGACCAGCTCCCCCCGCTTTACAGCGCCATCAAGAAAGATGGGCGCAAGCTGTACGAAATCGCCCGCAGCGGCCAGACCGTCGAACTGACACCGCGCCGCGTCACGATCCACAGTATTGAGATGAGGGATTGGCAGCCGCCACGGTGTGTGCTGGAGATAACATGCAGCGCAGGCACCTATATTCGCAGCCTCGCGCACGATCTGGGGCTGGCGTTGGGTGTCGGCGCACATCTGGCGGGGCTGGTACGGACGGCCAGCGGCCTGTTTACCCTGGAAAGAAGCGCTTCCCTTGACGCCCTGCTGGATAATCCGGATTGGACACGTTTCGTTTTGTCATCCGATACCGCAGTGCTCCATCTGCCGCGTGTTGATCTTGACCCGGTGGATGAAGACCATGTACGGCATGGACGCAGCCCGCGCAGCGTTGCGCTTGCCGCGGAAGGTTTCGCCCGTGCTTATGCTGCCGATGGCGCACTGCTGGCGCTGCTGCAAGCGGACGATGGATTCTGGAAACCTCATAAGGTATTCTTGGGCGAGGAATAATCAGAAGCGCAGCTATCCTTCATCCTGCACCAGAACTGGCCTTAACATTACATTTATGAACCATATTTACGACCTGACGAATGCTCAGCTTTCTAAACCTTCGATTGTCACGATTGGTGTCTTTGACGGTGTTCATCGCGGCCATGCCCATTTAATTCGTCAGTTGGTGCAGGAAGCCCATTCCACTGACCGCCTCCCGGTTATACTGACCTTCTTCCCCCATCCCGATATTGTCCTGCGCGGCCTGCAGGGGCGTTATTACCTCACCACCCCAGAGGAACGCGCCGTCCAGTTGATAAAGCTCGGTGTCGATACAGTCGTGACCCATCCCTTTAACGAAACCACCCGCCATATCCGCGCCGCCGATTTTGTCGATCAGCTGGTGAAGCATCTGCAACTGAACGCGCTGTGGGTGGGCGCGGATTTTGCAATGGGATACAAGCGCGAGGGGAATGTCGATTTTCTGCGACAGCAGGGGGCGACCAAAGGCTTTTCGGTGCATACCGTCGAACTGGTGCAGACCGAGAACGATCACGAATCCATCAGCAGCACGCGCATCCGGGAACGGCTGGAAGCGGGTGAGGTCGAAGAAGTCGGCGGGCTTTTGGGGCGCGCGTTCTCGGTCAGCGGTGAGGTTGTGCGCGGCGACCAGCGCGGGCGCACCATCGGCTTCCCGACCGCCAATATCGCGGTGTGGGAGGAGCAGGTTTTGCCCGCCAATGGTGTTTATGCCGGATGGGCAACGCTTGAAGGCGAACGCCTGATGGCCGTGACGAATATTGGAGTACGGCCAACATTCGCCGGGCAGAACGTCACGGTCGAAGCGCATTTGCTGGACTTCAACCGCGACATCTACGGCAAAACCCTTGCGGTCAGTTTTGACAAGCGACTGCGACCGGAAAAGAAATTCAACGGTATTCAGGAACTCATGGCGCAGATCGTGCTGGATGCCCAGGCGGCGCGGGATTATCTGAACGCGGAAACCGTCTGAGCTATTCCAGGGTTTTCTGTCGTGACCAGATTCCGGTACATTCCGGCAGGATCAGCATTCCTTCACTCAGGACGCGATCTGCCAGTGCATCACCAAAGAAAAAGCGGGTAAGTTGCTCGGCTTCTGCCACCGACGTAAACTGATAATCCGTCCGCACCCAGCGCATTGTGAACTGCTGCGCGTCTTCCAGCCAGCTATAGTAAGCGGCCAGGCCGGGTGTAGGCGGCGCAGGCGTTTCCCGCCCGGTGCCGAGCGTTTCCAGAATAATCATGGTGCCATCAGGTCGCAGAATGCGCTGCATCTCCGCCAGCATCCGCCCGATTTCTTCCTGCCACAGGTCGGGATACCAGGCGACGGAATGGCCGAACGTCCAGCCTGCAATCGCAAGATCGGCGCTGGCATCCTCCGCCGGAATGGTGCGGTTATCGGCCTGCGTCACCGTCCAGTTGACCAGCCCCATCTCGCCGAGGCGCTGGGCGGCAGTCCCCAGCATGTGAGCAGAGCCATCATAAGCACGGATGAACTTAACGATTGGTGCAAGCAGTCTGGTTAAGCGGCCTGTGCCCGCGCCGAACTCCACCACCTCCAGCCCGGCCAGCGGACGAATGGCGTCCAGGGCAGGCAGCAAATTTCCCTGATAGTCTTCGGCACTGACAAGCGCATCGTACTGCGCGGCTTTACTGACATAAATCTGTTGAAAATGATCGTCTGCAAATGCGTCCACGAACAAACACCCTCTCTTTTTACAGCGGGCATAATGTGACGGCGACGTTGTGCGATACGAAAACAGGGGGTCGGTGCCCCCTGCTGGTTACAGGCATCTTCGGTGGTTAGTGTGCGGCTTCTTCGGCCTTGAAGGTTTCGATGACGAGATCAAACTTTTCCTGGTCGATTTCCGGGTGCTTGTTGAGCAGTTCCTTAAAGCGCCCCATATATTCCAGAATTTGCTCTCGCGTGTAGGCTTCAAATCGCAGCGTAATAGCGGGCTGTGTGTTGCTGGCGCGCACCAATCCCCAGCCATTCTCGAAGACCGCCCGCGCTCCATCCACCGTGACCACCTCGAAATTCCTGGCGAGTTCCTGCTGGATTTCCTCAATGATCTCGAACTTCACCGAGTCCGGCGCGGACAGGATGATTTCGGGTGTGGCGACCAGTTTGGGCACTTCATCGAAGATTTCCGCGATGGTCCTGTCGCTCTTAGAGATAATCTCTAAAGTCTTGAGCGCTACCAGCGGCGCATCATCAAAGCCATAGTAATTTTCGCCAACAAACAGATGCCCGCTCACTTCACCACCCAGCAGCGAGCCGATTTCGTTCATCTTCTGCTTCATCAGGCTGTGCCCCGCCTTCCACATCACCGGGACACCGCCGTACTTCTTGATTTCATCGGGAAGCGCCTGTGACGCCTTCACATCGAAGACAACGGGTGTTCCGGGGTGACGCGAGAGCATATCCCGCGCCAGCAGAGCCAGCAGACGATCCGCCGCGATATGATGCCCGTGATTGTCGATGAAGCCGCAGCGGTCGGAATCGCCGTCGAAGGCCAGCCCCAGGTCTGCACCGAGTTCGACCACCTTCGCTTCCAGTTCTTTGGTCATTTCAGGGTCTTCGGGGTTCGGCAGATGGTTGGGATACGTCCCGTCCGATTCACAGTATATGCAGTGGACTTTGACGCCGAGCTTTTCCAGAATGGGCGGCACATAGGTTCCCGAAAGCCCATTGCCCGCGTCCAGCACAACGGTCAGCGGCTTGGCAAAGGACACCATACTGCTGATCTTTTCCATGTGCTTGTGGATCGTGTCATAGTCCTGCGACAGCGTGCCGCTGCCCGTGACGAAGGCTTCCGTGTCAATGATGCGGAGCAAGTCCTGAATCTGGTCGCCCGCCAGCGCCAGTTTGCCATAGGCCATCTTGATGCCGTTGTAGCGCGTGTCCAGGTGACTGCCCGTGATCTGTACCCCTGCCCCGCCGCGTTCTCCATAGCTGGCACTGGCGAAGTAGACCGTCGGCGTAAGCACTTGCCCGATGTCGGTCACATC
>JANRLJ010000178.1:0-21406 GCA_033762735.1 bacterium | reverse complement strand
GCTGAGAGAGGGGGAGAAGACCAGGGAAGCGTGTTAAGTCCCTCTCCTTTGGGAGAGGGATTTAGGGTGAGGGCAAATGAGCCGTTGTGAACTTTCATAACTCCTTTTAGAGTACCGGACAACGCTATTTAGGGTGAGGGCGAAGGTTGCACTGCGTAACTCCTAAGGGTATAAGGGCGCATACATCGATGCGCCCTTTTTGCTTCCTCTATACCCCCGCCCCGGTCGAACTAAGGCAGCGCTGAATCTCCAGTAGAAACGTGCTGATCCCAAAAGGCTTGGAAATATAACCATCAAAGCCGGATGCCATGACACTCTTTTTGCTGCCCCAGAAGCCGTGCGCCGTAATCGCAATAATCGGAATATGTTTGGTTTCAGAGTTGGCGCGAATCCGCTCGAACAGCGACCAACCGTTCATCTGTGGCATAGACAGATCGGACAGGATAAAGGTCGGCGTCACCCGCTTGAGCACGTCCAGCGCTTCATAGCCCCCGCTGGCCGTATGGACCTCGGCCCCCAGAAAGCTCAGCAAACGGGCGATGACACGGAGGTTATCCCCTTCATCGTCCACAATGAGCACAACCCAACCGGAGGAGTCATTCCGGCTGGCCGCGACCAATTCCTGCGTCGCGCGCTTGTCTTTGGCATCCATCACTATTCCCCTTGTTGCATGGTGCGTCGTCTTGATGAACACCATAGTAGAGCACCTACATGAAATCGAAAACGATTTTTTACCTTGTTGGCGTAATTTTCCGAAAGGATTCATAAAGGGAGATCGGGCGATATTAATGAAATCTTTATGCTACAATCCCTTAACCTAGTGCAAACGATCCCGCTTTACTTTTTTGAGAGCCGTCAATACAACAGAAGCGTTTTATCGTATACCGCGCAGAAAAAGCTGCGAAAGCTCTATGGTTTGTGAAAGATGATTCCGCGAGCTAACAATTTCGTAAGGATAATACTAGTCTTATTTTCTGCTTAATTTTCACTCATGTCATTTTTCACTCATTCCCTTATTTTCGCTCCTGATTATCCCTTTTATTGTTGCCATCGCTACAGGAGCACAACACAGTTCTATGGTCGCGAGTCGTGAATTACTGGTAGAAACAGTTCAGGTGAATGTCGCTGGTCAACCCATGTCCCTTTCCATCATGACTTTTGAAGAGGCAGAAACAGAATCCTTCGAAGTCACTCGTCTCAAACTCTCCAACGCTTATCAACGTCTGGCGCAGGAATTCCTCAGTCAACCCTGCGCCGCTTACCAGAAATCTGCCTGCGTGATTACCGACGTCACATCTATTACCGTTACCCAGGACATGCTCAACACCTGGGCCGATCAGGCCAGTTCGGACGATATTCAGACCAACCAGTACCTCATCAGCCTGTTTAAGCGCCCGGCGTTTCTGATTACGGCTATTCGAGGCATTGATGTGGGAGCCTTTGCAGAACGCCTCCAGCAGATTAACGCCAACGCCAATCCCGTCATCTATGTAGACAGCCGCGACCACGCCATCAGCGAAGCGGTTGAACTGCTGCGCATCGCCCACCGCTATTAGCCCTGCGCTCATTATCTTTTACCCCAGTCATCAAAAACACCCGATTAAGTTTGATCGGGTGTTTTCACAGGTGCAGGTTTCTGCACCAGAAGCAGCGCCAGCGGGCGGTTCAGCGCACCCTATTCCCGGCTGCTGACGGGCATTTCGTCCTCGTCTTCGGGCAGGCGGCTCAGCCGTGCGACGGGCAGCGTAAAGGCGAAGATGCTCCCGCCGCCGGGATTGTCTTCAATCCAGATACTCCCACCGTGCGCTTCCGTCACCAGTTTGCAGAACGTCAGCCCCAGGCCGATGCCGCGCCGCACCTTGCGCCGCCCTTCGATCTGCACATAGCGGTCGAAGAGGCTTTCCTTGTATTCAGGCGGTACACCGGGGCCGCGATCCACCACATCCACCCGCACAAAATCGGGGGCGGCGCCATTCATCCCTGCCGGATGGGCGCGGATGATGATGTCGCTTTCCGCCGGACTGTACTTCAGGGCATTATCGACCAGGTTCAAAAGCAGCCGCTCCACTTTGTCGGCGTCGATATTCAGCATCGGTGTGTCACTGCCCAACTGCGACACGATGCGAATCTCCAGTTCGTGCGCCAGCGGACTCAACTCCACGCTGACGTTATCCGCCAGCGTCGCCAGTTCGGTCACATCAGGGTCGATGCTCAACCGTCCGCTCTCCATCCGCGAAATATCGAGCAGGCTGTCCACCCGCGAGAGCAGTTTGCGGATGGCTCGGCGGCTGGCGTCGGTGGTGGATTCGACCACCGAACGGAAATCGCTTTCAGGCGGCACAAATTCGCGCAGCAGCTTGAGGCTGGTGGTCACTGCCGTCAGTGGGCTGCGCAGGTCATGCACGATCATGCGCGAGAGTTCCTCGCGGGCGCGGTCTAGTTCCTGTTCTTCGGTCTTGTTATAGAACACCAGCAGCGCACCCGAAATTTTCTTTTGCTCATCCTCGACCGGGATGATATAGCGTTGCAGGTAGAGTTCACCCTTGTCGCCGGGCAGGGTGTACAGCGTCGGCGGATAGCTGTCCCAGTCATTGGGCGTCTGCATGTCCTCCAGCAGCTCAAGGATTTCCTGAGCGCTGCTGAAACCAAGCCGTTCAGGCAGGCGCAGCGCGGGCTGCCGTACCAGTTCGCTTAAGGACTGGTTGACGAGCGCCGCAGGCGGCAGCCCGGTGAGCGCGATGCGGGGATTCGCCAGCGCGATCTTGCCATGACGGTCGATCAGAATCAGCGCTTCTTCCATCGCGTCCAGAATCACCTGGAGGCGGTCACGTGCCTCGGTGATGCGCTGGAACAGGCGGGCATTATCAATGGCGATGAGCGCCTGATTGGCAAGCTGTGTTAAAAAATGACTGTCTTCGGGACTGAACCCAGCCAATTTGTTGCTTTCCAGCGTGACAAAACCCAGAAAATCCCGGTCACGCAGAATCGGTGTGCTGACCTGAGCGCGCGTACTTTCCACCAGCCGCATGTATTGGCTGAGCTTGCTCACATCGTCGATACGCTGTGCAGATGCCGTTTCCGCCACCCCCCACCCTATACTGCGGCGGATTGTCATCTGGTCGTGAAAAGCGTCTTCCGGGTAGCCGCGCTGTGCCAGCACGTTCAACTGGCGCGTATCCTGGTCGAGCAGCACAACCGCCCCGGTCGTCGAGTGCAGCGCATCAAGCGCATGGCGCAGCACCAGTTCACTGATCGTTTTGAGATCGAGTGTCGAGGTCAGCATCCGCCCGATTGCCGCCAGCGAGATCAACTGCTCCACGCTGCGCTGGAAGGCCTCGTCTGTCACGGCATAAGTACGGGCGTTGTGGATGGCCTGCGCTGCCTGGGTGGCGAAGGTGCGCAGCAGTTCCAGCCGTTCCCCGCTGAAATACTGTGTTTCTTTAAAGTACACCACCAGCACACCCACATCATGCTCCCCGCGCACCAGCGGCAGTTCCACCAGCGCCACCATTTCCTCGCGCCCCAGCAGCCCACGCAGTTCGACGGCGCGTGGGTCAGACTGGATATCGCTGATAGCAATCGGAAGCTGGCGATGAAGCGGAACCTGTGGATTACGCAGCAGCAGCGGCAGCGTCTTATAGGCTTCGCTTAAGCCCGCGCTGCGAATATAGGGGTCGTTTTCCTCGCGGGCGGTCGCATCCATGAACAGGTAAACCGCGACCGCGTTCGCCTGTGACAGCGCCGACGCCGACGAAATCACGGTATCCAGCACATTATTGGGCGAGAGCGTCCCGCTCAGCAGTTCAGCGATGTTATTCAGAATGGTCAGTTGTTCGGCGCGTTCGGTCTGCTGGCGGTAGAGCTGCGCGTTTTCAATCGCGATTCCGGCGCTGGTTGCCACAATGTTAAGCAGGCGCAGATCATCCTGATCAAAATGATGATGCGGTTCGACGCCGCGCACCACCACCGCCCCCAGCGAACGACCCCCTACCAGCAGCGGCACACCCAGCCAGGATGAAGTCGGTTCTTTCGGTGGAGGATAGCCCATTGCTTGCACCGTTTCCGCAACATCACGCCGAATCAGAAGCGGCGAGCCGACCTTCATAATGTGGTCGATGAGCGGATCATGATAGATCGCAGGGCGGGTATCGACATCGACTGCGTTTTCTTCCTGGCCGCCCCGAATCACGAGCGGGAATTCCAGGCGGTTGCGTTCGGGGTTAAACAGCGCAACCGTGAAGTTATTCGTCTCCAGCAGATGCGCCACCTGAAGATAAATCGTCTTGAGCAGCGTTTCCAGATTAAGATGGGCACGGGTCGCGCGGGTGACGACCGACAGGGTGCGCAGTTCATCCAACTGACGCCGCAGGCGATATTCTGAACGGCTCAGCGCATACAACCCCAGGATAATCATCGCCAGCCCGATCAGCGTAATCACTTCCAGCGTGGGTGCAAGCTGATTGGCAATCACCGCCCCCAGCACAGCAAAGGGCAGGGGCAGCAGCAGGACGATAAACCCAGAGACCAGATCGCTGCGGCGCAGGCGGTTCTGCGGCATGTATTCCAGCATGAAACACGCCAGGTAGAGGGTTACATACACAAAGCAGTACAGCCCAAGCTGCAGCCCGGCGGTCAGGTCAAAATCCCACGTATCCTGCTTGAGCGGCAGAATCCCGCCGACATTGAGATAAATCTGCCCTGCAACGTAAAAGCAGATCGTCTGCCGCGCCAGCACAAAGCTGAGTTCGCGCCAGCGCTGGGATCGTATTTCTCGTGACGCCTGGACGACCTTGACCATCGTGACACATAAAGCACCGATGGTCACTGCCCACAGCCCGGCGCTGAAGACTTCTGCTGGCAGGGCCAGAAAGGCCAGCATCCCGATCATATGGGCGATGCTGAGTTCGCTTTCCGTCAGAATGACGGCAAAGGCGACAGCCAGCCCGGTCAGGATGGCGTATAGCAGCAGATGCACCTGATAGGCCGCGACTACGTCAAACGAAGGCACCGAAAAAATCAGCAGAGCGAGGGAGGCCGCCGCCAGCACCACAGGGATGGCTATTGAAAAAACCCGGCTGTTGTTCAAACGCAACATGAATCTTTGGCGCTTCCAGGCGTACTATACCGTGACGATAGGCCAGCTACGCCCATCTTACTTCAAAACGTTCCCATAAAGATTTAGGCAAACTGGCCTAAAACCAAATTGTTACGTATTTTTCAAATTCAGGATGCAGCCACCGCTTCGGGAACCGCCAACGGGAGCGTAAACGCAAAGCATGCGCCGGGCAGGGTGCAGTTGTCCGCCACCCAGATGCGCTCACCGTGCGCTTCCAGCACCAGCTTACAGAACGCCAGCCCCAGGCCGATGCCCTTATAACCGCGCAGCGGGGTGCTGCCCGAAACCTGGGTGAACTTATCAAAGATGCGGTCACGTTCCTCTGCTGGGATGCCGCGCCCGCTGTCCGATACGTGTACCAGCACTTTCTCATCCACTCGTTCCGCGCTCAGGTGAATTACACCCTGCGCCGGGGTATAGCGGATTGCATTATCCAGCAGATTGACCAGCACCCGCCGCATTTTGTCCAGATCAATGCTGACTGGGGGAAGGTCTTCAGCGCTCACCAGTTCCAGCGTGATTTCGTTTTCCTGGAGGGCGGGCGACATGGCGATGAAGATATTCTTGAACATGTCCTTGAGGATGACAGGTTCGCGCTTAATGGGCAGACGCCGTGTTTCCAGCTTGGAAATTTCCAACATACTCTCGACCAGCTGCAGCAGGCGGGTGGCGCTGTCAACCGAAGCATTCAGCGTTTCCTCAATGACGGGCTTGTTCACCTCGTCCTGGATATCGTTGAGAATATCCAGCGCCAGCGTAACCCCACTGATAACGGTTGAAAGCGGTGCGCGCAGATCGTGCACGACCATGCTGCTGATCTCATCGCGATAGGCGGTCAGCGCCCTTTCCTCGGTTACATCACGCAGCGTGAGAAGCCGCCCCATGATTTCATTCGCACGATGTGCATCATAGACGGGCGACCCGACTTCATCAATAAAACGGACGGTGTTGGCCTTGCGAATTTCATAGGAGCGCGTGGTAATGCGGCGCGGCTCAAGGCGCAGCACCCGTGCCATGTCGGTGAGCGCTTCCTGCAGCGTGTCTTCCTGCAGCCCGCCCTGCTGCAGCCCGTTCATCAGCGTGGCCGCGAAGTTCTCGCCAATATAGGGTTCGAGTTCAACCCCAAGCAGCCGTTCCGCCGCGATGTTGACATCGACCAGTGTTCCATGTGTATCCAGCAGGATAATGCCGTCGCGTGTGGAGTCCAGAATCGCCCTCATTCGAGTGCTGCCTGTGCGCACCCGCGCCAGCAGTGCCGCGTTGGACAGATGCCCGGCGGCCTGGATCGCCAGCAGTTCGATATTGTTGTAATCGTTTTCGGTAAAGACGTGCTGTTCCAGCAGCGCCACGCACAGGACTTCCTGCACCACATTGCCCCGCTTGATCGGAGCCATAATCATGCTGCAATAATCGACCGCGCTGGAGGAGCTGTGGTTGAGATAACGCTCACTCACCTGCGCATCTTCCACCACCTGCACTTTGCCTGTGATCGCCGCCCATTGTGCGCTGTCGGCAGGGACCGCAACCTCCGCCTTCACATAGGCGCCATCGCGGCGGCGCTGCCCTTCGATCACCTCGAACTGCCGGCTGTCCTGATGATAACGCAGCAGTACGGCGCTGTCCCCGTTCATCACGTTAAGAGAAGTGCGCAGCACCGTCTCGACCACCTGATTTTCGGTGTAGTCCCCGGCGACTTCCAGCGAAAGCTCGCGCAGGCTGGTCAGCGTTTCGATCTGGCTCTGCCGCTCATGCAGCAGACGCGCATTCTGAATCGCGATCACGGCATGGCCGGCCAGACTGTTGATGAAATCGACCTGTTCTTCCTTGAAGAAGTCGATCTGGGTGCTCTCGACATTCAGCGCACCGACCACCACATCATCCCGCATCAGCGGCACAACCAGGGAAGAACGATACGTCCCCTGCGCTGCTTCGGAGAAGTAATTCGGGTCGGCCTGGTTATCTGCCACCACGACTGGCTGACCGCTCAGCACCACCTGCCCCATCAGCCCATACGCCAGATGCCGCACCAGATCATACTTGTACCATTTACCAAAGACATATTCCTGGCCGATCACGCGGAATTCGCCCGTTTCCATAATCAGGCCAATCGCGGCCATCTCGGCCTGGGTGGCGGTAATCGCCGCTTCCAGCACATTGCGAATCAGCAGGTCAAGATCAAGCGAACTCGTGATCTGCTGCGCAATCTGCTCAATCGCGCTGAGCTGACGCAGGCGGCGGTTGAGCGCGTCTTCCGTGAGGGTATAAAGCTGCGCGTTGTGGATTTGCGTGGCGATCTGATTGGTTGCCACTTCGACCAGCCGCCACTCCCCGTCGGAGAGTTCGCGCGAGTCAAAGGCGCTGAGCGCGATCACGCCCACAAGCTGCCCGCTGGAAAGCATTGGAACGAGCGCCAGCATCGCCTCCTGCTCATCCTGCAAGGCAGCAAGCGCCGGGGACATCTGCCCATCGACACGGTAGAAGATGCGGGGGCTGGGCTGCGACTGGCGGTAGATAAGGGACAATTCCGGCGTACCCTGGATCGACATATCGCGCAGTTGGCGATGCCCGTGATGGTCATACTCGTAAAAGCGAATGGTTTCCTGATTCGAGAGCACCAACCCAACCCGCACCCGGTCAACGTTCATCATCTGCCGCAGCAGTTGGGACACACTTTCCACCACCGTCTCTAGCTGTAAGCTGGCGTTGGAAATGCGCGAAAGATGCACAAGCTGCGCCTGTTCAGCCGCGTACTGTTCCAGCGCTTTGAGCAGGGTCGCGTTGTCCTGCGCGGCGGCCATCTGGTAGGCCAGCGTTTCCAGCAGTTCGAGATCGGTCTTGGGGATGATGTGCGGCTGGTTATAAAACACGGCCAGCATCCCAAAGGGCAGCGTCCCGGAGCGCAGCGGCACCTGCACCACGGAACGAAACTGTCCGGCATCTGCCAGTGTGCGCAAAGGATCAGATGACGGGAGCAGGTGCGTATCTGCGACAAAGCGCGTCATGAAGGCCTCATTAGGCGGTGGGAACACAGGCAGATAGGCCGCCTGTTGATATAAACGCAGATGCGCTTCCGTCAGGCCGACCGCGTGCCTGAGGTGTACCTGATCTACCCCATCCATTTCGCGGGTGAAAATCGCGGCTTTGGGCGCGTTGGCGATCTGGAGCGCGGTGTTGCAGGCCGTCCGCAGCGCATCATCGGCGTCCAGGTTGAACATCACTTCCTGCACCGCCTGATTAATCAGGGAGAGGTGCCGCGCCATCTCCATACTGCGGTCGCGCAGCATGTTGTTGTCGGTATCCAGCGCAGAGACTTCCTGTGTGCGCTGGCTGAGTGCCTCGCGGGTCTGGTTGACCTGACGATATCGGAAGACCTGCATCGCCACTAGCAGCATCAGCGCTGAAAACGGCAGTGCGCCCGCTTCCTGATAGGTCTGTGCAAGCGCCACACTGCTTACAATCAACAGGAGTTCCGTCGGAAGATTGCCCACCCGGTAGGAAAAGGCCGCCTGCCATAACATACGAACGAGATGAGCCGCAAGCAGACCGCCGCAGAGAACGAGCGCCGCGCGGATGACAAGGTTGTCATTGTCTCTGAAAAGCAGAAAAAGCAGGGCAGATGCAGCCACCCCGGAAGCGCTCACCGTAAAACGCTGTGCAGCAATCGTCAGAGAAGCCGACAGGGGATTTTTCTGAAGGAGGCGGGCGATGAGCGAAACCAGCACTCCGATGACGAGAATGGCGATCCCGGCAAACAGACCAATCACGGACAAGATTATGCCAACGGATAAGGTGCGGTAGGCCAGCCAGAGGCCATTATCCTCTGGATCAGCCAGCCAATCGGCCAGTGTAAACACCAGCGCACACGTCAACCAGGAAAATGCGACGACTCCCGTAATTGAGGACAGGACAAGCTCACGCCCACCCACAACGCCTATAACCACGCTTAGAACAAGCGTAATCAGGAGCAGCAGGCCTTGATGCCATCGAAGGTTTGTCGCAGATGATCTTTTCACGGTTAAGATCAGCCAGTCTCTTAATACAACCATTGTACTCGCATAATGCCCAAACGTACACCTCGAACTGTTGAGGCTTTTGCAGCAGGGTAGGAATCATAACCCCGCGCACAGCCTTGCACCATTTTAGTCTGGTTTGTGGATGATTTGTTTTGTCGCTGCCTTCAATCGCACAAAATTGCAATCTGGTTATAATGTGAGGCGTGTGTCTACCCGATTATTCACAAAAAGAGAAAAGACGATGCTCCGATACGTGCTTTACGGCTTGCTGCTGCTGGTGCCTATTGCCCTCATCGGGGAACTCGCGCACTGGGCACCGACCACCCTGTTTATTCTATCGGCGATTGCCATCATCCCTCTGGCAAAATTCGTCGGCGAGGGAACCGAAGAACTGGCGGTGCATACCGGCCCGCAGGTCGGGGGGCTGCTAAACGCCACGCTGGGCAACGCTGCTGAACTCATCATTACTATTTTCGCCATCCGCGAAGGGCTGCTTGATCTGGTGCGCGCTTCGATTACCGGCTCGATTATCGGCAATCTGCTGCTGGTGCTGGGGCTGAGCCTGCTGTTTGGGGGACTCAAACACGGTACGCAGGTGTTTGACCGCCGCAACGCGGGCGTGAACGCGACGCTGCTTGTGCTGGCCGTGGCCGCGCTGACCGTGCCATCGCTGTTTGATGTAGCACTTCAACAAGATCGCGCCGCAGAGGTCGGGCTGAGCGAAGGTGTCGCCATCATCATGATCGTGCTCTACGGGCTGAGCATCTACTACAGCTTCTGGGCCGGTCGGCGGCAGACCGCACTGGAACGTGAGCCGGCGGCTCAGGAAATCCATCAAGCCAAATGGAGCGTGGGCTTTGCGCTGGCAGTGCTGGCAGCAGCCACGATTGGCATTGTGCTGATGTCCGAAGTGCTGGTCGGCGCGGTGGAAGAAGTCACCACGCAGTTTGGCCTCTCCGAATTCTTCATCGGCATCATCGTGATTCCGCTGGTCGGCAACGTCGCGGAACACCTCGTCGCCGTGCAAGTAGCGTATAAGAACAAGATGGAACTCAGCCTGGCGATCTCGCTTGGCTCCAGCCTGCAGATTGCGCTGTTCGTCGCGCCAGTGCTGGTGTTCATCAGCCTGCTGTTTGGGGACATCCTGCTGCTGGTGTTCAACAGCTTTGAGCTGATCGCCCTGCTGACCGCCGCCATCATCGCCGCGTTCGTCGTGCAGGAGGGCGAAAGCAACTGGCTGGAAGGGGTGATGCTGCTGGCGGTATACCTAATCCTGGGTCTGGCGTTCTTCTTCCTACCCGTAACACCAATTGGTTAGGCCGTGTTGACGTTTATGCTTCGCTGATTTCAGTAAACGTCAAGACTACCTGGCTCCCGGAGCAAAGCATTGAACGACGCACAAAAAGCGGAACTGCTCGCCAAGCTGCGGCAGAATCCTTCAGCGGCACTCTCAACCTGGCTGCATCACTTTCGTGGAAGCGCCGGCGCTATTCTGAGCGCGGCGCTTCTGGTTGAAGAAATCGTCATTCCCCATAATGACGACCCGACCGTCAGGGAGATGCTCGACATCATCAACGAAAAAGCCGAGGTTCTGCTGGCGCTGGCGGACGTTCTGCATGAGATGGTCGAACCTGACGAAAGCGGGCACAACCGGCCGTAAGCGCCCAGGCGGATACACCGGGAGTGGTAAATTTTGCGGACATCATTGGCAGGGGCGTAGCGCGCTACGCCCCTACATCTCCCTGATTTTCACCACTCCCGATACGCCACCGGAGTTTTACGGAGGGAGTGAACGTGCTACACTCAGGCTGTAACCTTCACCCCACACAACTTCCAGAGGTGACGCTTGGTGCCGCTTACGTTCATCCATATTTCCGACACGCACATCCACAAGAACCCGACCTTCACAGGCGATTTCGTCAGCTTTTCGTCGCGCCCGATGGTGAAAGAACTGGTCCGGCAGATTAACGCGCTGCCCTTCCATGTCGATTTCGTCCTGCATACGGGCGACATCATGACCGACCCGGAACATGATCTGGATTACGTCATCGCGCGGGAACTGCTGGAGCAGATCAACATCCCGGTGCATTACGTCCCCGGCAATCATGACCGTGTTCAAGGGGTTCAGCGCGTCCTGCTGGGACGGCAAGATGCCGAGCTTACACCCCGGCTCGATTACACGTTCGAGGCCGAAGGCGTTCAGATCATCTGCCTGGATAGCACCCTGCGCATGTCCGCCGCCGGGCTGCTGCAGGCCGATCAACTGCGCTGGCTGGATAACCTGTTCATGCCGGAAGATATGCGCCCACTGGTGGTCGCGCTGCATCATCACCCGATTCCGTCCGGTTCGCCCTGGCTGGATGAACTGGTGCTGCTGAACGGGCTGGAACTGCATACGATTCTGCTCAAGGCGCGGCATCGTCTGCGAGGCGTTTTCTACGGGCACATTCACGAGGATTTCACCACCACACGTGACGGCATCAGCTATCATGCCGTGCGCAGTTCGTGGTTCCAGACGCGCACCTGGCCTGGGCAGGATGCGCCCTTTAACGACCCCCACCATGACCCCGGTTATAACGTTGTGACCATCACTGAGCACGATACCTTTATCCGGCGCTACCGCTTTCACATGCCGCTGGCCGCGCTGTAGCGTGAAGTATGACCAAACCGTTATCCGAGAGCGGCTGAACCCGTGATACAATCAGGCCTGGATTGTGTTTAAAGAAATCACGGGTTTTGCTGGATGCCTATTCAATTCAACCGAATAAACGTTTTTCTGCTTCTGCTGGCGGTCTGTGCCCTGTCCCTCACCCTTTTCCCCGCGCCGACCGCCGCCCAGGAAGGCCTCAATGACCTGGTGACGCTCAACGTCAGCGCCGGGTATGACGGTTACTTCCGGGGCAATCAATGGCTCCCGCTGCGTGTGGAAATTGACAACAATGGCGACGCCGTGAGCGGGCGTGTAGTCGTCCGTCCCGAAACATCGGGCAGCGCTTTTATCAACACCTTCAGCACCCCGGTTGATCTCGCCTCCGGCAGCAACCAGACGCTTTTCCTCTACGTCACCGCACGCGGCAATGCCACACGGGTGCGCGTGGAACTGCTGAATAACGAAGGCGGCGTGGTCGCCAGCCAGGACGCGCCGCTGCGCAGTGTGCGCGGGAATGATCGGCTCTACGTCGTCATCTCACAGGCGGCGGCAGGCTCGGTGATTGATCTGGCCGAAGTGTTCGTCGGCGGGTTCGAGGCGTTCCAGGCCAACTGGTCGCTCGGCAACCTGCCCGACCGTGCGCCCGCACTGGATGCAGTGGACGCGCTGCTGTTTAACGATGTGGATACCGGGGCGCTCTCCAATGCCCAGCGCAATGCCCTGCGCCAGTGGGTGCTTAACGGCGGTCATCTGATTGTCACCGGGGGTGCTGCCTGGCAGCCAACCGCCGCCGGGCTGCGCGATCTGCTGCCGATAGTGCCGGATAACAGCGTGACGGTGGATGGCGCAGAGGTTGAACCCCTGCTCAACCTGGGCGGCGATTACGTCACGGAACTTTCTGGTGATCTGATCGTCGCCACCGGAGAACTGACAGAGACTGGGCGCATCCTGAGCGCCGCCGAAAGGGATACGGTTCTCGCCGCCCGGCGCGAACTTGGCAATGGCACGGTCGATTACCTGGCGGTTGATCCTAACACCGCGCCCCTGCGCGAGTGGGAAGACCGCGCCGGCTTGTGGCTGAGCCTGCTGAGTTCGACCGATGCCCGCCCAAGCTGGACACATGGCTTTTCCGTCTGGGATCGAGCGGCGGAAGGTGTCGAAATTCTGCCGGGGCTGAATTTGCTCCCGGCAGCGATTGGGCTGGTGGCGTTCCTGGGCGCCTACGTTCTGCTGGTCGGGCCGCTGAATTATCTCGTGCTGAACCGCCTCAACCGCCGGGAATGGGCGTGGATTACCATCCCGGTGTTCATCCTGCTGTTTACCCTGCTGGCGCGTGTGGTCGGTTTCAACCTGCGCGGCAATCAGGCCACGCTCAGCCGCCTGAGCGTGATCCAGGCATGGCCGGAAAGCGACGAAGCCCGCATTGACCAGATCGTCGGCCTGCTGGTCCCCCGCCGCGATGAATACTCGCTGGATGTGGGCGAGGAACGGCTGATGCGCTCGCTGCCACAGGACGACGGCATCGCTGGCAACGTCCTCGGTGGGAACAGCCGTGTGGAGATTCAGCAGACGCAGGATTTTGCGGCGGTTGATTTTCTGATCGATGCCAGCATCATCCGCAATTTCAACACCACAGGCACGGTGCCCAGGCCCGACATCAGCGGACAGGTGACACTGACTACGCGCAGCAGCAGCCGACGCTCGTTCCTGCAAGGCGCCATCACCAACAGCAGCGATCAACCCCTCTATGACCCGGTGCTGCTGGCGCGGGATGTGGTCTATAACCTGGGAGACGTCATCGAACCCGGTCAGGTCGTGACATTCGACGATGTAACCGTCTCTGGCGAATCCATCCCTGCACCCTCTCCCCTGGAAATCGGTGTGGGCGATGAGTTTTTCTTCTCGCCTTCTACCTCCTACATCGGCAGCGCCTATTACACCGCCTTTGTCACCTCACAGCAGAGCGCAACCGATATTCTCGGTGCGGATGTTTACGTCGATCCCACAGGCTTCGCCGCCCCCCTCAACATCGGTGAACAGACGCTTGAGGAAACGCGGCGGCAGGCCTTCCTGAATTCGTTCATCGTCGATCAGTTCGCTTCCACCTCGCGCGGCAACCGGGTCTATCTGGCGGCGTGGGGGGAAAGTGTCCCTTCGGAAGACGAAGTGCTCGGCGTGGGCTGGTCGCCCGTAGACACCACCCTCTACCTGATCGAACTGGAAGTCGAGGTCGCCCGTTCGCAGGGGGACTCGGTGCTCATCACACAGGATCAGTTTACGTGGGTGTCCCGTGAACGGGGGCAGGCCGATCTGAGAGCGGCGCCGTATCAATTAAGCGTGGGCGGGGAAAATGAGGTTGTCTTCCGCTTTACGCCGCTGCCCGGTGCCGTGCTAAGCGAGGTCGATCAGCTAACCATTATTGCAGATCGTCCACAGGGCGCAGGTGCGTTGAGCGATGTGCAGCTCTGGAACTGGCGCGAACAACTATGGGAAAGCGTCACGGTGGACAATTCGGGACGGCTGTTTATCGAAGACCCGCGCCCGTTCCTGGGGCCGCAGAACGCGGTGGAGGTCAAGGTCGTGCGGACGTTCAGCGGTGCACGGGTAGACATCAACCTGCTCGCGGTCGAACAGCGCGGAACATTTTAAGAGAAGTACCCAGGCATGAGTACCGAGTAACGAGTGAAGGACTTTTGCAGAGACACAACCGCCGTGTCCCTACAAAAAACGGGCGGATTTCACTTTCAGTGTCCTGCTCGGTACTCATTACTCTCTACTCGGTACTTACTGCTGCTCCACCCCCAGCGCATTGCGCACCGCCTGCCACAGCGTATCGCGCATAATCGGCTTGACCAGATAGCGCTCAACGGTTTGCAGCCTGCCGATCAGCTTATTGGCGCTGTCATCATTGGCCGTCATCACAATCACCTTCACGCCGTCCTCGCCATACAGCTTCTTGGCGTGTTCCAGCACCCGCCAGCCGTCCACTTCCGGCAGGTTCAGATCCAGCAGCATCAGATCCGGTTTCTGCGCGTTCAGCATGGCAAGCGCCTGCCGCCCATCCGGCGCATGACGGGCATAGATGCCGATGCGCTCCAACTGCCGCAGCGCCACATCCGCGATTTCCACATTATCCTCAACCAGCAGCACATCGTAAGGAAGGCGATCCTGAGTCATGGTGTCGTCCAGAGTGGTATCAATATGGCGTTGATTGTACTGATGATGACCCAAACGGCAAAACTACATTGTAGGGGCGACGTGCGCGTGGCCCGTATCGGAAATGTGAATTTTAAAATAGCGTCTACTCAATCCCCAGTTCCCGCAGGACCTCATCGGTGTGCTGCCCCAGCAGCGGCGGCGGATAGCGCACAACGGGCGGTGTCTCGCTAAAGCCGACTGGATTACCGACGAAGCGCCACAGTGCGCCGTTGTCGAGCGGCATTTCCTGCATCAGCCCCCGCGCTTCCACCTGGGGATCGCCGATAATCTGGGGCAGGCTGTTGATCGGCCCGGTCGGAATCCCGGCTTCTAAAATCGCATCCACCCAGGCTTTTGCCGGGCGCGTCCTGAAGGTTTCCGCCAGTTCAGCCACGAGTTCCGTTCGATGCGCCACCCGTGCCGGATTGGTGGCATAGCGCGGGTCATGGATGAGATGCTCCACGCCCATCAGCCGACACAGCGCCGCGAACTGTCCATCGTTGCCCACTGCTACGACAAAATCGCCATCCGCCGCACTGAAGACCTGATACGGCACAATATTGGGATGCTCGTTGCCGTAGCGCCGGGGAGCCTGGCCGGAAACCAGTGTATTGCTGGCGACGTTCACCAGCGCGGCAATCGCGGAATCCAGCAGCGCCAGGTCGAGATGCTGCCCCTGCCCGGTTATTTCTGCGTGCCGCAGCGCGGCCAGAAGCGACGACAGCGCAAACAAGCCCGTCACCACATCCACAATCGCCACGCCCACTTTGTACGGCTCACCGTCCGTCGCGCCGGTGATGGACATCAGCCCACTCATCGCCTGCAACACATGATCGTAGCCGGGGCGGTCACGGTATGGCCCGAACTGGCCGAACCCGGTGATACTGGCGTAAACGAGGGCGGGATTAAACGCCTTCAGGTCATCATACCCCAGGCCAAATTTCGCCATCCCGCCTGGCTTGAGGTTCTCCACCACGATCTGGCTCTGTGCCGCGATCTGCCGGGCGATAGCTTGGTCGTGTGCGCCCTTCAAATCCAGAACAATGCTGCGCTTGTTGCGGTTGACGCTCAGATAGTAGGCGCTCATGCCGTCCGCCGGATCACCAGCGTAAGGCGGCCCCCACTGGCGCGTCTCATCTCCAAGCGGGCTTTCCACCTTAATCACATCCGCACCCATATCACCCAGCAGCATCGTGCACAGCGGGCCGGCCAGCACACGGGTAAAATCCAGCACACGCACCCCGGCCAATGGGAGCGATTGATCGGGCATGTGGTGTTCCTCCTTGAACTTGATCTGTGCGCCCACACAATCCGTTGGCGCGTTCTCAGGCAGCGCTAAAGTGGCTGCACTATAATCATGAATACCTCATCCCTTCAATCTTCAATTCGACTTTACTCCCCCCCACGCCACTTCTGATGAGGTTTGACGAAGCTTGATGAAGATCAAGATCAGACCGGATTCGACACATGTCTATGCGGAGGCAAAGAATGTCCGAAACAGAAGAATTTGTCTTTACCCGCGCAGGTTACGAAGAGCTGCGGCGCGAACTGGAAGAACTGGAAGCGAAAGCGCCGGAAATGCAGGAATACATGCGCAGTGTGCGCGACGACAACGAAATCGCGGGGATGGAACCATCGATGTTCGAGGCCTATACCGATCTCAACCGCTACAACGAGCGCGTGAAGCACCTGAAGTTCGTGCTGGAACGCGCCGCGATCATCGACGAAGACCCCGACCCACACACCGCTTCCCCCGGCGACCGGGTGACGGTGGTCGATCTGGAAACCAACGAACAGTTGGATTTTGACCTTCTGGGCGGGATGGAAGTCGCCAACGGGCGGCACGGCGTGTCGATAGAGTCGCCTGTGGGTCAGGCACTTCTGGGCAAGCGCAAAGGGGCGACTATCGAGGTCGAGGTGCCGGACGGCATCGCCCGCTATAAAATCGTCGCGCTTGGGGAAATTCCCGTCAATCAGGAAGATCAGTCTTAATGTGTAGGGGCGCACACATCGGTGCGCCCTCTGCGTGTCGCGGGACGACACACGGGTCGTCCCCTACGGCTGCCCTGACTCAACACTCGTCGCCAGGAACGGCCCATACGCGGTGCCGTCCAATAGCAGCGCGAACACCTGCCCGACCGTCACGTCCGCGAACAGCGTCCCTCCTTCAAAGCGCTGGAGGTTGACGCCGATGTCCTGCACATCGGTGGTCGCATAGCCCAGTGCTTCGCGCACCTGCGGCACGGTCGCCCACACGCCGCCGATATAACCTTCTGGGAGGCGCAGCCCTTCCGGTGGGGTGATCCCGGCGGGCGAGAACTGTGGGGCAACATCCACATACCAGTAGCTGCCGGTGCTCTGCTGCCCGGTGCGCTCATCCAACCGCCCCGGCGCGACCGCCCACACTTCATTCGTTTCCACACGCCAGTAAATCGCCCCGCGCTCGAAGACCTGAATCCTCCCCTCAAAGCCGAAACTCTGCTGAATCGGGCAGTTCAGATTGGTGCGCACCGCGTCCTGATTAATCCAGCCAGTGCCAAAGACCGCATCAGGCAGCGTCAGGCACAGCAGCGGTTCATCGGCGTTGGCGTCAGGGTTCGGTAGTTCACGCTCGACCGCCTCCCCACCAAGCTGTTCCTGCGTCTCACCCAGGAACACGCCCACATAAGCGGTTGCGGTGGGCAGCAGTGTTGCGGTCGGGTCAATACCGACAAAAGCGGGGGCGGCTGTCGGCTGCTGGATGTTGGGGTCTGGTGTGGTCGTCGGCGCGAGGGTCGCCAGCAGTTTGACCAGTGCGACTTCCGTTGGTGCAGGAGTCGATTGCGCGGTTGGCTGGCAGGCCACCGCCAGCACACCAAGCACGATTAACACTGCCCATCTTCCCAAGACTGTCTGTTTCACCCGCATGTTGCCTCTCGTGTGTATTCGACCACGTTCACGAACGCGGCGTCCGCCGCCTGATAGTATAGCCCGAAGTGGATTCGGGCGGAGTGCGGCAGGCGCGGCAGCACATAGACATCGCGCACCGCCTCATTCACCTGCCAGCCTGTCAGCGGTCGCCAGCCATATACAGGCGCGAACTTGTCATCCTGCGCGATTACGTTCCCCGCCTCGTCCTGCAAATGCACAAAGACGCTCAGGTCACGTTCCGGGGGCTGCCCGGCTGACCACGTCACATCCAGCACAAACCGTTCCGGCTCGCAAATCACAGTGTCTGCGAGCAGGCCAACTGCCTCGGTCAGTGGCTCGGCAGTCATGCGCGGTCCAAGGCCGATTTCGATCAGCCCAGGTGCAGCCGCCCGCAGGTAAATGGCCTGATTCAGGCGCGACTGCCACCAGTCTGGTGGCTGGTTGTAAAAGGTGTAGTCGGGCGTAATCAGGGCTGACCCACTGGCGGCGATTTCCGTGAAGTCGGCTTTGTCATCGACCAGCGTCACATGATCGAGGCCGCCGCGCACGTCCTTCTCGAAGCCAGCGGCGAAGTAACGCGGCCCCCAGGCCAGCATCACCATCGAACCGGGTGGCGCATCCTCTACCAGCGCGACCGTTTCCAGCCCGGTGCGGTCGGTCGTCAGGCTTTTGATAAATGCGAAGTTCTGCACAACAAAATAAGCACAAAGCATCGCCAGTCCGCCGCTGGAAACTAAGCCCGCGCCGAACCTTCGCTCCCTTCCCTGCTGAGTGCTGACCGCTGATCGCTGACTGCTGGTTACTGCCATCGTCAGAAACAACCACCCGAACGCCAGCCCCAGCGTCACGGGCAGAATCAGCGCCGACAGCACATCGGTATACAGCGCGACATGGAAGGCATAGGCCACACCAGCATTCACGGTCATCACCAGGGCAGCACGGCGGGTATTCTGCCGCCAGATGCCGATTATCAAGCCGAGAATGCCGAGCAGAATCCCCGGCACGGTCAGATCACGCACCAGCACGGTATTGATGACGGTGAAATTCACCCGCAGCCCTTCCAGCGTATTCGGCAGACCGATAAAGCGCCCGGCTTCCGTCCCCATAAACTGGTCGATAAAGCCCTGTAGCGTGCGCGTGTCGCCATAAACCCAGCGCTCCCCGCTCATCTCGCGCAGCGGCAGATAGACATATGGCAGAAAACCAAGCAGACCGAGTGCCAGACTGACCAGAATAACCTGCGGGAGGGATTTGCGATGCTGCATCATACGCGGCGCGACGGCCACCAGCAGCGCCGGAATTGCCATCGCAAAGGCGCGGTGATGAGCGACCGCGATACCACCGATCAGCGCCATCCAGTAGATGCGGGCGGGGTAATCGGTCAGGTGTGGAAGATCGGTTTTCCACAGAGCCAGCAGCAGTAGCGCCACCAGCAGCACCAGCCCGAAGGCATAAATCTCCGCGATGGAGGCGTGAATCCACACAGTGCGCGTCAGCCCGAACGCGACCGTGAGCAAGGCTGACAGCGGCGGATTTTCGCTCAGATGCAGCGCCAGCGTGTAAACCAGTCCAAGCGCCAGCAGCCCCCACATCAAAGACACCAGCGCCGGTGCGGTGGCCTCATCTACCCCGAACAGTCGGAAAATGGCTGTTATCGCGCTGCCCGTGATGACGTAATGCGGATAACCTGTGGCGTGGAGCGTCCCCCAGCGGTTGAGGACAATCTGTGTTTCGCCGACGTCGATCATGTAATACTGGCTGGAGCCGTTCGGGATAGTTTGCAGGGTGGAAAGATAAAGTGCGCCCGTCACCAGCAGGGCGGCGGCCAGCCAGAAGAAGCGGCTTCGAGAGAGGGTGGTCAGTGTGTTCACGCCGGATAGAATAGCAGATGTGCGCTTTCAACGGATAGGGCAAGTCATCTCATGCTGAAACTCGGCAAACCCGCGCCGGATTTTTCGCTCGTCAATCAGGACGGGCAGACAGTACAGTTAAGGAGTCTGCACGGCAAAAAGGTCGTCCTGTTCGCGTTCCCCGCGCTGGATGATCCGCCGAGCGTGGCACAGGCAACCGGCTTTCGGGATCGGCTTGCAGAAATTGAGACGGCCAATACAGTGATCTTCGGCATCAGTGCTGACTCCCCGGAAAGGCTGCAAGCGTGGAAAGCCGACCACACTCTGCCGTTCGATCTGCTTTGCGACAGCGATCATACCATGCTGGAAGCGTGGGGGGCATGGGGTGTGCTGAACGTGAAAAATCGCAGCTTCGCGGCTCCGTTGCGCGCTTACTGGGTGGTGGATGAAAACGGCCTGCTGCTGGATTATCGGGTGCGCGTCACTGCTGCCGACAGCATCGAACGGGCGTTGAAAGCGATTTATCCCTGATTTCAAGCGAAAGGATAGAACCATGTATGGTCTGTTCGGCAAAATGCGCACCCATCCGGGACAGCGCGAGGTGATGATCGGGCATATGCTGGAAGCGGCACGGCTGCTCGGTGAACTGGACGGCTGCTATCTCTACATCGTGAACAGCGTACCGGACGACCCCGATGGAATCTGGGTCAATGAGGTCTGGCGGAGCCGGGAAGATCATCAGGCGTCGCTGAATCATGAAGCCATCAAATCCCTGATCTCGGTCGCCCGCCCGCTCATCGCCGAGATGACCGAACGTTACGAAGTCACGCCTGTCGGTGGTAAAGGCCTTCCACTGGATTCATAGAATCCGTTTGATCGAATTATGAGAACCCGCTAGAAATTCGTCGCACCCACACCGTGAATCCTTTAAGATTCCGCCAGAACCAACGCACGGTGAATGAAGGAGAGGTATCCATGCCCAACATTGGCGAACTCGCGCCTGATTTTGAACTGCCTAATCAGGACGGCAAGCTGGTCAAACTGAGCGACTTTCGCGGGAAAAAGGTGATCCTGTTCGCCTACCCCAAAGCCGGGACGAGCGGCTGCACCACGCAGGCCTGCGGCTTCCGCGATGAATTCCCGAAAGTGGAAACGGCCAACGCGGTCGTGCTGGGCATCAGCCCGGACGAACCCAAAGAACAGTTGAAGTGGAAAAAGAAGGAAAATCTCCCCTACGATCTGCTGTCGGATGTCGATCACAGTGTGCTTGAAGCGTGGGGCGTGTGGGATGAGAAATCGATGTATGGCAGGAAATACTGGGGCGTGACACGCTCACACTGGGTGATTGACGAAAACGGCGTGGTCATCGACGCGCAGCTCAAGGTCAGCCCGAAGGACAGCGTGGAACGGGCGATTCAGGCCATCGGCTAAGCACTCGTTTTGACTGCAAGCTGACCGTGTGCGCAACTCCACACCCCTCACTCAATCACTTCGTTCTCTACACTGATGGCGATGGGGGAGCAGCCCCGCGAGAGCAAGTCCCTCTCCCTGAGGGAGAGGGATTTAAGGCTTGTCCGGTATTGAGTTGGCGCTTTTCCGCCCTCACCCCCCGACCCCCTCTCCCAACCGCTGACGCTAGGAGAGGGGGAGAAGACCAGGGAAGCGTGTT
>JANRLJ010000177.1:0-9963 GCA_033762735.1 bacterium | reverse complement strand
TCCCAACAGCCACTTACGACAGCGCCCGCTGCTGACAGTGGATGAGGTCGTGACCCCACAGGTCGGCAACTGTACAATTTTCGCCCGCTATGTTGAAGCTGGGTTCGCCACACAGATCGTTCTCAATGCCCGCCTCACCCGTCTTTATGAGCGTGAAGATTGGAAAAAACGATTGGCTTCATCGAATCAAAACGAGCCGCTGCTGCTTGAACGCGGTCTTGTCATGCCGCCCGTGCTTGTTCCCTCACCCATCTCTCAATCCCCCGCAGCGATTTCAACTGTCGAACGTGCAGCGCGTTCCCTGCTCACCAAAATCGCCACTGAAGCTGAACAAAAAGCAGGTGGAAACATTAAAGCGACTCCGCTTGACCAGATGCGTGCGCGGCATCAACGGGCAAAACAAGCGGCAGGAGCGTAACTCATGTCTCTGACTAAAAACAAAATGGTGAGCGAGATTGGGCGGCGTACCCGGTTGAGGAATCGTGATGTGCAGGCGATGCTGGAAGCGCTGATTGAAGTATGGACGGAAGAACTGGTTAGTGGCAGTCGAATTGAATTAGAAAATTTTCTGATATTGGAAGTCAAAGAAATTGATCGTGGCGAAACACCCGGAAAACTCAACCATAACCAAGCGCCGCAAGTAATTCGTCGCCTTATTGTCCGATCCAGCAAGACACTCAAACAGAAGCTGCGTGTCCTGTTATAGGGGAAGTACTTTTTAAGTGAGATCCTGACACTCTTTACAGACCCCGAACAGCACTAGATGATCGGTATCTGCCTTGAAACTATACTGCTGAAAAACCTGATCGAACATATTTTGCAATAGAGCATGTTCGATTTCCTCCTCTTTTCCACATCGACGACAGACCAGATGATGATGGCGATGGGGCTTGACAATCTCATAATAGACTTCGCCGTTGCCCGTGTCAGCAGAAACCACCAAGCCTAAATCCACAAACAATTTGAGCGTGCGGTATAAGGTCGAGCGATCTATGGACGGATCGACCTGACGCACCCGCGCATAGACCTCACCTAAGGTTGTATGTCCACCGCCTTCACAAACGGCATCCAGAATCAGAACACGCTGCGGTGTGACCCGATGACCCGCTGCACGAATCACTTGTTCATAGTCCATGTTGTAATGGGTCAACTCGACCACCTTCCTGCCACTTTTTGCAATAAGCCATTTTAGAACATTCGCAATGGTAGAATCAATTTCAATCTGACAGAAGATTTGGAGTTCCACTTAAGGATGGCACGATATCAGCCTCATGAGCATACTCACCCTATTAGCATTTGGGGGTGGGTAGCATCTATTTTTCATCTACATGGACACAGCCACGACGATCATGGGCCTTTGGCCGCTGATCCCGCGTTCAATGCAAATAAAGCGGGTATACGTACCGTTTGGCTGGCGCTGGTGGCATTGGGTTTCACCGCACTTTTGCAAATTGGGATTGTCACCCTCAGCGGCAGTGTCGCACTGTTGGCAGACACCGTTCACAACATTGGTGACACGCTGAACTCCATTCCCCTCCTTATTGCTTTCTACCTTGCCCGCCGCGCTGCAACCCGTCGCTTCACCTATGGATTTGGGCGGGCAGAGGATGTCGCAGGCATCTTTATCGTGCTGTCCATTGCGGTCAGTGCAGGTGTGGTGTTCTGGGAGTCGTTTCAGAAGTTACTCAATCCGCAGCCGATGCAGAATATCCCCTGGGTGGCGCTGGCAGCGGTAGTTGGTTTTCTGGGCAATGAAGCCGTTGCGCTGCTCCAAATTCGTACCGGACGCAAAATTGGCTCTGAGGCAATGATTGCCGATGGATTGCACGCCCGGATTGATGGACTGACCTCGCTGGCGGTGCTGTTGGCGGCAGGTGGGACATTGATCGGCCTGCCCATTCTTGATCCCATTATTGGACTGTTGATTGGGGTTGCGATCCTCTTCATTACCCGCGATGCGACGATCCGTATGTGGTATCGCTTGATGGATGCGGTTGATCCTGGTCTGGTGAGCCGCATTGAACATTATGCCAGCGATGTTGAAGGGGTACAGCAGGTTGCACGGCTGCGTGTCCGCTGGGTCGGGCACCAATTGTTTGCCGAGATGACGATTGTCGTCAATGAGGTGCTAACACTGGTTGAAAGCCATCAGATTGCTGAACAGGTGCAAACCGTTCTCCGACAGGCTGTACCCCATCTAAGTGAAATCGTGATCCATGTCGATCCCGCTTACCAATACGAGACAGTGGATATAGAAGCGAAAATCGCTGCTTCGGGTATTTTACCCCCACGCTATGAAAACGCAGTCCCAAGTGCTGCGCCGATGGGTGCTGCTGCCCTGAAACTTGACGCTGAAGGCAATGCCGCCTGGAATGAAATCTGGACAGACTTTTGTGATCTCGCGTTAGCAGGTGGACCTTCGCATCGCGGGACACTGCTTGAACCCGTTAACCCTGAGAAAGTGCTGGCTGACCCCGAAGGCTATGAAAAAGTGATACGCGAACTGGAACGCGGGATTCAGATGGTCACAGGGTTGAAAATCGTTCGCAGCGAAGCGCCAGGGTGGATTGGGATGGCGTGTGACAGCGAAGAAATGGCGCTGTGGCTGCTGCGTGCCATCATCGTTGAGAATGTTACGGTGCGACGCGAAGGTGAAATTCTGTTCTTCCCGGCAAGTCCTGATTTCCGCGTAGAGAAGGAAATCAAGAACATCATCACAGTCATTGCCAAGACAACTCATTATTGGAATGAACACGCTCAACCTGCATAACTACGCCCAAACACGCCCGGCAATTACCAGGCGTGTTCACTGTAGCTAGAAATCATAATCAGGAGATATGCTCTCTTGTTGAGGCTCGCTATGCTCATTGACCTGATGAATTGGATCGCTATATGATCCTTCCGCTGCAATACGTGCATCGCGTTCGGCATTGGGGTTGTAGGGATGCCAGTCCCCCATATCACGGGTGAGCGTCAGTTCGGCGTTTTGGTAGGCTTTTAAATCGTCGCCTTCGAGTGTCTTCCATTCAGCAGACAGCCCTTCCAGCCGAGCGACTTCAACAGCCAATTCGGGTCCGTCCAATAATCCCGGCACGAGATAACCATTGAATTCCTTGCCGAACTTGTCTGCTGCCGCAGTCGTCTCAAAGTGTGCCATCTCCAACATCTTAAATGGCTCATCCTCTGATAGGACCGGGCTGCCAACCGCAGTAGGGTCATGTTCTACACCGGGGTAAACCACCAGATGTAGTGCGTGTCCGAGTGGTTCACCGTCAGGGTTATTTACGGGCAGTGTATCCAGTCGCCAATAGGAATTTTCCACCTCCGATTCTGGTGTGGCTTCCTCGATCTTCTCCCCGTCTGTATTCCAGTAGGGATTAATTTCATCCTCTAACTGCTGCGCCAGCGTCTCAAAGCGATCCGGCGGGCCGTCGCGGAACAGACCGAGGTTGATGCGCCCGCTGTCGAGCCACCCATTTTGCATTGCATTCAACTCCGCCTGGTGCATCATCGCTCCCAAGCCGCGTTCGTCGTAGACTTCCAGCAATCCCTGTCGGGCAGCCTCCGCCGCCTCAAGCACCTGTTCATCTTCCGGGTCATAAGTCTGGATAGTCAAGGACGATACGCCCAGATAACCGCCTGGTTCTTTCCAGTATTTTTCTACCGCCAGTTCGCGTGTCCAGGGATCCGCGTCCTGCACCACCACACCATAGTTCACGGTGTCATCCAACGGCTGCAACAACTCGCGGTGAGAATGTTCAAATGTCGCCTCGAACCATAACGCGCCTTCAAGCGTCGCGTTTGCTTCGCGCTCGCGGGCCGCTGCTTCAGCAAATTCACGGTACAGTTCGGGATAGCTGAGTGTTGGCGCTTCATCAGCTACCAAAGGATCAACTTGCGGCAGTTCGTCCGTTTCAAGTGCAGCAGTGTTCATTTCGCGGACGTGGGTAAACGGATCGGGCGGACCCGCCGTAAATAAATGCGTTTGCCCGGCATCAATGTAACCATCATCCTGCGCCATCGCCACCGCACGCTGCATGACGGTTTCACGGTCCTCATCCTCTCCCAACGCATACAAACGCACGGCATCGCTAAAAGCGTGGATTTCGTTGATTTTGTCATACTCGTGAATAGGACGCGCCTGCGATTGAAGCTCACCATCCTCATTGAGCCACCATTTTTGCGCCAGCAGCTCTAGGGTGTCCGGCTCCTGACCCGGCGCGACTTCGAACGAGTAGTTCACCTGCTCGTCAATCTCACCGACGAAGGCGACTCCCGTGCGCTGAATTTCCTGCTCGAACGTTTCAATGGTCTCTAAGATCACAGGGGTAGCGGGTTGTGTATCCATTTCTACATCGTTAGCGCTCGAACCAATCTCAGCCGCAAGTTCGCGTGCGCGCAGCGTCGTAAAAGGGTCAGGCGGACCGGACGTGAACAGGCGTGGGTCGCTGCGTTCACCGTTCAGCACATCGTTCTCAACAGCCATGCGTTCCGCCTCATTCATCGCCGTTTCCAAGCCTTCGCGCTGTTGCAGCGCGGTCAGCCGCTCGACTTCCACCTCAAACAGTTCCACTACCTGTCCACCGTTGTCACCTTCATGCAGATCGAGCAGGATAAAGTCGTGACCGCTTTTGCCTTCCACGTCGCGCCAGTGCTTATGGGCTTCCAGTGACAGCGCATCATCACCAAAGAGGTTATAGTCGAAGTCGTAGCGCACTTCACCAGGGTTTAGATGATGGGGATTGTGTTCCATGTCTCGCTCTCGCTGCGTGGTAAAGGGATCAGGTGGGGCATCGTCTTCAAAGAAAACGCGAGCATCCGCACGATGCGGATCGAGATAGCCGCCCGCCGCTGCCATCGTCTCCGCTAGGTTCATCGCCGCTTCCAAGCCGTGTGTGGTCATTACGTCTTCAAGTTCTTGTTCGTCCATCTGAGCCTCCTCATACATCCCATACTCCGCAATCGTGAAGGTATCAAATCGCCGTTCAGAACCATCCATCCAAGTCTTGACCCCTTCCAGCGAGGGCGCGTTGGATGGTCCGACACCTAACCCGAAGTAGTAGTCGGGCTTGGGATCAAGTGCAGGCAATTCAAACGGCAAGGGAAAATCCTGTTCATAGTGGTCGGCGACATCATGGGCGAACTGCTGTGCCATGTAGACATCGCCATTTTGTAGGTACATCTCCAAACCTGGCAGCGGCCAGGCAGCGCCAGGGTCGCGGTCTGCCAGTGGCATCACCGGATACGAGTCATGCCGCAACCCCGCATCGTCGCTGTCGAGTGCACGGAAGTAGCGCAGCTCGTAGGGATCGCCTTGAGGCTCTCGGTTCTCGACCACCGCGAACCAATGGGCGGTTCCGCCACCATCGACATGATGTGCCAGCCCCTCCCCTTCAGCGTTGTAGGGCTGCATCGTCTCACTCAAACTGAAAGGAAAATCGGGATCAAGCGCGGCAGGTGGCTCGTTGAACAGCGGCATATCCGGCGCACGCAGTCTATTGGCGACGGCTGTTGTCTGAGCGGCTTCTAACATCGTTTCGTAACCGCCGGCGGCAAACTGCTGTTCAACTTCATGAGCGGTTTGCCCAACGGTGTCGGATAATCCAACGGCTATAGGCTCAGACGCTACACTGTTCGTCCCTATATGCAGTAGGTGAGCCGCTGCGCGTGTATTGCGTTCGGCATCCGGCGGAAAAGTCACGACCATGTATTGGCCGTCGTAAAGCAAAGGCTCCTGCGTGATGCGCTCAGCAGCATCGCCTAAACCGCCTAGTCCCTCCTGCGTCAAGACATCTTCAACCGAGTCACGGTAGACCCCGGCTTCGTCGCGGCGGTCATATTCGCCGAGCGTGAGCCGCTGCTCCAGCGATTCACCGTAACGCCCGGTCTGTGAGCGCACGAGGTCAACATCGTAATGCGGGTTGGCTTCGTCGCGCCGATCCAACATCACATCCACAGTGTACATTGCGCCATCTGCACCATGCAGATGAAAAGGGATATCATCGTGCATCGTTACCCCCTCGCAGTCGAATGGGGAACTGTACCGATTGCGGACAGTCAATCGTGGGAAGCGATGTGAAACAACCTTCGCCGCTGATCGGGAGACAGGTCAACGCCGCACGTCGAATGAGCAGGCGGATGGTCGCCGACTGATCGCGCTCCAGATGTTGGGCGACGTGACCGAGCAGGGTGCGATCTTCAGGTGAGAGGCGTAGATTGAACAGCTTTTCCTTTGCACCAGCACTCATAATTCCACCTCCCAGGTCTCACGGGTGTAATCGGCAATGTCCTGCACCACCCCTGTGTCCAGAGGCACACCCCGTTCGTTCTCCCACAGGTCGCGTTGATCGGTTGCCAGCGCCATGCCTTCAGCCGCGTCAAAACAGCGTTCAATCCCGCCTTTCTGGGCGACATCGATCAGGAACTCCGAGGCGCGATACGCTTTATCCCAATCGCCAGGGACACAGGGCGCAAGCTGCGCCTCCACCTCACCGGTATCCGGGTTGCGCCCTAGCGAAAGGATACTGGTGATACAATTTTCGGTGTCGTCTTTGTCCGGTTGAAAGACACCAATCCAGTAGGCAGTGCCCGTTTGGGCATCGTAGAAAGGCGGTGGGTCTTGGCTCGGATCAAAACCATCGGCTTCGATCCCTATGGCATTCAGTGCCTGGAAAGCGGCACGATCTTCTGGCGTAAGCGCTTCTCCCTCCATCTCTCGTTCAGCGATTACCCCACCTAATTGGCGTGCTGTCTCGATCAAGGGGTCAATCGCCTGATCCGGGGGTTCATCTCTGCTGTTGAGATGACCCGTCTCCAAGTCGCGGAGATAGTCGTAAGCCTCATATTCCGCCTGAGCAGCACCGACCCATTCCGGTGTGCGTCCGCTCCTTTCAACCACCGCCTCAGCGAATTGGGGAACGGCATAGTTTGGAAGTGCCTGCTGGTGAATTTCGGCCTCAAGGTCGTGATAGAAGTGTGTCGCGGCATCCACATCATCCAGTGTGGCAATCGGCAGGTAACTGCCGCCCAGATCACCACTGTGGACGTTGGCATACACGTCAATGCAGCCGATCTCATATTGCACACCCGTCTCGGCAGCCCGTTCAACCCCAATCAGCCGGGCATCATGCCAACTCCAGCCCGCATCGGTTGGCTCAGGGGCTTCAAACCCCTGCAATCCATCCTGAGACAGCGGTGGCACATCCGGCAAATTGGGTAGTGAGCCGTCTTTAGGGACAAAAACATCATCATCCGGGATAGGGATGAAGTCTGGTGTATCTCGCGCAAACGGGTCATAACCCTGCATGGGGTCGTAATCAAACTCGGCTGGTGGTTCAGGCGGCGGTGACGAGAACCATTCATCCGGGAACGGATCGTGTGGTGGGTCGAAGATTTCTTCATCTATCGGCGGCGGTTGGGACACGGAAGACATCGCCTAACCCTCCGCCGGACGCAGCCGGATCGGTTTATGGTCTACGCCCCGTGTGTAGGTGCAGTGGGGATAACGGCTGCAACCGATGAATTTGCCTTTTGAGCCAGAACGCTCGACCAGAGCATGACCGCACTCCGGGCATTTTTCTTCGATGGCAACAGGGACTGCTTTGACACGCAGCGCCTGCACCGCCCGTTCAGCGGCTGCCCCCAACTGCGGCTGAAATGCTTGCCAGAAGGTATCGAGCAGCTCAAGCCGGGTGAGTTGACCTGAAGCTACCGCGTCGAGTTGTGCTTCCAGTTGTGAGGTGTAGTCCGTGTCGAACACCTGCGGAAAATGCTCAGTTACATAATCGCACAGCGCGGACCCTTGTTCCGTCGGCACAAGCCGCTTGTGACTGATTTTGACATAGCCCTTACGCTTGATCGTGCCGACCATGCCCGCATAGGTTGAAGGACGACCAATCCCGCGGTCTTCCAGCGCTTTGACCAGTGCCGCCTCGGTATACCGGGCAGGCGCGTGTGTCTGATGCTCGACGGGAAGCGTCTGCACCAACTTTAACGCTTGACTCTGCTGTAACGGCGGGAGTGCGCCATCCTCTTCCGCGTCGGCTTCCTCGCCGTCGTCCTGTGGCTCCTCGTAGACGCGCAGAAAGCCATCGAAGACCGGCACACGCCCCTGAGCGCGAAATTCCAACGGGTAAGGTTGCTCACGTTTCGCTCCCGCCATGATGACCGCACCCATCACCCGATAACGGGCGGGGGACATCTGTGAGGCGATAAAGCGATCCCAGATCAAGCCGTAGAGTTCAGCGCCGTCACCATCTAACGTTTCATCCGGCAGACGATTCACATCTGTTGGGCGGATCGCTTCGTGTGCCTCCTGTGCGTTGGCGTCTTTGGTAGCATAGGTCGGCGGTTCAGCGGGGAGATAATCAGCACCATATTCCCGCCCGATCAGTTCACGGGCGGCAGCCTGGGCTTCTGGCGCAATTGCCACTCCATCCGTCCGCATGTACGTGATCGTTCCCGCTTCGTAGAGCCGCTGTGCCACCTCCATCGTCTTTTCGGGGGAGAGTCCTAACCCTTTCGCAGCCGCCTGTTGCAGTGACGAGGTGGTGAACGGTGGCAGTGGGGCGCGGCTTTTGATTGTCTGTCCCGCTTTTTCCACCCAAAACTGTGCGCCAGTCAGAAGTTTGTCTAACTGGTCGAGTTGCTCACGAGTCTTGAAGGTGACTTTAGCGTTTTTCAGCGTGTGCAGCCTTGCGGTGAACGTTTCGCCACCTGCAGCCAGTTCAAGGGTTAATGTCCAGTAAATCTCGGGGACAAACGCACCGATTTCGCGTTCCCGCTCAACGACCAGCCGCAGACAGACACTCTGCACACGCCCGGCAGACAGCTTGCCGTCTAAAGCTTTGCAGGCTAGCGGCGAGACCAGATAACCGACTAATCGGTCTACGATACGACGTGCCTGCTGCGCTTCAACCAATGGGCGATCAATCGCACGCGGGGCAGCTACTGCGGCCTGAACCGCAGAGGCGGTGATGGCGTTGAAAGTAGCGCGGTAAATCGGCTTGTCTTTCGGTGGGCGTGCCAGGTCGAGCAGATGCCAGGCAATCGCCTCGCCTTCCCGATCCGGGTCGGTTGCCAGATAAACCGCTTCTGCTTCCTTGATCCCTTTGAGCAGGCGTTTGACGAGATTGCCTTTCCCCGGCAGCACCTGATAGGTCGGACGGAAATCCTGACCTACCTCCACACCGAGTTCGGTTTCAGGCAGGTCGCGGACATGTCCCATACAAGCTTCGACCCGCCAGCCGTCACCGAGATAACCTGCAATCTTCTTGGCTTTGGCTGGCGACTCGACAATCAGTAATTTCATTCTAAAGTTTCCTCCTCGCTCCACCCTTTGAGAGCGTTACGATTTCTCAGGCTGCGCGTCATCTGGCGCAGCAGTATTCGGACGTGCTGACGCTTCCCGACCGGGTTGGACAGCGCGTCCAACGACGTGGGTAGCGAGTTCTTTTTCGCGCAAGACCAACCAGATCGGCCATTCGCGGAAAGCGTCGTAGGCTTCGTTTTCAAGTGCCTGGAAGGGGTTTTCGACGATTCGTTTGGACAAGAGTCATCCTCCATGTTCATGTCGTCCTGAAGCGGCGCAGTTCGCCTTCGGAGGGTCGTCCATAGAGATACCAGAGACCCTCATCCTGGATGTCGAGCAGATAATGAAAGCGTGGCAGGGCGGCGATGATGTCGCGGTGCTGCTGGTTGAGGTGCTGGAAGGCGGCATCCTCATGAAACACATTCATGCCCTGCCGCTGCGAAAAGATCACCCGGATGGGACAGTTCTCAAACACCAAACGCGCTTTGCCCGTCAAAAAGACCGACATTTGTTGATCGACGCACAGCAATTTTTTGCGACGAGTGCGGAAGGTCTTCGCCGCCTCAATCAGGAAATCCAGTAGCGACGGATGGCGCATGAGGCGGTAGACCTCATCGACAGCGATCACACGCGGCTGCTCGTCAATCAGGCTG
>JANRLJ010000176.1:0-64326 GCA_033762735.1 bacterium | reverse complement strand
CCCAAAGCTGATCGTGGACGCGGAACGGCGCGGGATGCCGATCTATGTGCTGCGGGCCAACACCGTCAGCCAGATGGAAAACTTCCTGATTGACGTGTTCAAGCTGGAGGTCAACGCTCTCGACCCTTTTGGGGAAGCCCTCCGGGAGACCGAACAAGCCATTAGTCGGATTCTCGCGGGGGCGGACTACATTGACCTTTCTCCGGCGGACAGCAACATTCGCCGTCGGCAGCACGAACTGGCACGCCGGGCAGACCTGGCCTCGCGCAGCTATGGTGAGGAACCTGTACGCCATGTACGCATTTACCGCCAGCAGCCTGCCTGAGCGTTAGACCAAATTAATGATGCGCCGCCTGATCTTTCACCAAAAGGTTACAAGAACAGACGGCGCTCTTTGATATTTGCCCGCTTGTCTGGGCGGGAACATCCGGCACTCTTATGCCGCCCGCATATCCGTAAACATACGACTCACAGCATGGGCACAAGATCGGGAACAGCGGAATCCGTTGTTGTTGTTCCTGTTGTCAGGATTGTTCCTGTTACGATTCGCAGACCGCAGGTTGTCTTCATTATTGTTCCAAGAGCCACCCCGCAGCACACGCTCCCCGGTGTCCCCACATAAAACGAACAAAGTGTTCGTGTTACGCCTTTTTCATCCAACCACCCAACAATTTCCCGATTTCAGTGGTTTGTTCTGCGATGTAACGATATTGGTCGGATGTTGTATATTTCAATTCAAGCGCAAAGCGGACATAGGTTCGCAGCATGTCAAATTCAGCATCCGCCTTGCGAAGATAATATTCTGTTTCCCGTGTTTTCGCTGCATAAAGCAGGCTTTCGTGGAAGCTAAAAAGAGTATGTTCAATCCGTGCTGTTAAGCGAAAACGTTCCTCGCGTGGGAACTGCTTTACATGATGCAGCATCCACAGCATGAACGCTTCAGTTTTCACAAAAATTGGGGACTGTTGTGACACTACACACCGATCTCACTGAATATTTTGTGACGCAGATTCCACGTATCGCCATGTTTGACATGACCTATCCATGCCATCACACTTGCCCGTCCTTGTTCACGAGTAAGCTGCCCTTCGTGATAGCGGCGGTAAAGTGTTTTAAGATGGCGACGGTAGGCGACCCCTTTGCTGCGTTTGAGGCGACGATGGTCAGGATAGACCGTAAAACCCAAAAATGGAATTCCCTGATTGACAGGGCGCGGTTGAGCGCGGTTTTCGTGCAGTGTTAATCTCAGCGATTGCAGAAACGCGATGATTTCATCACGCCATCGATGCAGAATAATTTTATTCTCAGCAAATAAAAGAAAATCGTCTACGTAACGTACATACCCTTTACAGCGCAGGGTATGCTTAACAAACTGGTCGAGTTCATTCATATACACATTTGCCCAGAACTGGCTGGTCAGATTGCCAATTGGCAGCCCTCGTGGTCGCTCCAGAGCAAAAAGATCGTCCCCTTCGAACCAACGCATCGTATATTCTGAATCTAAAATACCGTGTCCGCTGTCAACGATCTTTCCGCACAAATCCAGTGTTGGCTGACATGCAATTGACCTGGAGAGAATTTGTTTGAAAACAGCATGGTCAATTGCCGGGAAAAACTGCTGCACATCACACGGGAGGACATATGAATAGCGGCGCATAAAGTGGGTACAGCGGTCTAACGCGGCATGAGTGCCTTTGTCAACGCGGTTCGCATAACTATCAAAGATAAATTTGCGTTCGTAGATCGGTTCCAAAACCTGAATCAAGGCGTGGTGTACGACGCGATCTCGAAATGGCGCGGCACTGATTTTGCGACGTTTAGGCTCATGAATGGTAAAACTGCGAAAGCCGCCGGGTTGCCACGTCTGCTCAACCAGCTCTTGATAAAGCGTGGTCAGTTCCACGTCTAAATTCCGCTCAAACGCCGCTGCCGTTGGTGTAAAGCGTTTACCTCGACGGGCTTTGCGCCATGCCTTGTGCAAAGTCTCAAAAGAGCATATTTGTGAATATAACGCTTTATACGTTTTCGTCATTTCAAAAAATCGATTCCGCTTACGCGGAAAACCAAACGCCAGAAAACAGAGAACTGAAACCAGTTACAGAGCTATTAAGAGCGGGAACAGCGGAATCCGAAGCCGTTGCCCCAGCCGACAGGATCGCCCCCGTACCGACTCGCAGACCGCAGGTAGTCTACATTAATGACCCAAGAGCCACCCCGCAGCACACGAACATACGTTCTGCTTTCGCTATCCTGCTCACGCCCATCGCTGTCGCTGTAGGGGTAGGCAAAACGCCGTTCACCGTTCTCCGAAAAATCGAAATCCCCATCGTCAATCCCGTAGACCGTATTTACCCACTCCCATACATTGCCACTCAGGTCATACGCACCCACCCAGGACATCCCGCCGGGTCGGCTGCCGACCTCCGCCGTTTGACTGTTGGAATTATCGCTAAAAACCCCATTGTCCGCCACAAATTGATTGCCCCAGGGATAAACGAGATTGTCCGGCCCACGCGCCGCATATTCCCACTCGGCCTCGGAGGGCAGCCGCGCCCCGCGAAGGACACAGAAATCCCGCGCTTCAAACCAGGTAATGCGTTCCACCGGGCGATTTTCCCCATTAAAGCCGTTCTCGTTCGCCTTGACCCCACCCAACCGCTCGAAGTCGCCCTGCCTGACTTCGTAGCGGTCAATCCAGAAGGGTTCCTCAAAGCACACCTCATGCACGGGTTGTTCGTCCTCATTCCCATCCTCGCTGCCCATCATGAAACAGCCTGCGGGAACCAGCACCATCGGTACGCCGTCCCCAAAATCGCGCTCGGTGATGTAGGGCTGCCATGCGGCGTTCGAGGTTTGCGGCGTGAGCGCGATCTGTTCGGGAGAAAGCGTCGGAGGAGGCGTATTCGTTGGGCGCGGGGTCGCTGTCGCTGTCGGTGGAATTGGTGTTGAGGTAGGTGTCGCTGTCGCGGTGGCGGAAAGCGCGACCAGCGTCATGCGGGCGGCGGTCTCGGTGATGGCGAACTGCTGCGCGGCGGCGGTGGCACTGCCGTCGGCGACGAACTGCACGGTGGCGGTCAGGTCGAACGCTTCGCGGGTCGAGGCAGAAAGGGTCTGCTGTGCCTGGACGGTCTGTAATTCTTCAAAGCCACTGAGGGTTGGTGTAACAGCAAGATTGGCATTGCTAGCTGGAATCGGCGCACTCATCGCGGAAGCTGGAGGCGGCGTGTCGCTTACCTGGGCAATCCTTGTGGGGGAGTCCTCGCGGTTCGTCAGCAGCGGCACAACCAGCGCTAACACACCTAAGAGAATTGCCGTAATGACACCAATCACCTGCCAACGCAGGGTAATCTTAGCGATGCGAATCGCTTCGTCCTCAGCGCTTGGACGCAGAAGCGGCGGCGTTTCAATCGTGGGGGCATCGAAATCACGGGTGGGGGACGCTTCCTTACCTGGCCTGGGTGTGGCGGGTTTCCATAACGGGCGCAGCTTTTTTGCTAACGAAAGCTGTTTGTTGATGGCCGCCGTCAAACTCGGGAAAGCATCCGGGTCATCCGGCCAATCCGTCATATCGATCCATTGCAGATCATCCAGTTCTTCCGTGCGTTCGGTTCGGTCACGGGCCTGAATGGTGATGATGCGCTTTTGCAGGCGGCGGGCTTCGGTAAATTCGGCCTGGCAGTAGAGCGACTGCACCGACTCATTGGACAGGATATAGACGAAAATGTCCGACTCGGCAATTGCCCTCAGAATTTCGTTCCACCAGTTATCGCCGCCAATGATTCCGTGCGGGCTTTTGTCATACCAGATTTTGAGGTCAGGAAAGCCGCGCTGGATACGTGGAATCAGCTTATCCACAAACGGACTATCAACACGGCTGTAGCTGATGAAGATTTGCGCCATTGTTACCACATACGATGAAGTCAGGACATAACGGCTATTGTGACAAAGTTTGTGGTACAGCGCAATAACAATCAGGCGGGAGGGTAGGGACACGGCATGCCGTGTCCCTACAGAAAAACTTAAATAAACTGTCGTCCGCTAAACCCTCTGCGAGGGGATTCAAAGCGCGATTCTCCCCTTCGCCCTCAGGGAAAAGGCGCCGGGGGTTGAGGGCTGCGGTTGTCTAATTATCCGTTACCGGAATGGGCAGATCGCCCGAATTGCGCAGACCGCCGGAATCCTGCGGCACCCAACCGATGACCAGTTCGCCACCGCAGATGCCCTGAATTTCAAAGAACTCACCGTCGATGTCCTGCCCGATGACAAAGTATTCCAGGTCGCCCGCAATCGTGCACAGCGTGGACGAACGACCATTGGGCGACGCCAGCAGGTTCTGATCGAGGAACGGGATAAAGCGCGGCAGGAAGATTTCGCCTTCCACCGGGATCACGGGCAGATAGGTCAGATCGCCGCGCACGATGTTCGCCAGTTCCGCGTTAATCCAGCCTTGCACTTCGCCCACCTGCACGAACCACCAGCTCCGGTCAAGGTTCGTCCCCAGCACGATCAGCTCATCCCCGGCTTCCACCAGCGCGACCACGGTGTACTGTGGGCCGTCACCGCTGCGCAGATTGACCGTGCCCGGATTCGACACCAGCACAAACTGATCTTCCGGACCAGCCCCCCGGCTAATGCCCTGCGGATTAACCGGGCGCGGGGGGTCACTGTTGAGCGGGACACTGGGCGAAGGCTGCGGGTCGATGACGAACGCCAGCAGTTCAAACACCGATTCGTTAATTTCCGTCACCGGGTTCGGCAGGCCGGGGCAGTTGCCGATGGCGCTGTAGACCACCTGGGCAGGTGCGCCGTTGCCTTCGTTGCTCACCAGACTAACGAGGATAGGGTTGGCGGTCGGCTCGACCTCATAATCGAAGGTTAACCCACGTTCCAGGTAGAGACGGCTGTCCACGAAAACAGCTTCCGTCACAGGGCCGAAAATGATGTTGCCGTCGCCATCCACCGCCGTAATGGTGAAGGACTCGCGGCCATCGCCCGTGTTGTCGCGGGTGAAAATCACGCCCCCGGCCACATTGGTAAAGCCGTTGCATCCGACCTGCCAGCGCAGGCTGTCCCGCCGGGCGGCTTGCACCAGCGAGGATTGAGTCAAACACAGGAGAAGCACCAGTATAACAAGGATGCTGATACGTGAAGGTCTCGCCAGGGCTTTGGCCGCCATAACACCCGTCCTTTGGTTTATGCCAATCATCTGCCTCTATTCTGTGCCAGAATGAATTTTTTGACAATCAACTGTGATTAGGAATCTTTAACCGAAGGGAGTCGCGAGTCGAAAGTTGTGAGTACCGAGTGAAGAAACGGTACTGCCAAGCCTGGCAACATTGGTGGGGTGGCACCCGTGTGTGCGCCTATATCTGTGCATACACCCGCGTCAAAGCAGGAAAATACAAAACCAAACAACCCAATCCGTTGCGCCCCAACAGACATCTTTTGCCACAGCGTAGGGCAGCCGTAGGGCAAGCGTCATCCAGACATATCCCGGCTATGATAAAGTACGGGTGCTCACGGCGACTGCCCCCACCATCGGCGTGAGCAGGCTTCCCCGATAACACCATGCGCCCCATGCCTCCCATGGGGCGTTTGGTTTCCGAGCATTTGTGCTAAGATTGAGCTATGAGCCATCACGTTCCGAAATACGCACAGGTCGCTGTTGATGCCCCGGTCGCGGGCGCATTCCATTATCACATTCCGCCCGAACTCGAAGGCCGCTTACAGATCGGCCATCTGGTGCGGGTCGGCTTTCGCACCGCGCAGCAGCCCGGCATCGTGATCGCGCTGGACGACCACAGCCCGGTGGAAATCACCAAGCCTGTGCTGGAAATCCTCGACCCACAGCCTGTTGTCACACCTGAACAGATCGACCTCGCCCACTGGATGAGCGAACGCTATCTGGCTGCCCTCGGTCAATGCCTGTGGCTCATGCTGCCTCCGGGGATTGTCGGACGGCGCGATGTGCTGGTCACGCTGCTGGACGAAGAGGCCGCGCTACAGGACAGCAAACACGCCGCACTGGTCGATCTGCTGCGGCGGCGCGGGGCGCTGCGTGGGGAGCAAATCCAGCGTTCGCTCAAGGACAAACACTGGGAAAAGGCGCTGAATGCCCTGGTTGAGCAAGGTATTGTCCAGCGGGAAGCTACGCTTGGCCCGCCCCGTGTTCGACCGCGAGTGATTCGGGTGGCGGCGCTGGCGATTCAGCCCGACAGCATTATCGAAGTGGTGGATGCGCTTCCCTCGAAACACCGTGATCTGCTGGAGCATATTCTGCGCGTCCTTGCCCGTGAATCGCGCCCCGTCGATGTCAGTTGGGTGTTCGCACAAACGGGCGCAAAGCTCGATCATCTCAAGCGGCTGGCCGAACTCGGACTCGTGTGGCTGGGCGAACAGCCGCAGTGGCGGGCATCGCTGGCAAAACAGACCTTCGTCCCGCTTGCGGCGCCCAAACTCTCGCGGGCACAGGCCGAGGTCTGGTCGCGGCTGCAAGCCCATCTCCGCGCCGACTCCGCACCCCACACCCGAACGGACACGCATACCTTCCTGCTGCACGGCGTCACGGGCAGTGGCAAGACCGAAATCTATCTGCGGGCGATTGAGGAAGTGCTGCTCCAGGGCAAGCAGGCTATCTTTCTGGTGCCCGAAATTGCCCTCACCCCGCAGACCATCCGGCGGGTGGCAGCGCGTTTCCCCGGCAGGACGGAAGTTGTGGACGAATACACCGGGGAAACCGACGACGGACAGATCGCGCTCATCCACAGCGGCCTGCATGTCGGCGAACGCTATGACACCTGGCGGCGGGCACGCGATGGGCTGATCGATGTGGTCGTGGGGACGCGCTCCGCCCTGTTCACGCCGCTGCCCAATCTCGGCCTCGTCATTCTGGATGAAGAACACGACGACAGCTACAAGCAGTCGCCCATGATACCGCCCTATTACCACACGCGCACCGTCGCCGAACAGATGATGCAACAGCGCGGCGGCACACTTATCCTGGGCAGCGCGACGCCCGATCTCGGCACCATGCTGCGGGCGGAGCGTGGCGAAATCGAAGTGCTGCGCCTGCCTGACCGGATTATGGGGCATCGTGTGCATATTGCGGAGCAGTCAGCGGACGCAGGCGTGATGCCGCTGTATCGCCCGGAAGCCGAAACCGACGACGCGCTGACGATGGATATGCCCCCGGTGGAGGTCGTGGATATGCGCGACGAACTCAGGCGGGGCAATACCAGCATCTTCAGCGCTGCCCTGCGCGATGCACTGGCCGAAACGCTGGCACGCCGCGAACAGGCGATTCTGTTTCTCAATCGACGCGGCGCGGCCACGTATGTTTTCTGCCGGGACTGCGGTTATGTGGCCGCCTGCCCGCGCTGCGAGATGCCGCTGACTTATCATCAGCACGACCTCGCGCTGCGCTGCCACCACTGCGGCCATCAGGCCAGACCGCCAGAGCGCTGCCCGCGCTGTGAGTCCACCCGCATTCGTTATTTCGGAGCAGGGACACAGCAGGTCGAAGAAGCGTTTAAAGCCGCGTTCCCTGATGCGCTGGCGCTGCGCTGGGACGCGGACACCGCCGCACGGCAGGGCGCACATGACCTGATTCTGGATCGCTTCGTGCATCGCCAGGCTGACGTGCTGATCGGTACACAGATGATCGCCAAAGGGCTTGATCTGCCGCTGGTGACGCTGGTCGGCGTGGTGAGCGCCGACACCGGGCTAGGGTTGCCGGATTATCGCGCAGGCGAGCGCACCTTCCAGACCCTTACGCAGGTGGCTGGACGGGCCGGACGCGGGGTGCTGGGCGGGCGAGTCGTGCTGCAAACTTATCAGCCCGATCATTATGCGATTGCCGCCGCCTCGCGCCATGACTACGCCGCCTTCTATCAGAATGAGACCGCCGCCCGCCGCGAGATCGGTTATCCGCCGTTCCGCCGCATGATCCGCCTGCTGTTTCGTGACCCGGTGGAAGCCCGCGCCCGTGATGCTGCCGAACGCACTGCCCATCTGCTGCGGGAAGCGCTGAGCAGCACGGAATTGAGCGACACAGTTCTGATCGGCCCCGCACCGTGTTTCTTCGGGCGTGTGAACAATGTCTTCCGCTGGCATGTGCTGCTGCGCGGCAGCGACCCTGCGCGCGATCTGCGACAGATCACTCTACCGCGTGAGTGCATCATCGACCCCGACCCGGCAGACCTGCTGTAACCTTTCAATTCTGTTAGGACATTTACGTAATTTTCAGAAATAGCAGATCATTCGGTAGTTGCCGCGTGGAAGGGTGGCTATTATCATAAGGGGAACGTGTGCTGTACCATTAGGGGAAGCCGTGCACCCTGAAAAAAACTTCCGCGTCGTGGCGCTTTATGCGATTAGCGCTGCTGTCTATGGGCTTGTCATCAGCCTGCTGTTCGCCCCTCTGACGGCGGGCGAAGTCTTCATACACATCCTGATCTTTCTCCTGCTCACCAAACCGCTGGCCTTTTTCCTCTACCGCGAAAGCCGTACCCAGCACACCCTCGCCGAACGCAACCGCCAGCTCGAAGCCGTGATTAGCGAACGCACCAATGCCCTGACCATCGCGCAGGAAGAACAGCAGCAGCTTTCCCGCATGAAGGCACGCTTTATCACCGATGTGATTCACTCCCTGCGCACACCGATCACCTCCATCAATATGCGGCTGGAAATGCTGGAAAATGTCCCGCCAGAGGACTATCCGAAGCAGGTAAACGGCCTTAAGCGGCAGATCGAGCAGATGAACGCGCTGATCGTAGACGTGCTCGATCTGGTCTATCTGGAAGAACAGGGGACACCCGTCACCAGTGAACCGGTCGATCTGAACACGCTCATCCAGCAAATCGTCGAAGCGCATCATGACCTCGCGGAAACCAATCACATCACACTCGACTTCTGTCCGGCAGACAGCCTGCCGCCTGTGCTGGCCGGGCGCAACCACCTCGGCCAGTTGATCTCCAACCTCATGACCAACGCCATCAAATACACAGCAAAGGGCGGCGTCAAGGTCATCACCGCATTCGACCCTGCGCGGGACATGGTGCGGGTAGACGTGAAGGACACGGGGATGGGCATCGACCCGGAAGACCTGCCGAAGCTGTTCGACCGTTTTTTCCGCAGCAAGCGGGCGACTCGTTCGGGTGTGGCAGGAACGGGATTAGGGTTGGGCATCGTGCGGGAGATTCTCGACCTCTACGGCGGTGACATCGATGTCCAGAGCAAGGTGGGCGAGGGCAGCACCTTCAGCCTGTGGCTGCCAGTTCAACGCGCCGTGCCGCCCTCAGCACCGAGTGCCACGACCAGCGACACAAAACCACCGTCAAAGCCGCGCCAGAGCGCTTGAGTTAGCGAGACAAACAGGCGGATTTGAAACCCGCCTCTACATCTGCTCTGTGTCCTCTGCGTCTCTGTGGTTCAATACGCTTTTTAGAATCCGAAAACTTGTTCCCTTTTTCCGGTATCCTGAATGGCAAATTTGAGCTATACTCTTGGGATATTTGGGATAAATTTTTGAGCGCCGGAGCGCGAACTTATGAAAGTCTCTGTACTACAGGAAAATCTGGCGAAGGGCTTAAGCATCGTCAACAAAGCGGTGGAAAGCCGCCCCACCATGCCCGTGCTGGCGAATGTACTGCTGCAAACCGAGGACAGCCGCCTGAAACTGGCCGCGATTAACATGAGCCTGGGCATGGGCATCACCTGCTGGATCGGTGCGAAGGTGGAAACCGAAGGGTCGATCACGCTCCCGGCCAAAACCTTCAGCGATCTCGTCAGCAATCTCTCACCCGAACGAGTCGATCTCTCGCTGGATACCAGCACACTCACCATGAACCTGAAATGCGGCGGGACGAAATCCAACATCAAGGGCATCGACGCCGACGAATTCCCACCTGTGGCCGACGAAGGCACGGGTGATGTGACCGTGCCGGGCAGTGTGCTCAAGCAGATGATTCAGCAGACGGCTTTTGCCGCCGCTACTGACGATAACCGTCCGATTCTGACCGGGCTGTACACGCGCTTCGAGAACGATGTGATGACGCTGGCGGCAGCCGATGGCTATCGGCTGGCGGTGCGGACGGCGCGGCTCGATCAGTCCTTCAAGAAGCCGATTGAGATGGTCATCCCGGCGAAGGCGATGGCCGAAGTCGCGCGTGTGATTACGGACGACGACAAGGAAGTGATGATTACGCTGCCGGGTGAGCGCGATCTGGTCATCTTCCAGACCAGCAATGTCATGGTGTCCTCGCAGCTTCTCGACGGCAAGTTCCCCGATTTCGCCGCCATCATCCCGCGCCAGTACAGCACCTCGACCGTCATGTACACGTCCGATTTGCTCCGTGCCTGCCAGCGGGCGGAAATCTTCGCGCGAGACAGCGCCTACAGTGGGCGGTTGTATGTGCGCCCGCCCAAAGCTCCCGGTGAACCCGGCGAAGTCGTGATCGCGGGCAAGAGCGCCGAACGCGGTGACAACGAAGGACTGGTCGATGCCTCCATCGAGGGCGAACCGCTGGACATCTCCTTTAACATCAAGTACCTGATCGACGTGCTGCGCGTTATCCCCGACGAGCGCGTGATTCTGGAAAGCAACGGTTCGGCCAATCCCGGTGTGCTGCGCCCCGAAAACAAGGATGACTTCGTGCATGTGATTATGCCGATGAGCGTCTCGCGGTAGGGTAGGGACGCACTTCTGAAGTTTTGAAAGGGGACATGGCTTACCATGTCTCTTTTTGATTCAAGGGTATGCTTATCGCTGTCCTCAAGCCTTAATGTGGTTTTCGTTTATATCAGAATCCCAACCCCACCTCAACACATTACAACTTCTCGTAGAAAAATTACACCGTTCGACCCCTAAAATAACCCAAACGGGTTGGGAAATATATCCCAACTTATCCCAAAGACATACAAATGTAAGTGATTTTACTATGTAAAGTTTTGAACAAACGTTTGTTCAAACTCTGTCGAAAGCTGTCGAAAGCTGTCTAAATCTATATGTCTAATTAATATTTCTACTGTCGAAAATGTTCAAAACTTTTTATCTCCTACTCATCTTGAGTCAGAGTTTTGAACATTTTGCACAGAGTTTGAACATTGTTGCATTTTTGTAATGTGCAAAACTTTTCCCACATTGACCCACGACTTGGGATTTCTAAGGGTCAAATTTGGGATATAATGCCCGAATTATCCCACATTTCCGACATTATTTCAGAGTTTTGAACATTTTGCACAGCCCTACTACTACTGCTATTTTAGAGATAGAGACAACACCCCCAACATCAAATTGTGCAAAAGCCAACCGCCCCACCCTTAATCGCACGAATTCCCGGACAGTGATACACTCATGACAATCCTTAAGACTTGAAGGGCTGGTTATGGAACGCGAAAGCGTGGACAACGGCGTGGACAACGACTTAAAATCCCGCGTGCAACATCTCGAACAAAAAGTCACCATGCTCACCCGCCTGCTGGAAGTGACGACGGTGCTGAACTCCGCGCTGCTGAACGCGAACCTGCGGCTGGATTCGCTGCTGAGCTATCTGATGGACGCAGCGGCGGAAATCACCGAAAGCGAAGGCGCGTCCGTGCTGCTGTGGAACAACAACACGCGCGAACTGTTCTTCGCCGCCACCACCAGCGACAGCCCGGTTGCCAAATCGCTGCTCGGCAAGCCCGTCCCGCTGGACAGCATCGCGGGCACAATTCTGCGCGAACGGCGCACGGTACAGGTGGAAAACGTCACCAGTGACCCGCGCCACTACAACAAGCTCGATAACGAAGTCGAATTTGTGACGCGCTCGCTGCTGGGCGTACCGATGGTGGTCAAGCAGCGCGTGATTGGTGTGCTGGAAGTCGTCAACAAAAAACAGCTTCCCTGGACAGACGCGGACAAAACCAACCTCTCGCTGCTGGCGGAAGAAGCCGCTGTCGCCATCGAAGTCGCGCAGTTAGTGGTCGCGCTGCAAAAGGCCAACACCGAACTGAGCGAACTGGACAAGCTGAAAAGCGACTTTATCGCCATCGCCTCGCATGAGCTGCGGACGCCGCTGGGCGTCATCATGGGTTATGCCAGCTTTTTGCAGGAGGAGACGGACGCTTCCGTCAGCGCCCACGCGGGTAAGGTGATGGAAAGCGCCCTCAAGCTGCGCCGCATCATCGAGGACATGATTAACCTGCGCTATCTCAAGCAAAGCCCCTCAGAACTGACCCGCGAGGTCGTGCCGCTGGGTGAACTGATTTCTGACCTGGAACGCGACATCCTCACGCTGACGGATGCCAGCCAGCATACGCTCAAGGTCGTCACGCTGCATCCCGACGCTCCGCTGAATATTGATCGCGGACGGTTCGGAATGGCGCTCATCAACATCCTCAACAATGCGGTCGCCTTTACGCCGCTTGGCGGGACGATTCAGGTCGAAGCGCGGATGCAGAACGACGAGGCCTGGATCACGATCACCGACAGCGGAATCGGCCTGGAGAAAGACCAGTTCGAGCGCATCTTCGAGGAGTTCTATCAGGTCGAGGATCACATGACGCGCAAGCACGGCGGGCTGGGCATCGGGCTGAGCATCACGAAGGCGCTGGTCAAGGCGCATGGGGGGCGCGTGTGGGCCAGCAGCCCCGGCCTGGGCAAAGGCAGCACGTTCACGGTCACGCTGCCGCTGCATAAATGAGTTCTTAGTTGTTCGTTGTCAGTTTTTAGTAAAAGCAAAATGATGCCACTCGCTGCCTGCTGAAAACCGACTAGTACGCCGACAAGATGAGAATGATGGGTTGCGTTGGTACGGGCGCAGCGCGCTGCGCCCCTACAGGTAGGCAGCTTTAGATGGTCAATGTACTAGTGTGAACTTACAACGTTTCCAGAAGGAGATTTACAATGCCAATTACGTTTACATGGCTCGGCCACAGCACCTTTTTCTTTGATATTGACGGCCACGCGGTCGTCATCGACCCGTTTCTTTCCGGCAATCCGTTGGCGCCTGTGAGCGCTGATGAACTAGACCCGGAACTGATTTTGCTCAGTCACGGCCACAGCGACCATGTGGCGGATGCCGTCAGCATCGCGAAGCGCACGAACGCGCCGATCATCGCCAACTGGGAGGTCGGCCAGTGGATGATGAGCAATGGCGCACCCAACGTCGTGCAGATGAACACGGGTGGGACGTATGACGCGGGCTACATGCGCGTGAAATGGACGCTGGCCTTCCACAGTTCGTCCCTGCCGGATGGCACGTATGGCGGCCAGCCGCACGGGTGCATCATCACCACACCCTCTGCCACGCTCTACTACGCGGGCGATACGGCCTTATTCAGCGATATGCAGTTGATCGGCGATCATGGGATTGACGTGGCCTTTCTGCCGATTGGCGACCACTTCACGATGGGGATTGACGACTCGATCAGGGCAATCAGATATGTGCGCCCGCGCTTCGTTGTGCCGATGCACTACAACACCTTCCCGCCCATCGCGCAGAACGGCGGCGACTGGGCCAATCGCGTCAACAGCGAGACGGACGCGACCCCGATTGTGCTCGACCCTGGGAATGCTTATACACTCGGATGAGTCCTCGATGACCGGGATACTCCGCAATTAGCATCCCGGTCACGCAAACAACTCCCGCACCTGAATCACGTGTTCACCCAGCAGCGGTGTCTGCAAAGTGTCGCCGGGCTTGAACACATCCAGCAGATTGAACCTGCCGCCGTTATGCGCGAACACCTCAAGATATTCTGCCACCGGGTCAGCAATCCAGTATTCGCGCACACCGTGTTTCTGATACAGCCTGAACTTATCCACCTTGTCAAAGCTGGCTGTGCTGGGCGAAAGCACCTCGACAATCAGATCGGGCGCACCCTGCCAGTAGCGGCCATCAGGGCGTAACGTACAGCCCGTATTTTCAGGACTGATCCAGAAAATATCGGGTTCGTAGTAGTTTGATTCTTCCAGATACAAGCCAGTGGGAGCAATACGAAGGGTACCCGTTGTGAGAATATTTCCTACCTTCAGATACAGTTTGCCGACAACAGCCTGATGCACATCCAAAGGCGGGTTCACGATGTATTCTCCGTTGATAAGTTGGGCGATCTGGTTCGTTTCCGGGAGATTCAGGTATTCTTCCACCGTCATGCGCGTCGTGCGTGTCTGCGCCGCCGTTTCAATCAGCATCGGTTCATCCTCTCTCAACTTCTGATCGCATTGTACAACGGAACGACAAAACGATCTTTTGGGGTATGAATCAAAAAAGCGCGACTGAGTAATTCGCGCTTTCATGGCTTCGACTTCGTATCGTCCTCGATTATAGAGAGTCAGCCTGGCGGGTGGGTAAGATGGGCGGTGCTGATCTGCCGCCAGTGTTCGGCGCTCATGCTGAACAGCACTTCCTCGATCTGGCTTCCGCGCAGCCAGGGCTTGAAGGGCAGCACCCCCTCATTGACGAACCCCAACCGTTCGGGAATGGCGCGGCTGCGCAGATTGCCCACCGCACAGCGGATATTGACGGTTTGTAAATGAAGTTCATCGAAAGCATAGCTGGTGATGGAACGGCAGGCGCGGGTCATGATGCCTTTGCCCTGCGCGTCCGCCGCCAGCCAGTAACCGATCTCCGTGCGTGAGTGCGACCAGTCGATATAAACCAGCCCGATTTTGCCCACCACCTGCCCGGCCAGAGCAATCACCAAGTCAATCCCGTCGTTGGCGTCGCGCTTTTCCAGCATCCGGTGGACGAGGGCGCGCATATCGCCCAGGCTGCGGATGGAATCCGGCCAGTTCTGCCAGCGGTGCAGGTAATTGCGGTCACGATCCACAATGGCAAAGAGGGCTTCGGCGTGGTGGGCTTCTAACGGATGCAGTTCCAACTCTGCATCCAGCTTTTGGGGAAACGGCATTTCAACTATTCCTATGGTTGTGCTGGTAACATCTGCCCTCATCCCCCACGATAACCCGGTGTTAAGCCCCTCTCCTTTGGGAGAGGGGTTTGGGCTGAGGGCGATGTTCTTTCCAGCGTGTCAACCTGAACCAGTTACTTCAACACTTCGCGCGGCTTGCTGCCTTCAGTCGGTGGGCCGATGATGCCCTGCGCTTCCATCGTATCGATCATGCGGGCAGCGCGGGTATAGCCAATGCGCAGACGGCGCTGCAACAGGGATACAGACGCCTTACCCAAACGACGCACCATCTCGACGGCTTCGGTGTAGAGTTCGTCCTCTGCGCCGCCTTCTTCGTTGTTACTGCCACCGGATTTGCTGCTGGCCGAACCGCTGGGCGCATCGGAATCATCATCCCAGAAGGCAGATTGAGTCGAGGGCGGCGGGGTCTGCGTGAAACGATCACCACGCGGAATAACCGAGCGCGGCTCCTGCGCTGGCCCGTCCATCACCAGCGCCGTGATCGGCTTCTGCGCTGGAGCCTCGGCCTGCTGACCACGCCAGAAGCGCGTGATATTATTGATTTCGGCGTCGGACACATACACCCCTTGCAGACGCAGCGGCGCGGGCGAATCACCGCTCATGTAGAGCATGTCACCGCGCCCCAGCAGACGTTCCGCGCCGGGCTGGTCGAGGATCACGCGGCTGTCCACGCTGCCCGCTACCGCAAACGCGATACGCGCCGGGAAGTTGGCCTTAATCAGACCCGTGACGACATCCACCGACGGACGCTGTGTGGCGATGACCAGATGGATACCCGTCGCACGGGCGAGGGCGGCGATGCGCGTAATCACCCGTTCGGTTTCTTCTGGTGCCAGCATCATCAGGTCGGCCAATTCGTCGATAATCACCACGATGTAGGGCAGCGGTTCGACGTGTCCGGGGATATTGGCGTTATAGTCCTCGATATTGCGCGACCCTGCCTCGCTGAATTTCTTATAGCGCTCGTCCATTTCGCGCGTGACCCACTTGAGCACGCCGACGATGCGCTCCAGCTCGACCACGACTGGCGCGACCAGGTGCGGAATCCCGTTATAGCCCGTCAGCTCCACGCGCTTGGGATCGACCATGATGAACTTGACCTGATCGGGTGTGTTTTGTAGGATCAGGCTGGTGATGATGGCGTTGACGCAGACTGACTTACCCGAACCCGTCGTACCTGCAATCAGCAGGTGGGGCATGGTCGTCAGATCGGCGGCCACCGGGGTTCCATCCACGCTTTGCCCAAGGGCGATTGCCAGCGGTGATTTGATCTTCTGGAACTGTTTGGCTTCCATCACGTCGCGCAGGCTCACGACCGAGGCCTGTTCATTCGGTACTTCGATGCCGACGTAGCCTTTACCGGGCACGGGCGCTTCCACACGGATCGACCGAGCGCCGAGCGACAGCTGCAAGTCCTTATCCAACTGCGCAATCGCCCCCACCTTCACGCGGGTCTTCTTGCCGCCGCGCATGGTCAGATAATCCGGCTCGACGCCGAACTGCGTAATCACCGGCCCGGTGTTGATCTCCACCACACGGCCCGGTGCGCCGAAGCTCTGGAGCGTTTCTTCGATGGTGCGGGCACGCTGTACCAGCGCTTCCTTATCGAAGTCCTGTTCTGACCCCGACGCCAGCAGAGCACGATAATCCGGCAAGCGCCAGGTGCGGCGGGCGCGTGGGGCAGGCGCGGGCGTGGCGTTGACGGCAGGGCTGTTCTGTGCGGTGGCTGACTGCCCAGGCTGCATCACGACTGGAGTCTTGCGTTCCGGCGGTGGAACGTTGGTCGGCGTGGGCATACTGCCAGCGGGCATCGACGGCGGCGTAAAGGCTGCCGGGCGCTGCGTCTCGTCGCTGACCTTCGCCTCGTCCGGGTTGCGCACGAACGGGCTGAACGGTTTGTTCCCGGCGCCATCCCCTGAAGCAGCGGGTGCTTTCGTGTCCCAGGGCGCGGGAGCGGCGGCCACCTTTTCCTCGTTGGAGGCGGCGGGCGCTGCCGTAGCAGGCTGATCGCCGTCGGCCTTCGGCGCATTTGCAGGTGGTGGCGCGGATGAAGGCGCCCCAAACGGCTTTACGCCCAGCCGTGACCCGGCTCCATCACCGGATGCCGGAGCACCAAACGGCGACGGGCGGCTGGTTGGCGACCCCAATGGACTCGGACGCGCAGCGGCGGGCGGCTGTGCTGCCTGCGTTTCGTCGTCCTCATCTTCATCAGCCACAGCGTCCTCGTCATCCAGCAGCGCCCGCGCATCGGCTGGACGTGCGACCTGCCCGGCACGAATCTCGTTCAGGCGGCTGGCACGTTCCTCAAAAGGATTGCGTGCCTGCGCGGCTGAGGTCATCACCGACTCGTCGTAATCGCCCTCGTCGTCCTCGTCTTCATCATCCACATCGTCGTCTACGAGCGGCCTGGAGGGCTGGGCAAAGCGCGAGCCGAAGCTCGAAGCAGGCTGTGGCCTCGGCGCGACGCCTAATCCCTTCGGCTGCGCGGGTGGCAGCTTGGAGAGATCTTCTTCCGGTTCATCCTCCACGTCGTCCATCGGTTCGGCCAGCGGTGCAGGCGCACCGGGGAAAGAGGCCGCCGGGCGCTCGAATGGACTGCGCGACGCAGGGGGCGCGGCTTCGGCAGCTGTCCCTGCTTGTGCCGGGGCTTCTGCCGGACGGCTGAACGGCGCAAACGGACGCGGTGCAGCCTCACCATTACTGGGTTCAGCAGCGGGCTGTGGCGGGCGGCTGAACGGTGTGGCTGTTGGAGCAGGCGCGGCCTGTGCAGGTGCCTCGGCGGGTGATGTGAGGCTGACGGCAGGTGTTGCAGCGGGTGCTGGCGTTGGCGCAGGACTCGCGGCGGCTGGCGTCGCGGGTGTCGCTGCGGGTGTTTCAGCAGGTTTCGGCCCATCGGCGGGTATGTCCCCCCGGCGGAAGAATCCACGCAGACCGCCGCCCGCTTCCTTCGCGGGTTCAGCGCTGGCGGGCGTGGGCACAGGCGGCTTCGGTACGGCATTATCCCCGGTTTTCGCCCCACGCAGCCGTGCTGCCAAGCCACCGCGACCACCGGAGTCCGGCGTTGCAGCCGGGGCAGCGGGCAGAGGTGCACTCGGCGCAGCTTGCGGCGCAGCCTGGAACGAGGCAGCAGGCATGGCCGCTGGTGGAGCCGCCTGGGGCAGCGTTTGCGGTGGAGCGGGTGGAGCGGCTTGCGCAGCACTCGCAGCGGGCGCGGCTTCCTGTCCCGCCGTGACCATCTGCCCGGCGATACGAATCGGAATGCCGCGCTGTTCGATAGGCACGGGCAGGGCTTCCGGTTCAGGCAAGGCTGCCGGGGACGGTGCGGGCAGGGCTGCGGCGGGGGCGGCCATTGGCTGTGGCAGCGCTTCCGGCTCCGGTCTGGTCACGGCGATCTGCGCCTGTGCCTGGGCAGCAGCCAGCTTGGCGGCTTCGGCCTGCTGTGCTGCCAACAGCTGTGCTTCGGCGCGTTTGGCCGCTGCACGCTGCGCACGGTGCTGCATCGCCACGACGAAACTGCGGTAAATGCTGATGACGAACACCGCGATTTCTGCTGCGGTCGTGCGTGTCGCCAGCATCAGCCCGACCGTCATCCAGCCCAGAATGACGAAAATGCTGCCCATATCGCCCACGTAGGTGAGCAGTTGAATGTAAATCTGTGCGCCGACCTCGCCGCCGCCGCTCCCGGCGTTGGTTGTCATCTGTTCCACCAGCAGCTTATAGGTGTTGACGTCGACCGCCCGGTAGATCGCACGGAACGAGTCAAGGTACTGGAAGATGACCAGCAGGCCGACGTACAGCATCCCCAACCCGGCGATGCGTACCAGATCGACCACCGGGGCGGTTTCACCGAAATGACGCACGATCAGCCACACGCCAATCGAGAGCATGATGACCGGGACGCCAAACGCGCCCCTGCCAAGAAGCTCCATAAAGGCATTGTTGATCGAGCCAGTGATCGCGCCCTGCTCGCCGGAGAGTGCGCTGAAGAAGATCACGAGTGCACCGAACACCAGCCCGACGCCCAGAATGTCCAACTGGGTGTCCAGCGACATCCCTTCATTGACGGTCTGCGGCACCTTGCTGGCGCGGGTTTTGCTGGTCTTGGCCGGAGCCTTTGCTTCTTCCGCGCGACCAAATGGCAGCGCGGCGGTAAGGCGGCTGAAAATGCCACCGGGCGCGGGTTCGGCCTTAGCGTTCTTCGTATCAGCCTTTTTTCCGCCGGATTTCGCATCGGCTTTGGCGGGCGGGGGTGTATTGGCCGCGCCTGAGCCACCGCGGAAGCGACCGAACGGCGAGGATTTCCCGCCTGCATCGCTGGCCCCGGCTTTCGCGTCGTCTTTTTTGCCGCCTGCTGCGGGTTTGGCGGGCGCGTCCTTCTTATCGTCCTTCTTGGGTGCGGCAGGTGGCGCTTCGTCCTTCTTGCCACCGAAAGGCAGGCGCGCCCCTAATCCGCCGAGCGCAGCGGTTGGGCCACCGCTGGCGGCTTTATCAGCCGGTTTATCGGCAGGTTTCTTATCACCGCCCGACGCGGTATCATCCTTCTTACCGCCGAAGGGCAGGCGCGAGGTAATGCCACCAAGCGCGGCGGCGGCACTGCTGGCCGGGCTGCTGCCCCCGCTGGCAGCCTTATCGGCGGGTTTCTTATCACCGCCGGATGCGGCATCATCCTTCTTGCCGCCGAAGGGCAGGCGCGAGGTAATGCCACCAAGCGCAGCGGCAGCACTGCTGGCCGGGCTGCTGCCCCCGCTGGCAGGCTTATCGGCAGGTTTCTTGTCACCGCCGGATGCCGCACCTGCATCATCCTTCTTACCGCCGAAGGGCAGGTGCGCCCCTAATCCACCGAGCGCGGCGGCGGCACCACTGGCCGGGCCGCCAGCAGGCTTCGCTTTATCGTCCGGTTTTTTGTCGTCTTTCTTTTGTTCGGGTTTAGCAGGCGCGGCGGGTGCTGTGGTTGAGGCAGGTCTGTTCGCGCCAGAGTCGCCGGGTTTGTTGTCCCCGCCCTGGCCGCCTGAACCGAAACGGTTGCCGAAGGCCGGCGCACCCGGTCGATTGCCGCCCGGTGCGCCGCTGGAACCGCCACCTGAACCGCTCCCGGAGCCGCTGCTCGATCCGCCACCGGATGAACTGCTGCCACCCCCAGGTGAACCACCGCCAGGTGAACCGCCGCCCGGTGAACCGCCGCCCGGTCGATTGCCAAACGGCGTATTGCCCCCGGATGGCCGGAAGGGGGATGACCCGGAGCCTTGCCCCGATCCCGACCCGCTGCTGGAACCTGACCCGCCGGAAGGGCTGTTGCCACCGGATGCGCCACCAGATGAGTTGCCGCCCGACCCGAAATAGCGGGCACGATCAGCCGCGACATCCTTCGGATCGCGGGGTGGGGGATTGCCTCCAGAGGAACTGCTGCCTGAGCCGCCCGATGTGCCGCTGCCCGACCCGCCGCCGCTGCTGCCGAAACGCGGTGGTGTGCCGGACCCACCCGAAGATGATGCGCCAGACGGCGAACCCGACCCGCCGCCGCTGGAGCCTGATCCACTACCAAAGGTGCTGCCAGGGCGTGACAATGGAGAGCCTGGGCGCGACCCGAACACATTGGAGGAGCCACTCCCTCCACCTGGGTTTCCGCTGCCTCCGCTCGGATTCCCGCCCGGATTCCCGCCTCCACTCCCCGAACCACTGCTGGGTGTGGGAAAACGATCTCTCCCCGGCAAGCCAGAGGTAGGCGACCTGAAAGGATTTACGGACGCGCGGGAAGGGGGGACTTCTTCATCATCGTCCTCAAGTTCCTCGTCCTCGTCGTCGTAATACTCCTCGTCGTCGTAGAATTCGTCGTCTCTGCTCATGCGACACCCTGTAAACTCACTGCTTTACGCGGGGAAATGATTTCAGTAATGTTAACACTGAATACTGCCCTGCACTTTAAAGAAGCATACCATAAAAGTTGTATGAGCGCGATTAGATCAGCACAAAAGTTCTTATGAACTGATGGATTCTGAGGGGTTTCTAACGGAAAGCGGTTTCTGGACCTTAAGCCCCGACTCGTTAAAAAATGGGAGGGACGCACAAGCAATGTATTGCGGAGGCCGCCCGCAGGTGCTTCGTCAGCCTTGTGCGTCGGTTGCCCGTTCGCTGGCAGGCTGGAACGCCGCAGCCCGCTGAACGGCCGTTGTGAGCGTCATCTCCTGCCCAATGCGGTAGTAGTAGTCGAAGGCCGCGCCAAGGCACTGGCGCAGATTGGCCTCGCGCTCCGCGACTTCCGGCATGTTATGGGGTGATACTGGAATGTTGATCTGCTGGCGCATAGCAAGCACGAAGGCAAAAAACTCCGTCGCCAGCGTAAACTGCCCACAGTACAGGGCAAGCTGCGCAACCTGTTCCAGTGCTCCCACCATGCTCGTCTTGCGGTCGATCTGCACGGCGACGCGCAGCGCTTCCTGAAACTGCTCGTGCGCCAGCAAAAAGTCGCCCCGGTGCATGGCGGCTGTGCCCAGATAGGTGGAGAAGATGGCAATGAGCGTCTGATTCTGTGCCTGTTTCGCGCTCATCAGAATCTCGCTGAACAGGTGAAACGCTATCTCGTAACTGCGCTCTTTCAGCAGGATGATTCCCAGGTAACTGCGGGCGATACACTCGCGCAGCGTCTCGCCCAGATGCCGCCAGCGGCGAATGGCAATTTCGATGTAATAGCGGGCGGTGGCGTAATCCCCCTGCGAGAGCAGTACTTCACCCAGGTCTTCATACGCCAGCGAAAACAGCCGTTCCATCTGGAGGTTCTGTGCGGGCGACACCTGCGACTCCATCGCGATGATGGCCTGTAGATAGGTGGTCGCTTCGGCATAGCGCGTCTGCCGGGAGCAAATCTCAGAAAGGACACGCAGCGCCCGCGCCCGAAACTCCGGCAGATCCAGTCCCTGTTCCAGATCGAGCACCTGTTCACATACCGTCCAGGCTTCATCATACTGGCTGGTGCGTTCCAGAATCCGTGCCAGCGTCATCAGCCCGCGCACCCGCGTCTGCGGCGCAATGTCGCGATTGCTGCCGCCTGCCCTCAGGATTTCAAGAATACCCTGCCGATGATAGCCACGATTGATCCAGTATTCGCTGAGCGTTGGGGCGATGTGCAGCAGAAAGCGCTGGCACTGCACCGCGTCCACCCCTACCGTCTTCCACAGGTTGGGATTCCACAGGTTATGCTGCTCCACATCAATCGCCACCATCAGTTCATGCAGCGGCAGACCACGCGCATAGAAATCGTCACACCAGGCCTGGAAGTGCGCAATGTAGCGCTCCACCACCTGGTGCAGCAGCGCTGAACGTTCCAGCCGGGGTTTGAAGGCCTGGCGCAAAACGCTGTGCAGGGTATAGCGAAAGCCTTCGGTGCGCTGAATCAGGCATTTATCGGCCAGTGTTTTCAGGTCATCCAGCGTAATGTCGGCCACCGACAGCGCGGCCTGATAGTCAAAACTGCCTTCAAAGATGGACAGGCACATCAACGCCTGCTGTTCGTCTGCGGAAAGATGCACCAGCATGGCGTTCAATAACTGGTGGAAGCTCTGATGACGAACAGGGAAGTCCTGATGCACCGCTTCCAATCGGAACAGGTCGCGCTGCATCATCGAGAGAATATCCGCCGGGGAGACGTACTGCACCCAGCCCGCTGCGATTACAATCCCCAGCGGAAGGCTGTCTACCAGGCGGCAGATTTCGATCACGTCGGGCAGCGAATCGGCCAGGCGAAAGCGTGGATTAAGGCGCTGTGCGGTCAGTTCAAACAGCCGCACCGCTTCCGATTCCTGTGGATTGTCCGCCGCATTTTCAGGCAGGCGCAGGCCACGCAGCGGCAGCAGCCACTCCTGATACAGGCTGAGCGGCATCTGGGATGTGACGATGACCTGAACGGCGCGGGCTTCTTCAAGGATGCGCTGGATGAGGCTGCTTTCCGGCAAAAGCTGTTCATAGTTATCCAGCACCAGCAGCAGTTCACAGCTTTTGAGGTGATCGACAATCGCCCGTTCAAGCGCTGTCGCATCCCCACTGGCGCTGAGTTCAAGCGCCTGGGCGACAAGCTGGCACAGTTCGAGCGCTGACCGCGCCGTCGAGAGCGAGACGAAACACGCGCCCTCGGCATACTGATGCTGGCGATGAAAGGCCAGTTGCGAGGCTAAGGCCGTCTTGCCAATGCCGCCGATCCCGATGATGGTCAACAGGCGGCAGGGCGGCGTGTTGAGCATTCGCTGGGCGATTTCCACATCGTCGGCTGGTTCGATGAACGGCATGGTGGGCACGGCGACCGACAGGCGTGTCGGTGCCCTGGATGCCCGAAGGCCGCGTGAGCGAATTTGTTCATAGAGCGCGGTCGTCTCCGCTTCTGGCGTGGCCTGCAACTCGTCCGCCAGCAGATCGGCAAACTGCTCGTAGTGCTGGAGCGCTTCGTTTGCCCGGTCAAGCTGTGCCAGCAGGCGCATCAGTTGGCGCTGGGCAGCGTCCCACAGTGGTTCCAGCATCACCAGCCGACGTGCATAAATCAGGCCGTCATCATCGTGTCCCTGTCGATGGGCAGACTCCACCAGTTGATGCAGGAGGGTGACGTAAAGCTCATGCAGCGAGCGCTGTCTTTCAGCAATCCATTCGTTGATCGGCTCGGCTTCGCGAACGACGATGTTTTCCAAAAACGCGCCCTGATACAGCGCCTCAAGCTCGCACAGTGCTGTATAAGTGTCCATCGTTGTCGGTGACGAGGAAAGCCTTTTAAAGCCGCTTTCGAGCCGCAGCGCATCCACGTTAACAAGAAATTCGGGATTGATGGTGAGGTCGTCCCGCGAAATCAGCAGCGCATCCCCCACCTGCCCGCGCACACTGGACAGCACGGTGCGCAGGTTCTTCAGGGCCTGCTCGTCGGTCGTCTCGCTCCACAGCATCGCCGCCAGCTTCTTGCGGGCGTGGTCGCCGGGGTTCATGGCAAGATAAACGAACAGCAGGATCGCTTTCGTCGAGATGAAGTTATCGAGGGTAACGCCGTCGCGCTGGACGCTCAGCCTGCCAAGCGTGACGATTTCGATTCGGGCGCTCATCAGTCAACATGCTCTGACGCTAAAGATTGGGGACGGGGCGTTGATTTTATTTATAACAGGACTTACGCAGTTGCCCTCACCCCCCACGCGAACTTGTTCGCGCCCCCTCTCCCGACCGCTTCGCTAGGAGAGGGGGAGAAGGTCTCTTGAGCAGTTAAGTCCCTCTCCCTCAGGGAGAGTGCCTCTTGCAGAAGGATTTAGGGTGAGGGCAAGGGTTCAAGTGCGTAACTCCTAAAATTATTGTAGGGACACAGCATGCCGTGTCCGATGCCTATCAAGATAAGCAATTGATCGTGGGGGAGGATTAAGGCCGTCAGGCCGCATGTCCTCCCCTACAGAACCGTGACTTGCAGCAAGCGTTGTTGCCTTCTATTGTGTTCATTTGACCGCATGTCTGCCCGATCTGTCGCCGCACTATCGCACCAGCGCTGCCTCGGCGGGCTGCACCATAATTTCCCCACCGCGCACCTCCCATACCTCACCGCCGAACTGCTCGATAAAGCGGCGGTCATGGCTGGCGGCGATAATCGGGCCAGGAAAATCGCGCAGCGCCCCTTCCAGCGATTCCAGCACATCAAAGCTGACGTAGTTGGTCGGCTCATCCAGCACCAGCAGATTGGCGCGTCCGGCCATCATCCGCGCGATCTGCAATTTGCGCCGCTGCCCCAGGCTGAGCTGCGCTACCGTCCGGTCGATCTCATCGTAACGGAACAACCCCGACCGCAGCAGCACGGCCATCAACTGCTGTTCGTGGCCGGGCAACCCCTGGCGATAAGCCTCGAAGACAGTGTGCGCCGGGTTCAGCCCTCGCCCTTCCTGATCGAGATAGCCGATCTGCACCGCCGGGTTGAGCATGATCTCGCCGCTGTCGGGCTGTTCCTCGCCAACCAGCAGACGCAGCAGTGTGGATTTACCTGCACCGTTCGGTCCCACCAGGACGACCCGGCTGTGTGCACTCAGCGTAAAGCTCACGCTGCGCAAAATCACACGGTCGTCGTACTGCTTGCTCACGCCGCTCACGACAACAGGCAGCCGACCTTCCAGCACATGCGGGTCGAAATCTGCCGTAAAGCGCAGGTCGTCCGGCGGTTGGGGAATCGGGTCGTCCAGAATACGCTTGAGGCGTTCCTCTACCGCTCTAATCCGTTTGGCGACGGTGTTATCATGAGTCGCTTTCTGAAGATTGCGGAGGATTTTGTCCCCATCGCGGGGTGGACGGTAGTTGTTGTTATTGCGGGCGGTTTCCTTGATTTGCAGCCGCAGGTCTTTGATTTCGTCCTGCTGCGCCGCGTAGCCTTCCGCCCATTTGCGCCGTTCCAGCCGCTTTGCCGCTGCATACGCATCATAGTTCCCGGTGTAGCGTTTTGCCTGCCGCGAGTGTTCCTCGATTTCGACAATCGCCGTCACGGTTCGGTTGAGGAACTGGCGGTCGTGGCTGACGATCAGCACCGCGCCGCGATAGGTCTGCAGATAGCCTTCCAGCCATTCCAGCCGCGCCGCGTCCAGATGATTGGTCGGCTCATCCAGCAGCAGCACATCCGGCGCACGCAGCAGCAGCAGCGCCAGACCGACGCGCGCTTTCTCCCCGCCGGAAAGCGTGGCAAAGAGGCGGTCGCGCTGGAGATGATCGACCCCCAGCCCGGTCAGCACGATTTCAATGCGGTAGTCCAGATCATAGCCACCTGCCCGCTCGAACTGTTCACTGATCTCGCCGTAGCGCACCATCACCGCGTCCAGGTCATCGCCTGTCGACATCTGCGCTTCGAGGTCGCGCATTTCGGCTTCAAGCGCATACACGTGACGCAGCGACTCGGCGATCAGATCATCGAGCGTTTGCCCCGGCGTATGGCGCATCGCCTGCGCCAGATAACCGAGTTCCGCGCCGGGCACAAGCTGAACCGCGCCACCGTCAGCTTCTAACTCGCCTGTGATGATCTTGAGCAGCGTCGATTTGCCAACGCCGTTCGCGCCGACCAGACCGAGCCGTTCGCTCGTGCTCAGGATAAACGACACCTGATTCAGAATGAGCGCGTCGCCGTAGAATTTTGAAATTTGTGTAACGGATAAGGATGCCATAAAGCGGTTTCCTCCTCTAGAACACCATAACTGCGACCTGCTATCTCAATAAGATGAGAATGCTGAGTCGGTACGGGCGTAGTGCGCTACGCCCCTACGGCCAGGGTTGTACTGGCGCAGGGATGGAGATTCAGGCACCGTATAGATGCGATATAGAGGCCCGAATCAGGACGTTGACGCGATGAGACTCCAAAGCGCCACCGGGGATTACCGCCCTTGTGCTTATGCAGTTGGGTTAGAGACTGAGGGAAAAATCAACACTCAGCATCGCATAGGCAGTGCGCAACCAGCGTTGCGGCGGAATCCGGTCTAGCTGCGGATGGGGCTGCCTGTGCGGAACATGCTGGCTCTTTCGCTAACGTGGATAAGGGTTCGGGGAACGGCCTGTGGGCTGCACGGGAAATTCGCCAAAACCAGTTCCATCGTAAATCAGGAGGCCGGGTGTGTCAATCCGTCAAGCGGCGGAGAAAACCCCTTCTCTGTGCATCCACTTCATTGATTAACGTGCTCTATAGTGGCATAATCCTTACGTTTGAAAAAGCTCAGGGCATAAGAAAGCGAAGCGACTGTGGGAACAGAAGAACGTGCGCCAGTCAATGTATTCGTCACCGGGGCGTCTTCGCCTCTGGGATTAGCGGTCGTCAGGGCGCTTGCGGCGGATGGTCATAAAGTCACGGGGATGACCGATGGCAAGGATGGTGCGATTGCAGTGCGGGCGGCTGGTGGGCTGCCGGTCTTCTCTGACCCGCTCAGCGCCAGCGAAATCAAAGCCATGATGAAGATGTCGAAGGCCGAAATCGTCGTCCATCTCGACAACTTCAGCAGCCTCCCGTTCCGCTCACAGCTTGACCCGGAACGTATTAAGAAAAGTGCGATTGCCATCACCAGCGCCGCCGAGGGTGCAGGTGCGAAATATCTTGTTGCTTTAAGCTATGCTTTTGTTTACGCGACGGAAAGCGGCCATGACTCGCATGAGGGACACGACGATCATGGCGGCCATGACGCGCACGGTGCGCATGGACACGGCCACGCCGCACCAACCCTGCTAACGGAAGACGCGGCGACTGCTGTTGTGACCGAAAATTCCCTGCTCAAAGCGGCGCTTCATGCGGACGCCACCTTACAGGAAGCGAATATCCCTGCCTGCATTCTGCGCACAGGCTTTGTCTATGGCCCGCGCCTGACCGATACCGAAGTGCTGGCGGAGACATTGCGGGCGGGGCGTTCGCTCCCTGCGGGCGAAAGCCATACGCTGGCAAACTGGGTACATCTTGACGATCTGGCGCAGGCCGTTCGTCTGGTGGTCAATCGCCCACCGACGGATACGACCTATAACATCGTGGACGATAAGCCCATGTCCCCGGCGGATTTTCTGGCGCAGTTTGCCAAGTCGATGGGCTTGCAGGTGCCGGGGCGGATGCCCGGTTTCCTCTCGCGGGTGCTGGGTGGCAGAACCAGCAGTGCCCTGCTGGAGCTTTCCGCCGCCGCATCCAACGCCAAAGCGCGTGACGAACTGGGCTGGAAGCCGACCTACCCCACCGCAGAAAAGGGCATCGAACACACGCTGTTCATCTGGCGGTCGGAAATGCAGGTGCGCTCGTAAGGCAGTCGGTGCGATTGTGTTTTCGTAGGGACACGGCATGCCGTGTCCTTGATCTTTGATGTTAGAAATTCCGTTTTGCGGTACGGGCGACGTGCGCGTCGCCCGTACAATGCGCATTTTTGAAATAAGTTCCAGTATGTAGGGCGGGTTTTAAACCCGCCCCTCCAAAACGTCGTGGATAGTATAAGTAACCTCAGTTTTGGATAGGTATTGTGGCACAAACCCCACCCCTAAATCCCCTCCCCATTGCATGGAGAGGGGACTTAAAGAACCGTTCTAACTTGTCCTGTTCCCCCTCTCTACGGAGTGGAGAGGGGGTCGGGGGGTGAGGAATGTGTTGTGAAGCTCTATGCGAAACTCAGGTTAAGTACTATCTTTGACAAATTTGCATGTTTACCAAACTTGATTGAGGCGTAATGTTACGGGCGATTCTGTTTGATCTGGATGATACGCTGATCGACTGGGGCCACTTCTTTGACCAGTGGGAAATCGTCGAAGGGCAGCGTTTGCGCGGGGTCTATGACTACATCAGCGAGAGCGTCTTCCCCCTCGGCGGCCTGGAAACCTATACCCAGGAATATTTCAAGCGCACCCGCGATGCCTGGCAGTCCGCACGGGACACGCTCAAAGCACCCCATTTGGGACGCATCCTGTGTGAAACCGCAATTGCGATGGGGGTCCCGGCGGATCGCGTGGAGCAGCAGGCCTATCTGACGGCCTACAAGTGGGACGCGGTGCCAGGGACCAAGGTCTTCCCCGACGTGGTCGAAGCGCTGACGAAGCTGCGCGAACGCGGCCTGCGTTTCGGCATCGTGACCAATGCTTTCCAGCCGATGATCCTGCGCGACACCGAACTGCAAACACACGGCCTGCTGGACTTTTTCCCGCAGTGCCGCTTCTCTGCGGCGGACGTAGGCTACCTCAAGCCGCATCCCGATATTTTCGCGACTGCGCTGGCCTGCCTGGGGACGACACCGGAAGAAACAGTCTTCGTCGGCGACAATCCCATCGCCGACATCGCGGGCGCACAGGGCGCGGGGATGCGGGCTATTCTGCGGCGCAAGAAGCAGACACAGGGCTATCGTTCGCTGCTCGTCGTGCCGGATGCGGTGGTGGACTCGCTGCTGGAAATCCCGGCCATCCTCGATAAGTGGTACGGGAAGGCCTGATGGCGCTGTACCTGCCCGTCTCTGACCAGAACCTCATCCTGACGGGCTACATCGGCCCCAATCAGCGGATGCTGGGGCGGCAGATCGCGGAACGGCTGCGGCTGCCTTTCGTCAACATCGAGCAGCAGATTGCTGACCGGGTGGGGCTTCCCATTGAAGAAATCCGCATCTACTACGGCGAGACGCGCCTGAAGTCCATCGAAGCCGAAATCATCAGCGAGGCCATGCTGCGGCGCAGCACGGTGATTCGGGTCAGCGGGCGAACGCTGCTGAATGGCGATGCCTATACCCGGCTGCGGCAGACCGGCCCAGTGCTGTGCCTCTCCATAGGTCTGGATGCGATGCTGCACCGCCTGCACATTGCCCTGGGGGCGCGCTTTCACAATCCACAGGAACGGGCGCTGGCGCTGGGCGAACTCAAGCGCGAATGGGCGGTGCGGGCGCTGGAAGGCATCCACGAGATTGACGCAACCTACCTGGAAGAAGGACAGGTCATCGAGACGATCATCAACCGCTGGCAGGAATTGACGCTGGTGCGCGGCTGATGCTGCGTTGCCGCGTCCAGATGCGATAAAGGCTCAGCGCCAGCAGGATGAACCCTGCGGGCAGCGTCACAATCCACACAAACGGCAGCGTTGACCAGGGGAAAGCGGCGGCCTCTGCCAGCGCATAAATCGCGGTAGCAAGCAGTGGAATCAGCAGCACACAGGCCAGCCGACTCAGTGGCAGCGCAGCAGCGGGCAGCAGATCGGCTGCTGGTTCGAGTGTCCGGTTTCGGTTTAGCGTTAGCAGCACCACTCCCAGCAGGGGCGGCAGGACGAACAGCGCGAGCGGCTGCGTGGGGACGGTCACAAACACGAACCACGCGAGGAAGATGATTACACCCACGATCACCTTGCGCCACGTGAGGGTAAAGGCCGCGTCTCCGATTCGCTCCAGCAGCGCCACCGCCAGCATCAGCAGCACACCCAGCACACCGTTATACAGCGCGACCGCCCCCAGCGATGCCTGTGGCACTTCAATCCACCAGCCAATCGACCAGAACCCGAAGAACACGCCGAACGCTGCACAGGCGATCCATGCCGAGCGCAGGCTTGCACGAAGCTGCTGCCGCAAGAATGCCCACCCCAGGCAGACCGAAATCAGCGCGTGCCAGGAAAGCCCGGTCGTGGAGATGTTGTAGGGGAAATCATCGTACATGGTCTGCACATAGACGCCCTCCACCATCCAGCCATAAACCGCGCCCGCCAGGAACAGGCTCCAGAACGTGCGGACATGGAACAGGCGCACCGTCAGCAGGAAAAGGTAGGCGGCGATGCTGTAGACCAGCCACGTGAAGATATACTCACCGGGGTCGGACGGGCGTACCTGCCCCGACCAGAACATCCACTCCGAGAAGAAACCGAGGATGTACCCGGTCAGCAGCACATAAAGCAGTTCAGTGAAAAATCGGCGCAGCCCTGCCATTGAACACTCTTCCTGTTTTGGGATAGTACGCGCACAGGCAGCTTCTCGTTGCAGACTTCCGTCAGCCCTGCGCGTCATACGCAGCAACCACCCGCTTCGGTGCGAATTTCCGCCATGCGTTCTCGATCAACTGGCGCACTTCCTCTGAGTCTGCTTTGGACATGCGAATCAGCACACAATCGAAGGTCGCGTAGTGTTCCTGCATGTAGTACACGTCCGGGTTGCTGCTCAGCAGAAAATCGCGCTCGAAGGGATCGGGGACTTTCACAACCAGCGTGTCGTGGTCAATTTTGGCGATGCAGGCCAGAAAGCGCTTGCCCACTTTCAGCGTTGGCCCGCCGAACACGAGATGTTCCTCCACACCGGGGAACGCAAAAGCTATCTTCCGCACATCGTCAAAGTTCATGGTCATCCCCACAGAAGAACATTTGTTTTACCAACTCTATCATTTTCCTCCTTCCGATGTAAAGCAAGCGCTTTTCAGCGCTGTATCGCACTGAGCCTTTCATCGTCGTCTGGAATCGAAAAGGGCAGACCTTCCGGCCTGCCCTGTAACAGCGGTCGCTTAAGTGCGACGGCTGGTGGTTCGTGCTTACTCGACGACGTTGATAAGCTGCACCATGCCCATCTGGAAATGCGAGTGGCCTTCGCCCATGATGTCTGGCAGGAAGCAGATCACCACATAGGTGCCGGGTTCGAGCGTCACCGGGAACCAGGCGCGTTCACCCTGGTTGACCGGCCCCCAGAAGGCGACATCTTCAAACGGCGCGGCTTCGGGGTCTTCAGCGGTCATGTAGGCATTCAGCATGTCATGATAGTCACCAATTGCGGTCGCTTCATCCACACGGGCGATCACCATTTCGTGCCACTGGTTGCCGAGGTTCTGCACCTGCCACACCTTTTCACCAGCCTGGATTTCCAGCGGGATGGAGAAGGCAAAGTCCAGCAGCGAGACGGTCACGTCAGCGGCGGGGCCTTCCGCGCCTTCGCCTTCCACATCAGCGACAGTGAAGGTAGCCGGGGCGGGCATTTCGGCATTGAAGTCAACGATGATGTACTCACCGGGCTGGAGCGCATAATTGATGGTGAGGGAAGCGCCGGGTTCGATGTTGGTGCCACCGAGCAGCGAGACGAGCGGCAGCGCAGCCATCGGGCCGTTCGCCATCGCGCCCATGAAGGAATCGACCGTTTCGCCTTCATTCAGGCGGGCGATCAGGGGCATGGAAGGCGCTTCGCTGTTATTGGTGAAGGTCACAGCATTCACGCCCTCGGCGAATTCGGCGGGCGCGACCACGCCTTCTGCAGTGATGTCAACCGTGACAGCGGGCGCGTCGGTCTGCGCGGTTTCCTGCTGCGCGGCATGTTCGCCTTCGTGCGCCAGAGCGACGCTCAAACCACTCAGGGCAAAAATGACGACCAGCAGCGCAATTCGAGTAATGTTTTTCACGATCTGGAACTCCTGATGATTTTCTTTCAGACAACTGTGTGTCTCTACACACTGGCCTTATCCTATCCGGTTCGCAGTTCTGACAGAACCATAGTAAGACCGAACGCGACTCATCCTTTAGTCGTATGCCTATTTACACACAATCTACGAGGTCTTATCGCCATCAATCATGCCGTTGAAGGCGGCACGACCATCGTCACGTTTAAGAAAACCTTTCCGGTGTTATAATCAGGCGCAGGTTCGCACAAAAAATTGGCGTAAAAGGACAACATCGTGGTTAAAGTGACCATCAGCCTGGCACAGATGAACATTGCTTTGGGCGACGTAAAAAAGAACGTCAGCCTGGTGGAAAAGTGGACGGCGGAAGCAGCGCGGCGTGGCTCACACCTGGTCGTCTTCCCGGAATTATGGTCAACCGGATACGCGCTCGACCGGGCAAAGGAATTTGCCGCGCAGTTGAACAGCGGGGTTTTCTCCCAGCTTTCGACCATCGCCACACAGAACAAGATCAGCATCGTCGGCTCGATTCTGGAAAAGCGCGGTCATGAAGCCGCCAACAGTGCCTCATTCATCGCACCCAATGGCCGGATGATGGGCGTGTATCGCAAAATTCATCTGTTTCAGTTGATGGACGAAGACAAGTATCTCCAGCCAGGTTCCTCCCCGCTGAGCATGGAACTTCCCTGGGGACTGACCGGATTGGCGATCTGCTACGATCTGCGCTTCCCGGAGCTGTTCCGCCGTTACGCCGTCGAAGGCACGAAGATGATGATTATCCCGGCAGAATGGCCTATGGAACGGCTGGAGCACTGGCGGGTGCTGCTGCAGGCACGGGCGATTGAAAATCAGTGCTTTATCGTGGCGACGAACGCTGCCGGGCAAACCGGGGATACGGTCTTCGGTGGACATTCGATGATCGTTGATCCCTGGGGCAAGATCATCATCGAAGGCGGTGACGAGCCGAATCTGCTGACTGCCGAAATCGAGATGGATCGCGTGGACGAAATCCGCCAGCGCATCCCTGTGTTTGAAGACCGCCGTCCCGAAACGTATGAGTCGATCAAGATTGGGATTTAGGGAAGCTGTTAGTTGTTAGCCGTTAGCTTTTAGCAATTGGCGTTACAATCAAAAAGAAAACGCACGATGTTTTTCGTAGGGACATGGCATGCCGTGTCCCTCTTCCTCCGCACAGCCTCCCAAACAAAAAGCAGCCAGCTTTTCGGCTGACTGCTGATTGCTTAGAGCGATTGGCTCGAAATCAACCGAAGCGCCCGGAGATATAATCCGCCGTTTCCTGGCTCTTGGGCGAGTTGAACATTTCCTGCGTGTCGCCATATTCGACCAGTTCACCCCAGCGGTTTTCCTTGCCGACTTCGGTTTCATTCTTGCGAATGTTGAAGAAGGCGGTGTAATCCGAGGCGCGGCTGGCCTGCTGCATGTTGTGCGTCACGATGATGATGGTGTAACTGTTTTCCAGTTCGCGCATCAGTTCTTCAATGCGCTGGGTGGAGATCGGGTCAAGCGCAGAGCAGGGTTCGTCCATCAGGATAATATCCGGCTCGACGGCAATCGTGCGGGCGATGCACAGGCGCTGCTGCTGACCGCCGGAAAGCGCCAGCCCCGATTTCTTCAGGTCGTTCCTGACTTCATCCCACAGGGCGGAACCCTTGAGGCTGCGCTCGACAATGTCGTCCAGCATACTCTTGTTCTTCACACCCAGCAGGCGCGGCCCATAGGCCACGTTGTCGTAGATGCTCTTGGGGAAGGGATTCGGCTTCTGGAACACCATACCGATGCGGCGGCGGACTTCCACCGGATCGACACTCGACCCATAGACATTCTGGCCGCGATAGAGAATTTCGCCTTCCACGCGCGCACCAACGAAGTCGTTCATGCGGTTGAACGCCTTGAGAACGGTCGTCTTGCCGCAGCCCGACGGGCCGATCAGTGCCGTAATCTTGTTGCGCGGGACGTTCAGCGTCACGTCCTTTACCGCACGATAGCTGCCATAGTAAACGCTGATGGACTTGGCTTCGATGGCGTAGTCGGTCTTGGTGGCGGTCGCCATATTAGAACAGTCTCCTGCTAAAGCGGTTGCGGATGATAATGGCGGTAGCGTTAAGGGTAAGCATCAGGACGAGCAGCACGATAATGGCTGCCGCCGCTGCCAGTTTAAATTCCGGCTGGGCTTCGGACGTCCACTGGAAAATCTGAATCGGCACGACGGTGAACTTGGAGAACGGCCCGTTGGGGTCGGTGCCGAGGAAGGTCGAAGCACCAACCACGATCAGCGGCGCAGTTTCGCCCACCGCGCGGGACATCGCCAGAATCACGCCCGTCAGAATGCCGGGAACCGCCGCCGGGAGCACCTGCCGCGAAACTGTCTGCCAGCGCGTCGCGCCCAGGCCGAAACTGGCCTCACGGATGGAAGGCGGCACGGCGCGGATGGCCTCACGTGCATTCACGATGATGACGGGCAGGATCAGCAGCGCCAGCGTAAAGGCGGCGGAAAGCACCGTGCGCCCGTTCGTATCGTTTAACCCGGTAAAGCGCCCACTCGTCAGATATACCAGAATACGCACGAACACCGCCAGGCCGAGCATCCCATAGATGATGGAAGGCACCGCGGCCAGGTTGCGCAGGTTGATCTCGATAAGGCGGTTGACCCAGTTATCGGTGGCATATTCTTCCAGATAAATGGCGGCTGCCACGCCCAGCGGGAATGCGACCAGAATCGTGATGCCGATAATCCAGAACGAACCGAGCAGTGCCGTGCGCAGCCCTGTCGTAGTGGCGGAACTGGACGCTGAACTGGTGATAAAGTCCAGATTGAGCCACGCACGGAATTCCAGGCGGTCGTTGGCAAACTCTTCGGTGGCGGCAACCGCTTCGATTTCGCTGCGGCTGAAAATCGAATCCAGCAGACGCCAACTGCGTTCAACACGTGGCTGAACAATGCGGTCAACCACGAATGCATACAGATCATCCTGCGAGAAGTTCGCTGCCAGAATGGAAATCAGAATTTCGTTATCCACCTGGCCGATTGTCTGGCTGCGCGCCCCTGGCGGAAGCACCGCATCGCCCAGTGCCTCATCGAGCGGCACCGTGGTGAACTGCTCGACCGGGACGATGCTCAGGGAGTCACGTAAAATCGCCCTGCTCGCGTTGCCCAGATTACTAACAAGAATACGCGCCAACTGCTCACGGTTCAGGTCTTCCAGCGGCGTTTCCGACAGCGTGGCAGGCTCCACGTTGTTGCGAATAATCACCAGACCGAAGGACTGATTGAGGATGTGCAGCACCAGGATAATCAGCATGAACAGGCCGAAGAAGTTCGCAGCGAAGAACAGCCGCGACCACAGGGTGCCCCGCGCCTGGCGCGAACGCAGCCCACGCTGGAATTCCTGCTCGTTGGGAAGGCGATTGGTTTGTGCGCTCATGAGTACGCCTCGCGGAAACGACGGGTGATATAGTCACTGATGAGGTTCAGAATCAGCGTAATGATAAACAGCGTCAGACCGACCGCGAAAATACTGTTGTAGTCAATCGACCCCCGGCTGATGTCGCCCGTGCTGATACGGGCAATATGGCCGGCCATCGTCTCCGCCCCCTCGAACGGATTCGCGGTCAGGTTGGGGCCAGCGCCGGAAGCGATCAGCACGATCATCGTCTCGCCAACCGCACGGGACATACCCAGGATGAAGGCGGCCATCACGCCCGACAGCGCCGAGGGCACCACCACGCGGAAGCTGGTTTCAAGCCGGGTCGCGCCCAGCCCATAGGAGGCATCGCGCAGTGAACGCGGCACGGCGTTCAGCGCGTCTTCACTGATGGAAGCGATGGTCGGGATAATCATGATGCCCATGACCAGACCTGCCGACAGCATGTTATACACCTGCACCTGTGGGCCGAAGATGGCGCGCAGCAGCGGGGTCATAAACGTCAGCGCGAAGTAGCCATACACAACCGTCGGCACCCCTGCGAGAATTTCGATCATCGGCTTGAGGAAGGAGCGTGCGCGGCGGGTGGCATATTCGCTCAGGTAAATGGCCGCGCCCAGGCCAATCGGCACCGAGACGAGCAGCGCAATCGCACTGGTAATAAGCGTCGCGCCGACCAGCGGCAGAATGCCGAATGCGCCGATCTGCGGTGCCCACTGGGTTTCCGTCAGGAAGCGGAAGATATTCACATTTTCGCCGATAAACAGCCCGGTGCGTTCGGCGTGCACGACGGGCGTAGTGCCCCGGATGCCGCGTTCGACTTCCAGAATAAGCTGTTCTTCGTTGGCGGGGTCATCTGCCACGCTGACGACGCGCACCACTTCCGCGTCATCCGCCTGCCCCAGCCGAATCTGATCCCCCGCTTCCACCGTTGCGCCGCTGCGAAGCGCGACCAGCGTGGTATCTTCAGCAGCCATCGCGACTGCAACCCGCTTGTTGGAATTCAACCACTCCGTCGTTGTGAAGAAAGCTGCCGCCTCTGTACCCAGCACAAGCACGATGCCGATGGTCGTAAAGACCGAGACAATGCCGCAGAAAAACAGGATGGCGTTGATGATGGACTCACCAGGGCGTGGGCGTTTTTCCAGAGACGCGGAGCGCCCGGAACGGCTGGCAGCGCGGTCAGCAGCCGTAAGATGTGCCGAACCTGGCTGACTTTGCAGGATGTCGCCTTCCATAAAGTTCCTTTCTTAATGATGGCAGGTGTGGTTGGTGGACATGGGGGTGGTTTATGCGTTTGCTTTGCGATGGATAGTGTAACGTATTCCCTTGAGGAAAAGCAGGGATATTTGCATTAAATTTACTTTAACTTTGTGATAAGAAGTTTAACCAAAATGGGAGAGGGTGCGCCCTTCAGGACGCGACCTCTCCCCGCTGTTGCAAAGGGTGAAACTTACTGGCTCAGGTCGAAGTTGGTGGCGGCCAGCCAGGTCAGGGCGTCGCGGCGCTGGATGTATTCGTTGGTCGGGATGTAACCAATCTGATCCGCGCCGGTGCCGAGCTGGTCAGCAACGTTGTTCAGGAAGAAGTTGATGAACGCGGCTACCTGGGGCTTTTCCTGCATGACTTCCGGTGCGCTGTAGATGAACAGCGGGCGGCTCAGCGGGTATTCGCCGGTGGTGCCGGTTTCTTCGCTGGGGGTGATGCCTTCAACCGGGATGGCGCGCAGGCGGTCCTGGTTTTCCTGATAGTAAGCGAAACCGAAGTAGCCGATGGCGAAGGGGCTGCTTTCCACGCCCTGCACCAGCACATTGTCGTCTTCGCTGAACTGCGCACCGCTGTTCTGGATGAAGGTTTCGTCTTCGTCGAAGATTTCTTCCACGAAGTAGTCATACGTACCGCTGTCGCTGCCGGGGCTGAAGATCTGGATGGGTTCGGCGGGCCAGTCGGGGTTGATGTCGGCCCAGGTCGCGCCAGCGCCAGTGAAGACCTGCGCCAGTTGTTCGATGGTCAGGCTGTCCACGAAGTCGTTTTCGGTGCTGACGGCGATCACCAGCGCGTCAATACCGATATAGAATTCGGCGGGGGTGCGGCCATTGGCGAGGCAGGCTTCGGTTTCTTCTTCGTTGATCGGGCGGCTGGCGGTGGCGATGTCGGTTTCCGCATTCACGCAGAAGCGTTCTAAACCCGCGCCAGAGCCGATGCTTTCCACCGGGAGATCGCCAGAGAAACCTTCACCCACGAAAAGGTCGGCCAGGCGGCGCGCCACCGGGAAGACGGTAGAGCTGCCAGCGACGATGATGGCATCGGGCTGCACAGACAGCACGTCCACTTCGGGCAGTTCAATCGGGGGGATGAGCACTTCGTCGATGACATGGATCACGCCGTTGCTGGCGGTGATGTCGGGGGTCACAACGTTGGCATTGTCAACCTTGATGCCTTCTTCGGTGACCTGGATGTTGAGCTGGCTGCCCATCATGTCCGCGCCAACCGCGCCCATTTCCATCGAGTCGGCCATCATGCTCTCGGTGATCTGGTCAGAGGTGACCGCACCGGAAACCACATGATAGGTCAGGACGCGGGTCAGCAGTTCGGGGTTCGCGCCCAGATAGTCCACGACGAACTGGGGCAGTTCGGCGAAGGCTTCGTTGGTGGGGGCGAAAACGGTGAAGGGACCTTCACCAGCCAGGACATCGGCCAGGCCAGCCGCCTGAACCAGCGAAACCAGGGTGCTGAAGTTTTCATCACCAGCGGCGATATCGACGATGGTGCCGTCCTGCGCGGCGACAACGCCACCCAGCGCGGCAACGGTGAGCAGAACCACCGCCACCAGAGTAAGAATACGAGCTTTCAACATGTTCTCTCTCCTTGAAAATAGGTTTGAGGGTGTTTCATGTGCCCTATGCACATTCATTGCGGGATGTTAGCCATGCACTGTTAACAAAACGGGGATAAAGCTTTAAAAGTCGTTTGCTATCGCTTTAATAAAAAATAATAAATTAACCAGAAGTTAATCGTTTCTGAAAGCGCGTTGAGTCGATTTTGTGCTATGGTTGGAAAAGAACATCTGTGCTGGAATTCCCGCGAATGGTAAGATATTCTTGGCGACTAAGCATTACCCGGATGGATGGTAGCAATCGGCAGGATGCGCGGGTAGACTTGAACGTGAGACGTATGGTGTAAGGACAGAACCCGTTGAGCGAACAAAACCCGGCAGTGACCTGCATTGGTGTGCTGGCGCATCCGCTGCGCCCCCAGACGTTCCCGGTGGCCGACCGCATCATTGAAGGCCTGAAGCGCTACCCGGTTCGGACGTGGATGTATACCGAGTGGCAGGGAAACGAAGTCATTGAGGATGTGCGCTGTGCTGATCTGGTGATCGCCATCGGCGGGGACGGCGCAATGCTGCGGGCGGCAAGGGCCTGTGCGCCATATGGGATTCCTGTGCTGGGCATCAACATGGGTCAGCTTGGCTTTTTGACCGAGATCAGCCAGCCGGACACTTGGGAGCCGTATGTAGAAGCGGTGCTGCGTGGAGAGTTCTGGATTGAAACGCGCATGATGCTCCGGGTGGATGTAAAGCGGGGAGAGACGACCGTCGTCAGCGGTGAAGCGCTGAACGACATCGTCATCAGCGGCAGTGTGATCGGGCGGATGATTCAGTTGGATACGTATATCGACAGCGACTGGGCGACGACGTACAATGCCGATGCGCTGGTGGTTTCCACCGCGACGGGTTCGACAGCCTATGCCCTCGCGCTCGGCGGGCCGATTCTGCCGCCGGAACTGGGCAATATTCTGATCGTCCCGGCAGCGCCGCACCTGAGCATGGATCGTCCGATTGTGCTGGCAGAAGGCGCACAGGTCGAAGTACGAGCGGCGGCGACCAACCGCAATGAGATCATGATTTCGGCAGATGGTGCGGTGCTGCATTCGCTGGGCGAAGACGAACGCATCTGCATTCAGGGCAGCGAATATTCCAGCCGATTTGCCCGGCTGCGGTCGCGCAATTATTTCTACCGCTCCCTGCTTGACCGTCTCGAACCGCGTGTCTCACGACCGGGTACAGCACCGCCACCCAACGGACACTCCAACACCACCGTTTCCGACAATCATCATCAGCATTCATAAAAATTCACACCTTCTAACCGTGTTCTATATATAAGGCGATTAGAATAAGAGTCTAACCTGTCAACAAGTTCCGGGAACCCGACCCTGCATGTCTCAACAAGCACCCACCATCGACGAAGAAATTCATCACTGCGCTGTTCACACCGATGTTGAAACCGAACTGCGCTGCAATCGCTGTGAACGCTATATGTGCGCTAAGTGCGCCGTTTCCACCCCTGTCGGCTACCGCTGTCGGGAGTGTGTTCGGCAGGTGGATAACAAATTTTTTACAGGCACGTCCAGTGACTATCTGATTGGCGGTGCGATCTGCGCCGTTCTGGGGGCGGTAGCAGGCGCGATCATGAACGCGACCGGGGGCTTCCTGTTCCTTGCCATCATTCTGGCATTCCCGGTCGGCGGCGTGGTGGCGGAAGTGGCGCTGCGGGCGGTCAAGAAACGGCGGGGGCGCTACAGCGGGCAGATCGGCGCGGCGATGTTCATCATTGGCGCACTGATCGGCGTAGCTATTCAGCTTTACGGCGAATATCAGGAATTTTACGGCTCGGTGAATGATTTCTATATGGAAATCTTCGGCACCAGTGACGAAGCCGAGATTAACCGAATGCTGGATCAGATGCCCGCCGCCGAAGCCAGCGCCATTCGTGAAATGCTGGCTGTGCCGTCCGCTGGTGACTATATCATTGAGCAGTTGCTCAGCTTTAACTTCTCTATAGGGTTATATCTTTTTGTCGGACTGGCCGCCTTCGCGGTCTATAGCCGGATGAAATTGTGATGCTAGAAGAAATCCGCATCCGAAATTTTGCCATCATCGATCATCTTGAACTTGAATTTGCTAGTGGGTTTAACGTCATTACGGGTGAAACCGGGGCGGGCAAATCCATTATTATCGACGCGGTGGAACTGCTGCTGGGCGGCAAAAGCGACCCGGCGATGGTGCGCGCTGGCGCGGAGAAGGCGCTGATCGAAGGCGTCTTCGCGCTGGATGAAGCCACCTTCCACCGCGTTCACCCTATTCTGCTGCGCGAGGAACTGGAAAGTGATGACTCCTCCCGCTTTATCACCCTCACGCGGGAAATGCGCAACAACGGGCGTTCGACCGCCCGCATCAACGGCTTCACCGTCAACCAGGAGGTGCTGCGCGAGGTGGGCGAGGCGCTGATCGACATTCACGGCCAGAGCGATCATTTCTCGCTGCTCAAGTCCTCCGCGCATATCGACCTGCTCGACCGCTACGCCGATCTGCTCGAAATCCGCGAGGCGCTGGCGACGGTTGTGGCGCATCTTCAGGAAGTGCGTCGTGAAATGCGTGTGCTGATGGAAGACGAGGCCGCTTTGCAGCGCCGCGCCGAACAACTGCGCCGTGATGTCGAAGAGATCGACGCGGCGGAACTGCGCCCCGGCGAGGACGATGAACTCAAGGCCGAGCGCATCCGCCTTTCCAACAGCGAACAGCTTGCCACCCTGTCCATCGAAGCGGCTGCCCTGCTAAGCGGTGATGACCGGGGTACGCAGGACGGCGCGGTCGATCAGCTCCAGCGTGTGGCCGTGCTGCTCAATAAGCTGGCTGCGATTGACGATGACCTGAGCGAATATGCCGAACTGGCCGACAGTATCAGCGCCCAGGCACAGGAACTGGCGCTGGAGATGGTGCGCTATGGGGACGAGATCGAATTCGACCCGGAACGTATCAACGACATTGAGGAACGGCTGGAACTGATCAACAAGCTTAAACGTCGCTATGGCGTGACCATCGAACTCATCCTCGACCATGCCGAAACCGCCCGCACCGAACTGAACAACATCGAGCACAGCGAGGAACGGCTGGAAGAACTGCGCGAAAAGGAAACCATGTTCCTCAAGCAGATCGGGGAACTTGGGCAGAACATCAGCAAGGTGCGGCGCAGCATCGGCTCGCAGCTTTCCAAGCGCGTGGTGCAGGAATTGAAGGACCTGCGCATGGAGCGCACGCAGTTTGAAGTCGCGCTCAACTGGCATGATGACCCCAATGGCGCGTATGTGGGCAGCCGCCGCGTGGCCTTCGACGCGACCGGGATCGACGAAGTCGAATTTCTCATGAGCGCCAACCCCGGCGAACCGCTGCGCCCGCTGGCGAAGGTGGCCTCCGGCGGTGAAGCGGCGCGGATTATGCTCTCGATCAAGCGTGTGCTGTCGCAGGCCGACCGTACCCCGACCCTGATTTTCGATGAAGTCGATCAGGGCATCGGCGGGCGCGTGGGCAGCGTCGTGGGCGAAAAGCTGTGGTCGCTAACGCGCAGCCATCAGGTATTGGTCGTAACGCATCTGCCGCAGTTGGCCGGGTTTGCTGACCGCCATTTCCACGTCCGCAAGCTGCAAGGCAAAGACCGCACGACTACCCAGGTGCGCCCGCTGGACGACGAAACCGAGCGCATTCAGGAATTGGCCGACATGCTGGGCGCATCAGGCGAATCGGGCAAGGTGAGCGCACGGGAGCTTCTGGAAGAAGCCCGCAGCAGAAAGGTGATGCCGGGCATTCCGGCGGCCAGCGACTCCCCTGCCCAGGGGAAACTACTGTAGGGGGATGCAGCATCGAAATGTGATTTTGTCTTTCTTGGAATAGAAGGATGGGTCTCCTATGCTCGATTTTATCCAATTACAATCTGTGTTTTCCGCCAGATGCTAAAGCATCCGGCTGCCGAAAAGACAAGTCCACTTAAGGGACTGGAAGAGATCGTCAAAGCTCATCCTTCCAGCGCCTTTAGTGCGCTTGGCAGCTTGGAGCCGCACGTTTCAACGTGTGGCGGAGGAAAGCGAACCTTAATCACCCACCTCTTCTGACCAAAAATGGATAAAGTCCAGCTATTGATTCATCTCTGGCGAAAGTTGGAAAAACCGAATGCACAACAAGATAAACGACGAGGAAACCTTTGAGGAGATAAACCTCGCCCAACTTTGCGAAAAATATCCTATTCGTAAGCTCTCACTGTTTGGCTCAGTCCTAAGAGATGATTTTCGATCTGACAGCGACATCGATATCCTGATTGAGTTCGAGCCGAATGCCGAAGTTACGTTGTTTGACATGGGGGGCATACAGGTTGAATTATCAGAGATGTTTGGGCGTGAAGTCGATCTAAAAACCTCTGCTTTTCTTAGTCCGCATTTTCGAGATGATGTATTATCCAAAGCAAGGGTCATCTATGAAAGAGGATGATCTGATACGGCTGCGGCATATGTTGGAAGCAGCACACACTGTTGCCATGTTCGCGGCAGGTGAAAGTCGTGCATCATTAGACAATGACCTTAAACTGACCTTTGCACTGGTTCATGCTATACAGATTATTGGAGAGGCCGCTTTCAAAATCTCGAAAGAGAGTCGTGATGAACAGCCACAAATTCCCTGGTCAAAAATTATCGGAATGCGTCATGTCCTGGTGCATGACTATTTTGATATAGATCGTGATCTTGTCTGGTCTACCGTGACCAAATCAATACCTGATCTCATTGGTGAATTAGAAAAAATTGTTCCACCCTCTGAAAGCTAAAGGGAAAATAGATGTTTAATCATTTCAATTTTGACACCCCCATCGAGCGGCGCGGGACGGACTGTGCCAAGTGGGATATGTTCGAGGCCGACGTGCTGCCCATGTGGGTGGCGGATATGGACTTTGCCTCGCCGGAAGCGATTGTGAAGGCTATTCAGACACGGGCGGCACATGGCGTCTTCGGCTACAGCAGCGAACCCGAACGCCTTAAAGCGGTACTGGTCGAGCGGATGGCGCGGCTCTACAACTGGCAGATCAGCCCGGAAGACATCGTGTTTATCCCCGGCGTGGTCGCGGCATTGAATGTGGCCGTGCGGGCGTATGGGCAGACGGGCGATAACGTGCTCATGCAGACGCCGGTCTACCCGCCCTTCCTGATGATTCCGCCCGATCATGGGCAGATCGCCAACACCGTCGATCTGGTTCCCGTTCGCAGCGACAGCCAGCTTCGCTACGAGATCGACTTCAACGCCTTCGAGAACGCCATCAACGAGCGCACCAGAGTCTTCGCGCTGTGCAGCCCGCATAACCCCATCGGGCGCGTGTGGACGCGAGATGAACTGACGCGCATGGCCGACATTTGCCTCAAGCACGATGTCATCATGGTGTCGGACGAAATCCACTGCGATCTGCTGATGGGCGAGGCGCAGCACATCCCGCTGGCCTCGCTCTCGCCGGAGATCGCCGCCCGCACCTTGACGCTCATGGCACCGAGCAAAACGTTCAACATTCCCGGCCTGGGCTGTTCCTTCGCCATCATCCAGAATCCCGACCTCCGTGCCCAGTTCAACAAGGCGCGTGGTCTGATGGTGCCGCACGTTAACATCATGGGCTTTGCGGCAGCGCTGGCAGCTTATGAAGAAGGCGATGCGTGGCTGAAGTCACTCCTGCCCTACCTGACCGCCAACCGGGATTACGTCAGCGACTACGTGGCCGAGTTTTTGCCAGGGATGGCCGTCACTTCACCAGAAGGCACCTATCTCTCCTGGCTGGACTGCCGCACCCTGCCTGAATCGACTGAGTTGGTGTTCGGCGGCTGGATCGAGCCGTTCTTCCTCAAGAATGCCAGGGTCGCGCTGAACGCAGGCGGGGTGTTCGGGACGGCGGGGGTCGGTTTCGCGCGGCTGAACTTCGGCTGCCCACGCCCGATGCTGACCGAAGCGCTGGAGCGGATGCGCGTGGCGGTGCAAAGCGTTGGGGCAGTAAGCAGCGAACGGTAAGCAATACGTCGTCGGGTCGCCCGTAAAAACACCCGATTGCGGTATTCATGTCTTGTAAAATCTGCAAGGGCACGGCAGACCGTGTCCCTGCGTGATTTTTTTGCTGCCAGATTGAAGACCATAATCTTTACCTTTTCGCGTACTGCTTATTACGCTACAACTTATTTCAAAACTGGTCGTTGTACGGGTGATGCGCGTCGCCCTTACCGCAATGTCAATGTTGAAATAGCTTCTACTCATCACTTTCTACTCGGTACTCACCTACCACTCGGTACTAGGATTCTGCCTTGTTTCAAAAAGCTGCTGTCTATCCACGCGCGTTCCTGATTCTGAGCGCGTGTTTTTTCTTCAACCGCATCGGGGCGTCGCTCATCTGGCCGTTTATCACCGTCTTCATCCGTGAGCAGACCGGCGCACCCCTTTCCAGCATCAGCGTCTTATTGAGCATTCAGGCCGCCGCGAGTCTCATTGGCACCTCGACCATCAGCGCGGTAATGGATCGCTTTGGGCGAAAACGCGCGATGCTGGGCGGGATGGTCGTGTTCAGCGGCGTGCTGCTGGTCATGAGCCAGGCGACGACCCTGTGGCAGTGGGCGGTGCTGATTGCGGTGTATGGCATTCTGCATCCCGTGTTTTACGTCGGCACCAACGCGATGGTGGCCGATCTGGTCGCGCCGGAACAGCGCACGGATGCCTATGCCCTCATCCGCGTGATCTCCAATCTGGCGATTGCGGTTGGCCCGGCGGTCGGCGGCCTGCTGATCGTGCAGTCGAACCTGTTTGCCTATACCACAACCGCCTTTATCAACATCGCGCTTGTGCTGCCGATGGCGCTGCTCATCCCCGAAACGCTGCCGCAGAAGGATGACGCACAGCAGCAGAGCGGCGGCTATGCGACGGTGCTGCGCGACCGCCCGTTCATGACCTATATTAGCGTGTTCCTCCTCCTGGAAATCGCCATCGCGCTGGTGTTCAATCTGCTGTCGGTCTATACGAAGGAACAGTATGGCATCCTCGAAGACCAGTACGGGCGAATTCTGGCGGTCAATGCCATCATGGTCGTACTGCTGCAATACACCGTAACGCGCATTACCCGGCGCTATCCCCCCTTCCCGGTGCTGACGTTCGGTTCGCTGTTTTATGTCGTCGGGCTGAGCGGCTTTGCGCTGTCCTCGACCGTCAACCACTTCATCCTTGCCATGATCGTGATGACCGTTGGTGAGCTGATCGTCTCGCCCACCTCAACCGCGCTGGTCGCCAATATCGCCCCGGCTGCCATGCGCGCCCGCTATATGGGGCTGTATACGATGACGTTCACCCTCGGCACCGGAATCGGCCCCATGCTCGGCGGCATTCTGAGCGATGCGATTGCGCCGTCGGCGATCTGGTACGCGGGCGCAATCACGGCGCTGCTGGCCGCGGTCGGCTTTTCGCTGATGAGCCGCACCTGGACTCCCGCGCCTATCGAAGTCCCGGTCGCGCAGCCCGTCCCGGAAAAATCGGTGCCTTCTCCCTGAAAAACTGCGCAGAGAAACTGCCCACGACCAGTTTTGAACCTTTGCGGAGGGGAACCCCAAGTAGAGGATGTGAACCGTACACAGGACGAACGGGCGTGGCAGCGTTGGCGTACAACGACGACTTTTTGCAGATCGTGGCTTCCGGCGACCATGAGGCTTACCAGGAACTCTGGCAGGTGTTGGAGCCGCTGCTGCGCCGTTTCGTCAGGCGGCTGATTGGTCACGCCGAGGCGGTGGACGATGTGATGCAGGACGTGTCCATCGCGCTTTACCACAACCTGCACCGCATCAAACCGATTGAAAACATTCGCCCCTATGCGTTCGGTGTGGCACGTAATTTCTGCTATGAAGAACTGCGCCGTCAGCAGCGCCGCCCTACCATGCAGATGGATGAGGAGGAGATCGACCGGGCGCAGGTCAGTGAACGCGAGGCACTCGACGACGACGCGGAATGGATGGCGCTTTATAAGGAAGTGCAGCAGGCCATCGACCGCCTGCCAGAGCCGCACCGCCAGACGATGATCCTGTTCTATGAGGAGGAATTCAGTCAGGCGGAAATCGCCTTGATGATGAACACCAGCGTCGGCACTGTAAAATCGCGCCTGCATTACGCACGACGGGCGCTCAAGGGGCTGCTCAGCCCCGACACCCTTTCAACCTTAAACATCGCTTTTGGCCGGAGGAAGAATCATGAATGAGCAGAGTTATCGCAAACTGAAGCAGTTACGGGCAGCGCTGGCAGCTTTAGCCGATTCAATGGAGCGCAGCCTGAACTGGAGCATCCAGCGCGGGACGGGCGGCGTCAGTGCGCGCAGCTATCGCGGCTTGCAGGCCAGCATCGCGCAGCTTTTGCCCGACGATGTGTACATCACGCAGGGGCTGGTGCTGGAACTTCCGGAGGACGCCAGCGACAGCTTGCACTTCAGCACGACGCTGATGCTGGTCAAACAGTTGAACGCCTATCTGCGCGAGTTGATTAAAGACCTGGATGCCCAGTTTACGTCTGAACAAAACCCGACCACGATTCGTGATCTGAAACGGAAACTGGCCGAGATGACCGGGGAACTTGAGGACGACGAGGACTAACAGGTCAAACAGAACAAATCGATATAATCGCAGGGGCGACGGGCACGTCGCCCGTACAAGCAATCATTAATCCCAACGGATTTATTCATAAAGCGGGTTCCCGGTTATCCACCGCGCGACCAGTGTTTCGGTCGAAAGGAAAACCAGTTCCGGCAGCGCATCAGGGGCGAACCAGCCGACCGCAGCGGCATCATCGCCGGGGGTAAGGACACCATCTCTAACATGGGCGGTATAGGCAATCGTGATTGTGCCGCCCTCGGTGCTGCCATAAAACACGTCCAGCACCGGGCCGATTTCGACATGCAGCCCGGTTTCTTCCAGCATTTCGCGCTGGATGGCCTCGCGCGGGTCTTCATCCGCTTCCACATAGCCGCCCGGCAGTGCCCATTTGCCCGCGCCGCTTACGTCACTGCTGCGCTGAATGAGCAGGACACACCCCTCACGCAGGACAAAGGCGACCACCGCGACTTTCGGATCAAAGAAGACGACATGCCCACAGGCCGGGCAGACCGGACGCAGCCGTCCGAACCGCTCAGCCTGTATAGTAGACTCACCGCAAATTGGACAGAAGTTGGCGATGCGCTCAGCCATGTTCCTTACCGGGCAGATTCGAGCAGTCCCAGCGACAGCCTGACGATCAGCAGCACACGGTCGGCGATAAGCTGCAACAAGGGCAGCGTACGCTGTACAGATTCCGGCGCAGCAAACGGTGCATCTGCCTGGTAGGGCGCGGCCTGCATCTGTGGCTGACTGGCTGCTTCAGGCGCATCGGCCTCTGCCACTTCCGCCGAACGAGCGGTTTCGGGCGCGGCTGTCATTGTCGGTACTGCGAACGCGAAGGCCGAAGCAGTGGGAACGCCGCCCGCGACCTGTGAAGCACTGTCCAGCGGAAGACCACTGGGGAGGGGTGTGGCCTGTATGATCGGCGCCTGCATTACCCCGGCCTCGACCGGAAGAGTCCCCATCGGCGTCAGGGTAATCGCGTCCCCGAAAAATTCTTCCTCCGCCTGACCGTTGCCGCCTCCACCCTGCCCGGCTCCGCCAGCCCCCTGTCCAAACGGCGCGTTTGACGGCGCATTAAAAGGCAGTGGCGTACCGGGTGGTGCCGGGGGTGCGGCGGCGGGGTCGGTCAGCAGCAGTATTTGGTAGGCATCGGCGGTCGCCTGCTGCGCCTGTTCCGTCAATGGAATCGCAACCGCCGTCAGCCGTTCAGCGGTGGAAAGTTCGCCGCTGTTGGTGAAGGCGACCTCCAGAGTCGGTGTGGCGGGTGGTGTTCCCACACTGAGTTCCGAAGCTGCCGCCGCTTCTGCTTCATCTGCACCCTCTTCTTCGGCCACTACCGCATCGTCGTCTGTCGTCTCCGCTGCTGCCGAGAAGGTATCCATCAGCGTAGGTTCAGTTATCGCAGTCGGCGCAGCAGCCACGTTCGAGACATTCGCAGGTTCATCGTTACGGGTATTCGTCGCGCTCAGCAGCAGACCGATCAGCGCGAACACGACAAGCACGGCCGCCGCCGCACTCAGAATCGAGATCGCGGGGTTGACTCGGATGGGTGCGCTGCGCTGAACAGGGGGCAGCACTTGCAGTATGGGCTGTGTGCTGCTCCCGCCGTTGATATCGCTCTTTGTTTCCGTCACCGTCACAGGCAGCGTGAAATTGCGCGGCGCTTTGAGCGTCGGCAGTTGATTGATGAGCGCCACCGTCTGCCGAAGCGCGGCCAATTCGCGGCGCAAGACTGGCTCTGCCGCGAGGCGAGCTTCCAGCCTTTGCCGTTCATCTTCTTCCAGCACCCCGTCGAGATAGGCGGAAAGAAGTTCATAATCCTGGTCGGTCAAATTCGGTTCGATGGACATCACATCACACAGACTACATTCATCAGAGTTGGGTCAAAATCATCGTGCGCGGGAGTGCCCACCCAGCGTGAATACGCGAAGTGCCATGAATGCCCCCACGCATCCAAATCCTTCAATCATCATGAGCAAGACGAAATTCAGCGGGTAAAAGTTCCTGGAAGGCCTGCAAGCACTGCCGCACCGAGGCACGGGCGCGGCTCAGTCGGCTTTTGACGGTGCCAAGCTGTGCACCGCTGCTATCCGCAATTTCCTGATAGCTGAAGCCTTCCACATCGCTCATGACCAGCACCAGGCGCTGATCGGCCTGCAAGCTGCTGATGCAGTCCTGAATGGCCTTCTGGAGTTCGTGCTGTGCGACCACCTGTTCCGGGGTTGCGGCGCTGTCGGGCAGCGGTGGGCCATCGTCGCTTTCACCGCCGGGCAGATCATCGAGATGGGTGGCCGGGCGGCGCTAGTCATAGCGCAGCGCGTCATAGGCCAGGTTCGAGGCAATCCGCAGCAGCCAGGCGCGGAACACCCCGCCGCGATAGGTATCCAGCTTGCGGTGGGCGTTGATGAAGGCGTCCTGCGCCACATCCGCCGCCGAGTCAGGATCGCCGAGGATGCGATAGGCCGCCGTATACACCGCGTCTTGATGTTGAAGCACCAGCGCGTTAAAGGCGTTCACATCGCCGCGCTGTGCTGCTTGAATCAGGGTAAGTTCATCGTCATGGACAGCCATTGACAACCGCGCTAATTCGTTTTATGATGTCATCCAGGTTCGCCACTTCAACAAAGCATTAAGGTAAAATTGCCGGTGTGCTGGAACCGGTTTACAGAATCGTCTCAAAAACGATTGTCCCTTGCGGACATGTGGGTTCGAATCCCACCACCGGTACAAGAAGTCAGGTCTCTCACCTGGCTTTTTTGTTTCCTATGCAAGGCATGATATAGAATGGTGTTCAACCTGTCAATTGAAGCGTTGAAGACCACATGAGAACCTACGAAGAATATCAACGAATCCTCACTCTCTGGGAACAGGGACACACCAAAAAAGGTATCGCAAGAATTACAGATATTCCCCGCCGCACGATTATTGACTGCATCCAGCGCTATGAAAATTTAGCAGGGCTGGAAGCACAACAGGAACGCGCCTCTAAATCCACCCCTGATCTTGTACTGACTGCAATCAAAGAAAATCCGACGGTCAAGCAGGCCTACGCCTATCTGCTGGGATTATATCTCGGTGATGGATACATCAATTTGCAGAAGAATGGTCGTTCGTATCGGATCCGCATTGCCCTTGATGATCGCTATCCGGGGATTATTGACTCCTGCACAAAGGCGATTGCGACGATACTGCCTGATAACATTGTCGGTCACGTACAGGGCAAAGGCTGTACTTACGTCGCTTGCTATTATAAACACTGGCCGACTCTCTTTCCGCAACATGCACATGGCAGCCGCAAACATCAACGCACCATTGCGTTAGAAGAATGGCAACTTCAGATCGTCGATGCTTACCCTCTTGAAGTCTTTCGCGGTTTGTATCATTCGGACGGCAGCCGTTTCAGTAACATCGTCAATGGCAAGGATTACCCCCGCTATCAGTTCTCCAACAAATCAAACGACATCATCCAGCTTTTCTGTTACGTGTGTACGCGCCTCGGTTTGGAATGGTCATATCGTAAGGAAACACATACAGCAGCAGGCGTATTTGTTTCCAGGCGCAAGGACGTGGAATACCTCGACAGCGTAATCGGCCCCAAGCGATAACCCTTATGCGAACCTACGAGGAATATCAGCGCATTCTGCGACTGTGGGAAGACGGGCAGACCCACGTTAGACATCGAACGCATCACTGGCATTCCGCGTGGGACTGTGGGTGACTGTATCCGACGCTACCAGAGTTTGGCAGGTCTGGAAGCCCAGCGGGAACGTGCGTCAAAATCGACGGCAGAAGTGGTACTCTCACGCATTCAATATGAAACGAACGCACAACAGGCCTATGCCTATCTGCTTGGTTTATACCTGGGTGATGGCAGCATTGTGCTGAATAAGAATCAGCGCAGCTATCGTTTGCGAATCAGTCTCGACCAGAAATATCCCGAAATCATTGAAGCCTGCCAGCAAACAATAGCGCTCATCCTTCCCCAAAACAAAGTCTCGCTGGTGCTGACCCCCGAAGACGGTTACGTGGATGTCTCCACGAACTATAAACATCTGCCGACTCTGTTTCCTCAATCTGGGATTGGCCCCAAGCATCTGCGTCCCATCAACTTGGAAGCCTGGCAGCAGAAGATTGTAGACGCACACCCGCTGGACTTGTTTCGTGGGTTGTATCACTCCGATGGTTCTCGTTCACAGAACATTGTCAACGGTAAAAACTATCCGCGTTACTTCTTCACGAACACGTCAGACGATATTCGCCGCCTGTTTTGCGAAACCTGTGACCGCCTCGGCCTACGCTGGACGGTTGCCAATAAATTAAACATCGCCATCTCCAAGCGCAAGGACGTGGAATACCTCGACAGCGTAATCGGCCCCAAGCGATAGTTTGTTTTTTCCCACCGACAAACGGGGGTTCGTACAGCCCACTTCGGCTTTTCGTGTATAATGAGAGATCATTGTTAACCGTTCCGGTGTACCTCTCATGGCGGATGCAAACGAACCACAATCGACGCCGATTGGTGAACTTCGTCGTCTCAAAACCCTGGTGGAAGAAATCGCGGCCTCCCTGCGAAGCCAGCGTGAACTGCTCAAGATGCGCGGGATGAGCCTGCCGCCGCTGGTGATGCAGACTCTTTCCGCCATCGAAAGCGACATTTCGAAGCTGGAAGCCAGCATGGTCAACGACCAGACCGAGCTAAGCCAACTCCGCTCGCTGGCCGATACCTCTGCGCTGACCAATTCCTCGCTTGACCCTGAAGAAGTGCTCAACCGCGCGATGGACACCGTGATTACGCTGACGGGTGCGGAACGCGGCTACATCATCCTCAAGGATCACGAGACAGGCGATCTGAACATCCTTGTGGGGCGGGAAAGCGAACTGCTGCCGAAACATGGCGGTGAAAACGGCCCCGAAATCAGCAGTTCGGTCATCCGTGATGTGCTGGAAACCGGACAACCGCTGCTGGCCGACAACGCCTACAAGGACGAACGGCTGCAAGGCAACGTGAGCATCGCGCGCTTTACGCTGCGTTCGGTGCTGTGTGTGCCGCTCAAATATAAAGACGATATCATCGGCGTGGTGTATGTCGATAACCGGATGCGCTCCGGGGTTTTTGAAGAACGTGAAAAAACACTGCTGTCGGCGTTTTCCAATCAGGCCGCCGTCGCCATCGAAAATGCCCGCCTTTATACCAGCATCCAGCAGGCCACCGAGGAAATCGGCGGGATGAAGGAACTGATGGACAACGTGTTCGCCTCGATTGGCGGCGGCGTTATCACGACCGACACGCGCAATCAGGTACAGACCTTCAACCGCGCTGCTGAGATTATCCTGGGCAAATCGCCGGAGCAGGCCATCGGCCATCGGCTGAGCGCGATTCTGCCGGGGGTGAGCGCTGACCTGGACAAGCACCTGAGCGAAGTGCAGGAAGAGGCCGAAAGCCAGGTGATGGACGCGGAAATGGAAGTTCCGGGACGTGGGCGCATCTTCCTCAACATTAAGCTCAGCCCGCTCAAGGATGCAGACCAGAGCACCCAGGGCGTGGCGCTGGTGCTGGATGATCTTACCGAGCAGCGCAAACGCGAGGAACAGCTCAACATCGTTAACAAATATCTGCCGCCGCAGATGGTGGCTAAGCTGGATGAAATCTCCCGACTGCCGTTGGGCGGTGAACAGCGCCAGGTGACGTGCATTTATGTAAACGTGCTGCCGCTCTACATCTTCCCCGACCATTACCGTCCGCAGCAGATCGTCGAAGGGCTGAACGTCTATCTCTCGAAGGCGACCGAATGCCTGCACAGCACTGAGGGCGTGATCGATAAGTACATGGGCAACGTCATCATGGGGCTGTTCAACACCCAGTTGAACCCGATGGACGACCATGCCGTGCGGGCGGTGGAAGCGGCGCTCAACATCCGCGACACCTTCCACAGGCTGTATCAGGAACTTGGCATCCGGCCTGAATCGCCCTACTACTGCATGGGCATCAATACGGGCATCGCCACGCTGGGCAACGTGGGCAGCCTGCGCCGCCGTGAGTTCACTGCCATCGGTGACACCATCAACACCGCCAAACGCTTAGAGGAAAACGCCAGACGCGGGCAAATCCTCATCAGCCAGTCCACACGCGACCAGATCGAGAAAATCGCCCCCAGCCGCCGGATTCGCATCGAAAACCGCGACCCGATCACGGCCAAAGGCAAAGGCACGGTGATTATCCACGAGGTATTCAGGGCGACATGAGCGACGACACCACCAGCAAGATCAACGGCGACAATCACACACCGGGCATGTCCACCCATGATTATGTGCGCCAGCTTTCCAACCGAGCCAACGATCTGATCGAACTCCTCCGCAGCCAGCGCGAGATTCTCCAGGCTCGCGGCATGAACCTGCCGCCCGCCTCGCTCGATGGTCTGCGCACCCTGAAAACCCGCCTGGATTCACTCCAGCGCCAGCTTGCCGGGTCACAGGTGGAACTGCGCCAGCTTCGTGCGCTGGCCGATAACTACGCGCTGATTAATTCCAGCCTGGATACGGACACAGTGCTGAATCAGGTGATGGATACCGTGATCGCCATCACCGGAGCGGAGCGCGGCTACATCGTGCTCAAAAACAAGGAAACGGGCGAATTCGACCAGTTCAAGGTGGCGCGCGGCCTTGACCGCTCCCAGTTGATTACGGATGATGCGCCCAACCGCAAAGGCGAGTTCGTCATCAGCAAGAGCATCGTGCGCGATGTCGCCAAAACAGGCGAGCCTGTCCTCACCGAAAATGCCAGCCATGACAGCCGCTATCAGGGACAGAACAGCGTGGTCGGTCTGTCGCTGCGCAGCATCCTGGCTGTACCCCTGAAGGTGCGCGGGGAAGTGATCGGCGTGGTCTACTGCGACAATCGCATCATTTCGGGGCTGTTCTCCCAGCAGGAACTCGACCTGATGAAGGCGTTCAGCAACCAGGCCGCCGTCGCCATCGAAAACGCGCAGTTGTTTGTATCCGCCCGCGAACAGCTGAGCCAGGTGACGGAACTGCGCGACCGGATGAACAACATCTTCGACTCGATCACCAGCGGTCTGCTGGCGCTGGATACGACCGGGACGATCACCACCTGCAATCAGGCTGCCGCCCGCATCATCGGCCTGGAAGCGCCCGTCGGCCATACCCTGGCGGATTTGCTGCCGCAGTTGGGCGAAGCCTTCTTTGAGGTGCTTACGCGCGTCCTTGCCAGCGGTGTGCAGGAAAACATCGAACTTGAACCCGTCATCACCGGGCGCGGCAAGCGTTACTGGCGCGTGATGGTGAATCCGCTGCGCAACGCGGTCGGCCAGGGACAGGGTCTGACGCTGGTGCTGGAAGACCTGACCGCGCAGAAACAGGCCGAAGCCATCCTCTCTAAAGCGGTGGGCTTCGTCACGCCGGAACTGCTGCTGCGGGCGGATGAACTCACGCTCAGCGGGCAGGAACGCGAAATCACCGCGATGTTCGCAGACATTCGCGGCTTCACCGCCTTCAGCAGCCAGTACAAGGATCGCCCAATGGAGTTGATGGAGATCATCAACAAGTATCTGAGCGTCGCCAGCGACGGCGTGAACCTGTTCGAAGGCATTGTCGATAAATATCTGGGCGATGCCGTGACCGGGCTGTACAACACACAGTTGAACCCACAGAGCGATCATGCTGTGCGGGCGGTGAATGCGGCGATGAACATCATGCTCGATCAGGAAGCGCTGCATGATATTGTGCCGATTACGCCTATCGATCAGCGTTTGGCCTATGGGATTGGTGTCCACACCGCTTCAGCTTTCCTGGGCAACGTGGGCAGTGCTGATCGCAAGGAATTCGCCGCGCTGGGCGAAGCGATGACGATCTGCAAGATCATGCAGGAACATGCTGAAAAGATCATCGACCGCGACTCCAGCGGTAACATCGTCCGGGTGCGCGGCGAGGTCATCATCAGTGAAGCCACCTATGAGGCCGTCAAGCACGTCTTCGAGTGTGAACCGCGCCCGGCTGATCCTGATAAGCTGAAGGATCACACCGAGATCAAGACGATCTATAAGGTGCTGCGCCGCCGCAAGGGAACCGGCACCGGCAGCCTGTTCCTCGATGACGAACTGGCCGAACTGCTGAAAGGCATCGGCAGCGAGAACTAAGTACAGTACAAGAAGCGATGAGCAATGAGCGATGAGTTTTTGAACTCAGGCCTATGCTTCTCACCCCGCGATTTCAATTTGCTTGTACTTAGAAATACCTTATATCAGCAGGGATGCGGCATACCGTGTCCCTGCTTTACTCGCAAGAGGAAACCTGATGTCCCCGAACGAAACCCCCGAAACCGACTTCCCACCCAAACTGGCCTCTCCTGTCCGGCGCGCGCTGCATGGTGCGGGCTATTTTCGCCTTGACCAACTCACGCAGATCAGCGAGAAGGAGCTGCTCAAAATGCACGGCGTCGGGCCGAAGGGCATCGAACAACTGCGCGTAGCGCTGGCAGAAAAAGGGCTGAGTTTCCGCACGGATGGATGAATGTTCATCTCGGCTTGAAAGTTTTTAAACCGCTGTCTGACGCGGCTCATACTACGGTTGGGCAGAAGCGTCGTTTCGCCCACGACTTCCCCACGCTGGCACATATCCACGTTATAATAATCGCATAATGTTCGCGGGATTCAGCCAGTACGCCGGGGGATCGTCATGAAGCGGGTTTTCGTCTCCTATTCGCGCCGCAACAAAACCTTCGCCGAACGACTCGCCCGTGACCTGAACGACGCCGGGTTAGAGGTGTGGGTCGATTGGCGACAAATCCAGGGCGGGGAACTATGGCAGCACGAGATTTACCGGGGCATTGAACGCTCGGAAATTTTCGTTTTCTGCCTCACGCCCGATGCGCTCGCCAGTGAATGGTGCCAGCGGGAAGCCATCGCTGCCCGCGAGCAGGGCAAGTTTATCCTGCCTGCGATGGCAATCCCTGCCCTGCCGCAGTTGGAAACCACCGAAGCGCTGCGCTGGATGCTCGATATTCAGTTCATCAACTTCGTCAACCGGTATGAAGAAGCCTTCCCCGAACTGCTGCGTTCGCTGCCCGGTTCGCGGCGGCTGGGTGCCTATGACGACATCGACCCATCACGCATCCCGAATCCCTTTAAAGGGCTGGAAGCGTTTCAGCAGACCGACGCGCATCTGTTCTTCGGGCGGGAGACGCTCATCAGGCAGGCCTTAACGACATTACGGCAGGCCAAAAACGCGCGTTTTCTGGCTGTCGTGGGCGCCAGTGGCAGCGGCAAGAGTTCGCTGGTGCGGGCGGGCATTATCCCCGAAATCCGCGAGGGGACGCTGCCCGACAGCGATCAATGGCCGGTGGTGATCTTCACACCCGGCGTCAACCCGGTCGATTCCCTGGCACAGCGCCTCTCTCCCCTGCGCGATGATCTGGACGTGGCACAGCTTGAGCAGCTTTTGATGGCCGCGCCGACCAACCTTGACCGTCTGGCCGAAAGCATTTTGCAGAACGAACCCGTCAACGCCCGCTTAGTGCTGGTCATCGACCAGTTTGAAGAAGTCTTCACCCGTGCGGGCGAAGCACAGCGAGCGACCTTTCTGGCGCTGCTGCATCATGCCGTAACCAAACCCAACGGACGCACACAGGCCATCATCACCATGCGGGCGGATTTCTTCGACCGCCTCAGCCGCTATCCTGATCTGGCGCGGCTGTTCGAGCAGGAAAATCTGCTGATTGTGACCGAGATGACCGCCGCCGATCTGCTGCGGGCCATCGAAGGCCCGGCGGAAGCGGTCGGGCTGGTCTATGACGAAGGTCTGCCACAGCGCATCCTGGAGGATGTGCGTCGGCAGCCGGGGTCGCTCCCTCTGCTGCAATATGCGCTGAAGGAACTGTATGCCCTGCGCGAAGGCCGCCGCCTGACCAATGCCGCCTATGAGCAAATCGGCGGGGTGCGGCGTGCGCTGGCGAGCCATGCCGAGAATATCTACGTCCGGCTCAACGCTGCACAGCAAAACCTGATGCGCCGCCTGCTGCTGCGCCTGGTCGAGGTCAGCGCCACAGGCGAGGCTACGCGCCGCCGGGTCGCCCGTGATGAACTCGATTTTCGCGACGTGAGCGACGACGCTGTACAGGAAATCATCAACATCCTCACCGCGCCCGAATCCCGTCTGCTGATCGCCAGCCGCGAGATCAAGGCCAGCGAGGACGACCAGACGCCACCGACTGTGTATATCGAAGTCGGCCATGAAGCCCTGATCCGCGAGTGGTCGCGCTTTACAGGCTGGGTGGCGGAAAATGTGGAAGGCCTGCGCTACGGGAGCGAACTCCTGCAATCGGCCAACAACTGGCAGCGCACCAACCGCGACTCCGCCTATCTGCTCACTGGGAATCGGCTGGCGCGGGCGGAAGACTGGCTGATGACAGCGGATGCCAATGAACTCCAGCGGCAGTTCATCCAGGCCAGCGTGGAAGAAAACGACCGACGTGAAAATGCGCGGCAGCAGCAGGCCGAGCGTGAACTGGTTTTGCAGCGCTCGGCGGCCAATCGACTGCGGCTGGTGGCAGTGATTCTGGTGGTCGGGTTGGCCGCGACCGTGCTGCTGGCGCTGTTCGCCGTTGCCAGCCTGCGAGAAGCCCAGGCGCAGGAAGCGCTGGCGGAGGCCGCCCAGCAGGACGCGGAAGAAAGCGCAAGGCAGGCACAAAGCCTCGCTCTTTCCGCCAGCGCCAACCGTTCGCTGGTCGATAACGACACTGACCTGGCTGTGATGCTGGCCGTTTCTGCTAATCAGATTGCTGATCCCCCCGCGCAGAGCCAGCGCACCCTGGCGGAAGTCGCCTACTCACCTAGTACGAGGCGGCTTATCACACCTGGGACAGCCGGGCAGCCGGTGCAGGCGGTCGCCGTCAGCCCGGATAATCGGCTGGGTGTTTCGACCAGCGGCAGTGAAACCATCGTATGGGAGCTTGACCTCGGCACAGAAGTCCGGCGCTTTGGCGGCCACAGCAGTGCTGTGACGAGCGCGGCCTTCAGCCCTGACGGGAACGCGCTGGCGACTGCTGGTGGAGATGGCGTGATTATCCTGTGGGATCTGGAAAGCGGGGCGGAAATCCAGCGGTTTGTCGGCCACCGCGCCGGGATCAACAGTGTCAGTTTCAGCGTGGACGGCACCTATCTGCTCTCTGGGGGCGCCGATTGGGTCGTCATCATGTGGTTTGTGGAAACCGGGGCGGAATTTCTGCGTTTCCAGCATGAAGGGCCGGTCAACAGCGCGGTCTTTAACCGCACGACTACACGAGTCGCCTCTGCCTCTGATGATGACACGGTGCGCATCTGGAATATCGGCGACGGGGCACAGTTCCTCGCCTACACCGGGCACAATGCAGACGTGAACGCGGTCGCTTTTAACCCTGGCAAATCAAACCTGATTTCGGCCTCGGACGATGGAACGGTGCGGCTGTGGAATGCCTCCAACGGTGAGGATATCGCCGTCTTTGACGAGCACGAAGGCCGCGTGATTCAGGACGTGATCTTCAGCCCTGACGGTGCCGAAGCGCTTTCCGCCGGGGATGATGGCAACATCGTGATCTACAACGTGGCGGCGGCCCAGCCCAGCGGGCGCTTTCTCGGTCATAGTGTTCCCATCCTTGATCTGGCCTACAGCAGCAGCGGGCTTCGTCTGCTGTCAGCGGATGCCAGTGGGGTCGTCCGCCTGTGGGATACCGAACGCGCAGAGACGATCCGCAGTTTCCAGGGACATGAAATCAGCAGCATTCGCACCAACTTTGCGGTGGCCGTTTATGGCGCGAACGAGCAGACCATTCTCTCCGGCGCGGTCGATTCGAGCCTGCGGCTGTGGAATTCCACCACCGGGTTAACGATTCAGCAGTTTTTGGGGCATGAGGAACGGGTCAACGGCGTCGCCATGAGTTCGGATGGTGTGACGGCGCTGTCTGCCTCCTCAGACGACACCGTGATTCTATGGGACATCGCCAGCGGGCAGCCCATTCGCACCCTGCAAGGTCACACCAGTGATGTGCAGGCGGTGGCCTATCTGCCGGGGAACACGCAGGCTATCAGCGCTTCCTCGGACGCAACGCTGATCCTATGGAATCTGGAAACTGGGGAGGTCATCCGCCGCTATGCAGGCGGGCATAACGCGCAGATTCTCGATGTCGTCGTCAGTCCCGATGGGACGCAGGCGCTTTCCGCGTCGGGCGATCAGACCCTCGTACTGTGGAATGTGCAGACAGGCGAGGTCATCCGCACTTACAGCGGGCATAACAGCGCGGTACAGGCCGCCGCTTTCAGCAGTGATGGGACGCGCTTTGTCTCCGGCGCGGCCAGCGGGAGTGTGCTGCTGTGGGATGTCGTTACAGGCACAACGCTGCAATCCTTCGAGGGTCATGACCGCGCGGTGCTGGACGTGGCTTTTGCGCCGGGGGATGGCAGCATCCTGACCGGATCACAGGACGGCACGATTCGGCTGTGGGATGTTATCACGGGTTTTGAACTGCGCCGCTATGATGCGGGCGAAGGGGTCCACAGCGTGGCCTTCCGCTCCGATGGCCGCGAGATCATCACCGGACTGTCTGACGCGACGCTGCGCACGTGGCGCGTGTTCACTGACCTGACCGATCTGATGGACTGGACGTTTCTCAATCGCTATGTTCGCCAGCCAAGCTGCGTCGAACGGCGCATCTTCCAGATCACGCCGCTGTGCGATGCAGAAGGTGTTGCTCCCACCGCCACGCCCTACCCTGTTCCCTCTGTCGTCCCGCCGGATGCGGATACACCGCGCGTCACCGTCGGCAGTACAGTCACGGTCAACACCGACGATGGGACGAATCTGCGCATTCGTGACAATCCGGGACGCAACACCACCATTCTGGCTGATGTGCCCGACGGAACGCGGCTGATGATTATCGACGGGCCGGTATTTACCGACTCGCTGACGTGGTGGCGGGTGCGCACCGAAAATGGCATTGAAGGCTGGTCGGCGGAAAATGAACCTAACGATGGACTGCAACTGCTGGTGCCGTAATCGTATCGAGTACCGAGTCGAAAGTGGTGAGCAAAATGCAAATGCTTTATAGTCAATCAGCAGCAGGATCATAGGGACACTGGGTCCGTGTCCAGAAGCATGTCTCATCTTGTCACAAGCCCGTTGGCCGGGTAGGACTAAGGTTGTCAGGCCGCGTCTCCTCCCCCTTATTTCTGCACAACCGTAATCTGGCGCAAACACGCCGAGTTCCCGTAGGGGCGCAGCATGCTGCGCCGTACAAAAGCCATCTCTGCAACCGAGCAGCACAAACGCCCTACATGCCTTCATTCAGCACGCGCCGCAGCGTGTTACCATCGACGTTGCCGCCGCTGACGACCACCGCAGTCACCCGACCATCGTGTGGAACTTTGTCATGAAGCAGCGCTGCAACCCCCACTGCCCCACCCCCTTCGATCATCCAGCCCTGATCGTCCACCATCCATCGTATCGCCGCCGCGATTTCGTCTTCCGTCACCAGCACAATCTGATCGACGTACTGCTGCGCCAGCGGAATCGTCACCGACCCTTCTTCAATATCACCAGACAGGGCTTCGGCCAGCGTGTCATAATTCTGGGGATAGTGCGTCTGATAGAACACGTTGTACATGGCCGGGGATGACAGCGCATTGACGCCGATGACCTCGATTTCGGATTTCAGTGACTTCACCGCTGCGGCGACTCCGGCGATCAACCCCCCACCGCTGACACACACAATCACGCGCTCGACGGTGGGCAGAGCTTCGACGATTTCCAGCCCAATCGTACCGGCTCCAGCGATCACATTGAGATCGTTGTAAGGAGAGATAAAGGTTCGCTGCTCGACCTGCTCCAGGCGGCGGCCTTCTGCCTCGGCCTCGTCGTAAGTCTTCCCGAACAGCACCACTTCCGCACCGTAGCGTTTCGCACCTTCGATTTTGCGACGGGGGGTGTGCTTCGGCATCAGGATTTTGGCCGGGATGCCCGCTGTGAAGGCGGCATGCGCCAATCCCTGGGCATGGTTGCCAGATGAGGCTGCGACAATGCCCCTGCTGCGGGCGGTTTCATCCAGAGACAGCACCGCATTCAGCGCCCCGCGCACCTTAAACGAATGCGTCTGATTGGTGTTTTCCAGTTTCAGCCAGCAGCGCTCTCCCAACCCTGGTGCGCGTTCCAGCAGCGTGGGCAGCACATAGGGTTTTATGCGCGCCTGTGCCCGGCGAATATCTTCTAAGCTCAGCATCATGACCATTCCTTTCAGACCGTGATTAGCCGTGTCCCTGTGGACGACGGCATCAGATCAGCGGCAGTGTGCGCACAGATCGTTAGTTGTGTTATAATCGTCCGTGTCCCAATAATGTAGTTGGATCGTTCTCGATGCCTGCACTCAACGACCCGGAAGCAGTCCGCCAGCAGTACGCGACCGACGAAAGCCTGCGGATTCGCCAGGCGATTCATGATAAATACACCGTCCCCAAGATCGACTATCCGAGCTGGGTTCTGGGCTGCATAGACTGGCACGGCAGCGAACGGGTGCTCGATCTGGGCTGCGGTGCGGGAATGTACTATAACACCTTAAAAACCAATTGGCCGCAGGTAGCGTATCACGGCCTAGATTTTTCCTGGGGGATGCTGAACAAGCACCCGGCGGAACATGGTCTGGTGATGGCAGATGCGGCAAAAGTGCCCTATGCCGACCATTCGTTTGATGTGGTGATGGCGAATCACATGCTGTATCACCTGCCCGATATTGACGAAGCGCTGGTGGAGATTAGGCGTGTGCTGAAGCCGGATGGGGTGCTGATGGTGGCGACCAACAGCCTGCAAACTATGCCCGAAATGCAGGTGTTGATGCGCCGTGCGATTGTGCTGCTCACGCGCACCGGCGCTTCCCAGGTACAGCCGCCCATGCCCGCCAGCGATCTGTTCGCATTGGAAAACGGAACCCGCCAGCTTGCGCGGCACTTTTACGCGGTGGTACGGCACGATCTGCCGAGTGCGCTGATCTTCCCCGAAATCGACCCGATTGTGGATTATCTGGAAAGCACGCGGGCCATGCGTGAGCCACAGCTTCCGCGTGATGTGGCGTGGGACGATGTGATGATGATTATGCGCCAGCAGATCACGCACCTCATCAACCATCTGGGCGAACTGGTGATTAACAAGCTGACGGGTGTGCTGCTTGCCAGCGACCGGGGCGGTTTTATTCAGGATTTCGTGAGCCAGGCCGCGAATTCCAGCGCCGCGACCCCCGCAGAATAAGTGTTATCAAGGGATAAGAAGGTCATGAAACAGCCTTGATTCCAAGCGGTTTCTGCTTATAATATTCAATATAAAGATGGCTCCGTAGCTCAATGGCAGAGCGAGTGACTCTTAATCACCAGGTTGTAGGTTCGAGTCCTACCGGGGTCACATTCTAGGACTTTACTCGAACGGGTGGCGGTCAAGCCACCTGTTTCGATTCTTGTGGGGTTCTCCGAAGTTCCCTCACCGCCGCTAACCTTGTCACAGACGTCACGCAGGTACGCAAATGGCGGCAGTAAATCTACACGTTCTATCTTGCCCTCAGTATTGACGACGACTCTCTCGATCACATTCCGCAGCAGTTCTTTCTGATCACTGCGCGTCAGTGTTTTATACAGTATACCCAATTTGGCAATAATCGTGAGAGCATCATCCAAATCGTCGATATAGCGCTCACATTTCTGGTCAAGCAATTCCAGGCTTGCCAACAGTCGGTTGCGCTTGTCCTGCCACTCTGCCCACAGATTACGCCAGTTATCTTCCGTCACCATCCCGGCAGCATACAGGCGCAGCACGCGTGCTTCTTCGTCATTGATCTGCTTCAATGCACGCTCAAGTTCTACTCGTTCATCAGGACGCAACCGTCCGAGCTTATCAGCAACCTCGTGGACGTAGTAATCCCGAAGCAGCGGGATCAGGTGCTCATCCACCTGAACACGCTGAAGATGCTCAACCATCTGCGCTTCAATTTCGCCACACAGGAAATGCACGGCATGGCGTTCCAGTCGATAGTGGGCAGTGCCACCGCCTGAGCGTCCGGTATTCGATGTTGAGCAGGACATGCAATAGAGTTGATCGCCCGGACGAGTCGGGTCGTGCGGTGAAGCGGACAGAAAGACAAGGCCTTTCAGCAGATAGTCGTGTTTGCGTTTGGCATACTTATGCTTTGAACGGTGCTCTAAAATCGCCAGCCCTCGCTCAAATTCTTCCGTCGTGATCAGTGGCTCCCAATCACCACGTAATGTCTTGGGAAGAATCCCCAGTTCCTCATTGACAACCCAGCCGGCATAAGCCCAGTTATGAAAACTGTAGGCCATCGAATTGTAGTTAGCTTTACGTCTGCCATTGGCTTTGATTTCCACAAACGGCCGACCGCTACGATAGCGGTAACCACGCTCATGCAATGCTTCGGCGATTTCTGCCAGCGTCATGCGATCTTCGAGGAGTAAATCCCAGGCGAGCCGCCAGATCGGTGCACGTTCGGCATCCAGTTCGATGTGGTGGGTACGGCGGGCATAGGTCTTGCGATGCGGTTGTTCATCTTCGACGCTGATATAGCCATCCGGTGCACGCCCGATATAGCCGCCGTTCTGACGTTTGGCATCAAAAGCCCCCTTAATCCGCATACTGATCATCATGCTTTCGCGCCGCGCCAGCGTAAAGGAGAGGGCGACAATCACGCGATCATCGGGGGACATCGGATCGAGATCAGGCTGATTGGCAAAACGGACGGCGACCCTAAACGCGTCCAGCTCGTCAATGGCGCGCAGCGCTTCGGTATCATTGCGTCCAAAACGGTCAGCCCGCTCGACAATCACGTGCGAGAATTTGCCCATCCGGGCATCTTCCAGCATTTGCTGATAGCCCGTACGATGGGGAGTGCGTCCGGTCAAGAGGTCAACATATTCCCCAAAGACGGGCAGATCGGAGCGTTCTAGGACTGCTTTCTGGATCAGATACCGCTGGCGGGACTGCGAGGCCTCTGGGTTCTGAGCTTCTTCATCACTTGTCCGTAGATAAATTGCCCATCCGGGGGTCGGCACAATGATATTTTTCTTGCGGTAACGCGCCATTCGTTATCGTATCCAATCCGTTTTTGAACACACGATACACCCGATTGTTATTTCTGTGTTTTCTCGGGTATTTTTTCATTCACTGATGTCAACGCTTCACTGGATTTGGCTAGGAGTTGAGCGACGATCATCACGCGCTTGAACAGGTCTCTGGCTTTCACCTCCGCATTGACTGATGGGCCATAGGCAGTCTCAAGTTCTATATTAGGGGTGTCGGAGGCAGGTCGGGCTGGCATTGCGTCTTCAACTCCTTTTCAAGCCAAGCGTGAACATCACCACCTCGCAGGTAAAATTCGGTCACGTCCTTGCCCTGGGGAAGCTCGATCCTGTGAAAACGTGGGGAGAGCGATAGCAGGCGTTTCGCCCCTCGCTCCCCGGCGGCATCACGGTCATACACCACCAGGATGGTGTGGCAGTGCATGAGCTGAGCATACCAGCGCGAACTGAGCGTTGTGGTCGCGCTGCTGAGAGACACAACTGCTGCCAGATCACCGGCTTCCTGCTGCGCCAGCAATGCGTCAAACTCTCCCTCACAGAACAGCGCT
>JANRLJ010000175.1:0-36371 GCA_033762735.1 bacterium | reverse complement strand
CTAGGAGAGGGGGAGAAGACCAGGGAAGCGTGTTAAGTCCCTCTCCCTGAGGGAGAGGGATTTAGGGTGAGGGCAAATGAGCCGTTGTGAACTTTCATAACTCCTTTTAGAGTACCGGACAACGCTATTTAGGGTGAGGGCTAGACCGCCGCTGGTTCCGCAGCCACTTCCGCCTGCTTTTCGCCCTGGCTTTCTTCCCAGCGCACCTTTTCTTCCGGCGTCACTTCCTTGAGGCTCAGGCCGAGGCGCTGCTTGTCGGCTTCCACGCTGATGACGCGCATGAGCAAGCGCTGGCCTTCACCGATGATGAGCGAGGCATCCGCCGGGGCGGGGTCGGCAATCTGGCTGACATGCAGCAGCGCTTCGATGCCGGGCTTGAGGCTGATGAACGCGCCGAACTGCGCCGTGCGCGACACCACGCCCTCCACCAACTGGCCGACATGATACATTTCTTCCACCAGCGACCAGGGATTCGGCTGCAAACGCTTGAGGCTCAGGCCGATGCGCTTGCCTTCGCTGTCGAGGCGCAGGATATATACGTCCACTTCATCGCCCACGTTCAGCAGTTCCTTCGGATGCTTGACGCGATGCCAGGCCAGTTCGGAAATGTGGATGAGGCCATCCGCGCCGCCCAGGTCAACGAACGCGCCGAAATCGCGCAGACCGCTGACCACGCCGCGACGCACTTCGCCTTCCTTCAGTTCGTCCAGCAGGCTTTCCTTACGCGCATCACGGGTATCACGCTGGGCATCGCGCTGGCTGAAGACCAGACGGCGGCGCTTGCGGTTGACCTCGATCACCTTGACAGTGACCGTCTGCCCCACCAGACGCGACAGGTAAGACTTGCGCTCGTCTTCCGCCAGACCACGCGGCAGATCGGCCACATGGCTTGCCGGCACGAAACCGCGCAGATTGCCGAAGTTGATGATCAGACCGCCGCGATTGGCGTCTGCCACTTCGCCTTCCCACACATCATCGCTGTCCAGCAGCCTTTCGGCCAGCTTCCAGTCTTCGCTCTGGCGCGCCTGCGAGACGGACAGCACCAGATTGCCTTCTTCGTCTTCCAGACGGACGATGGTGACATCGATCTCGTCGCCGACGTTGAATTGATCTGGCTGCATATCCAGCCGCTCAATGTCGCGCCGCGAAACGAACCCGTCCCGCTGCGACCCAACACCGATAATCAGCCCTTGTTGATCGACGGACAGCACCGTGCCAACCACGGTGTCCCCACGCTCCAGCGCTTCCTCCGCGAAGGAAGCCTCCAGCAGCGCAAGAAAATCCATCTCGTCGGTCATGAGTCCCAACGTGTTATCCATGCCTATGCAACTCCCCAAATGAAATTTTGTTGTGACTTACGGGGATTCAGGCAAATAAAAACCCGGTCAACTCACCCAGACCTTTGAGTTGCCGAGCCTTCGACTGACTTGTTACGCCTTGACGAAAAACACCAGTCTAAATAAGCGCAGCAGCCCTTGCAGGGTTGGCGCTGTCCCCTCCCGTAAGATCGGGCGGGATTATACAGGGGGAGATTTTGTTTGTCAACAAAGGGCAAAAACGGATTTTGTGCAAAAGCACCAAACGCTTTGAAAGTGACGTCAATACAGGCTTATTTCACCAGCGGTTTGCGCGCAAACACCACCCACCGCCCTGGTTTGCTGCTGTCATTGATCTCCGTCTGCATCGAGAGCACTTCAAACCTCTGCATCAGATCGCGCAGGTCGTCCTCATCGCAGAAATGATGTGGTAGGAAGGCATCATCGTCTTCATCCACCTCCGGGCGCTCGTCCACAAACGTGTTGGGTTCTGGCTCGCTCAGTTCACCCGCCACAACCTGCTTACGCAAGCTCTGATATTGCGCCGAGGCGGTCGAGGGGAAATCCGCTGCAAACACGCCACCCGGCTTCAGCACACGTCGGACTTCATGGAGCGCCTTCACGAGATTGGGACGCAAATGATGATGCAGCGAGGCAATCGAAAAAGCGCCATCGAACACAGCATCCGGCCAGGGGAGCGCCTGCATATCGGCCACTTTGCCATCGAAGGTGATGTTGTGTTCAGCACAGACCGCGCGTGTCGTCTCGACACCCGTTGGAGAGATGTCCATGCCCGCAACCTGAAAGCCCTGCTTCCCCAGATAGAGGCAGTGGCGCCCCAGTCCGCAGTCAATGTCCAGCACCGCGCCACCTGATAGCAGCATCGCCGCCAGTTCAACGACGGTGGGGCTGGGCGCGGCCATGCTGAAATACTTGGGCGGAATTTTGTCACCGCGCCAGATCAGTTCCCATCCCGCTGGCTGTCCTGTATCTGAAATGTCGCTCATGGTGGTTGATCCTGTGATATTAAACGGACATCCCATTCTAACAGGATTGGATTTTGAGAAGGATTACAGAGGAAATTTAAATAAAACAAGGGGCCTGTCAGCCCCTCGTTTTGTCTTATTGTGATTGTTTGAGCGCGTTTACTCGGCGGGCGCGTCGCCGTCGGAATTCACCTCCGGCACAACGGCTTCGTCAGTTTCAGCGGCACCATCGGCTGATGCCTCCGCCGGAGCGGGTGGCGTCGTGGCTTGCGGCGCGCCCTGTGGCGCCCCCTGGGGAGCACCCTCGCTGCCGTCCGTCCCCCAGCGCTGCGTGAAGCCCACACGGCGCTTTTCCGGTTCCAGATGGCTGATGCGCAGGCTCAGGCGGTCGCCCTTCTGCACGTAAGAGTGCGGCTCTTTCAGCGAACCATCGCCCATTTCGCTCAGGTGCAGCAGCCCTTCCAGGCCGTTGTCGAGCGCTACGAATGCACCGAAATCGACAACGTTCGTCACCGTGCCTTCGACAAGCTGCCCTTCATGATAGCGCTCCGCCGCATCTTCCCAGGGATCACGCAGCAGGCGCTTACGGCTGAGCGCGATACGGTTGCTGTTGCGGTCGAGGCTAAGCACATACACGTCGATTTCCTCACCGACGCGCAGCACATCGCGCGGATGATCGACGCGGTGCCAGGCCAGTTCGCTGACGTGGATCAGCCCGTCTGCACCGCCAAGATTGACAAATGCGCCGAAGTCTCGCAGCCCTGTAACCGTGCCACGCACGACATCGCCTTCTTTGAGTTCCGCCAGCAAACGCGCCTTCTGCTGTGCACGCCATTCCTTCTGTGCTTCACGTTCGCTGAAGATCAAACGGCGGCGATCCTGATCGACCTCAATCACCTTGACGATCAGTTCACGTCCGATCAGCTCATTGATGTTGTCGCGGCGGTCGTTTGAAAGGTTAATCGAGGTCAGGTGCGAGCTGGGGATAAACCCTTCCAGCCGCCGCCAGCGTACCAGGATACCACCTCGGTTATGCCCGTGAACGCGGACTTTATCCACTTCCTCGCTCTTGAGCAGTTCGCGCGCTTTTTCCCAGTCATAGCGCTGCAACCCCATGTTGATCGACACGACCAGGTTGTCGTCCTGATCGCGCGGGTTCAGCACGTAAACGGGCACTTCATCGCCAACTTTGAGGCTCGTCCGGTACGAAGGGTCAAGACGCTCCAGGTCTTCCGACCGCACGATGCCGTCCTGCTTCGCATTCAGATCAACGATAATCTCGCGATCTTTCACTTCCATGATGATGCCGTTGCGAATTTCGCCGCGTCGCGGGGACGCAGGCGAGAATTCCGGCTCATCGAGGAGTCTTTCAAATTCACTAAAGGCTTCCATCTCCATCTCGTTATCCGTGTGTGCAGCACCCATAATGCCAAATAGCGCATAAAACCGTTCCGGTTATGCGCTTAACTCCTTTCTCGTCGTGGTGTTGTCCGTAACTCGAAAATCGTTCCCAGTTCCCTGTGGTGCGATCCTACCTAACGAAACACTACGCGACGCCGATCTTTGCTTCGAGCTGCTGCAACCAATCCAGTTCCGCTTTGCACTGGGAGAGCGCGTACTCCATCACCCAGGCCTGGCGGGGGTTATCGATTTCGTTCTTCTCCGCTTGCAGCGCACGCCACATCGCTTGTGCCTCGTCCAAGCGCGTTGCCACCAGCGACTTCAACTGCTGGGGCGAAAGATCTTTGGCGAGGTACAGCTTGAGCAAAAATTCTCGCCGAACCTGATCGGAAGCCGGCGGCTGTTTCAGCCATCCGTCCAATTCTTTCCGGCCCGTCTCGGTGAGGCGATACACCTTCTTGGAAGGCCGCCCTTTCTGCGGCACTTCGTTGACTTCCACAGCCCCTTCTAACAGCAACTTGTGCAGCGTCGGGTAGAGGGTGCCGTAGCTGGCGTTGGTGACCGCACTCAACATGGCTTTGACGTGCTTTTTGATGTCATAGCCTGTCATTGGGCGCTCGGCTAAAAGTCCGAGGACGAGGTATCGATGTGACATACTCGACGGAGTTTACTCTTTTCATTCAGGATAAATTGAGTATATCCCTGCGAGATATGCTTTCACAAGATAGAGTACCGTTTCTATCTGTATGAATTTTACAACGTTCGCCTGGGGAAGTCGCCTTCTTCCCACACCCAATGCGTTACCAACCTGTTATACATCACATTATATCATGAAAATTTAGCCTGTTGGTAACGCTTTGTCAGAAAATTCTTTGAGTTTTAATTTACCTCCGGTTCCGGCGTGGGCATCGTGAGGCCGATTCCTTTCAGGCCTCGATCCACTTCCCAGGGGTAAATGACATAAGCATCCGTAATTGCCGCGTAGAAATCCGGTTCGGCCTTGCTGAAGAGCGAACGGTAGGGGTTGAAGTGGAAGACGCAGGTAAAGGGTGTTGCGCCAGAAGCCGAAACACGCCCACGCACGGCTGTGCTGGTGCGCCCGCTGCCCCATACATCGTCCACGATCAGCGTCCTGCGACCGTTCAGTACGCTGGCTTCGGGAAATTGCAGGAAGGAGGGGAAGACCATCAACGGTGCATCATCGGTGGTGGGGAAGTCAACCGCCGCCGTCAGCACATGGCGGATTGCCAGCGCTTCGGCCAGCATCCCACCGGGGACGATTCCCCCGCGCGTAATCATCACCATCGCGTCAAACGGCCCAACGGTCTGCAACTGCGGCAGCAGAACATCCACCAGGCGGTCAACATCTTCCCAGGACAGCATCTCATGACGCACCGGGCTTCTCGACATGAACCCTCATCCTTCGGCTTGAAACAGAACGCAGTCCCGGCGGTGGTCAGCGCACGGCGGATCTGCGTTCGGTTGTAGAGTGTGTATGAAATGCTGATTATACGCCAAAGCACGGCGAGATTAAAGTTTTTCCGCGATGCTTTTGGCCTGTGTATATTGCAGCAGATAATCCGGCCCGCCTGCCTTGCTGTCCGTTCCACTCATGTTAAAGCCGCCGAAGGGATGCACCCCCACCAGCGCCCCGGTCGATTTACGGTTGAGGTAGAGATTGCCGACATGATACTCGCGGCGGGCGCGTTCCAGCCGGGCACGATCCTTACTGTAGACCGAACCCGTCAGCCCATACTCGGTGCCGTTGGCGATTTGCAGCGCGTGGCTGTAGTCGCTGGCTCGGATGATCGCCAGCACCGGGCCGAAGATTTCTTCCTGGGCAATCCGCGCATCCGGCGGCACGTCCCCAAAAATGGTCGGCTGGATGAAGTAGCCATTGCCGGGTGAAGGATGGCGCTGGCCGCCGAGCAGCAGCTTCCCTTCCTGCGTCCCAAGCTCGATATAGTTCATGATCTTGTTCAGCGCGTCCTGATCGATGACAGGGCCAACCTGAATGTGTGCGCCCGCGTCTGGTTCGCCAATCACCCACTTTTCAGCCAGTTCAACCACGCGGCTGGTGACGTGTTCATAAACATCATTCACGATGATGGCACGGCTGCCCGCGCTGCACTTCTGCCCCTGGAAGCCAAAAGCACTGACGACGATGCCCTGCGCGGCGGCTTCCAGATCGGCGGTTTCATCCACCACCACCGCATCCTTACCGCCCATTTCGAGGATCACCCGCTTGAGCCAGCGCTGCCCCGGCACGACCTTCGCTGCTGTCTCATAAATCCCAACACCGACTTCGCGCGATCCGGTGAACGAGACAAAGCGCGTACCGGGATGCTCCACCATCCGCGCTCCGACGATAGGCCCCGGCCCGGTCAGGAAGTTGAGCACCCCATCAGGCAGGCCGCTTTCCCAGAATAATTCGCACATCTTATAGGCGATGAACATGCTCTGTTCGGCGGGCTTGAACAGCACGGTATTCCCGCCCACGATGGCAGCACCGACCATCCCGGTCGGAATCGCCAGCGGAAAGTTCCAGGGTGGGATAATGGCACCGACACCCAGCGGAATGTATTCCAGCATCAACTGTTCCGGCTGATAGGCGGTCAACAAATGGCTGCTGTCAGCAATACGCAGCGCCTGCCGCGCGTAGTATTCCAGAAAGTCAATCGCTTCAGCGGTATCGGCGTCCGCTTCCGCCCAGCTTTTGCCCACTTCCAGCACCATCATCGCGCTGAACTCATGTTTGCGCCGCCGCATTTCCGCCGCCGCCCGCAGCAGATAGCGCGCCCGCTCCTGCACTGGGACAAAGCGCCACGTCTCAAAGGCGCGGGTTGCCACCTCTAACGCCTGATCGACCTCGTCGGCTGTCGCTTCAGCGAAATGCCCGATCACTTCCGCCGGGCGTGAGGGGTTGATGCTGGGAAAGATGCGATTAAGCGTCTGCTGTCTGCCGTCGATCACCAGCGGATACGTCTGCCCAAGCTGGGCTTTAACATGATTTAACGCCGCCAGGAAAGCCTCAGCCTCACGCGGCTGACCAAAATCGGTAAGGGGTTCGTTGCGAAATTCTGGAAGCACGTTCTAAATCTCCTGTAAGAAAAAGGGAAGATCATCTCTCTGCCTACTTTAGCGCTATTGCTTACGTTTTTCAGCAGTCGGTTTCGTTATAAGAGATAACGAAAATTTTCGTAAAAATTCATATCCTGATGGCTGTGTCAAGGGGGAATTGTGTTATGCTCTTTTAAAGATCAGCAGGGAGACATAACCTCATGGAAAGTGAGCTAAGGTTTGAACTGAGTAACCACGCCAGCCAGCGTTCGGCACAGCGTAATCTGTGTGAAGATGAAATCATCTTTATCGCGACCTATGGCCGTCGCATTCGGCGGGCAGGCGCGATCTTCTGCCAGCTTCGGCGTGTTGATTTGCCCGACGATCTCGCCGCTAACCACCCCTATCGCCGTCTGGTCGGCTCCACAGTCGTGCTCTCGCGCTGCGGCGGTTACGTGCTGACGGTCTACCGCGACGCGAAGGCCTTCCACCGTGATGCCCGCAAGGATAAATTTGGCCGCCGCCGTGAAGATATTGATCTGTACGAGTACGATTTTGGCGCGGCTTAGCGACATTTTCATCTTTCACAACGCAATGTTTTTATCGCCGCCTCTTTTCCTTATTTTAAAAAGAGGCGGTTTCGCTTTATGGCTGGTAATCGGCACAGATCAGCACAATCGGCTGTTCGTTGTAGCGCGTTAAAACCAGTGTGCGAGAGGCATCACCCTTCAGCTTTAAATCCGCACTCAACCCTTCCGGCGTGAGCGCTGAACCGCGCTTTTTGACTGTCACCGTGCCAACATTGCGCTCCCGCAGATACGCCCGCAGCTTCTTGAGATTAAACGGCATCCAGTCCAGAATTTGCCACGCCCGAACCCAGGGTGAAGCGGGTTTGGTATCGGTAGTGAAATAGGCGATGGTTTCATCCAGCAGAAAGCCGTCGAAGTGCTGCGCCGCGTCCTGCACCAGTCCAGCACGGATCAAAGCCGGGTCAGGCTCGATCAGCCAGCCGCGCGGCTCAGACAGTGGTCGTGCTTCCGGTTCACTCGTCCGCTGCCAGTGAAGCACCCCATCAGAAGTCAGCAGCGTTGCTTTCATGGTGCGCCAGCCTGCCCCCAGCCACATCACTGCTTCCTTGAGATCACCCTCAACCGAGATAAACTCAATCAACGCAGGGTAGTCCTCAAGCTGGCGCAAATCCACGCCGGGCGAGAGCTTTACGGCAATGGCATGAGCGCTCCACTGCCTGACAAGCGACAGCGGCGGGTTATAGGCTTCCACGTCATAAATGCGGCGGCCATCTTCCTCACGGCGGGCAGGATCAAAAAACAGGGTGACAGCGCCGTCCGCCGTGCGAATCTCTGTCGCATCTCCAACCTCAAAGTGCGTGTTCGGCAGCCCCAAAACTGCCGCGTTCAGCCGTGCCATCGCCACCCGCACAGGATCAAGGTCAATCCCATAAACGCCGCTGCCTGCCGTCGCAAAGGCCAGCGAGTCGGCTCCGATGCCGCAACATACATCCACCACAAAACGTGGTGGCACTGAATTCGCCCGGTAGCGTCGGATGCGCGGGTCGCTGGCCTGCTGCAAAGCGTCCTCGGTAAAGAACATCTTCTGAGCAAGATGGCCGAACTTGTCGCGTGCCTTCAGCCGCACCTGCGCCAGACTGACCGCCGCCCGCACCTGGTCGAGCGTGTAATCCTTGCGGAGCGCCGTCACCAGCTTCAGATGATTCTGCTGCGAGAGGTCTTCGACGCGCAGCCGCTCCAGCAGTGCTTCGCCTGCGCCGGAGGTGAGGAAATCGAGGTCATCAAGCGTAAGGGACATTTTCTTGAGGAACTCCCCTGAGGATGAATTTCGCGTAGGGGCGGATTTGTAACCCGCCCGTAATTCTTGCTTATTCGTCAGGGGCTTCGGCGGTCGTCGCGTCCACCGGAACCAGCCGCAGCGGACGGTCATTCAGGATGGTTAAATCAGGATTGAGCAGCACAGGCAGCGCCCAGCCCTGCGCGGTCGCCTTGCTGAACTTGCCGACCTTGTTCACATCCTTCACGCGCCCATCCAGCACCGCGGGCTGCATAAACGCGACTGCTTTCGGCAGGCTGCTAAAGGCCAGCAGCATTGGCTCGTTTTCACCTTCGACCGCCGCCGCCTGCCATTCAACCTGCTCCCCAGCGTCCAGCTTCCAGGCGGGTTTATTGGGCGTCTGCGTAATCAGCAGATGCACAAAGCGCCCTTTGTAGCTTTCCAGGTCGAGCGCGTTCTCATCCAGATCGGCCACCTGCTGGATTCGTTCTAGCGTGTGGCTGGTGGTATGGGCTTTTTCACCGCGCATGAGCACACCCGTTGGGAGGGGACATTCAACTGCTGTCTCGACCAGAATCCGCACATACCCGGCGTTTTCCAGCGTCTCGCCCAGCACGGGCGATACCTCCCCTCGCGAATTGACGATCACCAGCCGCCCACCCGGTCGCAGCGCTTGCATGGCAGCATTCAGAAAATCGGGGTTGAGCACATAGCCAAACGCTGCAATCGCATCGAAACTTTCGGCCGGCACCGTGTCAGATGTCCAGGTGGCAGCATCCCCACCCACGCTGACCAGTTCAAGATCGGGGCGCAGTTCGGTGAGAATTGCCCCGGCAGCGCCGTTTACATCCAGCAGGCGCAGGCGCGACGCACTCGGCGGAAGATGCTTCGCCATCGCTTCGATCAGCAGTTTTGCCAGACGCGGCCTGACGGTTTCGGTCATCGTAGCCTCTAAAGTCTCATTTGCTCAGCGCGTTCTTGACCGTTTCATTCACCAACCGCTGCAATTCCAGCAGTTCCTCGCGGAAGAAGTGCAGCGTGATCGAACCGAGTTCGAGATGATAGATGACTTCATCTTCCTCCTCGGATACCCAGGCCTCGTAATTGTCGGTTTCCGCCACGATCTCGGTTGGAACTTCGTCGCTCATGGTGCGCCCTCCTCCGGTGTCTGGTTCAGCTTTTCAGATGGAAATGTGGGTTCTGATATTACCTGTCCCGCGCGCGCTGGCAAAACCCGTGCCTGAATACTGGTGATTCGGCTGCGCCACACAGCAGGAACCCGCCGCCATGCGCTGACCGCGATCAACGGCGCTTGCTGCCGTGTCACTGTCTGAAATTGAGTCGCAATTTGCGACGCCCACTGCTGCATCCGGTTCGGTTCGGCTGTGGTGGGCTTAGGCACCTGTTTCGGCGTGACAAAGGGGTCAATATCGAACAGCTTGCCGTAGATGTACAACCCGACCAGCCGCAGCGTCGCGGCGAACGGCGCAGCGAGGATAATGCCGAGTGTGCCCGCGATGCTTGCCCCTGCGATCACGGCCAGAATCACCACGACAGGATGCAGATCAAGATTGCCGCCCATCACGCGAGGCACCACATAAATTGACTCAAGGTTCTGGATGAGCGTCCACGTCACCGCCACCGTCAGCGCGAAGGGCAGCCCTTCCAGAAACGGCAGCGTTGAGGACTGCGAGAACAGCGCCAGGAAGAAGGCCGGGACGAGCGCGATAAACGGCCCGATGTTGGGGATAAACTCCAGAATACCCGCCATCAGCCCCAGGATGGGCGCGTTGGGCACTCCTAAAAGCGTGGCAGCGATATACACCAGCAGCCCAATCGTGCTGCACAGAATCAACTGTCCCCGAAAATAGGCGTTCCATACCCGCCCCATCTCGTACAGCATCCGCGCCATATCGCCCCGGTAAGGCAGCGGTGTGGCGCTGACCAACTGCCCGGTAAAGCGGTCGCCGTCGCGCAGCAGATAGAACATAATCACCACAAGAAACGTCAGGTTGAAAACGGCGTTGAAGAAGCCGCCCAGCACACCGAACGCTGGCCCGGTGAGTGTGCCGACGGAGCCAAGCAGCCCCCGCACCGTGCCCAGCACATCAATGTTCTCGGTCTGGACGAGCGACCCGCCTTCCTCTGTCCCGGTCAGCGCCCTTATCTGCTCCAGTGGGACGAAGGGTTCACCGTCCATCATCACCGTCCGACCGAACAGGCGCAGCGGACGGCTTAGCACGGTTTCGAGCTGACCTTCAATTCCAGAGATCGTCGCCGGGAGCGCCTGCGCCACATCGGCCACCTCGCGCACCAGCGTCGGCACGATAATCAGCAGCGCAAAGACGAAGATGGCGATCACGGTCACGAACGTCAGCACCACCGCCAGCGTCCGGGATTTAAAGCGCGGTGGCAGCACCCGCCGTTCGATCAACAGCACCTGCGGCCACAGCAGGTACGAAAGCAGAGTCGAGAGGATAATAATGGGGAAAATTTCGAGCAGGTTGAGCGCCGCGAACCCAATACACACCAGACCAATGAGCACCACAACCTGTTTGGTACGTGCGCCCCAGCGTGACGAACTCAGCGCAGGCGGTGAACCGTTCACGGGTAAAACCCTTCTTTAGTGTGTCAATGAATCTCTGTTCTATTCTATAACAGCCCCCGCAAAACAAAAAGCGCGTGGTCTGTCATAAAGGCACTACGCGCTTTCTATAACACAGGTTGCAGGGGCGAACCTGTCGATTCGCCCTGTTTGTGAATAAGGCTATTCGTCGCGGAAACGTCGTCCGCCGCCGCGATCTCCGTTGCCCCCGCGATCTCCACCGGGACGACCACCCCGATCTCCACCACCGCCGGGACGACCGCCCCCACCGCGATTCCCGCCGCGATCTCCACCGCCGCCGGGACGACCGCCCCCACCGCGATTCCCGCCGCGATCTCCACCGCCGCCGGGACGACCACCGCCGCCACGATTTCCGCCGCCCGGTGCGCCGCCTTTGCGGTCACGGCTGCGGGCTTCTTCCGCCGTCCAGCCTTCCAGCACTGCCTGACGACTCAGGCGAACCTTACCGCCCGGATCAACGTCGATCACCATCACCATGATCTCGTCACCGATGCGCACTTCGTCTTCCACGCGCTCGACGCGATAATCGGCCAACTGCGAGATGTGCACCATCCCATCCTTGCCGGGGAGAAACTCGACAAACGCGCCATACGGCTCGATGCGGGTCACGCGCCCGGTGTAGATGCGCCCGATTTCGGCTTCTTCCGTCAGGCCGCGAATTTCGTCCAGCGCCCGCGCCACTGAGGGGCCGTCGCTGCCTGCGATGAAGACGGTGCCGTCGTCCTCGATGTCGATCTTCACACCCGTGCGATCCTGAATCCCGCGAACGACCTTACCGCCCGGCCCGATAATGGCGCCGATTTTTTCAGGGTCGATCTTGATCGTGGTCATACGCGGCGCGTAGTCGTTCAACTGTGGGCGTGGGGTGGGAATGGCCTCCAGCATCACGCCCAGAATCTTGAGACGGGCTTCCCGCGCCTGGGCAAGTGCCTGTTTCATGATGTCGTCGGTCACGCCGCTGATCTTGATGTCCATCTGCAGCGCGGTAATGCCGTTCTCCGTGCCCGCGACCTTGAAGTCCATGTCACCCATATGGTCTTCAAGCCCCTGAATGTCAGTCAGGATCGCGACCTGATCGCCCTCTTTAATCAGCCCCATCGCAATGCCCGCGACAGGACGGATAATCGGCACCCCCGCGTCCATCAGCGCCAGCGTACTGCCGCACACACTCGCCATCGAGGTGCTGCCGTTGGAACTGAGCACTTCGCTGACGAGGCGAACGGTGTAAGGGAACTCGTCTTCTGGCGGGATCATCGAGCGCAGCGCGGTTTCCGCCAGCGCCCCATGCCCGATTTCGCGGCGCTTCGGCCCGCGCAGCGGCAGCGTTTCGCCTGTGCTGAAGGGGGGCATGTTGTAGTGGTGCATGTAGCGCTTGTCATCTTCGGGACTGAGTCCATCCAATTCCTGCGAATCGCGCGGCGTCCCCAGCGTCGCAATCGTCAACACCTGCGTCTGCCCGCGAGAGAACAGGCCAGAGCCATGTACGCGCGGAATCAGCCCCACTTCCGCCGACAGCGGACGGATATCAGTGGCCGTGCGCCCGTCGGGGCGGATACCATCCTGGACAATGCGGCGGCGCACTTCCTTCTTCATCACGGTCTGGATCGCCTCGCGCACGTCCTTGAGGTTGACCTTCTGGTCGGCGGTTTCAATCGTCGCATTACGGGCTTCATATTCGGCCAGCACGACTTCGCGCAGTTCGTCAATCGCTTCATTGCGCCCGCTGCGGTCGGTCTTCTCGACGATAATCTGGCGAATCTGGTCACGCACACGCCCGGCGACTTCCTCATACAGCGCTTCGTTGTATGCCCCGGCGATGTACTCATTTTTCGGCTTGCCGACGGCCTCGCGCATTTCAAGCTGCACTTGGACAAGCTGCTTAATGGTGTCGTGCGCCAGCCGCAGCGCCCGCAGCATGGTTTCTTCATCCACTTCGGTCGCGCCGCACTCGACCATGTTGATCGCGTCCGCTGTGCCCGCTACGCGCAGATCGAGGCTGCTGTTTTCCATTTCGGAAATCGTCGGGTTGATGACGAGGTCGCCGTCGATCAGGCCAATGCGTATCCCCGCGACCGGGCCGTTCCAGGGAATGTCGGAAATCATAATGGCCGCGCTGGCCGCCGCGATGCCGAGCATATCAACCTGATGTTCCTGGTCATGGCTGAATGACGAGAGGATGATCTGCACTTCGTTGCGCATATCGTCGGGGAACAGCGGGCGCAGCGGGCGGTCGATCACGCGCGAGATCAGAATGGCCGACTCCGACGGACGCCCTTCACGGCGCAGAAAGCTGCCGGGGATGCGCCCGGCGGCATACAGTTTTTCTTCATAGTCCACGCTCAGTGGGAAAAAGTCGATCCCCTCACGGGCGTTCTTGCTCATGGTGGCGGTGGCAAAGAGGACGGTATCTCCAACGCGCGCGGTCAGCGCCCCGCCTGCCTGCTCGGCATATTTCCCCGTCTCGAAGATGATTTCGTCGCGCCCAACCTGTATTGTAAAGCGCTGCGCGACCTTATGGGCGATTGTGATCTCACTCATGTCCCCAATATCCTTACTAAAATTTTGACAAAAAAACGCGCCTGGTCCTCAGGGACTGGAATGTGCAGCCAAACCACCGCTTGAGATGCACATTCCAATTCCTGCTACACCAGGCGCGCTGCGGCTAAAAGCGCCTTCCATCCATCGGGTAGACTCGATAGGGTTCTATCGGCGCAATCCCAGCTTCTCGATCAAAGCACGATAGGATACGGGGTCTTTCTTCGCCAGATACCGCTGGTGGCGGCGGCGTGCCCCGACCAGTGCCAGCAGCCCGCGACGGGAGTGCTGATCGTGCTTGTGAATCTTGAGATGCTCGGTCAGTTCGTTGATACGCTCGGTCAGCAGGGCAATCTGCACTTCGGGTGAGCCGGTGTCGCCTTCGTGCCGTGCATACGTCCTGATGATTTCTTCTTTGCGTTCTGGTGCGGTGGTCATGTCCGGTTCTCCTGAAAGTCATGATAGACACCAACCGGGTTGGACAAGAACCCGGCGGTCACAGAATACCAGCCGCATTATAGCAAAGGGAGGACTCTCTGCCAATGGCGGGGGAGTAGTGAAAATCCAGGGAGATGTACGGGCGCAGCGTGCTACGCCCCCTACCATGATGTCCTCAAGATTCACCACTCCCGGCTGGATACAGGACGGTGCAAACAATACCGCGAACGGCACTACTTTTTGGTGCCGTCGCCGCCCGCCACGATGTTCACCGTGTGATGGGTGCGGAACAGGCTGTACTGCCCCGGTCGCCCCGGCAGCGCGTTCAGCACATTTTCCGTCTCCATAATGGAGAACCACAGCGGCAGGTTCCAGCCCTGGTTAGGCTCAGCAGCCCGCACACTCTGTTCCGAAATCAGCACATTACGATCATACAGACTGAGCAGTACACGGATAAATTCGTCCCGTTCCTGCAAAATCCGCGCCGTGAGTTCGTTGTCACGGTTGACCGAAATCCCTTTGGTGTTGTAGTTGCTCTGGGGGTTCGGATATTCCTGCACGTCCGCCGCTTCATTTTCCACCAGAAATTCGACCGCCCGCTGGAATGACATCCCCGTATCAAACGCCCGCAGTCGGCGGTGCAGGCTGCCCAGAGGGCACCAGGCAAAGTTGCGGAAGCTGGTGAACTGCTCGATACTGACGATCACCCGGCGAATCATATCGCCTGTTTCCGGTTCAGCCTGCTCGACTTCCTCAACCGTGATGTTCTTCCAGCCCTGGTCGATCTTATCCTCGACGATATGCGTTTCAATCGTCTCGCGGGCGGTGACGGGATAGTCCTCGCACAGCTTAATCACGGGCACGAGGTCGTCGGGGTTGTGACGGTGCGGCACCAACTGCCGATCCAGCACATGCTCCCGAACGAGCGCATCAATCCAGTGCGAGCGCCACTGATCGTCGATGTTGCAACCGGGACGATCCAGCTCCCGATCCATCGCCAGCCCTTTGAGCAGGAAGCCGTAATTGACATACTCCCACCCGCGCACGGCCAGCGTGTTCTCCACGCGCCGCACGATGCGGTCACGGATGACGCGGGTCTTATCGACGATGGGATGCGCCGCGTTCAGCATCACATGGCCGTTATTGGAGATCGGCTTGAGCAGTCCGAGCGACACCGCCTGGCTCACAAGGTCTTCCCCGCGTGGACGGCTGACTACAGCGCCGACGTTCTGCAATTGTTCAACCAGCCGCCGAATCGAGACATGGTCTTTCTCTGACTGCTGAATCAGGCGGTCGAACTGGACAATTACGCTCGTCCACTGCGAGGGGGTAAAGCTGTCCACCGTATCATCGGGCAGGGATACGGTGCTGAGCGACTGGTGCGTTTGCAGGTTGGTGAAGTCGTCGATGAACTCGACCGTAATGCCGGGGTTATTTTCCAGAACCCGGCTGGTGCTGCCACGCACCCCCCACAGAATCACGGTGCGGTTGCGCTGCACCATCGTGTTCAGCACATCGTTGAAGTCACGGTCGCCGCTGGCGATGATATAGACATCTGCTGCATCGGTGTGGCTGGCATCCGTCAGCACATCGCGGGCAATACGAATATCCGCGCTGTTCTTGCCGGGCAGATTGAACACCGGGTCGATGTTTGCCAGCGCAAGACGACTCGGCGCGTCATCGGCCACTTCACGCCCGTTGGAATCGACCAGAGGCGGCAGAGTCCCACGCTGTCCCCAGGGCGCATACGCCGCCATTTTGACGACATGCCCGTGCGCCCGCGCCTGCTTGATGAAACGGTCGATCAGATGATCGAGATTTACCACAAAGCCCTGTTCGTTCAGGCTGATGGCGATGTTCTCAAAATCAACGTAGACCGCGACGTTCTTGGATTGAATCCCGAGCAGCGACTCCAACGGCTGGAAGACGACGGTTTCCTCAAATTCCGTCCCCTTCAGCACATCTTCTGAACCCCACACACGGACACGTGCACTCCTGGTCGTCTTGATGCGCCGGATGACAGGCAGCAAATCGCGGCTGGTCGTCGCCAGAATCAGTTCATCGACCGGGTCGGGATCATACGAGAAATAATGAATGATGAGGGCATCAGCCAGCGCTTCTCGTGTGGGAATATCGAAGATGTCATAGCCAGCGGCTTTGAAGATGTACTGTGGGTCGAGCGTTCCCTTCTGGTGATTGGTCTGCCAGTTAGCGACCGCCACCGCTTTCAAACGATCTACGCTGACCAACCCCGCCGCCAGCGCCGCGCCCCCCCGCAACCCAACCGCTAATTCCTGAATGTCTACGGCGACGCCACGACTTCGGAAGCGTTGAAGCAAATCATCAACATCAACAACCAAATATGCAGCCATTTAATCCTAATCCTAAAAATTGAACCACCAGCGTGTGTCTGGTGGTACTTCTTGTCACACAAGTGGAACACTATGAATAAGTGAAGATCCTGTCACTTGTATGTCAATAAGTAAAAAAACCCTGTGTAATTTAACCTTTATAGTTTAGCAAACGCCCCAAACGCTCACAATCGCTGTTTTGTACAATGCTCCTCTTGATAATTGTACAGGAATTGCCAAAGGGTTTAATCGTTTAACGTAACTTGACTCAACGCATTATAGGGGAAAATCTTTTAACTTCGTGTTAGAAATGCACTAAATTTTTGATTTAGAGAAAATTTTGTGAAGATTGCACAAACTACTTGCTTGACAACCGAAGAATCTTCTTTAGATTTTCGATCTCGTTGGAAGTCTGTAGCGCACTTCTGCACAGAGCGGGGCAGAAATTTCATTTAGCGTGATAAGACAAGAGGTGTTGAAGGTATCTGGACACGATATACCGTGTCCAGATATTCTACTCGGTACTCATCACTCACAACTCGGAACTTGCCCCTCAGTAAGCCTTACCGAACAGCGCGATCTTTTCGGCAGGTTTTCCCGTCAGCCAGCAGATGCCGCTGCCGCCGGGCTGCTCCAGCGGGAAGCAGCGCAGCGTGACGCCCGTTTCATCCTTGACGCGCTTTTCATCCTCGCTGCTGCCTGCCCACCAGCCGCGCGCCCAACCGCCCTGCTCTACGACGACCTTGAGTTCATCGTAGGACTTTACATCATGGATGTGGCTGTCGCGGAACTCGGTAGCCTGACGGAGCATATTGGCCTGAATATCATCGAGCAGATCGCGCACACGAGCCACCAGCCCTTCCTGGCTGACGAACTGCTTGCCCTCCTTGCCGGGCACATCGCGCCGCGCCAGCACCGCGTTGTTTTTCTCAATGTCTTTCGGCCCGATTTCCAGGCGGACAGGCACCCCGCGCATCTCCCAGTCGTTGTACTTGAAACCGGGCGATTCCTCGCGGTTATCCACATGCACGCGAATACCCGCCGCACGCAGTTCCTTCACCAGCCGCGTGATGGTTTCCATCACCATGCCTTCTTCGCTGTCGTTCTTATAGACCGGCACGGCCACGACCTGGAAAGGCGCGACCTTCGGGGGCAGCCGCAGCCCCTTGTCGTCGCCGTGCGCCATGATGATCGCGCCAACCATGCGGGTGCTCATGCCCCATGAGGTCGTCCAGCAGTATTCCTCGACATTCTCACGGGAGAGGTACTTGATGTTGAACGCCTTCGCAAAGTTCTGCCCCAGGTTATGGCTGGTTCCGGCCTGGAGCGCTTTCGCGTCGCCCATCATGCCTTCGATGCAGTACGTCCGCAGCGCTCCGGCGAACTTCTCGTTGTCGCTCTTTAAGCCCTTCACGACCGGGATCGCCGCCTCAGTGATGGAAAAATCGGCGTAGACATCCAGCATTTGCAGCGTTTCGGCTTCCGCTTCGTCGTGCGTGGCATGGGCGGTATGGCCTTCCTGCCACAGGAATTCCGCCGTTCGCAGGAAGGGACGGGTACGCATTTCCCAGCGCACCACGTTCGCCCACTGGTTCATCAGCAGCGGCAGATCACGATAGGACTGAATCCACTTGGCAAAGGCCTCGCCGATAATCGTCTCGGAAGTCGGGCGCACCACCAGCGGTTCTTCCAGCTGTTTCCCGCCAGCATGAGTCACCACAGCCAGTTCGGGGCTGAAGCCTTCGACGTGTTCCGCCTCGCGCTTGAGGTAGCTTTCCGGGATAAACAACGGGAAATAGGCGTTCTGATGCCCGGTTTCCTTAAAGCGGCGATCAAGCCCGTTGCGGATGGCTTCCCAGATTTCCCATCCATACGGCTTGATGATGATGCAGCCGCGCACGGGCGACTGCTCCGCCAGATCGGCTCGGTAGACGATCTCGTTGTACCATTTGGAAAAATCCACACTCTGGGGCGTTACAGCCTGCGATGCCATGCCTGTTCCTCGTCGTTAGTGAACCCGTTTTGTGCGCATTATAGCCATAATCCTGACTGATGTATAGGGTCAAAAGGGGTCAAAAAAGCTCACAACCTCCACCATCACTTGTCCCACGTTCGCCCACGATTCTTTTCCAGCTTATCGAGCACGGCCTGTCCCAGGTCGATGCCGCCGATGCTGGCAAGCTGCAACAGGTAGAGCATGACATCGGCCAGTTCGTCAGCAAGTTCCTGTGGATCGCTGCTCGCTTCCCCCCACTGAAAATGTTCCAGCACCTCGCTCGCTTCCAGCACCAGCGAGATCGCCAGATTCTTCGGCGTCTGCGGTTTGGGCGAGTCGGGCGCGTACCAGCCTTTGCTCTCGACAAAGCGGTGCATCGCTTCTTCCAGCGTTTTGATGTCCATTGATTTGCTCCTGAAACGAAAAAGGCGCACTGTTCTGCGCCCTTTTGAACGGCATGGGATGCTTGCTTTAAGTACAATCAGAGGGAGACTTCGGAAGGTTAGGCGTCCATCCGACTTGAAAACCTCATTGCTCATTACTGTTTTTACTGTCTTAGTAAGCGTTTTTGCCGGACGCCGTGATGGACTGCCACACCGTCCGCAGGATGATTTTAATGTCCAGCCACACCGACCAGTTTTCCACATACCACAGATCGTAGGATGTGCGCGCGGCAATCGACGTATCGCCACGCAGCCCGTTCACCTGCGCCCAGCCAGTTAGCCCGGCCTTCTCGCGGTGGCGTTCCATATAGCGTGGAATCTGCTGGCGGAACTCCTGTACATAGACCGGGCGCTCCGGGCGCGGCCCCACCAGGCTCATCTGCCCCAGCAGCACATTAATCAACTGGGGGATTTCGTCCCAGTTGGTGCGGCGCATAAAGCGGCCAATGCGAGTCACACGCGGGTCATTCTCCACTGTCCAGCCGGGGCCATTGGCCTCGGCATCAGGCCGCATCGACCGGAACTTAATCATCGGAAAAGGCCGTCCGTCCAGCCCCATTCGCACCTGTGTGTAGAAGACCGGGCCTCTGGATTCCAGACGGATGAGGATGGCCGTCAGCAGCATCAGCGGTGACAGCAGCACCAGCCCGGTCAGCGACCCGAAGAAATCCAGCCCGCGTTTGAGGCTCAGCTTCCAGCCGCGCAGGGCAATATCACGCACGGTCAGCAACGGAATCCCGTTCAGATCATCCACATTCATATCGCCCGTCATATAGGCGAAGATGTCGGGATAGACCTTAATATCAACGCGCCCGCGCTGGCACAGAGTCACCAGTTCGACCAGTTCGGCGCGGCGCACTTCTGGCAGGGCAATAATGACCTGCTCGATGTTGTACAGGTCGATCAGCGCAGGCAGATCGTGATACAGACCGAGGATAGGAATGCCGAGCATCTGCCCCTTCGGTTTGACTTCCCCGCTGACGACCCCGACGATGTTATAGCCCAGTTCCGGCTGGTCTTTGATCTTCTGCGCGATGTCGCGGGCGATGCGGCTCGTCCCCACCAGCAGCAGATTATCGCGGGCGATGCCCCGGCGGCGAACGCTGGACTGCAAAATGCGATGGGCTTCGCGCCCCATCACCACGAAAATGAAGCTGAAGACCGTCGCGTAGAAGAACATCCCGCGCAGATAATCGACTTCCAGCAGCGTGTTGCGGAACAGCAAGTCCTGGGCCGACCATGCCATCAGTGCACCAATGGCAACCGCGCCTAAAATGGTGCGGCCAAAGTCAAACCTGCTGACGACACGCCGCAGATGATACATCCGCGAAAAGTAGAACATGGTGATAATCAAGACCACATGCAGCCCCATCGCCGGGACGTAGCGCTCCAGCGGTGGCAGGATGGTTGTCTCATCGAAGATGGGCAGCGTTAAGCGTGCGGCGTAGGCCAGTATAAAGGCCAGCGACAGCATCAGCACATCCATAAAAAACAGGAGTGCATAGAGGACGGATTTGGTTCGGTTCGAGCGCGCGACCGCTTCCGCGCTGGTGGTCAGCCGCCGGTAGCTGCTGCCGGGGTACGTCGGATCTCCTTCCAGAGACCGCGACCGCCCTTGAGCGCCAGCCCCAGCAGCACCAGCCCGTGCAGCCAGATGGGGGTTGTCGCCCGGTAGTGTTTCCGGTAGAAGATCAGCATCGCCCGGTAGAACTCGAACTGCGCTTTCTGGCTTTTGCGGCTGGATGCTCTTTTGATGTGCCATACGGTCACCTCGGGGTGATACACGACCTTCCAGCCGGCTTTTTTGACGCGATACGCCCAATCCAGGTCCTCTCCGTACATGAAGAACGTCTCGTCCAACAGTCCGACATCATTGATCGCTTCTCTGCGCAACTGCATGTACGCCCCGACCACCGAGTCAACTTCGATCTCCTGGTCAGGATCGACGAACGTCATATTATAACGTGCAAAGCGAGGGCTTTTGGGGAAAGCCTTCGCCAGCCCTGAAAAATGATAAAACGCGACCAGCGGCGTCGGGAAGCTGCGGCGGCAGGCTTTATCCAGGCTGCCATCGGGCAGAATCAGTTTCGGCCCGGCGATGCCCACGTCCGGTCGCGCATCCATAAACTGCACCATGTTGAAGAACGCGGTGGGTGGAACTTCGGTGTCGGAGTTCAGCAGCACCGCATAGCGCGGGGAGTCCTGTCGTGTCTTGCCAGCGTCGCCATACCCCAGCCAGCGCAGTCCCAGGTTGTTGCCGTAGGAATAGCCGCCGTTGATCTCGCTCGCAATAACACGCGCCTTTGGGAATTCTTGGCGCACCATCTCCGCGCTGCCATCACTGGAGGCGTTATCCACCACGACGACCTGATAGGCGAAATCGCCCTCGCTGGCAAATACCGTCTGAAGGCATTTGCGCAGCAGGTCTTTGGTGTTCCAGTTCAGGATGACTATTGCAAGATCAATCATCGTTCAAAGCGGTCAGTCTTCGGTTCTTCGGGGTATAAAAAACCATTCAGAACGTGACACCGATAAGGCATTGCGGGAGATTGTAGCACAGACCGCCGCGTTCTCCCATGATGGACGACACCTCTTGTAAGATGACGTTATGCACCTTCCGCTGTCGGCAGCGTTTTCAGCGGCGACCCGTGCAGCGCAGTGCGCAATCCTTCCCGATCATCCCAGGGATACTCGACCGTGCCAAAGGCCATGCTCTGTTCGTGTCCCTTGCCACAGGCGATCACGATGTCCCCCGGCTGTGCCCTCTGGCAGGCACGATACAGCGCGTCGCCCCGGTCTGGCACGCGGATAAAGGTCTCGCCTTCCACCCCGCCCTGCGCCATACAGCCTTCCGCCATCATCTGCAAAATGGCGTCGAGCGATTCAGTACGGGGGTCTTCGGCAGTGAGCACGGTAAAATCAGCCAACTGTGCCGACGTTTCGGCCATCAGGCGGCGTTTTTCTACATCGCGCAGCCCGGCACTGCCAAAGACAGCGATCAGCTTCTTGCCCGGCTGGAGCATCTGGCGGCAGGTCTCCAGCGCGTTTTTGAGGGCGTTGGGCGTATGCGCGAAATCGACAATGGCTGTGAAGGGCTGTCCTTCGTCAATGCGCTCCATCCGACCGGGAATGGTCATGACCTTCGTTAACCCGCCCTGAACATCGCTCATAAAGCCAAGCTGGTGAGCGGTCGCCGCCGCCGCCAGCACATTGTAAACGTTGAAGCGTCCCAGCAGCGGTGTGAGCAATCGCCCAATGGTCGTTTCGATCAACGTAAGGTGTTGTCCGCTTTCGGTCGAATACTGGTAGTCGATATGCCGTGTCTGATAATCAGCGGCATTCTCGATCCCGTAGCGGATACGTTTATCCGCTGGTATCACCGCAAAGTAACCTGCATTCGCATCGTCGCCATTCAAGATACTGATTTTGGGAACACCAGCCTTGCGATAGGACGTGCTGAGCATCTCAAACATCATAGCCTTTGCCGCACGATAATTCTCGAAGGAGCCGTGATAATCCAGATGCTCATGGGTCAGATTGGTCAGCACGGCGACGTCGATATCCACGCCGTTCAGCCGCCCCTGATGCAGCCCGTGACTGGTCATTTCGATGACGGCGTATTTCAGCCCGTTCGCCGCCATCCGCGCCAGAAAGGCCTGAATTTTCGGGGCGCTGGGTGTGGTAACGTGCAGCCCGGTATCCGCCGTTGTATCCCCCAGATCAGCCGAAATCGTACTGATCAGCCCGGCTTTCCCGCCCGTTGCTTCTTTCAGAATGCTGTAGATGAGCGTGCTGGTGGTCGTTTTGCCATCCGTCCCGGTCACACCAATCACAATCAGCTTACGCGAGGGATAGTCATAATAGGCCGCCGCCAGCCAGCCGAGCGCCTGCTGTGCATCGCGCACATGGACATACGGGACACTCAAACCGCGCATCCCACGTTCGCCAATAATGGCCGCCGCACCGCGCTCGATGGCAACTGGGATGAAATCGTGCCCGTCGACAGAGCGCCCCCGCCGTGCGACAAACACGCCGCCGGGTTCAACCTCATCAACCGATTCGACAATCGGCGCGGTGATTGGCGCATCCTTGGAAACGGTAACGCGCAGCGTTTCGGGTAATGCCGCCAACAGTTCAGAAAGCATTCGGGTCATAAGTCATTGATCTTGTGTTATGAGACACTCGTTTTGCGCAAAACGTTCGCCAGTGTACAGAAAAGCCGCCCCGCTCACCAGACAAAACAAAAACGCGCTGGAGAAACTCCAACGCGCTTATGCTCTTTGCTAAAGTGCCCTTCTACCCTGCCTCGGACACAGCACGCCGTGTCCGTACAACCCTAAAGGTGCATTCAAGCCCCTCTCCTTTGGGAGAGGGGTTTGGGGTGAGGGCGTTGCAGCTTAGTTCAGCCGCGCTGCCAGATCATTCAGGCCGCTGCGGACGCTGCCATCGATCACGCGGTCGCCTGCACGGACGACCAACCCACCCAGGATGGACGGATCAACCGCATAGGTTACGTCGGTCGAGCCAAGCTGCTGCGAAATCTTGGACTTTTCCGCATCACCCAACGGCATGGCACTGACGACCGTCACGGGGCCGCTGAGCGCACGGGCGCTTTCCGGCACTTTGGTGAAGAATTCATCCACCATCGCACGCTGACGGGTTTCATCCAGGTTCGCACCGATCAGGCGTTGTGCCAGTGCCATCGAAATGGCCGTCACCTGGCCGCGCAGCCCCGCCAGTTCGGCGTTGCGTTCGGCTTCGGCACTCACGCGGGCTTCCTGACGGATGCGGTCGGCTTCAGTGCGGGCATCGGACTGTACGCCCTTCGCCACTTCATCGCCACGCGCACGGCCTTCTTCCACAATGCGGGCGGCTTCGGCACGCGCCTGTGCGAGGATGCGTTCGGCTTCTGCTTCCGCGTTGCGGCGAGCGTTCGCAGCAGCAGCAGCGTCTTCCAGCCCCTTCGCAATCGTCGCGGAACGGTTATCCAGCATGTTTGTGATCGGTCGCCACAGCAGCGTGGTGAGGATGAAGAAGATCACGCCGAAGTTAATCAACTGCGAGATCAGACCGCCCAGGTTGATACCGAGCGCATCCAGCGGATTTTCGCTTTCTTCTTCAGCAGCGGCCTCTTCTTCCGCCGCTTCCTCAGCAGCTTCTTCGGCCTGCGCTGCCTCAACTTCGCTTTCGTTCTCGGCGGCAGGTGCTTCCGGCGTTGCGTCCTGCGCCAGTGCGATACCGCCAAAGGCCAGCATCGCGATCAGGGCGGCCAGGATCAGCAGCCGGTTCAGGCTAAAACGTTTAGTCATCGTCATTACTCCTGTCGGCTTAGAGCACGAAGACGATGAGCAGCGCGACCACCAGGGCGTAAATGGCGATAGCTTCGGTGAACACGATAGCCAGAATCATGTTGGTCTGCACGATATTCGCGGCGTCCGGGTTGCGGCCAATGGCCTGCATCGCACCCTGCGCCAGCAGACCGATACCGATACCCGGCCCCAGCGCACCGATCATCGCCAGCCCCGCGCCAACTGCCTTGAGACCGTCCGTGAGATTTCCTTCAATCATGGTTGTGATAGCTCCTTGCGTGTGTAAACGTCTTGTCAGGTAAAGAGATTGCTTGCCAGATTGCTCGATTAATGGTGCTCAGCACCGTGTTCATCATGGTCATCGCCGCCGTGATGGCCTTCCATCGCCTGCGTTGCGAACACGACCAGCAGTACCGCAAACACCAGCGCCTGTACCGCGCCGATGATGATTTCCAGGCTCAGAATGATGCCCGGAATAAACACCGAAACCAGGAACGAGATCGCCAGCAGCGCCACGCCGCCCGCGAACAGGTTGCCGAAAAGACGGAACGAGAGACTGATGATCTTGCCGATTTCCGAAATGATTTCGATCAACCCGACCACAAAGTCAATCGCACCCAGAGGCCGCTTGCCCAGATTGCCCAGCGCACTCACGTTGACGAACTTCTCGAAGTACGCGCCGCCCTGCGCCCACACACCGTAGGCCTGCACCGCGATAATCGCCAGGAACGCCAGCATGAACGTCAGGTTCAGGTCGGTGGCGGCACCGCGCACAAAGGGACGCACTTCAAAGATGTAGGGGTCTACGCCAGGGTCTTCGCCACGCGCAAGCTGCTCAAGCTGTTCCTCGTTCAAGGGGAACGCGGCATCGGGGAAGTATTCGCGCGTCCGTGCCAGCAGCACTTCTGCATCTTCCGCGTCCGCGACATCCTCGGCCTCCCCTTCCTCCTCAGCTTCCTGAGCAGGGACAGAGACCGTGACCACACCAGCAGCGCTGTGTTCGCTTGCAGGCGCACCGTCAAAGTACGGCTCACCGCCATCCTTGACGTACTTCTTGCAGGCTTCATAGTCGTGGTAGGTGGCTTCCAGCCCCGCACGGAGCGCGTAGGGGTTGTACCAGATGTAGGTGCCATCGGTCGCCCCATCCATACGGGCATACCCCGCGATGCCTTCATATGCGCACAGCATCCCGCCGACCGTTTCCACACCCGGCAGCAGCTTCATCCAGTTGGCCGTAAGCAGGAACAGGAAGATGGTCGCCGCCAGCGGCCACAACAGCGGAGCTGTCCGCAGCCGTTCGCCGCCCACGTTCTTCAGAAAGTTGTAAATGCCTTCGGTAAACACTTCCACATAAGCCTGGAAGCGGTTCGGGACGAGCTTCGTCCAGCCCTTCGAAGCGCGCCACGCCAGGAACACGAAGATCAGGATCAGCGCGTCCGTAATCAGTGTCGCGATGAAGGTGTTGGTGAGGTTCCAACCGGGCAGGAAGTTATAGACAATCGACTCACTCGGCAGCAGAATGACCGGGAGTGTATAGCCAATCCCTAACCCAGGCAGGAAGACGAAGGGAACCCAGGCGCAGAAGAATACTGCGACAAACAGAATGATCCCCAACGTAACAAAACCACGTGTTCTGGTGTTCATGTCGCCTCCTTTCTGCGGGCAGACATCCATTTATTCAGGATCAAGAATTACTCCTCCTTTGGTGGTTCAGCAGTGTAATCAGTTTCTTTAGATGCGGCTGCCGACAATTGCGGCTGGATCAGACTGATCGCACCCACCGCAATCCGCAGCATCGCGTACAAACTAAACGGCACACTTAAAATTAACGTACCGAAGGTACAGGGGCCTCGCTGGCCGAGGCGGCTGTCCAACCATAAACCCACAAACAACGCACCGAAGACGATGATGAGTGTGATACATCCGGCCTGCCCCGCAACGGCTGCGAGAGCAAGATTCTTTACACGGCGGCCTGCCTGTGGTGTTCGGTTAAACAATTGACTCCCTGCATTGGTTGGTGCATTCTATCACAAACAGTTTTTGATTACCACCTATTGACCCAATATTAACGAACTTCATGATCTTTTTTCAAAAACTCATGGTCAATTGTTGTTGATTTCGTCCACCGGGATGCGTGGTAAGGGCGCAGTGGATTGCTGCGCCCTTTGCAAAATCATGCTCCGATGCGAATTCTTAAGCGGCAAAACCGAGCCTCATCCGCTCACGAGAACAACTGCATCGCCGCGTCCCGCGCCCAGTTGAAGAACACCGTCGGCACCGTCCCCAGAATGATGACGATGACAGCGGTCACGCCCAGCACCACCGCCGAAGTCAGCGGGAAGGCAATCGGCTTGCTGTCGTCTTCGCTGCGGTCTACGTAGATGATCTTGATAATCATCAGATAGTAGTACAGCGCGATGATGGAATTCAGCACACCGATAATCGCCAGCCAGACGAGATTGGCCTGCACTGCCGCGTTGAACAGGAAGAACTTGCCGAAGAAGCCCGCCGCCGGGGGAATACCCGCCAGCGACAGCAGCGCCACCGTCATCACCAGCGCCATCCAGGGGTTACGGCGGCTGAGGCCAGCCAGATCAGCAATCGTTTCGCTGCCCGTCGCTTCCGCAAACAGCACCACTACCCCAAAGGCCAGCAGATTGGTGAAGGCGTACATCAGCATGTAGAAGCTGATGGCGGCAATCGCGTTGGCCGCGCCTTCCGTCGCCAGCGCCGGGTCATCCAGGCTGAGCGCCTGAATGGCCGCGACACCGATCAGCGTGTATCCGGCCTGCGCGATGGACGAGTAGGCCAGCAGACGCTTGATATTGCGCTGCGCCAGCGCGACCACGTTGCCGAGCGTCATGCTGATGACGGCCACCGCCGCGACCAGTTGCAGGAAGAAGGCCTGCACCTGCTGCCCGTCGATGATGAGCGTATTGGGGAAGACGGCCACGAAGAAGCGCACCAGCAGCGCAAAGCTGGCGGCCTTGCTCGCCACGCTGACGAAGGCGGTCACGGGCGTAGGCGCACCTTCATACACATCCGGCGTCCAGAAGTGGAAGGGAGCGGCGCTGATCTTGAAGCCGAAGCCGACCACAATCAGCACCATCGTCGCCAGCACCGGAATCGAGTTCCCGGCAAACGCTTCGCTGCCGAGGTATTCCGCGATCTCATACAGGTTAGTCTGGCCGGTGAAACCATAGAGCAGGCTGAACCCATACAGCAGCAGCGCAGAGGTGAACGACCCGAACAGGAAGTACTTCACCGCACTTTCGGTCGAGCGAACGTCATTGCGACGGAAGCCCGCCAGAATGTAGAGCGGGATGGTGGTCGTTTCCAGCGCGACGAACACCATAATCAGGTCAGCCGCGCTGCTCATCAGAGCCGCGCCCAGGGTGGAGACGATCACGATCAGGTAGAACTCACCCCTACGAGCAAGTTCGCGTGTCTCCAGCGCCACGAAACAGGTGATCGCGGCGGAGATAATCACGATGACCTTAAATACCTGCGCCAGTATATCATGCCGCACCATGCCGCCCCAGAAAAGGCGCTGTGCTTCCGGGTCGGTGGACGGCCCCCAGATGAAGGGCGTGATCGCCAGCGTCAGCAGGCCAAACCCGGCGATATAGCCTACATCGCGGCGGCGGCTTTCCGGCAGATACACATCCAGAAACAGTACGATAATGGAGAGGACGGTCAGCCCGATCTCCGGCGCAATCGCGGGCAGGTTTCTTAAATAGTCGAAGCTTTCCACGTTTTACATGCCTCCCAGCAGGGCGACGATAGGCCGCACCCCGGCTTCGATCATCGGTGCCATAATGTTCGGGTACAGGCCCAGCACCACCAGCGGAACGCCCAGCAGGAGCAGAATGGCGCGGTCAGTGATGGTGATATCGCCCACATCGCTGTAACGCCGCTCGTTGAACTCGCCAAAGAACACCTGTCCCGTCACACGCAGCACATAAGCCGCCGTAATCACGATACCAAGTGCCGCGATGATGACCAGCACCGAATAGTAATTGGTCAGTTCGAAATTCCCGATTCGCAGCACGACATTTTCCGACGCCGCCCACATCCCGGTAAAGATGGGGAACTCTGCCACGAACCCGCTCAGCCCCGGCATACCCATGCTGGTCAGACCGCCAACCACAAAGGCAAAGGCCACCCAGGGCATTCGCTTGACGAACCCGCCCAGGCTGGGAATATCGCGGGTGTGCGCCCGATCATAGACCATCCCGACGCAGCCGAAGAACAGCGCCGTCATCGCGCCGTGACTGAACATCTGCAAGCCCGCGCCCGTCATGCCAATGGTGTTCATCGTCGCCACGCCCATGCTCACCAGACCCATGTGGCTGACGGACGAGAAGCCGATGACGTACTTGAAGTCGCGCTGGCGAAAGGCGATAAACGCGCCGTAGACCACATTCACCAGCGTCAGGAAGACGATCCAGGGTAGATGCACCTGTGCGCCGTCGGGCATCAACTGCACCCCGACGCGAATGGCCGTTAATGCGCCGAGCTTCATCAGCACCCCTGCATGAATCATCGACACCGCCGTCGGCGCGGCCACATGACCATCCGGCGACCAGTTGTGGAACGGGAAAATCCCGGCCAGCACCGCGAAGCCCAGGAAGATGAACGGGAACCAGAACGTGCCGAACGTCAGCGATTCAATGCCCAGATACCCCGGCTGGCTGAACGCGCCGAGTTCCGCCGCGTACATCAACTGTTCGATGTCAAAGCTGAAGGCCTGTGCGCCTTCGGGGAGCAGGGTCGGATTGGCGGTGAAGAAATTGCTGGCCGTCAGCACCAGCGCAATCGCGCCGACCAGCGCCACCACCGAGCCGATCAGGATGTAGAGTGTCAGTTTCATCGCTGCATATTCACGCAGCTTGACCCAGCCCCACCCGGCGATCAACAGGTACATGGGGAAGATCGCCAGTTCGTAGAAGAAGAACAGCAGGAACAGGTCCATCGCCACGAACACGCCGTAAACGCCCGCGACCAGCAGCAGGAAGAACGCCATGAATTCCTTGATGCGGTCTTCGATGCGCCACGAAATCAGCACACCCGCGACGGCCACCATCCCGGTCAGCAGCACCATCGGAACGGTAAGGCCATCCACGCCGACATGATAGCGGATGCCAAGCGCCGGAACCCATTCATAGTTCTCTTCGTAGGCCAGCCCTGCGTCGAACATGCGGGCGGCTGGCGCATCACCGCCATCTTCCAGGATGGCTTCCTGCTGGGCGACCAGTTCATCCACATTCGCGTTATAGTTCAGGTACACGAACGCGGACAGCACCAGCAGCACAATCGCGGTCGAAAGCGCCACGCCCCGGATGAGGTCGCGCTGCTTGGAGTCCATGAACAGAATCGCCACGCCGACAACAATGGGCAGAAAGACGATAATGCTCAGGACAGGAAAATTAAATGCTTCAGTCATTTTTGTATTGTCCTTCGGTTGAAACCAGGCGAGTATGCTTGCGCTCGCCCGGCCACGCCTTTACCATGCCCCTCAGCCGCCCATCATGCGAATGACGGACTCGTGGATGACGGTTAAAATCCAGTTCGGGTAAATGCCCGTAATCAGCATCAGCACCAGCAGCGGCGAAATCGCGATGAATTCGCGCAGTTCGATCTCCAGCGGTGTCCCGCGCCACTTCAGGTTGAACGGCCCGTGCAGCACGGCGCGGATGCCCTTGAGAATATAAGACCCGGTGAGCAGCAGGCCAAGCATTGAAATGAGCGTCAGCGCCGTAAAGACCGGCCAACTGCCGCGCACGACCAGGAACTCGCTCACGAAGCCGTTCAGCCCCGGCAGCCCCAGGCTTGCCATGCTGGTGAAGATGAACACACCGCCATAAATCGGCGCACGCACCCACAACCCGCCGTACTCACGCATATCGCGGGTGTGCGTCTTGTGATAAATCGCCCCGGCCAGGAGGAACATGCCCGCCGAACTCAGCCCATGATTGAACATCTGCATCACCGCGCCGTTGGCCGCCATAATGCCGTCGTTCATCAGGTCCGTCGAGCCTTCCACGTAAGCACGTCCATAGGCCAGCGCCATCACAGCGATGCCAAGCGCAACGAAACCCATGTGGTTGACGGAGCTGTAGGCCACCAGCCGCTTGATGTCATTCTGTGCCCACGCCGCGAATGCACCTAAGACAATACCAAGCATCGCCAGGAAAGCGAAAATTCCGGCGGTCGTGGTTTGAATGCCAAGCAGATTGATCTCGCTCACCCACACATCCGGGAAGAACGGCACCACCAGCCGGATAAAGCCATACGCACCCAGCTTGAGCATCACCCCCGCCAGCAGCATCGAGCCAGCAGTGGGCGCTTCACCGTGCGCATCCGGGAGCCAGGTATGGAACGGCCACACCGGGACTTTGATGGCAAAGGCGATGAAGAACCCGACGAACGCCAGCGCCTTCACCGTGACCACGCTGATGCCGAGGAAAACGCCTCCCGCACCGGAGAACGCCGGGAACAGGGTGCTGATGACATCAATATCGAAGGACGGCCGACCAGGAATGTATTCAGCCACAGTCGCGGGAACGTTCGGCTGTGCCTGCACCTGCGCCACAACATCCGCCGGAACCGCCGAGATCGACCAGCCGATCAACTGCGTCGCCAGCAGCATCCCCAGCGTCCCACCAACCGAGTAGATCATGAACTTGGTAGAGGCATATTTGCGGTTCGCCCCACCCCACTGGTCGATCAGGAAGTAAATCGGCACCAGACTCAGTTCGTAGAACAGGAAGAAGATCATGAGGTCCTGCGCCACGAACACACCCATCAGCCCGGTCTCGAAGAACAGGATGAGCGCCAGATGGATGCTCGGTCGGTCTTCCACTTCCCAACTGATGAGAATTGCCAGCGGCACCAGCAGCCCGGTCAGCAGCACCATCGCCGCGCCGATTCCGTCCACACCCAGATGCCACGAGGCACCGAGGACGCTGAACCAGTCGCCGCGGATGATGAACTGATAGCCGCCGACCTCGCGGTCGTAGGCGTAGAAGACGATAAAGGCCAGCGCACCAATCCCCAGCGCGATAATCAGCGAGAGCCAGCGTGCCAACTGCTTGTTGGCGTTGGGCACGGCCAGCACCAACAGCGCTCCCAGGGCTGGCGCGAAGATCAGCACTGAAAGGGGATTAATCCCAAAAACATCGAGTGAATTCATAAGTGCTCCAGGTTGTCAGTTGTTCGTCTTTAGTTGTTAGTTCTTAGTGTAGGGGCGGGGCATACCTCACCCCTACATTGGTGTCCTCTAAAAACTAATAACTGAACACTGTAAACTGATGACTAAAAACTGTCCATTATCCCGCTGCCTGAATGAACCCGGCAGATACGGCGAAGATGATGCCAATCAGGAGCGCGGCCACCAGCACCAGCAGAAGATACTGCTGCACTCGCCCGGTCTGAATGCCCCGGAACCACTGGCCGAAGCGCCCAATTCCCTGCGGGATGCCGTCGCCTACGCCGTCGATCAGCCAGACGTTGAACACCTTGATCAAATCACCGATGAAGGTGAACACACGCGCGACCAGATGGATGAAGCCATCAATCACGCCGCGATCCAGAAAATCGCTCACGACGTTCTTGGCGAACCACTGGAACGGACGGATGAACACCAGTTGGTACAGCTCGTCGATGTAGTACTTGTTCCTGAGCGTGGTGTGCAGCGGCCCCAGGATGTTCACCAGCGGGTCAGGCTGCCCGGCCTTGAGCGGCTCACGCCCATACATCACGTAGCCCAGCGCCAGCCCACCCAGCGCCACACCGAACGAGGTCAGCACCGGAATCCAGTTAAAGGGCGGCTTCGGCGGTTGAATTTCCGCCAGAAGCGAGTATTTGACAAACTCGAAGAACGGGTTCACTTCCGGCGCAAAGATTGCCCCGAAGATGGGGAAATCCGGCGGAACGCCCACAAACCCGGCGATGACGGCGAAGACAGCCAGCACAATCAGCGGAAGCTGCATGGTGATACTGATGATGCTGCTCGGCCCACCCAGGCTGGCATGACGCGCTTCTTCCGTGCGCGGCTCACCCAGGAAGGTCAGGCACAGTTGGCGCATGGTGTAGAACGCGGTCAGGAAGGCCGCCAGCGCCAGCAGCAGGAACACGAACGCCTGCGGGCCAAAGCCTTCGCTCAGGCCGAGCCAGGCATCCGCCAGAATTTCGTCCTTCGACCAGAAGCCCGCCGTAATCAGCGGGAAGCCCGCCAGCGACAGACCGCCAATGGCAAAAGTGATGGCCGTCACGGGGATGCGGTAGCGCAGCCCGCCCATGTTCATCATGTCCTGCGGGTCGAAGTGATGGCCTTCTTCGTCATAGCCATGTTCGTCCTGCGCATGAACATTCGGGTCGTCGGGGCTGCCGTGCGGCGCACCGTGTTCGTGCGCTTCACCATGCCCGTGTGTATCGTGGGGCGTTGGTGCGCCCGTCACCACATCAGTCGAGAGTGCCTCGGAGTGGCCGTGCGCGCTTTCGTGCCCGGCGGAGGCAGGCAGCGCCCCTGCTGTCGTCGCCGCAGCAAGGGCTGGTGTCGGTGGATGGTCGTGCCCGTGACCGTGCTCATGGACGTGATGTTCACCGTGCTCCATCGCGTGGATGACCGAGCCGGAAGCCATGAACAGCAGCGCCTTGAAAAAGGCATGGGTAATCAGGTGGAAGGCCGCCGCGATGTAGGCACCGATGCCGAGCGCAGCCATCATGAAGCCAAGCTGCGAAATGGTCGAGTAGGCCAGCACCTTTTTCACGTCGTTCTGCGCGACCGCAATCGTGGCCGCGAACAGCGCCGTGAAACCGCCCACAATCGCCATCAGCAGCAGCGGTGCGTTGAATTCACCGGAGTGCGGATGTGCGCCTGCTTCAAACAGAGGGTACATGCGGATAATGGCGTAAATCCCGGCAGACACCATCGCGGCTGCATGGATCATCGCGCTGACGGGCGTGGGGCCTTCCATCGCGTCCGGCAGCCAGACGTGCAGCGGGAACTGCGCGGATTTGCCAATCGTGCCGATAATCAGAAACAGGCCGATCAACGCCGAAGCGCTGATGCCCAGTCCGCCGAAGAGCAGCGCAGGGGTATCCGCAAGGCGCTGCGCCCAGGTTTCGGTATGTGCTTCCTCGCCCGCTGCTTCACCCTCGGCGGCTTCTGGCCCGCCTTCTGACGCACCTGCCGCTTCACCAACGCCGCCTTCTGCGACGACGCCCTCTGCGCCTTCGCTGTGGGCTTCGCCTTCGGGCAGGTCAATGACGCCCGACGCCAGCCCGACTTCACGAGTGGGCGGGGCAGGTTCGTACATCAATTCGCGGAAGTTGAGCGTCCCGGTGCTGGCAAAGAGATAGGCAATGCCGAGCAGCATGAACACGTCGGCCACGCGGGTGGTCATAAACGCCTTCATCGCCGCGCGGTAGGCGCTTGGTTTCTCGAACCAGAAGCCGATGAGCATGTAGGAGCATAAGCCCATCACTTCCCAGCCGACAAACAGCAGCAGAATGTTATCCGCCACCACCAGCGTGAGCATCGCGCCCGCGAACAGCGAGATCAGGCTAAAGAACCGTGCCTGACGCGGGTCGTGCGCCATGTAGCCGATGGAGTAGATGAAGATGCACACCACCGCCAGCGGCACCATGAACAGCATAATCATGGTCAGCGGATCGACCAGCACACCCATCCGCAGTGTATCGGCCAGCCAGTTCAGGCCGCTGCCGTAGACGACTTCCTTGCCGAATTTCTCATCCGCGATGCCGTTGAAGAATACCGTCCACGCCATCAGCCAGGCCGCTACCGCGCCGGACATGCCGACCACGATGCTCAGCACACGGCTTTGCGGCGTGACAACGGGCACGCGCATTCCGCCGTATTCGGGATGATGGCCGCCATATTCCTCCCGATTGGTGGCGGGCACCAGACGGCTGCGGTTCGTTGCCAGCGTAATGATGAGGAACGCCAGCAGCGGGCCGATGGGGATCAGCCAGGGGAGATAATTCATCTCTGAAAAATTTACTTCCATGCGTATCTTCCTCTCGTGCAGATGCAGGGGCGCTCTCACACCGCTTCGGAAGCAACCCCCACCCACGATTGATGGCAGGGAGAATATCCCGCCTCGATTTACCTGATAAGTCCAGTGAGCGCTTTACAGCTTGAGCAGGTCAATATCCTCGACCTGAACGGTGCGGCGGTTGCGATAAATCGCGATGATGATCGCCAGACCGACCGCTGCTTCTGCCGCCGCCACCACCAGCACGAACGCGGCGAAGGCCTGCCCGCTCATGACTTCGGGCGTCTGGTAGCGCCAGAAGGCGACGAGGTTGATGTTGACCGCGTTGAGCATCAACTCCACGCTCATCAGAATGGCGACCGCATTACGCCGCGCCAGCACCCCGTAGGAGCCGATGCACAGCAGCGCCGCAGCGACCATTAAGTACATCCAGAGTGGAACCATCTTATCCCTCAGCTTTCCAAAGAAAACGAGCGCCGCTCAGGTTTCGTCCTGCTCGTCCGTGTCAAAATCGTCGTCCAGATAATCAATCACGCCGCTTGGGAGAAATCCATACTTCCCGCCCCACGTTTTTGCGGCCTGTTTCAGACGTTCCTCACCATCATACCGGGCTGTAAGGACTTCATTCAAATAGTGAAGAATCTCTTGCTTCTTTTCCGGGTCGCGCTCGTTGTCAGCCAGACGACGAAGAAAATTGGCAACCTTTTGCAGTTTTGCTTCAAAACCGTTTTTCATTGATTCGCCTCCTCAATTTCGTCTAACCAGCGCTGAGACTGTTTTGCGAGAACAGCCTCGCGCATTTCATCATACGAGCGTCCATAGTAGAAGAAGCTGCTTACTTTTTCTGTCACGCGTTCGCGTTCGACCGGACTTAGGGTTTGCGCGAAAAACTCCTGAGTCACCGCACGGATATAGGCGTGTGCGGCTTCGGGTGCAAGGTCATAAATCGTCTTGTCATCCCGAACCATCTCCGCATACGTTGGCGACAGTTCTTCCAGGGATCGTTCCGTAATTGCCTGCTTTGTGGCAGACGGTGTTTGAGGACGGCTTTCGCGGCGCATCAGCAGATATACGATGAACCCTAACAGCACCAGAATAAGGTTTTGTTTCCGTTCAATGCGATGCACAGCCATCATCATTGCTCGCTACTCGTCGTCGCGGGCGATCACAATCGCGCCGATCATGGCCGCCGTCAGCAGCAGCGACGCAACCTCGAAGGGCAGCACGTACTGGTTGCCATCCACCAGCGCGATACCCAGGTCAACCGTCGTCGCCACCAGCGGGGAAACGGGTTCACGCACACTGCCGAACACAGGCGCAATCACCGCCACCATCAGGAAGACGAACAGGCCAATTCCCGCTGCACCTGCCAGCCACCACTGATCGTTGAAGCGTTCGCGCAGATTGGTCATGCTGCGCGTGAGCATCACCGCGAAGGTGAACAGAATACCAATCGCGCCGATGTAGACGAGCACCTGCACCGCCGCCAGGAACGGTGCACTGAGCAGCACGAAATAACCCGCCACGCCGAAGAAGCTGACGATCAGCCAGACCGCGCCGCGCACCAGGTTTTTATTCGTGACCACCCCAATCGCGCCGCCGATAGTCAATATCGTGAAGAAACCGAAGGCAAAGGCTTCCGGTGTAAATGCGCCAAATTCCATATTTGAATTAATCCTCTTCCTGTTCGACCAGTTCGTAATCGTCCGGCAGATAGCCGACGGGGTTGCCTTCGCGCCAGCCAAGCTGATACATAGAACGCAGCCGCTCGTGATTCAACCGAATGCCACGCAAAAGGCGATGTTCTGCATCTTCCAACAGAGCAATCAGAACGTTGTGCTTCATGCGGCGGGCTTCTGCAAGTGCTACCCGAACCCGGTGTAAGGACTCGTCCAAATTCCAGTCAGCGTTGTTTGGCATTTCCATTTGGCTTTTCTCCCTTACCGTTCCTCGGCGAGTTCATCAACCCAGCGGTCGTTCATCCGCTCGAACTTGGAAGCCCGCATCCGCTCATAGGCCATCATACCCACCGCGACGCTGCTTAGTTCGTTGGCAACCCGTTCTGCTTCGTGTTCCGTGAGA
>JANRLJ010000174.1:0-86490 GCA_033762735.1 bacterium | reverse complement strand
TGGGAAGACGTTCGTCGCATAGACGCTGAAAGGCCAATTGAGGGAATTATTATACACGAGTCGATGTTTGCGAATGCTGATATAGCGTGGACATCCCAGGCGGCTAGGCGTGGTGTAGCATTTGCTTTGATAAATCTACATTACCGTGAACTCGGGCAATTACGGAATGACACCTGTGCCCGACTTCATCCCCGTAACAACCCCTTTGTAGATGTGACAGAAGATTATTTCTACGCCAGCTATATTTTCTATCTTGCTGATAACTCACGAGATAGAGATTTGGCCTATCAGTCAGAGTTTGACACTTGCGTATTCAACTACAATCTCGTTGATCAGGTTCAAGTTTTGAACGATGCTTATCATTACTTTTTACGTTCTGAACAGGGTGTAGGAGGGATTACACATGTTTATGACATTCTCTTTGGTTACGTCGCTACTATTCGCATTGCCGAATACAACTTCCGGTACCGATATTTAACCCCTATCGCCACTACTCCTACCGCGCCGCCTGAAGTTCAATTTCCCACCGCTCAACCACTTTCGAGTCCGTGAGAGGTAAGAACGATGATACGTTTGCTCAAACTCACAACATTAGCACTTACACTGCTTTTTACCACCAGTATTGCTCCTACAAATGCAGCATACACATCTTTCTATACCAATTCGCCTGGATTTGGGACATTTCAAACACAGGCATGGACGACAGACTCTACAATGTGCGATCAAGTATATACCAGTGAAAACCAACCGTTTTGTGATAGCGTAAAAGCCTATTCATGGGATAGCACCAATGGTGGAGCGTTGCCACCAAATCCGACGTTTATGCTTATTGCACAGCGCTCATGGCTATGGGATTCAAGATTGAATAGATATTTATGTATGAACTATGCAGCGGCATGGCGAGGAATCCCTCTACCTAATGGAGTATCTGGTCCAGGTAGTGATATTTGGACTCGTCGCTCTGTGCCGTCACTTGGTGTATCTGTAAGCTACATCACTACAGTTCATCTAGTGGATAACTATGCCTATGCGCCTCATTGGTCTGGGAGTGCAGACGGTATAGGTTATACTGCTTACCTGACTAACGCCAATGCAACCTACGACTATTGGAATGGTTTTCGGCCATACGATGGTGCGTGTGATTGTCCTGGTAGATCACCAAGAAAATATGGTTATCCCAACGTCCCGGAAGTGCATCCTACCTGCTAATTGCTTTCTCTAAATTTGCATGTTAAGTATTGTATTGATGAACAAGTAGGTGCATGAGAATTGCATCTGCTTGTTCAGTTTGATAGGTTTTCAGAATACTTGACTCAACATCCGCACACGAACGAAGTTTCCTCAATGCGATACCGACTGTCCTTTCTTATGTTGTGCTTTCTCATCCTGGTCGTATCGCTGCTTGTGCTCGTGCTTGTTTTGACACCCATACCCTGAAAAAATTTGCTCAGATTTCCATAAGCGCCGGGGATGCGATTACGCTACAATAACCCCGGCGTTTTTGATTTTTTTAAAAAGGATTGTGTGAGGAGAACTTTTTATGTCCGAACGCAAGGACGCGCTCAAGGCGCGATTGCAGGCGGCGCGTGATCGGTGGGACGCTGTGCTGGACGCAGTCGGTGATCGCTGGGAAGTGCCGGTCTATTCCGACGGACTCCAGTGGACGGTGCGGCAGTTGGTCAATCACATGGCCGATGCCGAGCGGGGGCAGGGCAACCAGGCCATGAACATCGCCGAGGGCAAGGACATCATCCCCGAAGATTTCGACATCGAGCGCTACAACAAGCGCTTTACCGAAAAGACCACCGAGAAATCCGCCGCACAGTCGCGCACGGAACTGGTCGCGCAGCGTCAGCAGTTTCTCCAATGGCTGGACGCGCTGGACGAGGCCAAGCTGGACAACCGGGGACGGCATTCGTCACTGCAAATGCTGACAGTGGAAGAAATCATCGACTGGATGGCCGAGCATGAGCGCCTTCACGCGGAAGACCTCGGCAAGGTACTGGACGCTTAAGGGATCGATTTTGTAAATAGGGCGAGGCACGCCTCGCCCCTAGGGAAACACTACAAATTAAGCGGCCATTTTATGAGACGAAACATGAAGGACGCACGATGAACGTTGAAGAAAAACTCAAAGACCTAAAAACCCGCCTGCTGGAATCCAGCGATTTAGGCTCTGCTGCCGCTGTTCTCGGTTGGGATCAATCGACCTATATGCCTCCCGGCGGCGCACCCTACCGCGCACGGCAGATGGCGCTGCTGTATCGGCTGGCGCATGAACGCTTCACCGACCCCGCCATTGGTCGTCTGCTGGATGATCTGGAGCAGTACGGCGAAGGGCTGGATTATCACTCCGACGATGCCGCGCTGCTGCGGGTGACGCGCCGTCAGTTCGAGCGTCTCAATCGTGTCCCTTCCGAGTTTGTGGCAGAGATGAGCGCGCACAGCGGCATGAGCTATCAACTGTGGACGGAAGCCCGCCCGGCCAACGACTTCAAGAAGGTCGAGCCGATGCTGGAAAAAACGCTCGACCTCAGCCGCCGCTATGCCGAATTTTTCCCGCACGATCACATCGCCGACCCGCTGATTGACGATGCTGACTATGGCATGAAGGCGGCGGATGTGCGAGCGGTCTTCGCCCAACTGCGCGAGGCACTGGTGCCGATAGTGGCCGCCATTACCGCGCAGGACGGGGCGGATGACTCGTGCCTGAAGCAGCATTTCCCCGGCCCCAAACAGCTTGAGTTCGGCTTAAGCGTGGCAAAGGACTACGGCTATGACCTGAACCGGGGGCGGCAGGACTTAACGCATCATCCCTTCGCGACCAAGTTCGGCTGGGGCGATGTGCGCATTACCACCCGTGTGCAGGAAAACGACCTGGGCGATGCGTTGTTCAGCACCCTGCACGAAGCCGGCCACGCCATGTACGAGCAGGGCATCAATGCCACGTATAACGGGACTCCGCTGGATGGTGGTACGTCGGCGGGGGTGCATGAGAGCCAGTCGCGCCTGTGGGAGAACGTCGTCGGGCGCAGCCGTCCTTTCTGGGAAAACTACTATCCGAAGCTGCAAGCCACGTTCCCCGATCAGCTTGGCAGTGTCCCGCTGGAGACGTTCTACCGCGCCATTAACACGGTGCAGCGCTCTCTGATTCGGGTAGATGCGGACGAAGTGACCTATAACCTGCATGTCATGCTGCGCTTTGACCTGGGGCTTGACCTGCTGGAAGGCAAGCTGGCGGTGCGCGATCTGCCGGAGGCGTGGCACGCACACTATCAGAATGACCTGGGTGTACGTGCGCCGAGCGATGTCGACGGCGTGTTGCAGGATGTCCACTGGTACGGGGGACTGATCGGTGGCAGCTTCCAGGGTTACACGCTCGGCAATATCATGAGCCTTCAATTCTACAACGAGGCGCTCAAGCAGTATCCTGAAATTCCGGCGGAAATCGGCCAGGGCAAGTTCGACAAGCTGCACGGCTGGCTGAAAGAGAATATCTACCAGTATGGGAGCAAGTACGCCGCGCCGGAACTGCTCCAGCGCGTGACGGGCGGCGGGCTGAACATCGAGCCGTATATCCAGTATTTGAAGACCAAGTACGGGGCGTTGTATCGGCTCTGAGAGGAATACCCGTAGGGACACGGCATGCCGTGTCCTATGTGTACCAGGATAACCAATTGATCGTGTGGGAGGACATGCAGCCTGACGGCCTTAGTACCTCCCCTACGAACAAAAACGGTGGCTTCGGTAGGGGCGGACTAAGGTCGCTGCTGGTCCTGTTGGGGACTTGAGTGCGTTTTGCGACCGCATGTCCGCCCGCTTATGTAGTGGCTGTCAGCGTCCCTCCGCGTTCAAACCCTCATCGCTCATGACTCGTTGCTCATTGCTTTAACTCGTCCGCTTCTCGATCACGAACATCGGCACCACCGACCCACTGCCCGCCGTCACGTTCAGCAATGTGGCGGAAGACAGGCGCGTGAGGCAGCCGCCCACTTCCTGCCCATAGAACACATACGGGTCGGCGTCGATAAAGCGCGGGCTGATGTCCAGCGTATCCTCGACCATCATGGGGAAATCGCGCTGCACCAGATTGACGCGCTCCTGCACGACATAGGGGTTGGCGAGCGCGGTTTGCAGCGTTGCTTCCCACTCATCGGTGGACGTTTCCCAGCCGATCATCACGCCCTTGCCGCCATATTCGTCATTCGGTTTGAGGACGAGCCGCTCCTGATTGTCCCGGATGAAAGTCAGCAGATCGACTTCCTTATCGAGATAGCGCGTTTTGCGGTCGGCCACGCGCCGCGTCCAGGGAATGTGGAGTGCGATGGCGTTACGTTCCTCATCGTCAAACAGGAAGCTGTTCTGCTCGTCGCTCAGAAACGCGAAACTGGCCTTCTTCGCCATCAGCTTGGCGCTGAAGGAATTGGTCAGATAGACGCAGTGATCGCGCACGGCTTGCACAATGGCATTGTCCACGCCCATTTCGCGGATCAGTTCGCTCACCAGTACGCGCTTGTACACGATGTCCACGCGGAAATCGCCCGCCCAAAGGTTGCCATTGCGATATTCCAGCTCATGTGGGTCGGCCAGGACGCTGTGATAGCCATGTGCCTTGAAATACGCTCGGCAGATTTCGTGTTCGGTGCGGGTGGGAACGTGCCCCCAGTCCACAATCGCAATCTGAGGTCTATCCGTGCCGCCCCAGTCCTTGTATCCACGCAGCAGCACATCCAGCAGACTCGGCATTCCGTGCAGCGGATGGACGACATACTCCTGCTGGAAGCGCTTCATCACGTCCAGTTCGAGGAAGGCTTCGGTCAGTTCATCGCCATAGCCGATGCCCGCCGGGGTTTCCGCGTTGTATTCCACGAAGCGCAGGTAGCGGGTGTCGGCCTGGAAGAAGGCATCCAGCCGCGACGACGACCAGGGGACGGCCACCCCTTCATCCAGGCTGAAAAGCTGTTCTTCAAAAGGTTCAAGATCAAGCTGCTGCCGAAGGCGAGACTCCTGCATACAGGCCTGATGCGCTTTGGCAAATGCCCGCAGGATAACGCCTGTTTGCGTTTTCAGGTAGTTCCAGGCGTCCACGTCATAAAAGTGCGGGCGCAGCACCCGGCACAGGGGTGTATCGCCGAAGAACAGCCCGCGCTGCATCAGGCTGTCGCACAGGGCGATATGCGTGTCCATTGCCAGCCCATCCGCCAGCAGGGCGTGATAGCGCTGGATTGCTTCGGCCATCATGCCCCGGCTCCCTTGCTCGCTTTCCTGCGGGCGGGCTTCAGCACGTCTTCTGCGGTTGTGCTGCCGTTCGTGGCTTTGGCCTTTGGGCTTTTGCCCACCTTGCCCCAGGCGTAGCGGTCGCGAGTGGCTTCCTTCGATTTCGCCAGCCGGATCATCTCGTCCGCCATGTGCGTCACCATCCACTCGAAATGCCTGCGACCGAGCGAGTTCACGTCCATATCCGGCGCTGGATTCATGAAGTCGATGGCGTAGGGCACACCGTCCTTGATGGCGAATTCCGCTGTATTCATGTCATAGCCGAAGGCTTGGCAGATTTTGAGCGTGTCGCTGGCGAGGCGGTCGTGCATTTCGGGCGAGAAGCCGTGTTCCTCATGATAGTGACGCGCACCGGGGTCATAGCGCATGACATGCACGTCGCGCTGGCCGAGGCACATGCAGCGGGCATAATCGTCCCATTTGATGAACTCCTGCAGGACCATCGTCAGCAGGCCGCTGCTGTTATAACGCCACAGCAGTTCTTCCATCGAATGCACCACATACACATCGCGCCAGCCGCCGCCGTGCGCGTCCTTCAATACCACCGGGAAACCGCCGACCTTATCCACCAGCGCCTGCCAATCCATCGGGTAGACCAGATTTCGCAGGCTTTCGGTGGGGACAATACCAGGGACATATTCGCGGTTGGGCAGTACGACTGTGCGGGGAGAGGCAATCCCAAGCTGTGTCACCAGCGACGCACCGAAGTATTTGTCATCAGCCTCCCACATGAAGGGGTCGTTGACGACCTTCACACCTTGCAGCGCCGCGTTTTTAAGATAGGAACGATAGTAGGGAACTTCGTGTGAGATGCGGTCAACGATCACTCGGTAGGGGTTCGGCTCGTTCATCAGGTTGCCGCCGAGCTTCACATACTCCGCGATCACCTCCCCGCCGCGCCCGTTGACCTCTGCAATGAAGGCGGGCGGCCATGACCACTCCCGCCCGACGATGACGCCAATCCTTAAGGGTTCTTTGCTCTTTGCCATGTGAGGGACTCCTGGGCCAATAAGTAAACAAAAAAAGATTTCTGTATTGTTACATCCATTGAGGTGAGTATAGCGCCTTTTGCCCGTTTCGGCGCTTAGGCGCTATGGCTGAATCAGTCGTGGCCGCTCATGTACAATGTCACCATCTTCTGCCAGTACGGCCAGTCGTGTGACCAGCCATCCCATTCGCGCAGCGCATTGCCGATTCCCTTGCTCCACAGCAGCCCCGACATGGCACGAGCGCTTGGCATCAGGCGGTCTTCCTTGCCTGTCGCCAGGATAATGTCGATGTGCTGGAGCAGGTGCAGACGGTCGGCGTTGTTCTCATTGGCGATGAACTGCATAGGGTTGTTGAAGTAGACATGCTCGTCGCTGTAGCCGCCCGTGAAGGAGCGAATGTCATAGAGGCCGCTCATGGCGAGGATGCGGTCGACTTTTTCAGGATGCTTGAGGCCGAAGGTCATGGCGTGATAAGCTCCGAAGCTCGCCCCGGTGACGATGAGATAGGGGTTGTCGTTTTTGCTCACGCTGAACGGCAGCACTTCGTTATAGAGATACCCGTCGTACTGGCTGTGGCGGTAGGCGCGTCCGCTGGGATGTGCCCACCAGGCGTACCAGCTTTCGGCGTCGATGCTGTCCACGCAGTAAAGCTGGAGCCAGCCTTTTTCAATCGGGTCACGCAGCGTCCCCATCATGCCGCGATCTTCCCATTCATAGAATTTGCCCTGCGAGGTGGGGAAGACCAGGACGCGCGCCCCGGCATGGCCGAAGACGAGCAGTTCCATCGTGCGGTTGAGGGATGGGCTGTGCCAGCGGTGATATTCACGGTTCATTCAGGGTTGGCCTTTGTGGGTGGGGGTTGAACCAGGTTCAGAACGGCTTTGACCGCATCCGCCGCGTTCACCACGCCCGCCCCCTGCTGTTCATGCGGGACGTTGGGCAGCGGGTCAGCGGTGGCGGTCAGGATGATGCGGATGCCGTCGGGTGTTAAATCCGGCTTGATTTCCAGCATTTGCGCGACGATGGAAGTCAGGATGGGCGCGGCGACGGAAGTGCCGTCCACATGCTGATGATGCGCATCCACGATTTTATGGGCATGAATGCGCTCCTGCAAAATCGCGTGGACTTTTTCGTCGTGATAGAACAGGCCGCGCCGTTTGATTCCGAACTCCGCCCGGCCTTCATGAATGGCACGGCGCAGCAGGCGGTTATCGCGGGATTGCAGCAGGGGCGCCAGCAGCAGCGCTTCCTCCGCCACGCGGGTGGTAGGCAGGATGGGCGAGGGAATCCAGGCGGCGGGCGCGATCAGGTCGGGCTTGCGGGTGCCGTCATAGGCCTTGCCGTAGTTGCTGTGGTACATCGTCCAGTGAGCGCGATCTGCCGAGTTGTGGTCATCCACACCACCGACCGTAATCGCATCCGGTGAACTGGCGGGGGGCACCATTTCCTCAACACCGCGATTGCCTGCCGCCGCAATGACGATCACGCCTTCGGTCTTCAGAGTGTGGATGGCTTCAAAAATCGGATGATGGGGGTCTTTGCTGAAGTCATCCCCCCCGACGGAGAGATTGACGACTCGGACGTTGTAGCGGCGGTGATTTTCCAGCAGCCAGCGCAGCCCGCGCAGGATGTCGCCTTCCTTGACCTCGTAGCGCTCGTTCATCACCTTAATCAGCACCAGTTCGGCCTGGCTGGCGATTCCCCGGTAACGCCCGTCAGAAACACGCCCACTGCCCGCCGTGATGACGCTGGTCATCTGTCCGTGCCAGCTAAAGTCGTGAGCGGTATGAAACGGCTGCCCTTCGACGATATAGTCATGCGTGGCGTCCACATGCAGCAGTACACGGTTGCCGAGGTCAGGATGCGCGTAAAAGCCGGAATCGACAAAGGCGATCACCACCCCTTTCCCGGTATACTGGGACAGCGCTCTGGTACGCTCTGGCGTAGAAAGCAGGGTGACTTTGCCCGGTTCAGAAGCGGGATAGTTGGCCTGGAATAAAGGCATCGGTCGTTCTTTCATAACGAATCTATCGCGTGACGGACTTATGCCTCAATGTACCACGACAGTATGCGCGGCGTATCCAAAAATTCACCAAATTTTTTCGTAGAGATTGTTCAAATACCCTGACATTTTTTTAGGGCAGGCCGATGTGTTCCGACAGGCACGCCATTCTTAATCCGTCGGCTTGTCCTTCGGTGGCGCGACCGCGAGGAAATCGTAGCCGAAGCGCTCCTGATAGCCTTTCACCATTGCATCCACGCGGCTTTGCTCCGGGCTGGCGACAATCAGCCCGGCGTGCTGCTGTTTGTGCAGCCGCCAGACGACTTCGGGGTCGTTATAGCCGGAAAGATCGGGCCATTCCTGCTTTGCAAGGCACACCATCAACCCGCCGAAATTGTCCTTCACCGAAGGCAGTTGATACTTCTCGCCGCGCAGATGGGCGATTTCCAGCCGCGCCCATTCACCCCACAGGTTGATGCCCAGCGCCATATGAATCAGGTCAGCGATATGCGCACCGCCCACCCGCGCCGCAATCTCCAGGAAGTAAAGCTGGCCGTCCTCGTGCGCCTTGATGAACTCTGCGTGCGTGACGCCATGCTCCAGTCCAAGCGCCTGAACCACGCGGGCGTTCATTTCCTTAAGCGCTCTGGTTTCCTCGGTGTCATTGGGCAGGGTGCGTGTAATGAACACGCCGCCGCCGTGTGCCACGTCCATCGGCGGTGCGCCATATTTCTGTGCGCTGGAAAACAGGATTTCCCCGCCGTCGATAATCGAGTCCACATGGAAGACATCGCCGGGGATGTACTTTTCCAGCACGCGGAAGGACTGCTGATCGCCAAGCATATCCAGCCAGCGCCACAGTTCTTCGTCGTTGTAGACCTTCTTGATGCCCATCGCCCCGGCTTCCAAACGCGGCTTTAGCACCCAGGGCGGCGACACACGGCTCATATAATCGCGCAGGACATCATAGTTCAGCACCGGCGTGAAGGGGGGGACGTTGATTCCGGCTTCGTGCGTCTTCATCCGCATCGCCAGCTTATCGCGGAAGAAGCGCGTCTGGCTGAAGTTCAGGCCAGGGATGCGCAGATGTTCGCGCAGCAGCGCCGCCATTTCCACATCGTATTCATCCAGCGGAATGATGGCGTTGATGTACTTACCGCGCATCAGGTAGCTGACGGCATAGGTCACGTCGCTGGCTCTGGAAAGGTTGGGCATCAGGAACAGTTCGTCGATGCTCTCGCGGGGCCAGTCCGCATCGCGCAGCTTTTCCTCCGTCAGCAGGATGACGTGGCAGCCCTGGCGCTTGGCCTCGCGCATGAATTCTTCGCCTTTGAAATAGCTGGACATACAGAGCAGCGTCAGTGTCATCAGGCCACCTGCAAATGGGATTGGTCGGTTCGTGGCAAAATGATAACAAGTTTTCGATGAACACCAAAAACTTGTGATGGGAGTCAAAGCACCTGGGTGAGATGCCCATTCTGGCGCTGCAAGCGTTCCCGTGCTTCATCAGGGCTGAGGCGCAGCAGCGCGACGACAATCGCCACTTTGACCTGCTGATCGCACTGTTCCAGCAAGTGTGTCGCTTCCTCATAGGAAACTCCCGTGACTTCCACGACAATGCGGCGGGCGCGGTCGGCCAGTTTGGCGTTCGTCACCATCACATCGACCATCAGATTGCCATAGACCTTGCCCAGCTTAATCATGGTTGCGGTGCTGAGCATATTCAGAATCAGCTTTTGCGCCGTACCTGCCTTGAGGCGAGTGGAGCCGGTAATCACTTCCGGCCCGACTACCGCCGGGATCGCAATCTGTGCGAGGTCGAGCATGGGGGCAGGCGCGTTGCAGGAGAGGGCGATGCTTACCGCGCCAATGCTGTTGGCGGTTTCGAGTACGCCCAGTACATACGGTGTCTTTCCGCTGGCGGCAATGCCGACGACCGCATCACTTGCGCTCACGTTCAGATTAAGGAGATCGTCGCGCCCGGCTTCACGGTTATCCTCTGCGCCTTCTACTGCTTGAGTCAGGGCTTTATTGCCGCCTGCGATCAGCGCGACGACCAGCTCAGGTGATGTGCTGAACGTCGGGACACATTCGACGGCGTCCAGCATCGCCAGCCGTCCGCTTGTCCCCGCCCCGGCATAGATCAGACGTCCACCAGAGTGGAGTTTTTCAGTGATCGCTTCGACTGCCTGCGCGATCTGTGGCAGCGCCGCCCGTACCACGCCCGCTATCGTCGCATCCTCGTCGTTCATCGCTTCCAGAATTTCGACGGTCGAACGGCGGTCGATGTCGGTCGTGCGAGGATTACGGGCTTCGGTCAGCATACAATTCCTTCAAAACAAAATCGACGCAAAGGTTGGGAAAGACGGGGTTCAAGGCTTTCGACTTAAACCAGCTCAAGCGCCAGCAGCGCCGCGCCCATCACCGCCGGGTATTTCGCCTGTGGTAATTCGGACAAGCCAAGCAGTTCACACAGCAGGCGGCTGAGTGGATTCGGGTGGCTGAGCAGGCTTCCCGTAAAAGCGATTTCCAGCGGTTCGCGATCAAGCTGATGCAGTATCGTACAGACCTTGCGTTCCAGTTCATGCGCGGCGGCCTCGACAATGCCAAATGCCACCCTGTCGCCTGCCTCGGCCTGTTCCAGCACCAGCGGCGCAAAGCGGGCAATATCACGGACACGGGGTTCGCCGTAGACCCAGTGGATGATGTCGCCGCGCGTCTGTAACTGGTTGTCCTGCAAAATCACGCTGGTGAGTGCTGTGGCCGGGTCGCGGCCTTCCATTGCGCGAATCGCCGCTTTCAGCCCTTCCATGCCCACCCAGTAACCGCTGCCCTCATCACCGAGCAGGTAGCCCCAACCGCCAATCAGCGATGTTTTCCCGGTGGAATTGACTCCGTAAGCGATGCTGCCGGTGCCGGAGAGGATCAGCACACCGAGCCGCCGTCCATGCGCCCCGACCAGCGCGATTTCATGATCGGAACTCAGCGCCATTTTCGCGCCCGGCGAGATACCTTCGACCACCTCGCGCAGCCACTCGGCGGAATGTCCCGCTTCTGCCCCGGCGATGCCGATTCCAACCGCGCTGATCTGGTCAGATGTGAGACTGGCTTGCTGCAAAGCTGTTTGAATTGTCTCGTGAATCCGCTGCATCGCGACATCACGCCCGACACCATTGGGATTCACGCTGGTGCGGGTTTCGCTTTCTGCAAGGATGTGCAATTCAGGCGTTGTGACAATGACGCGGCAGGTGCTTCCGCCGCCGTCGATGCCCAGGACGATGGAGTCGTTCATGATGTGCACCATGTTTTCTGTAGGAGGGCTGCGTAGTTTGCGCCGGGTGTGATCTGCCCCAGGACGACAGGGATGCTTGCCCCCGTCAGCGCGGGGAGATTGCCCGGTCGGTTGTGCCAGGTTTCGTGCGCCAGCAGCGCAAAGACCAGCGCTTCCTTAAAATCGCTGCTCAGGCCGATGGCTTCATGCGTGACGACCCGCGCGGGCGCGAGGCGCTCTTGCAGCATGGCAAGCAGGGTGGGGTTGCGCGCGCCGCCGCCGCCGATGATAACTTCGGCCATCTGTCCCGGTGCGAAGCGCTGATAGGCGTCGGCGATGCTGGCAGCGGTGTAGGCCGTCAGCGTGGCGATAATGTCCTCATGCGGCATTCGCAGGCCGCGCCCGGTCTTGACCAGTCTGTCGATCATGGCGGTGCCGAATAACTCGCGCCCGGTGGTTTTGGGCGGCTGGCGCTGGAGATAAGCTTCTTCCATCAGCACCCGCAGCCATTTCTCGCTGACCTTGCCTGTTGCCGCTAGTTTGCCGTCGGCATCGTAGGTCTGTGCGCCTTTCGTCAGCACGTTCACCGCGCCGTCAATCAGGGCATTACCGGGGCCGGTGTCGAAGGCCAGCGGCGGCGTTTCGTTGTCCGAAAGCGGTGGCAGAAAGGTCACATTGCCGATTCCGCCGATGTTCTGCACCGCCCTCCACTGCGACTCATGGCGCAGCAGCAGCCAGTCGGCATACGCGGTGAGCGGTGCGCCCTGACCACCAACGGCCACATCGCGCGGACGAAAATTGCTGATGGTGGTGATTCCGGTGCGCTCGGCGATGATAGCGGCTTCCCCCAGTTGCAGCGTGGAGGTGACTCGTCCATCGACCACATCATGCCACACCGTCTGTCCGTGTGAACCGATCAGATCGATCTGTGCGGGCGTTAGGCCTGCCGCCTCAATCACGGCCTGTGCGGATTGTGCAAATTGTTCACCAATGTCGGCATTCAGGCGGCAAAGCTCATCCGCCCCGGCTTTCCCCGGCAGGCAGGCGGCATGAACCCGGCTCTGGAAGCCGTCGGGATAGGGAACGCCGCAGGACTGAATGACCCGCGCTTCGATCTTCGGCGGTGTGCCGGAAATTTCACACAGGGCGGCATCAATGCCATCAGCGGATGTACCGGACATCAGGCCAACAATCAACATGCGTGGTTTCTCCGCCAATTACTCGTAAAGCAGGAACGGCTGACGTGCTGTGGCAAATTCATCAATATCGCCTTTCCAGCCTGCTGCGATAGTTTCAATCGATTGGCCCGCATCAATTGCCTGCCGGATGCTGTCCGTCCCGGTCAGTTTATCGAAATGAGGATGATCGCCTTCGCTGTAAGGCGGCAGCCATTGAAACTGATCGGGATGCTGCTGGCGGATGGCCTGAATCAGATGCAGATAGACCTCAATCGGTCGCCAGCGTTCGACGTTTTCCAGGTGTACCTGCACACCCTGGCAGGCTTCCCCGGCATGTTTGCTGATCGTGGGACGGAAGCTGTGCGGGCGGAAGCGAACGCCATACTCCGCCGCCCACGCCTGAGTATTGAGATGCTTGACAAGGCGCGGCGCATCCACCCAGGACGCACCGACGATCTGGAACGGGAGGGCTGTCCCCCGCCCTTCGGAAAGGTTCGTACCCTCGATCAGGCAGGCACCGGGGTAGTGCAGCACACTTTCCAGCGTCGGCAGATTGGGCGAAGGTGCAACCCAGGGGAGGCGTGTCTGTGCCCAGGTCATCTCGCGCTCGTAGTTTTCGCAGGAGATGATCGACAGCCGCGCCAGCGAGGGATTCCACGTCTCGTTAATCATCCAGGTCAGTTCGCCCAGCGTCAGCCCATGCCTCACCGGAACCGGGCAGCGCCCCACAAACGACAGGAAATCCGGTTCGATGCACGGCCCTTCAATCGTTTTGCCACCCAGGGGATTCGGGCGGTCGAGCAGCACGACGGTCACGTCATGTTCGCCCGCCGCTTCCAGAATGTACGAGATCGTCCAGACGTAGGTGAAATAGCGCGCACCCACGTCCTGCACATCACACACGATGACATCAATGCCCTTGAGCATCTCGGCGGTCGGCTTGAGGGTGTTTCCATAAAGGGAATGGATTGGCAGCCCTGTCACCGGATCGATTCCCGACTGGACGTGCTCGCCTGCAGCTGCAACCCCGCCCAGGCCGTGCTCCGGCGAAAACAGGGCTGTCACCTTCACATTCGGCTCTGAACAGAGGATGCTGTAGGCGCTTTCAAGCTGTTGATCGACGGCGCTGGGATTGGTCAGCAGTCCGACCTTCAGGCCGTGCAGGGGTTTATAACCAAGCTGTCTCAGGACTTCGAGTCCGGTTTTTACGTGCATAAGGGTGGACTTTTCGCTGCTGGTGTCGTATTCTCGAACAAAAGATGTTAAAGGGCGCGGCAGACCTCACCCTGCATACAGAATGAATGATTATAGCGTATCCACCCACTGCGCGATGGCATCATGGAGAGCAGGGCGGAAGCGCAGAATGCCGTCATGGTCACGCCCGAAATAGACGCGGTTAGTCATCAGCGAGACGACCAGCTCACGCTCAGGATCGACCCACAGAGACGTTCCAGTGAACCCGGTATGACCGAAGCTGCGCGGGCTGAAAAACCGCCCGGAGGATGACCCTTCCGGCTGGCGAAGCACCCAGCCAAGACCGCGATACTCGCCGTGATGGCGAATCGCCTCGCGGGCAAGATCAGCCGGAAAATAGGTACGCCTGCCATTCAACGCCATCAGCCATTCCACAGCGAGATCGGCCACATCGGAGGCACGACCGAATAAACCCGCGTGTCCGGCGATGCCCCCCAGCGCACAGGCGTTTTCGTCGTGGACTTCGCCCTGGCAGCGGCGTTTGCGCCAGCGTTCGTCATATTCGGTTGGCACACATTGGGCCGGTTTCATCGGGTTGTACTGTACCTCGACCGCCAGCAGGCCGAGCATGTTATGCAGGGTAGAGTCGAGCGTTTCCGTTTCGCCCTCTAGCCGCGCCACCGCCGCACCCAGCAAAATCAGCCCTAGATCGCTGTAATTGACGCGCTCCCCCGGATGGCTGACGAACGGGAAGGAGGCGATCAGGTCGAGAGCCTTTGCCAGCCGCTCCTGATGATTCACACTCGATTCATAGCCCTGTGGCGGATCGGGGATCGGGCCAAGCTGGATGAACAGATCGCGCCAGGGGGCAAGGCCGCTGGTATGCGTGAGCAGGTGCCGAAACGTAATCGTCGCCGGGTCAACGCTGCCGCTGCTGATCGGTGCTTCCCGTTCCAGCGTGTGCGGATTCTGCCCACCTTCGATGGGCCGTGTACCATAGCGCCCGAACTCCGGTACGACGTTGATAACCGGGTCGTCAATCGCCGCTTTGCCCGCCGCGACCTGCCATAGAAACAGCGTGGTCGTGAACAGCTTGGTCACAGATGCCAGATCGAACAGTGTATTGTTGTTGATCGGTTGGCGGCGCGTTTCGGGGTCGAGATAGCCATAAGCGCCTTCGACGATGCGTGTTCCCCTGTGGGAGACTGCCAGGGCAATCGCCGGCGCAGTATCCTGCAATCCGCGCTGGATGATGGCTTCGACTTCGGCAAATGTACTCATGAGTCCTCAGAATGGGGTGAAACAGCAGGCAGGGCATAATTTCTCCCTTGCGCACACGATGATGATACTCGTAACTCCCGTTATAAGCCAATTCCGTTCTAACCTGATGTCGTTCACAATCGCGTCACAGAACGATCAGTTCATCAATTTACCCGTTTTTATGAGAAAAGTGAGAAAATTGATAATTGAAACATTATGACCCCTTAAAGACCTTTACAAACTTATTTTGCTATGTTATTCTCTTTATGCTGTGTTGAACCAGCGAACAGGAACTTGTTGATGCTTACCTCGCTCAAGTAACCACCCACAAAATTAGAGAACACTTCTTTCGTCGTTCTGTCCTGATTAATCTCAGTCGCGTTTCAAAACTGAACCCTGTGGCGCGAAAATGCCACGCTTAGTCCTCGTGGGAGGGTGAACTCACCTTGTCTCTATCAACAACCTCGGCCTATTACGATATGAAGCAGGCCATCGCCGACAATCGGCTGGTCGGCCTGTGGCGGATGATGGCGGGGCTGCGCTGGAAGTACATCGGCGCGACCCTCAGCATCGGCGTTTCCACCCTCGCCAAGACGGGTGCGCTGCTGCTGCTGAGCACCTTCATCGATACCCTGCTGCCCCGTGAAGACGTCTGGCGGATCGCGCCGTTGGTTGCGCTCGGCTTTATCGCGCTGGCGGTGATCGAAGGCGGCTTCAGCTACCTGAGTGGTCGCTGGGCGGCACAAACGGCGGAAACCGTTGCGCGGCGGCTGCGCAATTACCTGTTCGATCATTTGCAGCGGCTGACCTTTGCTTATCACGACAAAAACAAGACGGGTGAACTGCTACAGCGTTCGACCTCGGATGTCGATGCGATTCGCCGCTTCTACATCGAAGAAGGCGTGGGCATCGCCAACATTCTGGTGCTGTTCATCGTCAATTTCATCGCGATTATGACCATTCACGTCCCGCTGGCGCTGGCTTCGGTAGTCGTGATGCCGGTGGTGCTTGGGATTTCGTTCTATTTCTTCCGCAAGGTATCGAAGAAATGGGATGACTTCCAGAACCAGGAAGCGCGTCTTTCCACCCGCATTCAGGAAAACCTGACCGGGGTGCGCGTGGTGAAAGCCTTCGCGCGCCAGAACTACGAAATCGACAAGTTCGAGGAAGAAAACTGGAAGCAGTATCTCAGCGGACGCAGCCTGACGATGATGCACTCGGTCTTCTGGCCGCTCACGGATGTGATTACGGGCATTCAGATGATTGGCGGGTATCTGCTGGGTGCGACGCTGGCGCTCAACGGCACGATCACGGTCGGCCAGTACATCGCTTATGTCGGCATGATTACGTGGATCATCTGGCCGATGCGCAACCTGGGACGGTTGGTGGTGCAGACCTCGACCGGGCTGGTGTCGTTCGACCGTGTGATGGAACTCATCCGCGAGGAACGCGAACCGCTGCGCGAAGGCGAAGCCGCCCCCGTTGATAAAGTGCGCGGGGAGATTGTCTTCGAGCATGTCTGGTTCGAATATGAGCCGGGTAATCCGGTGCTGAAAGACATCAGCTTTCAGGTGAAACCGGGGCAGACGATTGCGCTGCTTGGTTCGACGGGTTCCGGGAAGACGAGCGTGATGGCGCTGCTCCCGCGCTTCTATGACTACACCAGCGGCAGTATCACGCTGGACGGCATCGAACTGCGGGAGTTCCCGCGCCGCTTCCTGCGCCAGAATATCGGTGTCGTCGAGCAGGAACCGTTCCTGTTCAGCCGCACCATCCGCGAGAACATCACCTACGGCGTGGGGCGCCACGTGAGCGATGAGGAAGTCTTCCAGATCGCCAGGGCGGCGGACATCCACGACACGATCATGAGCTTCCCGGAAGGCTATCAGACTTTAGTCGGGGAGCGGGGGGTGACGCTTTCCGGCGGGCAGAAGCAGCGTGTGGCGCTGGCGCGGACACTGCTCAAGAACACGCCGATTCTCATCCTGGATGATGCGACTTCCTCGGTCGATACCGAAACGGAAGCATCGATCCGCCATGCGCTGCAAAATCTGGTCAAGGATCGGACGACCTTCATCATCGCCCACCGCATCACCAGCGTGATGCACGCCGATATGATCCTGGTCTTCGACAAAGGGGAAATTGTGCAGGTCGGCACCCACGATGCACTGCTGATGCAGGAAGGCATTTACCGCCGCATCTACGATGTTCAGTCGCGCATTGAAGACGAACTCGAAAGGGAAATCGCCAGTGTCTAACGACTACGGCTTTCAGGAAGAAGAATTTACGTCAAAGTTCAATGGGGGCACTGTGCTGCGGATTCTGGCACAGGTGCGCCCCCACTGGCGCTGGGTCGCGGGCTTTATGGCCTGCATCATCCTTGTGGCGGTCATCGAAGCGTACTTTAACCTCATCACCATGCGCATTATCGACCAGGGCATCCTGGCCGGACGACCCGACGTGGTGCGCGATCTGCTGATCCAGTACGCGCTGATCTGGGTGGTGTTCTGTGCGCTGATCTTCAGCTTCATCTATCTGACGGGTGTGCTGGGGCATCGCGTTCAGTACGACATGCGCAAGAAGATGTTCGAGCATCTGCAGGCGCTCTCGTTCTCGTACTTCGACAAGACGCCTGTCGGCTGGGTGATGTCACGCATGACAGGTGACGCCACCCGTATTGCTGAACTCGTGACGTGGGGGATACTGGACTCCACCTGGGCGATTGTCAATGTGCTGACGGCTGCCGTGTTCATGCTCACGATCAACTGGCAGTTGGCGCTGATCGTGATCGCGCTGCTGCCCGTGCTGCTGGGGGTGGCGCTGTGGTTCAAGGCGCGCATTCTGGCACAGTACCGCATCACCCGCAGCACCAACAGCAAGATCACCGGCACCATGAATGAAAACATCGTTGGTGTGCGCGTGGTCAAGGCGATGAGCCGTGAAGAAGCGAACCTCACAGAGTTCAGTGAACTGACCGACCGCATGTACAAGTCATCGTTCAAAGCGGCGTGGCTTTCGGCCTTGTTCCTGCCCGCCGTGCAGATGATTAGTGCGCTGGCAGTGGGGGCGATTGTGTGGTACAGCGGCGTGAACATCAACAACGAGGCGCTGATCGGTGGGCTGACCATTGGCGGTCTTTCCGCCTTTATCTCCTACATTCGGCAGATGTTGTGGCCGGTGCAGGACATGGCGCGGGTGTATGCAGAAATGCAGCAGTCGATTGCTTCCGCCGAGCGCGTGTTCAGCCTGATGGACGCTGTGCCTGATCTGGTTGACCAACCCGGCGCGACCGACCCCGGTACGCTTAAAGGCGATATTGAGTTCGACAACGTGACGTTCTATTACACCGAAGACAAGCCCGTGCTGACCAACTTCAATCTGAAGGTCAGGCAGGGGGAGACGATTGCGCTGGTCGGGCCGACCGGGCACGGCAAGAGCACGATTGTGAACCTGGTATGCCGCTTCTACGAGCCGAAGGACGGTGTGGTTCGCATCGGCGGGCAGGATTACACGACCATGCCCATGCACGCCATCCATTCCCGCATCGGCATGGTGCTGCAAACGCCGCATCTGTTCAGCGGGACGATCAGCGAGAACATTCGCTATGGACGGTTGGACGCGACCGATGACGAAATCATTGAGGCGGCCAGGCTGGCGGGTGCGCATGAGTTCATCATGACGCTGGAGAAGGGCTACGAGGAACAGGTGGGCGAGGGTGGTGTGCTGCTCTCCACCGGGCAGAAGCAGCTCATCAGCCTGGCGCGGGCGGTGCTGGCCGACCCGGAAATCTTCATCATGGATGAAGCGACCAGTTCGGTCGATACGCTTACGGAAGCGCTCATCCAGCAGGGGATGGACTCCATTATGGAAGACCGCACCAGCTTCGTCATCGCTCACCGTCTCTCCACCATTCGCAAGGCCGACCGGATCATCGTGATCGAGCACGGTCAGATTGCGGAGATGGGCAGCCATGCGGAGTTAATACGGAAGCGCGGTCACTACTACAACCTGTATACGCAGCAGTTCCGGCAGGAACTTGAGGAAAAGTACAACAAGACGCTTGACGAGGTCGAAAGCATCCCCGCCTGATTCTCTCCACAGCGATCAGCAGACGCCCCACTTTTACAGTGGGGCGTTTGTGTTTTCCAGTTCGCCCCCTTTGTTAAGGAAACGATATAGCCGCCAACGCTGCCCCGGGTTAACCTTGCCATCCTCAGGCTTTTTCCACGTTATTTCAGCAGTTGCACCAGGTTAATTGTACGCTGATTGCGCCATTTTCGCCTTTCCCTTATCATCACGGGGGTGAAGCAAGTCGTGTACACCATTATTTTTTGTTCGCAAAGGAGCCATTCTGATGCACAGAATCATGCGTTCCGGTCTGTTATTCGTCCTTCTTTTAAGTGTCCTTCTGCTCATTACTGCCCTTCCCACTTTCGGACAGACCCCCACCCCTGAACCCGAAGCGGAAGAATTCGCGTGCGCGAACGTGGAACAGATTTCCGTCGAAGAATGTGAAACGCTGGTCGCGTTTTATGACGCGACTGGTGGGCCCAACTGGCGCAACAGCCGGGACTGGTTGGTCACGAATGAACCCTGCCGCTGGTTCGGCCTGATCTGCACCGGGGGCACCATCACCAACATCAACCTGGTCAGCAATGATCTGTCTGGTTCATTCCCGCTGCAGGTGCTTGAATTCCCGAATCTGATCACGCTGGTACTGTCCAGTAATGATCTGACCGGCACCCTTCCGGCGGAGATCAGCACCTTAACGCGGCTGGAAGAACTGCGCGTGGACAACAACTCACTGACCGGGGAAATTCCGACCTCTCTGGCCGATCTCGTTCAACTCAATGCACTGGCGTTGAATGGGAATGAATTTACAGGGACGATCCCTCCCGCACTCGCGAACCTGCCTTTCCTGATTAGCCTGAACCTGAGCGGGAACGCCCTGACAGGCAGCATCCCGGCTGAACTTGGCAGCCTGGGAGCGCTGCGCGAACTACGTCTCAACGGGAACGCATTGACAGGCAGTATCCCGCCCGAACTCGGCAATCTTCGTTCGCTGGGCAGCCTTGACCTGAGCGCGAACGATCTGACGGGCAGCATCCCGGCTGAACTGGGTAATCTGACCAATCTGACGGGGTTGAGCCTGTTCAATAACGATCTGACGGGCGTCATTCCCGAAGAATTGAGCAACCTGATCTATCTGACTTCGCTCAATCTGGCGACCAATTCGCTTTCTGGCAGCATTCCGCCTTCGCTCAGTCGGCTGACGAACCTCATCAGTCTACAGTTGAGCGGGAACCGTCTGGAAGAGGTGCTGCCCGCTGAACTGGGTACACTGACTACGCTGACCACGTTGGATGTCGCCGCGAATCTGCTGGCCGGACCGATCCCGCCGCAGCTCGGCAATCTGACAAACCTGACTTCGCTTGATCTGTCAAGCAATGCGTTTGAAGGCCCAATTCCGGCTGAACTTGGCAATCTGACCAGCCTGACTTCGCTGGTGCTGTTCAACAACCAACTGACGGGGCAGCTACCCCTGGAACTCACCAACCTGCGCAGTCTGCGGGAACTGCGCCTGAATGGCAATCAACTGGCTGGTCCGCTGCCTGCGGAGATCGGCAATCTGACCCGCCTGACGCTGATAAACCTCTCAACCAATCAGTTCAGTGGGCAGCTTCCGCCCGAAATTGGCAATCTGACCGAACTGCGCGATCTTTCCCTGCCCAACAACACATTCGTGGGCTTCATTCCGGCGGAGATCGGCAGCCTGAGCAATCTGCGCACCCTGAACCTCACCAATAATCGCTTCTCCGGGGAAATTCCGCCGGAATTGGGCAACCTCGTCAACCTGCGGGAACTCGACCTGAGCAGCAATCGACTGGCCGGGGAAGTTCCGGTTGAAATAGGGAACCTGACCGACCTGACCGATCTCAACCTGAGCAGCAATACGCTGTTTGGGGAAATTCCGGCAGAATTCGCCGGACTGACGGAACTGCGCGAACTGCGCCTGGGAGATAATTCTTTCTTCGGGCAGATTCCGCCCTTCCTGGGGAACCTGACTCGCCTCGTGCGGCTCGACCTGCAAAATAATACCTTCTTCGGGTCGATCCCAGCAGAGCTTGGCGGCCTCGTCAGCCTGCGTGAACTGCGTGCATTCGGCAACACGCTGGAAGGTCGTATTCCGTTGGAACTGACCACGCTGCCCGACCTTACCCGGCTGGAACTTCAGGAAAACCTGTTGAGTGGGCCGCTGCCGCCGGAAGTAGGCAATATGCGTGTGCTCTCGATCCTGAATCTCAGCAGCAATGAATTTACAGGGGCAATTCCGCCGGAGTGGGGCAACCTGACCCGCCTGACTACCCTGACGCTCAACGACAATAACCTGAACGGAGAAATCCCGGTCGAACTGGTCGGCCTCGTGCGGTTGCGCGCAGATGGCATCGACATCCGCAACAACTGCCTGACGACGACCGACGAGGGGCTGCTGGCGTTCCTGGAAATTTATAGCTCTGACTGGGCAGACAGCCAGGAAAACTGCGATGTCCCGGCGGTAACTCCGGCTGAGGAAGAAACCGAAGCGACGCCAGAAGCCACACCGGGCGGCTGATCGAAACGTAATGACTTTCGTAGGGGCGACTCGCCGAGTCGCCCCTGCCGCAATTTCCCGTTAAAAACCCATCGCCCGCCCGATGATTTCCTTCATGATCTCGGTCGTCCCGCCGTAGATGGTCTGCACCCGTGGGTCGAGATAGGCTTTGGCAATCGGGTATTCCAGCATGTACCCATAGCCCCCATGAAGCTGCACACAGGTATCGACCACGCGCTTCTGGAGTTCGGTCGTCCACCACTTCGCCATCGAGGCTTCCTCGGTGGAAAGATTACCCTCGTTCAGTTCCATGATGCAGCGGTCAACGAACACGCGCCCGATTTCGATTTCGGTTTTCATCTCGGCCAGTTTAAAGCGGCTGTTCTGGAAGGTGCCGATGGGACGGCCAAAGGCCTGCCGTTCCTTGCAGTAGTTGATCGTCCACTCCAGTGCGGCTTCGCAGGCGGCAATCGCGCCGACCGCGATGCTCAGGCGTTCCTGTGGGAGTTCCTGCATCAGATAATAGAAGCCGTGTCCTTCTTCACCGAGCAGATTTTCGGCAGGAACCTGCACATTGCTGAAGAACAGTTCGGCGGTGTCCTGTGCCTTGAGGCCGATCTTTTCCAGATTGCGCCCGCGTTCAAAGCCTTCCATGCCGCGTTCGACCAGCAAGAGGCTGATCCCGGCGTGGCGCTGATCGGGGTCGGTTTTGGCGACCGTAATCACCACGTCACTGTTGATGCCGTTGGTGATAAAGGTCTTCTGCCCATTCAGAATATAGTGCCCGTTTTCGCGGATAGCCGTGGTGCGTACCCCTGCCAGATCACTCCCAGTGTTCGGTTCGGTCATGGCAATGGCCGTAATCCATTCACCGCTGACCATCTTGGGCAGGAAGCGCTGCTTCTGTTCCTCGCTGCCGTAGTGGAGGATATAGGGAATGCTGATGTCGTTGTGCAGCCCGAAGCCAACACCGCTGGCACCAACCCGGATGAGTTCTTCGGTGATAATGGTGTTGTAGCGAAAATCCGTCACCCCACCGCCGCCATATACTTCCGGTACGTTAAAACCCAGAAAGCCAGCCTGCCCGGCCTTGAGCCAGACTTCACGCGGGACGATGCCGTCCTTTTCCCACTGGTCATGGCAGGGGGTGATTTCCTTCTCCACAAAGCGCCTGAACGCATCGCGGAACATCTGGTGTTCGGATTCAAAAATGGTACGTTTCATTCGTTTCGTTGACCTCAAAAAACAAGTAATCTAACCGTCGTTCGATTCAGTTTAGCAAATTTTTGCCGTATCCGAAACGAAAGCGGATGTTTAATCGACTCAACTGCTGAAGAAATTCGCGTGTCTTATTCGTCGGCCAGCGCCGTGTAGCGCATGAAGGCGCGTTCCTGCGGAGTCATATCGTTGGGATATTCGGTTTCGTCGTAAGATTCAAGGATGCGATAGCCTTCTTTAATATAGCCCCGAATCGTGTGCAGGCTGATTCCCATCTCGTCCGCGCCGAGGTGAGCGGGCATCCCTTCGATCACGCACAGTTCAATCGCCTCACGGATGCGGTCGGTCAGTTCGGAATAATCGCGCTTTTCGGGCAGGAGCGAGGCATGGAAGATGCGGGTGTTGAACAGATGCGAGGATGCTTTGCCCACGCCTTCGGTAATCACGAAGTCGTGCGTCAGGGCATAGACAATCGCCCCCGCAATTTGCAAGCGGACTTCCTGCTTGAGCAGATAGCCGCTGGCCTGCGCTGCGGCGGCCGCTTCGATCAGTTCAGGGCGGGCGGCCTGTGCGATACAGATCACGCGGACACGCGGAATGCGCTGCCGAAGCTGTTGAATGGTGTCCGTCAGCACAGCGGCGGTGTCGATATGGGCAGTATCCAGCACTACTACGTCGGGGAGTTCGGCCTGCCTGGTGTGGCGCAGATAGTCCCACATCTTATCAGGGGATTCGACCTTCGCTGTAACCCGTGTGCGGCGGTCATAGGCCAGATAGCCGTTGATTGCCATCAGTGCATAGAAGTCGGTGTCCATCAGCAGGACTTTTAAGTTGACGCTCAGGCTGTTGTTGTGAACCATTCGGATGCGCCCCCAGGACTCGCCGGGCTGTTGTTGTTTGCTCTATGATGCTACCAGTTTAAGCACAAACAGCCGGATTAGCAACGTTTCCAGCAATACGAATTCGACAATACAGGGGTAGACAACAATTTACCAAAATGATATGATGGTGGTTCTGTGTAAAATCACCGACGGGAAAAATACCAATGAAGGTTTCAACGTCTATCAAGCCGCGCTGCCCCAAGTGCCGCGTGATTAAGCGTCACGGTCGCGTGATGATTATTTGTTCGAACCCCAAGCATAAGTCGCGTCAGGGCTAAGCACCACCGGAGAGATGACGAATGGCGCGTATTGAAGGTGTCGATCTCCCGCGTAACAAGCGGGTCGAAATTGCTCTGACCTATATTTATGGCATTGGGCGGCCTACCAGCAACAAGATTCTGAGTGCAGTCGGCATTCATCCCGACACCCGTGTGCAGGATTTGACCGAAGCCCAGGTGCAAACACTGCGTGAGGAAGTCGGCAGATTGACCGTCGAAGGTGATCTGCGCCGCCAGATTCTGCAGAACATCAAGCGTTTGCAGGAAATCGGCAGCTATCGTGGGCTGCGCCATCGTCGTCAACTGCCTTTGCGTGGTCAGCGTACCCGCACGAACGCCCGTACCCGTAAGGGGATCAAGAAGACCGTGCCAGGGCGTGGTCGTCGTCGCGGTGCAACCAAGAAGTAGTGGTACGGCGCGGGATTTTGCGCACGTAATCATCCGCTTCATCGGCTGTATGCTTTTTGTAGGGCAAACCACGTAACAGCCGTCTACGCTTGAGTGAGACTCCCCGGACAATCGGTTTGTCCAGCGGGCAGCGAATCAAACAGCACGACGCAGGCGCCCTGTACATTTCTGGACAGGGCGCTGCTTAACTTAACCGAAGACAACGGGCAGGCACCACGTTTGTGAGGCACCCACGTCAGAAAGCATTTTACGGAGAACCTGCATGGCAAGAGCAGCGAGACAGGGTGGTCGCCGTACCACCAAGAAGATTGTCAAGAATATTCCCTACGGACAGGCGCACATCTACGCGACGTTCAACAACACCATCGTGTCGATGACCGACCAGTCCGGCAACGTCGTTTCCTGGGCCAGCGCGGGCACCTCCGGCTTCAAGGGCAGCCGCAAGAGCACGCCCTATGCAGCGCGTGTTGCAGCACAGTCCGCGGCTGAAACCGCCCAGACGCACGGGATGAAGGAAGTGGATGTCTTCGTGAAGGGGCCGGGGCCAGGCCGCGAAGCCGCGATCCGTTCCATTCAATCCAGCGGCTTAAAAGTGCGCTCGATCACAGATGTGACGCCGATCCCGCACAATGGTGTACGCCCGCCCAAGAAGCGCCGCGTTTAGGCCTATTCCCTGGGTTCGCCCAGATTTCTGGGTGCGCCCGGTCTATTGGGTTCAACGGTCGGGCGAACCTTCGACGTTTTCTTGAAAACGTTATTATAGATTGGTCACAGGTTGACCGGGAGAACGGGGCTTGGTTACGAACAGTATGGTAGTACCCCACAAAGTCGAGAGCGACGCCACAACGCGCAATTATGGCCGCTTCGTCATCAGCCCGCTGGAAAGCGGGTTTGGTATGACGCTGGGCAACGCGCTGCGGCGGGTGCTGCTGTCGTCCCTTTCGGGCGCAGCAGTGACCAGCATTCGCGTCTCGGATGTGCATCATGAATTTTCCGCCATTCCCAATGTGCGGGAGGACATGACGCAGTTGATCCTTCAGGTAAAGCAGCTCCGCCTGAAGCTGTATGATGTGGAATCGGCGCGGCTGCGGCTGGAACATCGCGGGGAAGGCACGGTCACAGCGGCGGACATTACCTGCCCGCCGGAAGTTGAGATCATCAACAGTGATCTGTACCTGTTCACGGTGGACGACCGCGACGCGCATCTGGAAATGGAATTTGAAGTGCGCGCAGGGCGCGGCTACAGCCCGGCGGAAGAACGCGGGCGTCTGCCGATTGGCGAACTGCCGGTGGATGCGATCTTCAGCCCGATTCGGCGCGTGAACTTCGATGTGGAACGGGCGCGCGTCGGCCAGCGCACGAATTACGATAAGCTCATCCTCGAAATCTGGACGGATGGCACCATTCGTCCGGAAGAAGCGCTCAAGGAAGCCGGTCGCATTCTGATGCGCCATCTGACGATTGTCGGCGGCATCGAACCGGGTCGCGAACCCTTCGAGACGCCGAAGGAACCGGAAGAAATCGTCGGGCGCGGGTCGAGCAATCAGGCCCTCTACGAAAAGCTGATCGAAGAACTCGACCTGAGTGTGCGCGTCTTCAACTCGCTCAAGCGTACCGGTATCACCACCATCGGTGATGTGCTGGACATGCTGGATCGCGGGCCGGATGCCATGCTGGCAATTCGCAACTTCGGTGAGAAGTCGCTGGATGAACTGGTCGATAAGCTGCGTGAAAAGAATTACCTGCCGCCCGCCGACGCTGGTGATGAAACCGGCGAATAGACGCGGTTCAGGCGACGTTACGTTTAGGGGCGACTTGCGGGTCGCCTCTATCATGACACGAAAGAACCAACGGAAAGAGGAAGACCATGCGCCATCAGATTAAAGGCAAGAAGCTGAGCCGTAGTTCCGGCCACCGCAAAGCGCTGCGGATGAACCTGACGCTGTCGCTGCTGCACAACGAACGCATCAAGACCACCCAGGCCAAGGCTGATTACGTGCGCGGCCATGTCGAGCGTGTGATTACCATCGCCAAGCGCGGACTGGCGAAGGCCGAAGCGACCGGTAAGCCGGAAGTGGCCGTGCATGCCCGCCGCATCGCTGCTGCGCGGCTGAACAACGACCGCGTCATTATTCAGAAGCTGTTCGATGAACTCGCGCCGCGCTATAAGGATCGTCCCGGTGGCTACACCCGCATTTACAAGCTGGGGCCGCGCAAGGGTGATGCCGCCGAAATGGTACTGCTGGAACTGGTCGACCGCGCCGAAGCTGAATAAGCCGACTGCACGGGGCGGGCAGCGATGACGCGCTACCGGGCGACGCTGGCCTATGACGGCACCGCCTATTTTGGCTTTCAGCGCCAGAAGGAAGGTGTCGTCACGGTTCAATCAGCCCTGGAAGCCGCCATCACCCGCGCCACCGGGCAAATCGCCGCCGTCACAGGCGCGGGGCGAACGGATGCGGGAGTCCATGCGACCGGGCAGGTGGTCAGTTTTGCAGTGGAGTGGGCGCATGATGTGGCCGTCCTGCTTAGGGCGGTGAATGCGCATCTGCCCGACGATATTGCTCTACAGGACATCGCTATTGCGCCAGACGGGTTTCACCCTCGCTACAGTGCACGGTCGCGGGTGTATCGCTATCTGGTCACGGTCACGCCACAGCGCCAGCCGTTACTACGGCATAGGGCATGGCAGCTTCACCAGCCGCTCGATGTGGACAGGCTGCAACTAGCGGCGGCGCAGTTCGTGGGGGTACATGACTTTGCCGCCTTCGGGCAGGCAGCGCACGGCGAAAATACGGTGCGCGAGGTGTTCGTTTCCCGCTGGGAGCGCATCGAACGCGCAGACAACGAATATTTTTTTTACGAGGTCGAGGCTACAGCCTTCTTAAAGCACATGGTGCGGCGGCTGGTCGGCGTGCAGGTGCAGGCAGGCCAGAGCAGGTTGACTCCGGAGCAGGTCGGGGAGATTCTGCGCGAGGGCGATATGTCCCGCGTGAAACGAGTCGCACCGCCGCAGGGACTCACGCTGGTGAAGGTACGTTATTCCGACAAAAACCAACCGGGCAGGGATGAGGAAAGCGACGACCGAATCGCCCCTTGTCTGCTCGATCAAGGTTCTGTATAGTGCAAGGTCGGTGGGGCAGACGCCCGCCGCAATCCTGAATGAGGTAAAGCAATGAGAGTAAAGACTTTCGTAACCAAACCGAGCGACATTCAGCGTCGCTGGTGGGTTGTGGATGCTGAGGGTCAAACGCTAGGGCGTCTTGCTTCCAAGATCGCACCGTACCTGAGCGGCAAAAACAAACCCACGTATGTCCCGAATCTGGATACGGGCGACTACGTCATCGTCATCAACGCGGAAAAAATCGTGGTGACGGGCGACCGCATGGAATCCAAGTTCTATCACCGCCACTCGCAGTATCCCGGCGGTCTGACCAGCATTTCCCTGCGTGACCAGCTCATCCGCTTCCCCACCCGCCCGATTGAAATCGCGGTCAAGGGGATGCTGCCCAAGAACCAACTGGGCCGCCACATGCTGGATAAGCTCAAGGTCTACGCCGGGCCAGAACACCCGCACACCGCGCAGAATCCGCAAAAACTGGATCTCTAAGGGAGAACAACGCCAATGGCTTCTCAGTACTACGAAGGAATTGGCCGTCGCAAGTCGGCCTCGGCGCGTGTTCGTCTTTTCCCCGGCGGCACCGGCAACATTCTGATTAACGAAAAAGAAGCGCGTGATTTTCTGCCTCGCGCCGGCGATGTGGAAGTGCTGCTGGAACCGCTCACCGTAATCGGCCAGGAAAGCGCTTACGACATCACCATCCACGTCAAGGGCGGCGGCATCAGCGGCCAGCGCGACGCGATTCGCCTCGGTCTGGCGCGGGCGCTGCTGAAGATCGACCCTGAACTGCGCCCGCAGATGCGCGAACATGATCTGCTGACGCGCGATGCCCGCGTGAAGGAACGGAAAAAGCCCGGCCTCAAGCGTGCGCGTAAGGCACCGACCTACACCAAGCGCTAAGGCTGGTTTCGCAGCTTACGCAGGATGAATTTATGACAGGCATAAACCTGACGGTTTGTGTCTTTTTTTGATTCCTGCACAGCGCATGTGTCGATGGATAGATACAATTTTTAACCGCCAAGACGCAGAGAACGCCAAAAGATGTTGGTGTAGTGGCAGTTTAGCATCGCAACGGGTTAAGGCTTGCGGCTATAATGCCTGAAAAAACTGGAATAAGGTAAGGCTTGTAACGACGCTTTTTGGATGAGTGAAATGGTTGAACGCCCAGCGATGAATGACTCGCTTTCTGCACAGGCTTTAATGACGCACGTTGAGGCGCTGGCGACGGCCATTGGCCCGCGACCAGCAGGCCAACCCGAAGAAGCCCGCGCCCGACAGTATATCCGCTACGCGTTGAGCGATGCCGGGCTGACCGAGGTCGAAGAAATGCCGTTCCCCGCGCCCAACACCTGGGGCTATGCGGTGGCCGTGCCCGTGCTGATCGGGTTGATGGCAAGCGCGCTCAGCCGCCGGGGATGGCTGGCCCGGCTGGTGGGCGGTGCGGCTGCACTCCATGCAGCCTATGCCTTGCAGCAAGCGATGCGCAGCCAGAAGCAGCCCTATCGCTTTCTGTTTCCGTCCGGGCAGAGCGGCAATCTGATCGCGCGAATTCCCGCCGCTGAAACGCCCCGCCGTAGGGTAGTTCTCATCGGCCATATCGACAGCAACAAACACCGCCTGAGTTTTACGCCGACCTTCAAGCCGCTGATGCGCTCCGGTGCGACCGCCGCTATTGCCTTTACCGCACTAAATGGGCTGGCGCAGATGTTGAACCTCAAAGGGCTGCGCCGCCTGAGCGAGTGGGGCATGGGTGCGTCTCTCGCGACATTCCTTGCCGATGAACTGGGCGGTTTTGTGGAAGGCGCAAACGACAACGCCAGCGCGGTCGCCTGCCTGCTTGGGCTGGGTGCGCATCTGGCGCAGAATCCTTTGAAAAATACCGAGGTCTGGCTGGCCTTTACCGGGGCAGAGGAAAGCGGCTGCCTGGGGCTGCATCATCTGCTGGATGTCTACCGCGAGACTCTGGCCGATGCCTGGTTTGTGGATTTCGAGATGGTCGGCGCGGGGCAGATTGCTTACGTCACCCGTCACAGCGGATTCTCGCATTTAAGCGAATATGAACCCGACCCTGAATCGCTGGCGTGGGCGCTGGAAACGGCGCGGCGCAATCCGGCGATGAGTGTACGCGGCGCACAGATGACCATGACAGAGGAAGTCGGGGCGCTGCGCGGGCGCGGCTTCCGGGGAATTTGTCTGGCTGGCGTGGGGGAGGATGGCTGGCTGGTGAACTGGCATCAGTACAGCGACACCGCTTACAACATCGACCCCGCAGCGCTGGAAAAAGCCGCCCGCTTTGGCCTTGCCATGCTGCACACGCTGGATGAAAGGCAAACGCTGCCATGAGCAAAATCACGGTTGTGGGGCTTGGCCCCGGCGACGTGGACGATCTGACGCGCAAGGCGTGGCGCGTGCTGAAAAACGCCAGCACCGTCTATCTCCGCACCGCGCAGCATGGCTGTGTGGCATGTCTGCCGCAATCCGACACGACCTATCACAGTTTCGATGCAGTCTATGAGACGGTCGAAACGTTCGAGGATGTCTACGCGGAGATTGTGCAGCGACTGCTGGAAGCGGCTCGAAGCGGTGATGTGGTCTATGCCGTCCCCGGCGATCCGCTGGTAGGTGAATCGACGGTGCTGCAACTTCTGAACAAAGCGAAGGCGGAAGGTATAGAGGTCGAAATCGTCAGCGGTGTCAGTTTTGTCGAACCGACGCTGGCGCTGGTCGGTGTGGATGCGATGAACGGGCTGCAACTGCTGGACGGGCTGGACATCGCCGCCATGCACCATCCACCGATCAATCCCGACTATCCAGCGCTGATTGGGCAGGTCTACAGCCGCGACGTGGCCTCGAACGTCAAGCTGACGCTGATGAACCAGTACCCCGATGGATTCCCGGTTGTGCTGGTGCATTCGGCGGGAACGGAAGAAGCGGTTGCCGAACACCTCCCGCTGCACCAAATCGACCGCAGCCAACACATCCAGCACACGACCGCGCTCTATCTGCCCGCGCTTGGTGATAAATCCAGCTTTGAGGAATTCCAGGAGATCATCGCCCATTTACGTGCGCCGGAAGGCTGCCCCTGGGATCGGGAGCAGACGCACGACTCGCTGCGGCCGTTCCTGCTGGAAGAAGCCTATGAAGTGCTGGAAGCCATCGAAAACGATGACCCGCAGCATCTCGCGGAAGAACTGGGCGACCTGCTGCTGCAAATCGTCCTGCATACGCAGATCGCCATTGACGATGGTGAATTCTATATGAGTGATGTGGTGCGGCACGTCAACCATAAGATGATCCGGCGGCATCCGCATGTGTGGGGGACGGTTGAGGTCAACGGCAATTCGGAGAAGGTTGTCGCCAACTGGGACGCGCTCAAGAAGCAGGAGCAGGCGGCGAAGGGCGAAAGGCGCGAGTCCGCCTTAGACGGCATCCCGAAGGCGCTGCCCGCGCTTAAGCAGGCGCATGAAGTCCAGCGCAAGGCGGCTAAAGTCGGGTTTGACTGGGACAACCGCGCTGATGTAAAAGCCAAAATTGCGGAGGAAATCGCCGAGATCGAAGACGCACAGGACGACCCCGACCAGATGACGAAGGAGATGGGCGACCTGCTGTTCTCGGTTGTGAACTGGGCACGCTGGTTGAAGATCGACCCCGAACTGGCGCTGCGGGATGCCAACGCCCGCTTTAGCCGCCGCTTCCGCTACATTGAAAAGGCGCTCGGCGCACAGGGTAAATCACCGACGGACAGCACACTCAGCGAGATGGACACGCTGTGGAACGAGGCCAAACGCCAGGGCTTGTGAAAAAGAACTGAACCGCCAAGACACCAAGTACGCCAAGATTCTGAAACAACCTAAATCTCTGCGTTCTCTGTGCGCTCTGTGGTTAAAATCTGTTTTCGGTTCGCGAATTCCTGCCACACAAAAGCCAATCCGCGCCTATAATTTCTGCAACGACAGAGCATTCATGCCCACAGGCAGGGACACGCCATGACCAACCTTCCCGTCCGCGAAATGATCCTCTACAAGCATGGTGTCGGGTTTTTTGTGCGTGAGGGACAGACCGACTCGCAGGAAGTCGATCTGACCTTCCGCCAGGACGAAATCAACGACGTACTCAAAAGCCTGGCTGTGTTTGATCGGGCGGGCGGGCAGGTGTTGGGGATTCATTACCGCACACCGATGGACACAGAGGCGCGTCTGGCGGACAGTTCTATTCGGCTTTCCGACGACAAAAGCCTGCGCGATTTGCTGCGTGATCTGCGCGGGCGCAGCGCGTCTTTTTCCTTTGAAACGACTCCCGGCACGGTGGAGACGATTGACGGGCGTATCATCGGCCTGGACGATCTGACGCTGTACACATCCAGTGCGCAGCCTCCCAAAGCGACCCTTTCCCTCCTCACTAATGACGGCACCGTGCGTATCTTCATGCTCGATGCGCTGCGCTCGTTTTCGATCTACGACAGCCAATCCAGCCACGACCTGAGCTATTTCCTCGACACCAGTATGCGCGAAGACACCCGGCAGACGGTGCAGCTTCGGCTCAGCGAAGGCCAGCACGAACTGGTGGTGTATTATGTCGCGCCCAGCCCGACCTGGCGCGTGAGCTATCGGCTGGTGGCGGAAACCGACAGCGGCGGCAGCACAGGCACGGCGCTGCTGCAAGGGTGGGGTTTGTTCGACAATCGGCTGGAAGAAGACCTGGAAAACGTGAAGGTCACGCTGGTTGCGGGGCAGCCCATCTCGTTCATCTACGAACTCTACGCCAGCCGCATCCCGCAGCGACCCACGATTGAGGATGAGAGCCGCGTCGCGCCAGGGCCGATTGAATATGAGGCTGCGGCCTATTTGGATCGTGCTGAGTCTGCGAAACTTATCGCAGAGAGAAGACGTGGTGTGCCTGATGAAGAAAGCAGTAATAACGTCGCGTTCCGGGCACTGCCGCTGATGCAGATGCAGCAAACGGCATCTACCCCAGCGGCGAAGGGAAAGGACACGGGAGAGACTTTTCAATACGCTGTGACCAACCCTGTATCGGTCAAACGCGGCGAAAGCGCCCTCGTTCCGATCATCAGCGCAGAGATCAAATACGAGCGCGAACTGCTTTATAACGGCGCGAAACTACCCAATCATCCGGTCGCCGCGCTGCGTTTCCCCAATACCACCGAACTCACGCTGGAACGGGGGCCGATTACGGTGGTCGAAAATGGCGACTACAAGGGTGAGGCCGTCGTGCCGTTCACCAAAAATGAGGTGCAGGTCTATCTGCCCTACGCCGTCGAGCTTGGCATTAAAATCACCGAACGCAGCGTCTCCCGTAACGAGACCGTTCAGTTACAGTTGAAAGGCGCTCTGCTGGTTTTTGAAAATTATGATGTTCAAACCGTGACCTACGTTTTTGAAAACAGCACCAGTCGCGCCCAGGCTGTGCTGGTTGAAGCACCCATAAAGGAATACTACGATCTTTTCGATACACGTTCTCCGGATGTTGAAACCGCAAAGGAGCGGCGGTGGCGTATCGACATCCCGGCGCGAGGGAATATTGAGTTTGTTACGCATGAACGGCGCTTGCACTATCACCATGAGGAAGTGCTCCGGCTGGATCATGCGCGGCTGCGGGAATATCTGCGTCAGCGCTGGCTTGACCAGGCCACGTTTGATCGGCTGTCCCCCTTTCTGGAAAGCCTTGCGCAGATTCAGCGGGCAAAAATTCGCCGAACCGACATTGAGGCAGAGCGCAAGGCCGTTTTTGCCCAGCAGGAGCAGCTTCGCGCCAACATTGCCGCGCTGCAACCGACCGGGCAGGAAGCCGCCTTCCGCCATCGTTTATTAGGACAGCTTGAAGAGTCGCAGAACCGGCTGGACGCGCTCGACCGGGAGGCGCAGCAGTTGACCACACAACAGGCGGAAGCGCAGACGGCTGTGGATGACTTTATTAAATCACTGGCACAGAACCCCGGTTGATTTTTAACACGGCTTCAAGCAACATCAGGGCATCAAAAACAAAAGACTCGCAAAATAGCGAGTCTTTTGTGGAATGTCGGGGCGACGGGATTCGAACCCATGACCTCATCGACCCGAACGATGCGCGCTACCAGGCTGCGCTACGCCCCGAACAGTATTGGCAGTGTACTGGAATCACGCTCGTTTTGCAAGGCTGAAGTTTCTTATGACCCTTCCCCCTCCGCCCACCCTTACCGACCGCGTTCGCACCCTCACAGGCCAGGTGACGCATTCCATCGCGCTTCGGCTGCATCGGCTTGGTGTGCATCCCGACACGCTCACCATTCTTGGTCTTGTCGTGGTGTTTATTGCGTCGGCACTGATCGCGCGGGGGTTGTTCTTCCCAGCGGCGGTGCTGTTGATTGTCGGGCTGCCGCTGGATGCGCTGGATGGGGCGCTGGCGCGGGTGATGCAGCGCAAGGGGCGCTTCGGCGCGGTGCTGGATTCGTCGCTGGATCGCTATGCTGACGGTTTTATTTTTGCAAGTTTGAGTTATTATTTTGCCGTCCAAGATCAGTTTAACCTGATCCTGCTGGCGCTGGCCGCGTTGATGGGCAGTTTTCTGGTCAGTTATGTGCGCGCCCGCGCGGAAGGTGTGGGGGTGGACGTAAAGATCGGGCTGTTCTCGCGTTTTGAGCGCGTCGTCATCATTCTGGTGATGCTGCTGGTGCCGGGGCTGCTGGCGCCTGGGCTGTTGATCCTGGCGGTTGGCACCAATTTCACGGGGCTTCAGCGCCTGTGGTATGTATATACAATATTGAAAGACAGAGAGGTCCGTTAACATGGAGTTTCAAAGCCAGTTTATTCAAATTGGTAACGTGCAGATCCGTTATTACGGCATTATCATCGTTACCGCCATGCTCATTGCGACGGTCATCGCGGCTCGTCTTGCCAAGCGCAGCGGCAAAGACCCGGAACATGTTTACGGTGCGCTGACCTGGGCCATCATCCCCGGCATTATTTTTGCCCGGCTGTGGTTCGTGCTGTTCCCGCCCATCAACTTTACCCAGGGCTGCGGCAGTGCAGACCCCGGCGCGCTCTGCCGTGATACCGCGTGGTTTTTCCAGAACTTTTTTGATTTGAACGAAGGCGCGATTGCCATCTGGAGCGGCGGGCTGAGCATCTTCGGTGCGCTGCTGGGTGGTCTGCTTGGTGCGTATATTTACCTGCGTCGCAACCGCCTCCCGGTGGGGCAGTGGCTGGATATCGCCGCCATTGTGCTCCCGCTGGGGCAGGCCATTGGCCGCTGGGCCAACTTCATCAACCAGGAACTTTATGGCACACCCGTGCCCGAATTCCTGCGCAACCTGAACTTCGGCCTGGTCATTCCGGTGGAGAACCGCCCCGAACCTTACGGAGCGCTGGAATACTATGACGCCCGCTTCCACCCGCTGTTCCTGTATGAATCGCTGTGGAACTTTGCCGCCTTTGTGGTGCTCTATTCGCTGTATACGCGCAACCGCAACCGCTTCCGCGCCGGGGATTTTTTCCTGATTTATATCGCGCAGTACGCCTTCGTGCGCTTCCTGCTGGAATTCCTGCGCATCGAAGTGACACTGGTCAACATCGGCGGCAACAATGTGAATCTGTCGCAGTTGGTGTGCGTGCTGCTGTTCGTGTTCGCGGTCGGGACGCTGCTCTATCGTCATCGTCCCGGCGTGCAGGCCAGCTATGAGTCGGATGCTGCTGCCGCTGCAGCGGAAGCCCCGCTGGTCACGCCGAGCGTCTCGGTTTCCCGCGAAAACGCCACTTCTGAAAACGCCTGATTTTTCACCTACAGGCTAAAAAATGTGTTTGCAGGGCGGCCAAACGGTCGCCCTTTGTGTGTTTATAAAGTGTATTCAGTCCCACTTCTGTCCTGTTTTCGGTTTTTAATCCTCAGTTCAACCAGATTCATGCGATAATGGCGCAGAACCGTTAACCACTCTGGCTGCTTTCCATGATTGAATGCTTTGAACTCACCAAGGATTTTGACGGCTTCCGCGCTGTCGATCACATCAACTTAAATGTCCCCGCCGGGACGGTGCTGGCGCTGCTGGGACCGAATGGCGCGGGGAAAACCACCACCGTCCGTATGATGACCTCGATTCTGCCACCGACCTCCGGCTGGGTGAAGGTGGCCGGCTATGACGTGACGCAATCCCCGGCGCAGGTAAGGGCGAAAGTGGGGGTACTCACCGAACAGCACGGCCTGTATGAACGCATGAAGGGGATGGATTACCTCGATTTCTTCGGGGAGATTTATCACCTGCCGCGTGAGGTGCGCCGCAAAAATGCGCTCGACCTCATGGAGCGCTTCGGCCTGACGTTCGCGCTGAACAAACGGCTGGGAGAATATTCCAAAGGGATGAAGCAAAAGCTGGCGCTGGTGCGGTCGCTGCTGCATAACCCCCCCGTGCTGCTGCTGGATGAACCCACTTCCGCGATGGACCCGCTCAGCGCCAAGCAGGTGCGCGACGCGATTATCGAACTCCAGCGCGACGCCAACAGCACCTTCCTGATTACGACCCACAACCTGACGGAAGCGCAAATCCTCGCCAACCGCATCGCCATCATCCGGCAGGGGCGGATTATCGCCAACGGCACGTTTGATGAACTGGCGCGGGAATTTGTGGGCGAACCGCTGATGGAACTGCGCGTTAACGGCGAACTTAACGGCCTCGCCAAAGACCTCAGCAGCATGGTCACGATCACCGACAGCGGCATGAACTGGCTGCGTTACACAGTGGCCGATCCTTATCAGACCAATCCGACGCTGCTGCGCTATGTGACCGGTCTGGGTATTGATGTGGTGACGCTGGCCCCGGTAACGCGCACTCTGGAAGACATTTATTTGCAGGTCGTCAAGGAAGACGAGGGCACGGCCAATGGCGACAACCGTTAACGAACCCATGAAGCCTCTGGTTGCACAACCCGCTGGTCGCTGGGACGAAGCGCGGCGTACCCTTTCCAATGCGCTGATTATCACGCGGCGCGAGGTGCGGGACAGCTTCCGTGACTGGCGCATCGTCGGCCCCATCATCATCCTCACGTTTGTTTTCCCGTTCCTGGCGCAGTGGGTGGCGGCGCGTTTCTCCGGCTTTCTGGCGACCTACGGCGCGGAAATCATCGGTGAGCGCACCATTCCGTTCCTGCTGATGATCGTCGGCTTCTTCCCGATTTCGATTTCGCTGGTGATCGCGCTGGAGACGTTCGTCGGGGAAAAAGAGCGCCGCAGCCTTGAACCGCTGCTGAGCACACCGCTGACCAATACCGAACTGTACATCGGCAAAACGCTGGCCGCGATGATTCCACCGCTGATCGCCAGCATCGGCGGGATGCTGGTTTACCTGGGGACGCTGCTGTTCAGCGAACTGGCATGGCGGCCACAGCCGATGCTGATTGTGCAGATCATCCTGCTCACGATTGTACAGGCGCTTGTCATGGTGACAGGTGCGGTGGTCGTCAGCAGCCAGACGACCAGCACTCGTGCGGCCAATCTGCTTGCCAGCTTTATCATCATCCCAATGACGCTCATCATCAACGGCGAGAGCATCATCATCTTTCTCGCGCCGGATGCCAATTCCTCCAGAGGTGTGGGAGCGCTGTGGGCCATTATCGTGGGGATGCTGGTGGTGGTGGTGCTGCTGCTGCGCGTGGGCAACAGCATCTTCAACCGGGAAGAACTGCTCGGTCGCACGATTGACCGACTCGACCTGCGCGGCATCCTCGCCAAAGCCTGGCGTCATGCCCGCGCGGTCGATGAGAACGGGACACCCGCGCGCAGTCTGGTGGAATGGTACACCCGCGCGATTCCGCTCAGCCTGCGCCGCCTGCGTGTACCTGTTGCGATTGCCGTTCTGGTGTTCCTGGGTGCTTTCGTCGGCGGACTGGTCTTCGGCCTGATTCCACGCTGGCAGATCGCCCCGTATCTGCCGCCGCCGGAACAGTTTTCGGGTACATCCAGTACACTGGCCTCGTTCCTGAACCTTTCTGTTCAGGGAGATGCCATGCTGATGATCTTTACACAGAATACGCGGGTGCTGCTGGCGGCGCTGATGCTGTCGATGTTTTCATTTGGGGTCGCCGCACTGGTGCTGACGCCGCTGACGTTCGTCATCCTGGGCTATATCACCGGGCAGGTCTTGATCGCAGGTTACAGTCCACTGCTGATTCTGGGTGCAGTGGTCACGCACGGTATTGTGGAAATCCCGATGATTGTCATCGCCACAGCGATTGCACTGCGGCTGGGGGCGGTGATTACGCGGCCACCCAGTGGCAATACGGTCGGCCACGCCTGGATTGTGACGCTGGGGGATACCCTGAAGCTGGTTCTTGGCGTCGTGCTGCCGGGGCTGCTGCTGGCGGCGTTCCTGGAGTCATTCATCACGCCGCGTGTGGTGCTGGCGCTGCTCGGCGGCTAAGCAGCCGCGTTCAGCCACAAACTGAAAACAAACAACGGACGAACGCGCACCGATTATAATCAGGCGTGTGCGTGCTTCGTCCTTTATCCGTCTATCATTGGCTCAACATTGAGGGAATCATGGCTCGTATTTTAATCCTCGGCTCGGCGGCTGCCGTGAACGATGCGAAACACGATTACACGCATTTCGTCCTGATCGGCGAACGAGATACACCCGTGCTGGTGGATGCCGGGTCGAATCCATTGGGGAAGCTGAAAGATCGTGGCATTGACGACGAGTCGCTCCAGGACGTAATCCTGACGCATTTTCATCCCGATCATGTATCCGGTGTCCCAAATATGATGATGCATATGTGGCTGCTGGGGCGGCAGGCGCCGCTGCGGTTCTATGGCCTGCACCACTGCATCAACCGCACCGAAGACCTGATGGCCGGGTATGGCTGGCAGGAATGGCCGGGCTTCTTCCCGGTCGCGTTTCACCGCGTGAGCGAACGCCCCCGCGCACCAGTGCTGGAAAACGAGGATTTCAAGATCACCGCCTGGCCGGTCGATCATTTCGTGCCGACGGTCGGGCTGCGCATCGAAAACAAGGTGACGGGCAATATTCTGGCCTACAGCTGCGACACTGCGCCGACGCCCGCGCTGCTGGAACTGGCACATGAGGCCGATATCCTGATTCATGAAGCCGCTGGGCCGCCGCCTGGTCACAGCACGGCACGGCAGGCGGGTGAACTGGCGACCAAAGCTGGGGCGAAATCCCTCTATCTGATTCACTATCAGGTGTGGAACACCGACCCTACGCCGCTGATTCCCGAAGCGCAGGAGACGTATAAGGGGCCAATTGTGCTGTGCAAGGACTTCGACGAGTTCGAGTTTTAAGTGCAGTAAAAGAAGCAAGGAGCGATGAGGCATAAGCGCGGCTTCGCCATTTGCAACTGACCGTTATCCTTGCAGCGTCGTGGGGTCAGGGCATCTAAACCCGGAGAGGCGTTTCCGCAGGGGCGACTCGCCGAGTCGCCCCTGCCAGGTATCGTTTAGTCTCGGTTGGTTTTGCTGCGTGGGGCAGGGCGGACGGTGGCGTGAAGGAACTGGAAGTCGTCACGCGGGGGCATCATCTCCTGCACTTCAAGGACTTCAAACATCATCAGGCCGATCTGCACGAGGCCACCCACCGAAGGTTTTTCTTCCTGATTTTTGATGCCGCCGGGGAACTCGCCCCCCTGCACGACGTAGCTGACTTTGTAGATCATGTGACTGGCTCCATGAGTTCCTAGCTGCCAGAGGGGTCAAAATCGCGGTGGCGCAGCTTGAACGATAAATCCTGGGCGATATTGCGCATCATCAGGTAGCCAATGGCATTATCGGCCTGGCAGAGCGCGTTAAACTCCTTGCTGGGAACGCCATAGACGACGGTGTTATCCTCAACCGCCACGACCGACGCAGAGCGCCTGCCCTCGTCCACCAGCGCCATTTCGCCGAAGATCTGCCCTTCGCCCAGGTAAATCGCCGCGTAGGTCGTTCCGTCAACGTCGCGCACCTGCACCTCGACCTGCCCCTGGCCGACGATGTACATGCGGTCGCCGTCGCTGCCCTGCGTAAAGATCACCGCCTCTTTTTCATACTGTTCCATATGGCTGATGGTGGCGATCTGCTGGAGCTGGGCATCATTCAGGCCGCGAAATAAATCTGCCCGTCGCATAATGTGTTTAAGATCCATCCATGCGCCCTTTGTGTCTCTTAATACAGGATTATCATCCATTGTACGTACTGCCCGGCTTTCGCACAATCGATACCCATCCCGCTTTTGTATGACAATTCTCATCCGCTGTTGCAAGGGTCTAATAAATTATTTACGGCACAGGCCGGGATTTAGGCTACAATGGTGTAACTTTAAGACAAACAACAATCCATCATCCCTGTAAGTACAGGTTCGTCATTGGACGTAAGGTGAACAAACACCAGAAACAGGATGTGTAGCGATGGTCGAGAAAGTCCCTCGGGTTTCCATCCAGATGATGGCGGCGAACGACAAACCCGCCAGCAGCAGCAAGCGAAACCCCGGCGCTCAGAATGAGGCCGAGAACCAGGACGACGACTTTACCAGTATCCCCTCTGAACTGCCGATTTTGCCCCTGCGTGGTCTGGTCGTTTATCCGCAAACGGCGATTCCCCTTACCGTAGGGCAGCCGCGCAGCATTAAGCTGGTTGATGATGTGGTCGGCGCAGATCGGTTGGTGGGGCTTGTGACCTCGCGCGACCCGGATTTAGAGACGCCCGGTCCTGATGATGTCTATAACATCGGGACGCTGGCCTCAATTCACCGGCTGTTCCGTGCGCCGGACGGCACGATTCGGCTGCTGGTGCAGGGCTTGGCCCGTATCGAAGTCGAGGAGTATCTTTCTACCGAACCCTATCTGCGGGCGCGGGTGCGCAGTCTGCAGGAGACGGTCGAGGATTCGCTGGAAGTCGAAGCGCTGGTGCATACCGTTGTGAGTCAGTTCCAGCGCATGGCTGACCTCATGCCCAGCATTCCGAGCGAGCTGGTGTCTTCCGCACTGAACGTGGATGACCCACTGCAACTGGTCTACGCGGTCGCGACCTATGTGCGCATCGACCTGGAAGAAGCGCAAAAGCTGCTGGAAATCCACAGCACCGAGGCCAAGCTGCGCCATCTGATGGACGTGCTGTCCAAAGAGATTGAGGTGCTGGAACTGGGGCGCAAAATCCAGACCGAAGCCCAGTCCGAGATGGAGAAGACCCAGCGCGAGTATTATCTGCGCGAACAGTTGAAGGCCATTCAGCGTGAACTGGGCGAGGCCGATGAGCAGGCCGTTGAGGTGGAGGAATTCCGCCAGAAGATCGCCCAGGCCGGTATGCCCGAAGAAGCCGAGAAGGAAGCGCGGCGCGAACTCGACCGCCTCTCCAAACTGCCGACCGCAGCGGCGGAATACGGCGTCATCCGCACCTATCTTGACTGGCTGACCAGCCTGCCCTGGTCAAAACGGACGGACGACAACCTGGATATTGTGAATGCTCGCCGGGTGCTGGAAGAAGATCACTACGCGCTGGAAGACATCAAAGAGCGCATTCTGGAATACCTCGCCGTGCGCAAACTTCGGGCGGAACGTGCCGAGGAAACCGAAGCAGAAGAAGTAACCGATTATGTGCGCCGGGAGCGGCAGGGCGCGATTCTGTGTTTTGTGGGGCCGCCCGGTGTCGGGAAAACATCGCTCGGTGCGTCGATTGCGCGGGCGATGGGGCGCAAGTTCATCCGCATGAGCCTGGGCGGTGTGCGCGACGAGTCGGAAATTCGCGGTTTCCGCCGTACCTATATCGGGGCGCTGCCGGGGCGTATCATTCAAACGCTGCGGCGGGTGGAAACACGCAACCCGGTCATCATGCTGGACGAGGTCGATAAGCTGGGGCGGGACTTCAGGGGCGACCCGGCATCGGCACTGCTGGAAGTGCTCGACCCCGAACAGAACGCCGAGTTCCGCGATCATTACCTGGACGTGGCCTTTGACCTGAGCGAAGTGCTGTTCATCACCACCGCCAATGAACTGGAGCCGATTCCCGGCCCGCTGCGTGATCGTATGGAGATTATTCAGCTCAGCGGCTACACCGAGCAGGAAAAGGCGGCCATCGCGCGGCAGTATCTCGTCCCGCGCCAGATCAGGGAAAATGGGCTGCGGCGCGACGAGATCGAATTCACCAACGACTCGCTGCTGGAAATCATCCGTGATTACACCCGCGAGGCCGGTGTGCGCACGCTGGAACGCGAGATCGGGCGGGCGGCACGCAAAGTCGTCACGCGCATCGCCGAAGGCAAAAACGAAAAACTGGTCATCGACCGTGAACAGACGCGCGAACTCCTCGGCAAGCCGCGCTACGGATACCGGGAAGAACTGATCGAGCGCACCGAACTCCCCGGCGTGGCGACCGGGCTGGCCTGGACGCCCGTCGGCGGTGATGTGCTGTTCGTCGAGGCAACGCGGATGCCGGGCGGAAAAGGCTTCCAGTACACCGGCCAGTTGGGCGAGGTGATGCAGGAGAGCGCACGGCTGGCGCTCAGCTACATTCGCTCCAAAGCCTCGTCACTGGGGGTTGACCCGTCCTTCTATGACAACAACGACATTCATCTGCATGTTCCGGCTGGCGCGACACCGAAGGATGGCCCGTCGGCAGGGGTGACGATTGCGACCGCGCTGGCCTCGCTGCTGACCAGCCGCCCCGTCAAGAAAAATGTTGCGATGACGGGCGAGATCACGCTGCGCGGGCAGGTGATGCCGGTGGGCGGAATCAAGGACAAGGTGCTGGCGGCGCATCGGTTGGGCGTGGATACGGTGATCGTGCCCAAAAAGAATGCCAACGATCTGGATGACGTGCCGGAAGAAGTGCGCAATTCGCTGCACTTTATCCTGGTGGAGCATCTGGAAGAAGTGCTGGACGCTGCGCTGGAAGACGTGCCTGTGCCGTCGGACAGTAGACAGCCTGCTGAGAACACATTACACTAACATTGCCATTCAGGGGATGCTGTTGATAAAGCCGCATCCTCACCCAACTCTGCCATTCATGGGAGGTGTATCCTTGCCCAAAGTCATGATTGTTGATGATGACCGCACGACGGTAAAGCTGCTGCAAACCCTGCTGGAACTGGACGGCTTTGATGTGTCCATTGCAGGGCGCGGCGGCGAAGTGATGGATTTAGCCAATAAGGTCAACCCGGACGTAATCCTGATGGACTATCACCTGACGGATATGGATGGGGTGGATGTGCTGCGCGACTTGCGCGCCACACCAACCTTCGCCAAAACGCCGATTGTGATTGCTTCTGGACTGAACGTGGAAGATGAAGTGATGGAAGCCGGGGCGAACGCCTTTCTGGTCAAGCCGTTCGAGCCGGACGATCTGCCGAAATTGTTCAATAAGCTGATGGGCGCCTAAGCCTGTTTGATGAAAGCGGTTCTGTTCGACCAGCCGGGCGAAGCGGATGTCCTCTATGTAGGAGAGCATCCTGCTCCGCAGCCGGGTACAGATGAACTGCTTGTGCGCGCCCACGCTACCGCGCTCAACCGGGCTGATCTGTTGCAGCGGCGGGGAGGTTATCCCCCGCCACCCGGCGCATCTTCCATCGTCGGTCTGGAACTGGCCGGGGAAGTTGTCGAAGGCGCAGGTCGCTGGCAGCCGGGCGACCGCGTGATGGCGCTGGTCACGGGCGGTGGCTATGCCGAACTGGCTGCTGTCCCGCTGCAAACTGCCATGCCCATTCCCGCTAATCTTTCGTTTGAAGAAGCCGCCTGTATCCCCGAAGCCTTTCTGACGGCCTACCTCAACCTGTTCATGCTGGGCAGGCTGCAAGCGGGTGAGGCTGTTCTGATTCATGCAGGCGCAAGCGGCGTTGGTACGGCTGCGATTCAACTGGCGCGGGCAGCGGGTGCGCGGGTGTTCACGACCGCTGGAAGCGATGAAAAGCGGCAGCGCTGCGAGGCACTGGGCGCAGACATGGCGATTGACTATCACTCCCTGGATTTTGCGCAGAGGGTGCTGGAAGCGACGGATGGTCGCGGCGTGGATGTGGTGCTGGATTTCGTCGGCGCATCGTACTGGAACCAGAACATGACGGCGCTGGCGCGGGGCGGACGGCTGATGCTGATCGGCTTTCTGGGCGGTTCACGCGGGGAACTCGACCTTGGCCCGGTGATGCGAAAGCACCTGACGATCACCGGGACAACGCTGCGTCCGATGCCGCTGCCACAAAAGGCCGCGCTGGTGGAAGCGTTCAGCGAGTTTACACTGCATCGCTTTGAGACAGGCGAACTTATCCCCGTGCTGGATTCGGTCTATCCTCTGGAACAAGCCGCCGCTGCCCATCGAGCGATGGAAGCCAACGCGAACTTCGGCAAAATTGTTTTACAAATTTAAGAACCCCAATTGTAAAAAAGCCTGAACGACTCTCGTTATCAGCCACTTCTTCGGTTGCGTCCCCTGTTTGCCACGCCTATAATCAACAATCCTAGAGAAGGACTCCCGGCATGTCAGTCGTTGACGAAATCAAGTCCCGTTTGGATATTGTCACCTATATCCAACAGTATGCGCCGCTCAGAAAAGCCGGACGGACGTATAAGGCGTGCTGCCCCTTCCATTCGGAGAAAACGCCCTCTTTCAGCGTCAACCCGGATACGCAAACCTGGCGCTGCTTCGGTGCATGTGCGGAGGGTGGCGATATTTTCTCGTTCGCTATGAAGCAGAACGGGTGGTCGTTCGGCGAGGCGCTGGAAAACCTGGGACGCATGGCCGGGGTGGAAGTCAAAAAGCAGTCCCCCGAGCAGCGCCAGCGGGAAGACGTGCTGGACAAGCTGCGCGGGCTGATGCAGTCAGCAGCGGAGATTTATCACCGTCACCTGATCGAAGGTAAGACCGAGGCAAGTTCAGCCACTCTAAGTTACGCACGAACAAAACGTGGTCTGACGGACGAAACCATCACACGCTTCCAGATCGGGTTTGCCCCGGCGGGCTGGAGCAATATGCTGGAAGCCCTGCTTGATCTCGGTTATAAGGACAGCGAAATTTTAGACGCGGGAATTGCCACCAGAAACGATAACGGGCGGGTGTATGATCGCTTCCGCAACCGTTTGATGATCCCCATCTATGATGAACGCGGGCGGGTGATCGGCTTTGGTGCGCGTGCGCTCGATCCCGACGACAACCCCAAGTATCTCAACTCTCCGCAAACGCCGTTGTTTGATAAAAGCCGGGTGCTGTTCGGCCTGCATCTGGCGAAGAAAGCCATCAGCGACAGCGAAACCGCTGTGATTGTCGAAGGCTATATGGACGCGATTCAGGCGCATCAGGCCGGGTTTACCAACGTGGTCGCGCAGATGGGCACGGCCATGACCGAAACACAGATCAAAATGCTCGCGCCGCGCTATGCTAAAAAGATTATTCTGGCGCTCGATTCTGACGCCGCCGGGCAGAGCGCCACACGCCGCAGTCTGGAAACGGCGCGGCAGACGCTCGAAAGCGACTATGCGGGGCGGCTGTCGGTTGATCTGCGCATTCTGCAAATTCCCGGCGCGAAAGACCCGGATGATCTGATTCGGGAGACGCCCGACAGCTGGCGCGACCTGATGCAGAACGCCGTGCCGGTAGCGGATTATGTGATTCAGATGGAAGCGGCGGCGCTGCCCCAGAACGCGACCGTGCAGGAGCGCGAAGCGGTGGCGCGGCGAGTGCTACCAGTGTTAACTGCTTCCGAGAATAACTTATACACTCAGGATAATATACAGAAATTATCACGTCGTCTTCGTATTGCAGAGGATGATCTGCTGGAATGGGCGCGTCAAGAAAAAGGTATAATTGAACTTAAAAAAGCACGGCAAGCAGCAATTGCACTTAAAGACAACCTGACTGGTGAACAAAATAAAGATGAGGTGGCTAAACATCGTGAGCCATCGTCTGTTGGTCACAGTACCGCAAATAGTGTAACGCCTCGTAGTGAAAGTTTGAACACTGTCCTAAATACAAGTGATGTTAATGACATTTCACCTACTCGTCCAAACCCTTCGCCTATTAATACAAGGATAGTCAAATCTCCTTCTATAGCTGAAGCTATTTTGGAAGCGCACTGTTTGAGCCTCCTCTTTCGTAATTCGGAATTGTATTATCAAGTCAATCGTAAATTTCGGGAACTCGCTGGCGATAATGAGCTATTAAGGCAGGGTCCCCTTTGCGACTTGGGCGTTGTTGATTTCAACCGCGTAAATTTTCGGGTGCTAATGCAAACTTTCCTGGAGGCTCTTCAGCAGCATGATTTAGAGATACTTGACTATGTGCGGGAATATGTTCACCCCTCGCTATTAGTAGAGATCGATTTGTTGCTGGAAGATGAAAGTCGGATGGTTCATGAGGCAGTTGGGGAGCGCTTTTGGGGGGATTTTATTCACGATCTTTGGCAGGATTACAAAAAGTACACTTTTCCTCGTGTCAAACCAAACCTTGAAATCATTGAAAAATCCCTGCGATTGCGGTTGATGAGACTAAAGCGAGAGATCAATGAATACAATTTTATGCAGCAGGACGCGCAAGAAACAAATCAATGGACGTTCGCAGTAGAGTTAGGTATTCAAATTGCTTATGCTCATCAAGCGCGGCTGTTGCTCGATGCCGAGTTAGATCGCCAGATCAATCCGATTAGAGGTAGAGCAGGAATTCATGGTAAAGAAACGTGAACGCAAGCAAAAACCCGAAGGCGTGAAAGAAGCCGAAGTCAATAATGGAGAGGATATGCCGGAAGATTTCGACATCGGTGAGGAAGAACTCGATGTTGAGATTGATGACGATGCTGTTCTCGACGATCTGGGTGGGCAGGGCGCCGAGGGTGACCTGTTGGGTGACGAACCTGACGAGGAAGACCTGGAAGAAATCGACGACGAGGGCTTTCTGGATGAAGCCGCCCGGCTGGACGCGGTATCACTGGCCGATGACCCGGTGCGGATGTATCTGAAGGAAATCGGTCAGGTGCCGCTGCTGGACACCAACCGCGAGATGTGGCTGAGCACGCAGATCGCGGCGGAACGGCTGCTGCAATCGCTGACCGACCAGCTTTCCAGCGAGGAAAACGCCAAACCGTCGGGGCTGCCCATCCCGGCGGAGATTGTCACGCTGATCTACGATTACATGTGCAAGAACTGGCAGCGCGTGATCGAAGCAGCAGAGCAGTACAACGTCCCCACACCTGATCTGCGCGAGTTGATTGACGAAGTGCAGCAGGTGACGAAGGACTGGAACGTCAATGAAAGCTCGTATACGCGCAAATATCTGCGCCAGTTCGAGTGGGGCAAGGACGACGACTGGACAGAAATGGCGCGGCGCCTGTTCGATGTGATGCAGGGGTTGTACGTCGTCCCCTACAATCAGCAGATGGAATTGCGCAAGTACTGGCGCGAAAACAAAGCGCTGCCGCCGCGTGACCTGTTCCAGCGCTGGCTGTATGCCGATGAAGACACGCTGGATGAACTGCCGCATCTGTTCGAGGAAATCGAGCATAAGTCCGAACTGGCGGCGGAAGCGCTCACCCGCGCCAATCTGCGTCTGGTGGTGAGCGTCGCCAAGCGCTACATGGGACGTGGCATTAACTTCCTCGATCTGATTCAGGAAGGCAACATCGGCCTGCTGCGGGCGGTCGCCAAGTTTGACCATACCAAAGGCTTCAAGTTCAGCACCTATGCGACGTGGTGGATTCGCCAGGCGATCAGCCGTGCCATTGCCGATCAGGCGCGTACCATCCGCATCCCGGTGCATATGGTCGAGACGATCAACCGCCTGATGCGGGTGCAGCGCCAGTTGATTCAGCAGTTGGGCGCGGAGCCAAGCGCCGAACAGATCGCGCTGGAGATGGACTTCCTGACGCCGGAAGAAACCGAGGCGATCAAGCTGCTGCGCCGCAACGGGATTAACCTCGACCCCAGCCTCCAGCGCAAGCTGCGCCGCGCCGCGCAGAAGGTGCGCAAGATCATGCGCATCAGCCAGGAGCCGATGAGCCTGGAAATGCCGATTGGTCAGGAAGACAGCAGCCTGCTTGGCGACTTTATCGAGGATGATAAGGTGCCGGGGCCAGTCGATGCGGCCAGTCGTCAACTGCTGAAGGAGCAGATTCGCTCTGCCCTCGGTGTGCTGAGCGACCGCGAACGCGAGGTGCTGGAAATGCGCTTCGGCCTGCAGGATGGGCAGGATCACACGCTGGAAGAAGTCGGGCGGCATTTCGGCGTCACGCGCGAACGCATCCGCCAGATCGAAGCGAAGGCGCTGCGCAAACTGCGTCATCCTACCCGCAGCCGCCAACTGCGCGATTATCTGGAAATTTAGCACATCGACAAGATGAGAATGATGGCTTAGGTTGGTACGGGCGAGGCGCGCCTCGCCCCTACAAGCAAGCAACTTTAGATGGTCGATGTGCTATGATATGCAAGAGCGGCTCGCCGAGTCGCCTCGACTGGCAAGCGCCTGGCAAGATCATTACAATGGAAGCACTCAAGGGTGCTTCCATTTTGATTCTCATCCTATCCCGCGCCCGCTGTTGTTCTGAATCGCACTTCTGGGATAAACCAAATGGCGACCCCCGTTTACTGCCCCAACTGCGGGCAGAAGCTCACCCAGCGCAAGGAAGGCGGACGGATGCGCCCGGCCTGCAACAACTGCGGCTACATTCATTATGTCAATCCCGTGCCGGGTGTCGGCCTGTTGATCGAAGTGGCGGGCGGGCTGGTGCTGATTCAGCGCCGCAATCCACCGCACCGGGGGGAATGGACGCTGCCGAGCGGGTTCGTGGAAGCGGATGAAAGCGCCGAGGAAGCCGCCCTGCGCGAAGCCGAGGAAGAAACCGGGCTGAAGGTCGAGATCATCGAACTGGCGGGCATCAACTCCTTTCCTGAAGGGCCGCCCGTCAGCGGCATCATGATCTTTTACCGTATGCGCCCGGTCGGTGGTACGCTCCGCGCCGGGGACGACGCGATGGAGGCGCGTGTCTTCCAGGCGGAGCATCTGCCGCTGCTGCCGTTTCGCACCCACCGTGAAATCGTCGCCGAATGGTTGGAAAAGTATCACAGCGGCGTCCTGAATGCTGCGAATCAGCCGGAGCGCCCTACTGAATTTCTGATCCGCGCTGCTGAACCGGGCGACAAAGAGGAAATTATCGCGCTGCTGGCGATGATCCCTGCCAACCGTGACCTCACCGCCGAACAGTGGCACGATGTCGAACTTCGGCTGCGGGAACTCCCGAATCTGGAAGTCTTCGTGGCGCAGACCAAACAACCGCCCGCCATGATTATCGGCTGTATCGCGCTTTCGGTGGTGCGTACCCTCACGGAAGGCAGCGGCTTTATCAATGATATGGCGGTGCTGCCCACTTATCAGCGTAAGGGGGTGGGTGCGGGGCTGCTGGAAGCGGTGGTGCGCCGCGCCAATCAGCTCAGCCTGACCTCGCTCATGGTCAATATCGACCGCGCCAATGACCGCGCCCGCGCCTTCTATTCGGCCTCCGGGTTCGCGAAGCAATCCCTGCTGTTTCTCAGGATTCGGTGAATTTTCCAACCCCTCAAAATTGTGTAGACTAAGTATGTCAGCGACCGTTTATCTCGCAAGGATGCACGATATGGTCTCGCAACTCTCGACACTGCCCTGGGTACGCGGCTATTTCCGGCGTAGTCATGGTAGCGTTCCCAATACCTACACTGCCGACTATAGTCTGGTTGATCTGATCCGTAAGGGGCTGATTCCAGCGGAAGACGGACAGAAGATGCTGCATGACTGCGGGCTGGAAGATTTTGCCTGGCAGGTGACATGGCCTGAGGATTTTGAAACGCCCGACGAACTGCTGGACGTGGTGTTCCAGAACGCGCAGGGTTACGTCATCTTCGTACATGGCTGGACGGGCAATCACCTGATCTGGGAAGAACTGCCCGGCCTGTGCGTCACGGCCAATCGCCGTCTGGTCTCGATCTCTATTGACCATAATGGCTTCGGGCAGTCGGTTTTTAGCGATGTGACGCCGCATCTTTATACGTGTAATCCGCCTGCCGCTATGCAAACGCTCCAGCGCTGGGTTGATCTGCTTAAAATTCGCCGTCAGCCCGGTATCCCCACACCCAGGGTTATCAACTTTGTCGGCCATAGCATGGGCGGCGCGACTCTGTTTTATATGAACCCGATTCACTGGCGCGTCGGTGAAGTAACCCGGACGGCACTTGCACCCGCGCTGCTGCTGGAGGCGGAAATCAACCGCGCCTTCTTCACCACGCTTGGCTTCGGCATCGGCATTTTGCAGCGCATCCCCATTCTGGAAATCGTGGAACGGTTTGTGAAACCAACAATGGTCAATGTGCTGTGTTCTGGCGCGAGCAACAACGTGAAGAACATTCATACCCGGCAGTACGATGAAACACCGCGCGGCATTACCGGAGCGACGTTTCTGGCGATGGGGCAGTTGGATAATTTCGAGATCGCCCGCACCTGGGATCTGTTCCGTGTGATGCTGGGGCATCGGGATCGCCTGGTCGGGCTGACGGAAATGCTGGATCTGCTCAGCAAAATGGAGTTCCCATCGGGGAACGTGCGCGTTGTGCCGGGGTCGCATTATATGTTCAGCGTGGGGACAGAGAATCCGCATAACGCCTTCCAGCATGCCCAGAATCGTGAACTGGTGGTGCAGGACATTCTCGAACAGCACAACCAGGCCTACAACATGCAGCGCACCGGGCAGCGGGTGGGGTAATGGCAATCGACAGGACGAAACGGGAAATTCCTTTACGACCGCGACAAGATACGTTAACCTAGTGTCGTGTTGAATTTTTCTGCCGTTCTAACGAAACTTTAGTCGGGTTTTGTTTGACAATAAACAACGCCTATGTTAACCTTATCAAGTCGATTGTTCTTTTTTGAACAATCTTTTTTCTGAGGTGCACACCATGACCTTACAGGCTTTCGCCCCTGCTGCTGCCTTAATCGTCCTCGCCATTGTGCTGACGTTTATTATTCTGGTGATCTCGCGCATCTTCGGCCCCTTCAGGCCGACTCGCCGTAAAGTCGCACCGTATGAAAGCGGCATGAAGCCCATTGGCCCCGCTGTGCGTCGGCTGCCAGTGAAGTTCTATCTCATCGCTGTTCTGTTCATCCTGTTTGACATCGAAGTCATCTTCTTCATGCCCTGGGCAGTCATCTTCCGCGATCTGGGCTTCTATGGCCTGGCCGCGATGGGGCTGTTCTTCTTCATTCTCACGATTGGTCTCATTTATGAGTGGAAAAAGGGTGCGCTGGAATGGGAGTAACACAAAAGCTGGGCAATCTGGGCGTCGTCACGACGACGCTGGAAACCGCGATCAATTGGGCGCGCACAGGTGCAACATGGCCGCTGCTGTTCGGCCTGGCCTGCTGCGCGATTGAGTATATGAGCACCCAGGCGGGTGATTACGATCTGGCTCGTTTCGGGATGGAACTGAACCGCGCCAGCCCGCGCCAGGCCGATCTGATGATCGTCGCCGGGCGTGTGACGCGCAAGATGGCGCCAGTCGTGCGCCAGTTGTACGATCAGATGTCTGACCCCAAGTGGGTGATTGCGATGGGCGACTGCGCTTCCTGCGGCGGCGTCTATAACAACTACGCGGTCGTGCAGGGTGTAGACGAAATTATCCCGGTGGATGTGTACGTGGCCGGATGCCCGCCGCGCCCGGAACAGTTGATGCACGGCATTCTGACGCTGCAAGAGAAGATTCGCGGCGAACGCATTACGGAATGGGCTTAATCCCTTTCTGTAACCATTGAAGCAGCAGGTGCAGCGCCAACCGGGCGTCATGCCGAGGCGACCAGACCAGCAAGGGGCCTATGCTCCTTGTTTTTCGTCAGGCGCCTTGCCCCTTACTCCAGGGTTGATGCGCTGAGCCTTTGATAAAGGACGTAGCATGACAATTTCTGAACCTCTCGATCCGGTAGAAGCGCTCAAGACTGCGATGCCGAACGTTATCAAAGACGTGCACGTTTACGCGGGTGAGACCACTATCATCGTCGATCCGAAGGATGTGCCCATGGTGGCACGTTTCCTGCGCGATGCACGTGGGCTGATCTATAACTTCCTGTCCGACATCAGCGCGGTCGATTACTGGGAACCCGGTGGTCTGATCTCCGGTCGTCCGGCGCGTTTCGGGGTGTGCTATCACCTCTACTCGATGCTGTATAACCGCCGTGTACGCCTGAAAACCTATGTCGAGGAAGAAGAACCGGTCGTGACGACGGTGACGACGGTCTGGCCCGCGGCCAACTGGCTGGAGCGCGAAATTATGGACATGATGGGCATTCAGTTTGAAGGCCATCCTGACCCGCGCCGCATTCTGATGCCTGATGACTGGAACGGTCATCCGCAGCGCCGCGATTATCCACTGGGCTATGAAACGATCCAGTTCTCGTTCAACGTCGAGGAAATCCTGGAGCACAAGCCTTTTGCGAAGGAAGGCCGTACCACTGAAGGCGTTGAATAAACGGGTTTGACCGACGCATGACACAAAGACCTGGCAAAACCGCGAAAAGGGTTGTGGTAGGTGGCTACCGCCTTCTCTACCCGTTGGTCAAGCGGTTGGGTCTGGCAGGGCGGGCGAAAGCCTTATACGAGCTGACGTACTGGCGAGCGCGGAAATCGAAAGAGGGAACGCTCGCAAATTCGTGGTACGAGGACGTCTATACGCATCATATCGGGGTGGAGCGCAGCTTCTACCAGGGTAAAAAAATACTGGACATCGGATGCGGTCCGCGTGGCAGTCTTGAATGGGCGGACGATGCCGCTGAGCGCGTTGGTCTTGATCCGCTGGTGAATTCCTACCGGGCACTCGGCATTGATCAGCACAGGATGCAGTACGTAAACGCGCCATCGGAAAAGATTCCGTTCCCGGATAATTATTTTGATGTCGTGCTGTCGCTCAACTCGCTCGATCATGTTGATGATGTTGCACAGACTGCGCGGGAGATCATCCGCGTAACCAAACCCGGCGGTCACTTTTTCGTAGTGGTGGAAGTGAACCACAAGCCGACCATTGCCGAACCGCAGATGCTCGACTGGACTCTGTCCACTTACTTTCAACCGCAGATGCGTGTATTGGAAGAACATCACTTTGAAGAAAATCCAAAGGGGGCAGGTTCTACAGTCAGCCTGCGCAGCAAAATCCCTTTCGATCATCAGAATTCAACACCGCGCTCCGGTGTTTTCCTGGCAAAGCTGATTAAAGTTTAATTGTGAAATCCGAAGTAGTCACCGTTGTGGTTGTCTGTGAGTGGTCACCAGTGGTGACGAGTGAAGGACTTTAGAGATGGTAAACGCCGCTTTAGAAACGGATATGACTCAATGGCAGGGCAGCCTTGACCAACTGCGTGGCCTCGTCTCTGAACGAGCCATGACAGGCGAGACGATGCTGCTCAACATGGGACCGCATCACCCATCTACTCACGGTGTGCTGCGTTTGCTGCTGGAACTGGACGGGGAGGAAATCGTCACCTGCCTGCCCGATATCGGCTTCCTGCACACCGGCATCGAGAAGAATATCGAATCCAAGTCATATGAGAAGGCCGTCACCCTGACCGACCGCACCGATTACCTTGCGCCGATGTCCAACAACATGGCGTTCTGCTCGGCGGTGGAAAAGCTGGTCGGGCTGGATGTGCCGCCCCGTGCCCAGGCCATCCGGGTGATCTGCCTGGAACTGACTCGTATCGCCAGCCATCTGGTGTGGCTGGGGACGCACGCCATTGACATGGGCGCGATGAGCGTGTTCCTGTACTGCTTCCGCGAACGCGAGAAGATTCTGGCGATGTTTGAAATGCTCTCCGGCCAGCGCATGATGACCAGCTATCTGCGTCCGGGCGGCGTATGGCGTGATCTCCGCCCTGAATTCCTGCCCGCGCTGGAAGACTTCATGAAAATCTTCCCCCACAAGATCGACGACTACGAAGCGCTGCTGACCAAGAACCCACTGTGGATTGACCGCACACAGGGCGTTGGCATTATCGAGCCGGATGTGGCGCTGGCGTGGGGCGTGAGCGGGCCAAGCCTGCGCGGCAGCGGCGTGAACTGGGACATTCGTAAGGCAATGCCCTACAGTGGTTATGAACAGTATGAGTTCAACGTGCCGCTGGGTGAACACGGTGACGTGTATGATCGCTTCCTGGTGCGCGTGCATGAACTGCGTGAGAGCCTGAAGATTCTCCGTCAGGCGGTGGATCGACTGCCCGGCGGGCCGTTCCGCTCGGAGAATCGCAAGTTCGTGCCGCCGCAGCGCTCCGAACTGGGACGCAGCATGGAAGCCGTGATCCATCACTTCAAGCTGTGGACGGAAGGCTTCAGCGCACCCGACGAGGAAGTCTACGTGAGCATCGAAAGCCCGCGTGGGGAAATCGGCTGCTACCTGCACGGCACGGGCGGCAACAAACCGCGCCGTATTCATCTGAAGACGCCGTCGTTCATGCACATTCAGGCCATTCCGGTGATGTCGCAGAATCACTTCATCGCCGATCTGGTCGCCATTATCGGCAGTGTGGATATCGTGCTGGGTGACTGCGACCGCTAACTTGACGGAGATTACAGAGGTGGTCGGGTCGGGTGGCGCGGCTGCCTCTTTGAACCTTTTTGGGGATAAGGCATTATGGCTTTAGCACAGAAGTATGCGGAACGCATCGAAAAGACGCTCAGCAAATACCCGGACAAGCGCTCTGCAGTGATGCCCCTGCTGTACATCGCGCAGGAAGAATATGGGTGGGTGAACCAGCAGGGCATCGACGAAGTGGCCGAAATCTGCGAAATGGATCCCACACAGGTCAAGTCCATCGCGGGCTTCTATACCATGTATTCGGAGCGTCCGAAGGGCAAGTACTGGCTTCAGGTCTGCACCGATCTGCCCTGTGCGCTGCGTGGTGCAGATGAATTTCATAAGCAGTTGAAAGCCTATCTGAATGTGGAAGAAGGCGGCACGACCGAAGATGGCATGTTCACCGTCGAGCATGTCATGTGCCTGGCTGCCTGCGACAAAGCGCCCATGCTCCAGTGTAATTTCCATTTTGTCGAAAACCTGGACATGGACAAGATGAAAACCCTGATCGACCAGTGGCGGGCAGAAGCCCAGTCCGCCGCCAACAAAAAACAAGCCGGGTGAGGATTTAGTGTTAGGAAGGGTTGAACCAAATGGCTGAAAACAGACCCATCATTATCTACCGTGAACTGGAAGTCCCCGACATCCGCCAATTTGACGTATACGTTAAAAATCAGGGCTATGAAGGGCTGCGTAAAGCCGTCTCCATGACGCCCGAAGCGGTGATCGACGAAGTCAAGAACTCCGGTCTGCGCGGTCGCGGTGGCGCAGGTTTCCCAACCGGCGTGAAGTGGAGTTTCATCCCGAAGAACGAGCCGGTCAAGTATGTGACCGTCAATGCGGATGAAAGCGAACCGGGCACGTTCAAGGATCGTCAGATTCTCGAAAACAACCCGCACCAGTTGATCGAAGGTGCGCTGATCTGTGCCTATGCCATTCAGGCCAAAGCCGTCTACATCTACATGCGCGGTGAGTTCTGGGACATTGCCCACAACCTCGACAAGTGTATTGAGGATGCGCGCGCCGCAGGCTTCATCGGCCAGAATATTCTGGGCAGCGGCTTTAGCTGCGAAGTGTATACCCACCTCGGCGCAGGTGCCTATATCTGCGGTGAGGAAAGCGCCCTGCTGAACAGCCTGGAAGGCAAGCTCGGTCAGCCGCGTGTTCGCCCGCCCTTCCCGGCGCAGAAAGGCGGCGGACTCTATGGAGAGCCGACCGTCGTGAATAACGTCGAGACGCTGGCGAATATTCCCTGGATTATGCGCAACGGCGGCGCTGAGTACAAGAAGATCGGCACTGAGCAGAGCGCTGGCACCAAGATTTTCTGCGTGAGCGGGCAGGTGCAGCGACCCGGCAACTACGAACTGCCGATGGGCGTGACGCTGCGGGAGCTGCTGTACGATTACGCAGGTGGCCCGCTGGAAGGCCACACCTTTAAGGGTATTCTGCCCTCCGGCGCGTCTGGCCCGATTGTGCAGGCCACCGACGCCGTGCTGGATACGCCGCTGACCTATGAGGATTTCGTCAAGATCGGCTCGATCCTGGGTTCGGCCTCGATCATCGTGATGGACGACACCGTCGATATGACCTGGGTCGCCTCCAAAGTGACCAAGTTCTTCAAGCATGAAAGCTGCGGCAAGTGTACGCCCTGCCGCGAAGGCACCTACTGGCTGGATAAGGTCATCGACCGCATCCTCGACGGCAAGGGCAGCGAGAACGACATTGCGCTGATCGACAACGTCGCGAAGAATATGCAGGGCGTGACGCTCTGTGCATTGGGTGACTTTGCGGCCAACCCGATCATCTATACCATCAAGAATTTCCCTGACGATTTCAGTAAGCACATCGCCAAGCCGGAAGAAGAAAAGAAGCCCGCGCCTGCCAAGCCCCCAGCACGGGGACGTGCGGCAGCGGCGGCACCTGCTGGAGATTAAGGGCGCATGGAGGGGCGGCTTGCCGGGCCGCCCCTATCCGAAACATGATGGTAAAGCACACAAGGAAGCGGCATGACGGAAGAATTTACCGGGGTTACTGACTCAGTCGAGACAACCGACGATATCCACAGTGAGGCGTCGGTGCCGGGTGATGATGAGGTGGCAGCAGCAGCGCCGCCTGTTCGGGAAACCTTCGGTCAGTATCTCCGCCGCCGCTTATGGCCTTCCCGCCAGGACCTTTTGCAGCAGGCCGAAAGCCGCTTGCGGGAACTTGAGGAAGCGATTGAGCAGCGCCCTGAGGATGACGCGCCTTCCAAGGCCACGCACCATATCCTGCGGGGCGAACTGTTTTTGAAGGTCAGGGCATACGAGCAGGCGCTGGCGGAGTTCCAGCAGGCGCTGGCGCTGACTGAGAAGCAGATTGATGAAGGCGATTGGGGCGTGATCGCGCAGATTTTGCAGGATCGCGCCTGGCAGGGTTTTCAGCGAGCGCAGCGCGGCTGGCAGCGTCAGCAGCGGTCGTAAGTCAAGCCATGACCCAACCTGCGGATAGCGCCCAGTTTTCGCGAAAAGTGAGTGCAGAGCTGCGCAGACGTGGTATCATTGTGCTCCTGATGATCGCGCTGCTGCTGGGTGGAGTGTTCGTTGCCTTTTTTGGCAGTGTGTTCATCTTCACGCAGCCGATTACCGAAGCCGGAAGCACCTTTTTAAGCGCACTTCGGGCAGAGGATTACCCTGGCGCATACCGTTTACTGACGGGCGACTTTCAGGAACGGGTAGACAGCCCGACCGGGTTGAGAACGCTGATTACCGAGGCGGACGCGATGCCAGTGATCTGGTCGGTCAATTTCCGGCAGATCATCAACAGTGTGGCGGAGCTGGGTGGAAACCTCACGACGACCAGCGGCGTTCAGCACAGTGTGCGGTTGCAACTGCGGCGTGAAGATGGTGAGTGGCGCGTAGCCGACTATAGTTTGTTAGAAGCAGACGGTGCTGGCTCAAATTAGCCGTGTAGAACACGCAATAGCCGCATTGTGGAGATCAAAATGACCAATACCGTAAGAATCATCATTGATGATCGTGCATTTGAAGTCCCGGCAGGGACGAATCTGGTCGATGTTGCCAAGTGGTATGCGGACAATGACATCCCCGTCTTCTGCTATCACCCCAAAATGGAACCTGTCGGCATGTGCCGCATGTGCCTGGTGGAAATGGGCACCATCGAAAAAGACCGCGCGACCGGCCAGGTGGTGGTTGACGAGAACGGCAACCCCAAAGTGCGCTGGATGCCCAAGCTGCAAACCGCCTGCACGCAGAAGGTCAGCGATGGCCTGGTGATCCGCACCGGGACGAAACCGGTGGAGGATGCCCGCCGCAACGTGGTGGAATTCCTGCTGACCAGCCACCCGCTGGACTGCCCGATCTGCGACAAGGGCGGGGAATGCCCGCTGCAAAACCTCACGATGGAACACGGTCCCGGCACCAGCCGCATGGCATTCGAGGATAAGCAGCACCTTGATAAGCATGTTCCGCTGGGCGACCTGATTTACCTGGACGAAGAACGCTGCATCCAGTGTGCGCGCTGCATTCGCTTCCAGGATGAAATCGTGGGCGATGATGTGCTGGCCTTCCACGAACGTGGCCGCCGCCTGCAGATCATCACCAACAGCGACCCCGGCTTTGACACGTATTTCTCCGGCAATACGACCGACATCTGCCCGGTTGGTGCGCTGACGACGGCGGATTTCCGCTTTGGTGCGCGTCCCTGGGAATTGTCGGAAGTGCCGAGCATTGACCCGTTCGATGCGGCAGGTTCCAACATCAGCCTGAGCGTCCGCCTCGACAGGGACTTCGGCGGGCGGGCGATGATTAAGCGTGTGATGCCCCGCCAGAACGAGTTCGTCAACGAAATCTGGATTTCGGACAAGGTGCGCTTCGGCCATCACTTCACCCGCAGCGACAACCGCCTGATGCGCCCGATGCAGCGGACTTCCGCTGGGACGTGGGCGGCGGCTTCGTGGAATGAAGTCTACGACAAAATCGCCTCTGTCCTGTGGAACGCGGGCAGCAGCATCGCGGCCATTGCGGGCAGCGGTATGAGCAACGAAGACCTGTGGACGCTGCGGCAGCTTGTGACCGGGCTGGGCGGCAATACGCTCGGCGCATGGCCGCACACCCACGCGGGCGCTGATCTTGTGGCGCAGGTGGGCGTGGGCAAGGGGACAAATCTCGGCACGCTCGGCAAGGGCGACGCCGTCCTGATTATCGCCAGCGACCTGGAAGAAGAAGTCCCGATGTGGCGTCTGCGCCTGAAGCAGGCACACGACCGCGGCGCTTACGTCGTGGTTGCCAATGCCCGCCACACCCGTATGGACGATTTCGCTACTGCAACCGCCCGCTATGATTACGGTCAGGCCGCAGGGTTCATGATGAACCTCCGCACCAATGCGCCGGAAATCGCGGATCAACTGGCGAACGCCACCAATCTGATCATCGTGACCGGCGCGGAAGGGCTGACGCTCGATGGTAGCCGTGCGCTGATGCAGGCGGCGGCCAATTTCCTGATCGAAAGCGGGCATGTGGGCAAGGCCAACAATGGTCTGCTTTCCGCCTTCCCTGGCCCGAATGGCATGGGGCAGTTCTATATGGGCTTCACGCCCGAAAACACCCGCGCCATCATCGAGAATCCGCCGAAGGTGCTGATTGTGGCGCAGGCCGACATTCTGAAAGACGATCCCACTGCGGCAGCGTGGCTGTCTCAGGTGGAGACGATTATCGCGTTCAGCCTGTTCCCGGATGACACGGCGGCAAAGGCGGCCTTCATGCTGCCCATCCAGAGCTTTGCCGAACGCGACGGCACATATACCAACGGCGAACGGCGCGTCCAGCGCTTCTACACTGCGCAGGGGCCGATGGGCGAGGCGCTGCCCGCGTGGCAGGTTCTCAGCCGGATTACCGAAAAACTCGGTCATGGCCGCGCCAAACTGTCGGCGGCGTCGGTGATGCAGGAAATCACGCAGAACGTTCCGGCCTTCGCGGGCTGCACCTATAAGGAACTTTCCAAAGTCGAGCGGCAGTTCCCGGATGTAGGCGGTGCTGACCTGTACTACGGCGGCACGGCCTATCAGAACAAGGGCGGCCTGGGGGTGCAAATTCCGTCCGCTGCCGACCAGGGCGAAGCCGTTGCCACCAGCACTCTTGCGCTGCCGGAAGCGCCGAAAGCCAGCAGCGGCGAAATGCTGATCGTCCCGGCGGTGCGCCTGTATAACCGCGAGAACATCTTTGAGCCGAGCGCCCTGATGCACCCGCGCATTCTGCTGCCCTATGTTGAGATCAACAGCGCAGATGCGGCGCGGATGGGCATTACCAACGGTGATGTGGTCGAGGTCGCTGTGCAGGATCACACCCGCGTGCGCGTCCGTGCTCATGTCAACGGTGGTGCCCCGGAAGGGGCGGCGGTGCTCCCGCGCCATCTGACCAAAGAAGCCACCCCGCTGACGCCGATGGCAGGCACCATCAGCAAAGTGAATTAGATCGTGTATCGACGAGGGGCGGGGTTGTTCCTGCCCCTGAGATTTTGAGGGCATCTTATGGCGACAAGTCGTAGAGTGTTCGGGATTATCCCGATGCCATTGTTTATCATCCTGGTGCTGATTGTGCTGGCCGTGACCGGTCTGGTGCTGTTTACGGTTGTCAGCAACATCGACAATATCCTCACCTTCATCTTTGAACCGAGCAGCCGCACCAACGAAGTGATCGAATGTGCTGACTCAGAGGGCTGCCGCTTCTGGCATCCGATTATCTATTCGGCACTGGTGCTGTTCGTAGTCGTGACCGGGTTCGCGTATACCACTCTGCTGGAGCGGAAGTTCATTGCGTGGTTCCAGCAGCGCGTGGGGCCGAACCGCGTCGGGCTGGGCGGCTTTTTGCAGCCTGCGGCGGACGGCTTGAAGCTGATCTTCAAGGAAGACATCATGCCCGCCGGGGCCAACAAGCCGGTCTACCTGATCGCGCCCATCCTCAAGGCCGCGCCCACGCTGATCGTGCTGGCGGTCATTCCACTGGGACCGCCCATCAACATTCCCTGGTTTGATGGCAACTGGTATCGCGTCCCGCTGCAACTGGCCGATCTCAACGTCGGGGTGCTGTGGCTGCTGGCGATCACCAGCATCGGCACCTACGGCGTGGCGCTGGCGGGCTGGGCGAGCAACAACAAGTACGCCATGCTCGGCGGCCTGCGTGCCTCTGCACAGATGATCAGCTACGAACTCACGATGGGTATCTCGCTGGCTGTCCCGATTATGATTGTGGGCAGCATGAGCCTGTTCGACATTGTGGAACACCAGAGCGGCTTCTTCACCAACTGGCTGTTCTTCCAGAACCCATTGGCCGCGGTCATTCTGGTGATTGCGCTCATTGCGGAAACCAATCGCGCACCCTTCGATCTGCCGGAAGCCGAGCAGGAACTCACTGCCGGGTATATGACCGAATACAGCGGCATGAAGTTCGCGCTGTTTATGATGGCTGAATATCTGGGGATGATCGCCGTCAGCCTGATCGCGGTGTCTACGTTCTTCGGTGGCTATCAGGACGGGTTCGGGCTGGTGGATAGTGTCCCGATTCTGGGGCTGTTGGTTACGATTGGCAAGGTCATCCTGTTCCTGATCGGCTTCATCTGGATTCGCGCCACGCTGCCCCGCATCCGCTACGACCGCCTGATGGCGCTGGGCTGGAAAGTCCTGCTGCCGCTGTCGCTGATCGCGGTGGTCTGGACGGCGGTTGCGGTGGTCGTCGGTGAAGAACTGGGCACGACGGCCTACATCATCGCCTCGGCAATCATGTTCGTGATCGTGCTGGCAGGTGGGTTTGTCTTCCTCGGTGGCAGAGCCAATACCGAAGAAGATGCGGACGATGATCTCGAAACCGACCCCGTGATTACGGGTGAGGCTTACGGTCTCGGCCATATCATTCTGCAAGTAATAGGCGGTCTGCTGGCGATTCCGTTTGTGCTGTGGGATGTGACGGTCGGCGCGCTGAAAGCTGTCCTGCGGGTGGCGATTGGCTTCCTGGAATATGTCGCCCGTTTGGGCGGTGTTCCGGTGGAAGAAAACAAGGACGAAACCGCGCTCACCAAGACGGGCGGGGATTAGGGCGGGCGAGGCATTCCTTGCCCTACATAAACAACAAATTGCGTGGGAAAAGAAGATATTCCCCACGATCAGGATTGAGAGAGAGAAAAATCAACAATGAACGTCATCAAGGGTTTTGCGACGACATTCAAGCACGTTCTGGAAGAGAAGATCACGCTGCAATACCCCGAGCAGGTGCGTCCTTTCCAGGAACGCTATAAGGGGCGGCATCATCTGCGCCGCTATGACAATGGGATGGAGAAGTGCATCGGTTGTGCGCTGTGTGCGGCGGCCTGTCCGGCGGATGCGATCTGGGTGGAAGCGGCGGAGAATACCGACGAGCAGCGCTACAGCCCCGGCGAACGCTACGCCAAGACTTACGAGATCAATATGCTGCGCTGCATTTTCTGCGGCTATTGTGAAGATGCCTGCCCGACGCAGGCGATTGAACTGGGGCATGAGCATCAGTTGAGCTTCACCGACCGCCGCGACTCGATTTTCACCAAAGACATGCTGATCGACCCGGTTCCGGCGGGCGGACAGGATACCCCGCAGAAGGTGGCGGAAGGCCAGTACAGCCGCGCCATTCCGGATATGCCCAACGCCAAGTAGGGCAGGAAACCACCGCTGTATTTGAGAAGTCGCAGGGGGCGCACAACAGCGCCCTCTGTTTTTGTCCGAAGGCGCAAGTTGTTCTCAAAACGTTTGAAGTCTGCCCATGTTTGTGTTAGACTGCACAAAGTTTGACCACCAACGCCTGAACAGGATTCATATCCGATGGAAATCTGGTTGTTTGCTGGCGTAGCCTTCCTTGCCGTTGTTGCGGCAGCGGGAATGCTCCTGAGTAAAAACGCGGTGCTCAGCGCCCTTTGTTTGATTGGAAACTTTATCTGTGTCGCCTTTCTTTATGTGATGCTGGACGCGCCCTTCCTGGCGATGGTACAGATTGCCGTCTATGCCGGGGCGATTATGGTGCTGTTCCTGTTCGTTATCATGCTGTTAGGGGCGGAAAATGTCGGCGGCAGCGCACGAGAATTCAAGTGGATTACGCCTGTGACGCTGGCGCTGGCGCTGTCATTCGTGTTCGCTACGTTCTTTGCGTTCAACGCGGGCGATATTGATACCCAGAATGCCGAAGGCGACCGGCCTTATGTGCGCGTGGCACACGCGGCGGCGGGCTTCCCCGAAGCGGTCGATATCTACGCCGATGGTGCGCTGCTGGCGAGTGATGTTGACCTGGGCGAAGCCAGCGAGTTCCTGCAGGTGGAACCGGGTGACTATGATATCTCGGTCGCTTTTGCAGGCGATGATCCCGCGCTGGCGATTCCGGTCGGCTCGGTGACTCTGCTGAACGATACCGCGCAGACGGTTGTGGCCTATGGCGAGGAACGCCTGCCGCTGCTGGGTGTGGTTCAGGAAGACCTGAGCGGCACCCCCTCCCGCAGCACCCGCGTGACCGTCTTCAATGCCTATCCTGCCGTCGAAGCCGTTACCCTGGTCGAACAACTGCCGGAATTCAGCAGTGTTGAGCCGGAAGTGTACGCTGCCAATATCCCCTACGGTCAGGCGTCAACCGCCTTTATCAGCCGTGAGCGCGAACCGGAATGGGCCTTTGTCCGCGCTGATCGCCCTGAGGAAAGGCTTTTCTCCCTGCGTGAATACGAACTGACCCCCGGCCTTGCCCAGTTGATTATCCTGGGTGCAGAGCCGCTTGGGGTTGGCGAAGGTTTTCGACCGATCAGCATTGAGGCGCAGAGCGAAACCCTGGCGACCTTCGGCAGCCCGGCGTCGGTCGGTGCGCTGCTGTTCATCGATTATGTGCTGCCGTTCGAGATTGTGGCGGTGCTGCTGCTGGCTGCGATGGTTGGCGCAATCGTCCTGACACAGCGTGGTACGGTCAAGCCCAAGCCGGGCCGTCCGCTGCGCCGCAAGGTCAGCCGTCCGCTCACCAGCGTGATCGCCAGCCAGACCGGGCAGGACGTGACCAATGTGCCCGAACTGCCGCAGTTGAGAGAGCCGGAACAGCCCGAACCTGCCGGGGACTAACAAGCGTGGATGATTTCAATCGTAGGGGAAGGTGCGCCGAAAAAGCGATGCCTTCCCCTATGGTTGTGTGATGGAGAGACATCATGGTTCCAACCGAAGCATTCATTATTCTGAGTATGGTGTTGTTCACAATGGGAGCGATGGGTGTGCTGCTCCAGCGCAACGCCATCCTCGTCTTTATGTCGGTCGAGCTGATGCTGAACGCCGCGAATCTGGCGCTGGTCGCCTTCGCGAAGCAGTGGGGCGGGGTGGATGGGCATGTGTTCGTCTTCTTCGTCATTACCGTTGCGGCGGCGGAAGTGGCAGTCGGTCTGGCGCTGATTGTCGCCATCTTCCGCAGCAAGCAGAGCATCAACATCGACGAACTGCACCTGATGGAAGGCTGAAACCCGGTACTTTGGGCAACGCGCCGTAGCACGTTTGCAACAACAACTCGGCACGACGCAACTGAGAGGCTTTTATGCAAAGTTTAGCGCAACTGGCACCCTTAATTATTCTGTTCCCGGCCATCGGCGCGTTCATCAACTTCTTCTGGGGTGCGCGTTTGCCGGAGCGGATCTCCGCCCTGATTGGCATTATCGCGTCTTCCCTGTCGTTTGTGATCGCGTTCCTGCTCTTCACCTACCTGCGGAACAACGATTTTCAGCCGTTGGTGATTGACCCGCCGCTGCTGGCGGATTGGATCCGCATCGGCTCGGCTGATCTGGTGATTAGCTGGCAGCAGCGCGTGGATACGCTCAATGTGACCATGATGCTGTTCGTCACGTTCGTGGGGACGCTCATCCACATTTACGCCTCTGGCTACATGCACGGCGACCCGCGTTTCTACCGCTTCTTCGCCTACCTGAATATGTTCCTCACCTTCATGCTCATCCTCATCACGGGCAACAACTTCCTGATGATGTTCGTGGGCTGGGAAGGCGTGGGGTTGTGCTCCTATCTGCTGATCGGCTTCTGGTGGGACAAGCCGCATGGCGAAGGCTGGAAGAACAGCAACGCCGCCCGCAAGGCCTTTATCGCCAACCGTATCGGCGACTTCGGCGTTCTGATGGCCGTCTTCCTGACGTTCTGGACGTTCGGTACGCTCGACTTCTATAAGCCGGGCGAACTGGCGAACAATGAAGCTGGGCAGCATCATGGCGAGGAAGCCGCGCACAGCGAAGAAGGCGCAGCCGTCGCTCAAGGCGGCGAGGGCGAAGGTGAAGCCGCTGCCGAAGAAGAAGGTCACAGCGTTGCTATTGCCGCCTATCACTGGTCGGACGAGAGCGTCGAAGACCGTCAGCTTGGTGTGTTTGGTCAGGCCGAGCGCTTCAGCTATGAAAACAGAACGGTCGAGTTCGGTTCGCTTTCGCTGTCGATCAGCACTGTACTCGTCCTGATTACGCTGTTTATGCTCCTCGGCGCGGCGGGTAAATCCGCCCAGATTCCGCTGTTTGTATGGCTGCCGGACGCGATGGCCGGGCCTACGCCCGTCAGCGCTCTCATTCACGCCGCCACGATGGTCACGGCGGGTGTGTACATGATGGTGCGCTCCAACAGCTTCCTCTATAACGCCACGATTGATCTGGGCGGTGATGCCTTCCAGCTAACATCGTTTGTCGTGACCCTGGTCGGCATCAGCACAGCGCTGGTCGGCGGCTTTATCGCTATGGGCCAGTTCGACATCAAGCGTGTGCTGGCCTACAGCACCGTCAGCCAGCTTGGGTTCATGGTGGCAGCGGTTGGCCTCGGTGCGTACACAGCGGCCATGTTCCATATGATTACCCACGCCTTCTTCAAGGCGCTGTTGTTCCTCGGTAGCGGTTCCGTCATTCACGGCATGGAACACGGGCATCATCACCTCGAACACGCACATGGTCACGGACACGGCCATGATGACCATGATGCACATGGCGACGAAACGCACGGCGATCATAACCCCGATGTCTCTCCCGGCGGCCCCACCACGCCCTTTGACCCGCAGGATATGCGCAACATGGGCGGGCTGAGCCGTAAAATGCCGATCACCTATATCACCTACCTGATCGGGACGCTGGCGCTGGCGGGCATTTTCCCGTTTGCGGGCTTCTGGTCGAAGGACGAAATTCTGGCAGATGCGTGGATCGTCGGCTTTATTGATAACGAGCTAAAGGGCTTCCTTGCGCTTGGCGTGCTGCTGCTGGCGGCGGGCTTCACCGCCTTCTATATGTGGCGGCAGATCGAAATGGTCTTTCATGGAAACCCGCGCCACGAAGCGGCCAACTTCGCCAGCGAGAGTGGCTCTGCTATGACCACACCGCTGATTATTCTGGCCTTCTTCAGCGTGTTCATCGGCTTTATCAACACCCCGTCCGGCATCCCGATTTTCAGCGGGCTGTTCGGTGAGTATAACCTGGGCAACTTCCTGGAATACAGCATCCAGCACTTCCACCTGTCGGAATTCCAACTGCTGATCGCGCTGGGTGCGCTGGCAATCGGCCTCGGCGGGATTTTCCTGGCCCGGTCGATCTATGGCGGCACGAAGGCGCTCACCCGCAGCGGTAAGGATCCGCTCCAGGTGCGCCCGGAAACCGCAGCCGTGTGGAGCATCGCCAATGCGCGGATGTACTGGGATGAATTCTACTACCGCGTGTTTGAAAACCCCTTCAACCGTATCGCCAAATTCCTGGCGGATGTGGTTGACTGGAACTTCCTGCACGATTACTTCCACGACACCGTACTGTACAAAGGCTTCAACGGTGTTGGTAAGCTGCTCAGCCGCCCGTTCGATCTGGGCATTATCGATGGCGCAGTGAATGGTGTAGGCTGGTTGGTGCGGCAGGCAAGCGGCGGGCTGCGCCGGATTCAGACGGGTTATGTACGCACCTATGCGGTCATGCTGCTGCTGGGCGTGGTCGCGGTGATCGTGATTATGCTGCTGCCTTATATTCGCAGTTAACAGTTGTTAGTTCATAGTTTTTAGTTCCTACCGCAGCGTGGGCGAGGCGTGCCTCGCCCCTACAAATATGAGCGGCAAAATCTGGAACTAATCACGAAAAACTAACTACTAAAAACTAAGGACTATTTCTCTGGGAGAGTCATTCATGGATGCAGTCAATACGGGTTTTTCGTTGACGACCCTGACGCTGTTTTTGCCGATGGTCGGGCTGACGATCTTACTGTTCATGCGTGAGGACACGCAAAAAGAAGCGATCAAGTGGACGGCGTTCGGGTTCAGCATCGCCACCTTCTTCGCCTCGCTGGTGATGTGGGTGACGTTTGACGAGAGCAACCCCGCCCTGCAAATGGTGCATCGCTTCAACTATCTGCCCACCTATGGCATCAGCTATTACGTGGGTGTCGATGGCATTTCGATGATCCTGGTGCTGCTGACCACGTTCATCACGCCGCTGGCGATCATGTTCTCCTTCCGCAGCGAAATCTTCCATGAGCGCGGGCGCGAGAAGCTGTACTACATCTTCATGCTCCTGCTGGAATGGGCGATGATCGGCGTGTTCGTGGCGCAGGACCTCGTGACCTTCTATATCTTCTGGGAAGTCACGCTGGTGCCGATGTACTTCCTGATCGGCATCTGGGGTGCGGAAAACCGCGTCTATGCCGCTGTGAAGTTCTTCCTGTACACGATGGCTGGCTCCATTCTGATGCTGCTGGCGATGCTGTATGTGGGCTTCCAGGCAGGGACGTTCGCGCTGCCCGAAATCACCCAGATGATCCAGTCAGGCGCACTCAGCTTCCCGGCGGATGGCCTGTTCAGCACCCAGTCATTCCTGTTCCTCGGTTTCCTGATCGCGTTTGCCATCAAAGTCCCGGTGTGGCCTTTCCATAGCTGGCTGCCGGACGCGCACGTACAGGCTCCGACGGCGGGTTCGGTGCTGCTGGCGGGCGTCCTGCTGAAGATGGGCACCTATGGCATCATCCGCTTCTGCCTGCCGTTGTTCCCACAGGCCAGCGTGGACTGGGCACCTGTGATGGGCGTGCTGGCGGTGATCGGCATCATCTACGGCGCCTGGGTCAGCTATGCGCAGACCGACATCAAGAAGCTGGTCGCGTATTCTTCCGTCAGCCACATGGGCTTCGTCGTACTGGGGATTTTCGCGCTGAATGCGCAGGGCATCCAGGGCGCGACCATTCAGATGGTCAATCACGGCATCAGCACAGGCGGGCTGTTCCTCCTCGTCGGGATGCTCTATGAACGCCGCCACACGAAGGCGATGGCCGCTTACGGCGGTATCTGGAAGGCCATGCCCCTGTTCGGCGGCATCAGCCTGGTTGTCGCGCTCAGCAGTATGGGTCTGCCTGGTCTGAACGGCTTCGTAGGTGAGTTCACTATCCTGCTTGGCACGATGGGCAGCGAAGTGCTGGGCTTCGGCTTTGCGCTGTTCGCCACGCTTGGCGTAATCCTGGCGGCGGTCTACACGCTCTATATGTACCAGAAGGTGTATATGGGCGATCTGCGACAGGAAAACGCCAATCTGCCGCGCCTGCACTGGCAGGAAATCGCCGTGCTCATCCCGATTCTCATCCTGATCTTCTGGATTGGTTTCCAGCCGGGGGTATTCTTCCACACGATGGATGCCAGCACCGCAGAGTTGATCGCTGGTATTGGCCGCGTCGTGCCTGAAATTGTGGCACAGGTTCCGCTCCCGTAAGGAGTCCTTTTATGATTACAGCACCAAACATTGCTGATCTCAACCTTGAATACACGCTCCCGGCGGCGTTCCTGGCGCTTTTCACCTGCTTCCTGCTGCTGATCGACCTGTTCGTGCAGCGCAAGTCGGTGACGGCATGGCTCACGCTGGGCGCACTGGGGATCAGTTTCATTCTGAACCTGTTCGTCTACAACCGGGGTGGGGAGGCAGTTAACGGCCTGTTCATCGCCGATCAGTTCACGGGTTTCATGAATATCGTGATTCTGATCACGGCTATTCTGACCGTTTTCCTGAGCATCGACTATCTCCAGCGCACAGGCATTGAACGCGGGGAGTTTTACTCCCTGCTCCTGTTCTCTACGTCGGGGATGATGTTCATGGCGGGCGCAAACGACCTGATCGTGGTGTTCGTCGCGCTCGAACTGCTCAGCATTCCGCTTTACATCATGGCCGCCTTCCGTCCGAACGATCTTAAGTCGGAAGAAAGCGGCATGAAGTACTTCATCCTCGGCGCGTTCGCCAGCGCCTTCTTCGTCTATGGTGCGGCGCTGATCTACGGCGCGACCGGGACGACCCGCCTGCCTGAAATCTTCGCCGCGGTCAACGACATTGTGGCGCAGGACAGCAGCTCGGTCTTCTATCTGCTGGTGGGCGCGGCGCTGATTATCGTCGGCCTCGGCTTTAAGGTCGCAGTCGTGCCGTTCCATATGTGGACGCCGGATGTATACGAAGGCGCACCGACGCCTGTTACCGCCTTTATGAGTGTGGGCGCGAAGGCGGGCGGTTTCGCAGCGCTGCTGCGCGTGATGCTGGTCGGCCTGCCGTTCCTGTTCCTGGAAAGCGGAGAAGCCAGCGCGACCTCTGCCGCATGGCAGACCGTGATCGCCATTATCGCGGCGCTGACGATGATCGTCGGCAATCTGGTGGCGATTTCGCAGACCAATATGAAGCGCCTGCTGGCCTATTCCTCGATTGCACACGCCGGGTATATCCTGATGGCGGTCGCGGCGGGCGGGACACCCGGCATCGGCAACATCGCCGCGCAGGGTGCGCTGATCTATATGCTGTCCTACGCTTTCACCAACCTGGGCGCATTCGGGGTGGTGCTGGCGCTGGAACGTGAAGACGGCAGCGGCACCGATATTGAGGATTTCACCGGGTTGGCAAAGAGCAAACCTCTGCTGGCGGCGATCATGGCGATCTTTATGCTCAGTCTGACGGGCATCCCGCTCACGGCGGGCTTCACGGGCAAATGGTTCATCTTCGGTGCGTCCATCCAGGCTGATCTGTTCCTGTTGGCGGTCGTCGGTGTTCTGACGAGCGTGATCAGCGCATTCTATTACGTGCGTGTGATCGTGAATATGTATCTGCGCGATGCGGATGGCAGCCGGGCGGAAGGTCTGACGCAGTACGTCACCTATGCGATTTATGCGGCTTTCGCGGGGACTCTGCTGCTCGGTATCTTCTGGCCGCTGGCGACCAATCTTGGCAGCACCGTCGCGCTTGCAGCGGCGCTCGTGCCGTAAAGTTGTGGATGTGGAGAAGGGCGCAGTACGCTGCGCCCCTGTACAATGACGAAACTTCCCCGCGATACCGTTGTACCTGAAATGCGAGAGCGGCTGCTGACCAACCGTACTGGTAAGCTCACGCCTGCGCAGTGGGTTGATGTCGTGATGCAGCCTGTGATAACCCTGCTGGTTCTGATGATTCCCGCGACGGTTGTGCTGTGGACGCGGCTCGCCCTGCTGCTGCGGCCTGGTCTGCTGGTGCTGGGGATCATCACGGCGGTGCTGCTGGTCACGCTGGTAGCGCGGGCGGTGCGCTATGCCCGCACCCCTGTGCATTATACGACCCTGGAGGCAAAAGCCGGGTCAGCGCCTTTCTGGATGTTCTGGAAGCCTGTCAGGTTGTATGACGAAACAGGAAATGCGCTGATCTTTCGCAAACGGTTGTCACCGCGTCCAATCATCACCCCGGGACGGCGGTATCAGGTGTACTATTTGAAGGAGGCCGGGGAGAACATCCTGCTTAGTCTCGGCCCGACCGATCATCCCGACGCCGCGCAGTGGGAGCCAGATCGGTTTTTCCAGACGCGCCACAAACGCCGCACTCAGCAGGAGTAGGCGTTCTGCTTCGACAGCCGTTCCATCAGCAGACCAAAAGCGTCAAGAATTTCCTGAAAGCGGCTGGCTTCGGTCAGGATCAGTCCTTTCCGTGCACTATCGGTCATTTCGCCGCTCAGGCCAGCTTCGTTGAGCGTGCGGATTGCCGCTTCCGTCAGGACAAGATAACCATCGCGCAGGTACAGCCCCTGCTCATACACAGCCCCTGTCATCATATTTTCCCATTCCACCTAACCTTTCCTGTGAACCTTATTGTACCTCGCGCCAACCGATAGGTTCCGAAAATCCCATGAATTTTTGTGCTATTGTTTGCGCCTTGATCTGCGCATGAGAACCCGCTAGATTTCTCCGGCTTTTCGAGGACTAGACGCGATGCGCAGAACGTTTTTATGGACGATGCTGGTCGTGCTGCTGGTGGCGGCGTTTTTGCGCATCTGGCAGTTAGAGACGTATCCGCCCGGCCCGCACTACGATGAAGGGGCGGAACTGCTCATCGCCCGCAGCATCGCGTTCGGCGGCGCGAACCTCTTTCCAATTGCCAACAGCTATCAGGGACGCGAAACACTCTATCATTACCTGAGCGTGCCCCTGCTGCGCTTTGTAGCCGATGACATCTTCTCGCTGCAACTGCTGAGCGTGTATTGCAATCTCTTGACGGTCGCGGCGGCGGCGTTGGGTCGCGCCATGTTCAGGGGGGAGCGCGGACTCCTGATTGGCCTTGCAGTTGGCGTAATGATGGCTGTCTCCTTTCATCAGATTTACATCAGTCGGCAGGCATTTCGTTCCTCGGCACTGCCGCTGTTCCAGGCACTTGGCCTGCTGTTTCTGTGGCAGGGGTTGAATAAACGGCGCGGCTGGCTCTGGCTGGCGATAGGCGGGTTTTTCGCAGGGCTGGCGCTGTACACCTATATGGCCTCGCGCCTGTTCCCGCTGTGGCTGTTTTTGGGCGGTTTTTCCCTGCTTCTGATCGACCGGAACAGGCGAGGATTGCGCCTGCGCCAGGGGCTTGTCTTCTTCACGGCGATGGGGTTAACCGCCGTTCCCATCATCCTCTATGCCCTGCGCTACCCCGACATCTTTATGGGACGGCTGTCTGAAGTCACGAACACTGGCAGCGATGTGACTCTGCTGGAAAGTGTGCGGCTGCATCTGCGCATGTTCTTCATTGAGGGCGAGGGCTATGTGCGCTATAACGCTCCCGGACGACCGTATCTCACGCTGCCGGAAGGCCTGCTGATGCTGGTCGGATTGACCGCTGCCGCATGGTCTCTGGTACGCGGGAAGGGCACACCCGCCGAACGTGCTGCCTGTATTCTGGCGTTGATGTCGCCGCTGATGGTGATCCCAAGTGTGATTTCCGTCGGCGGTCTGCCACCCAATCACATGCGGTCACTTGGGATGGTGCCGCTCATTTTTGTGCTGGTGGCGATTGGTTTTGCGGCGGTGGCTGATGGCGTACAGTACTGGCTGAAAAAGGATGAACCGCAGAGGCACAGAGGCATCGCTGGCACGACTTCACTGGTATTTCTGTTGAGTGTGCTGTTCATTGGGGCGCTGCTGGTCGGGCGCGATTATTTCCGATGGGCGAACCGGGCGGATTTGTTCTATCAGGCGGACGGTGATTTAGCAGCCGTCGCCGAATGGCTGCCCGCGCATGTGGACGAAAATACACTGGTGTATATTGCCTCCTATCATCGCGAACATCCGACCATCATCACGGGCTGGAATGGGACGGTGACGTGGCTGGGTACAGACAGCCTGTTCCTGCCGCCGCCCGATAAAACAGCGCTGGTTGTTTTCACCAACACTGCCCCGCGCGAAAGCTGGTCCGCGTTGCGGGCGGAATGGGCGATTGCAGATGTCCCTCCTGGCCCGGATGGTGCGCCTGCGTTTTATGCCTATCGAATTCCTGGCGATGTGGTGGAGCGACGCGCCGTGACCGAAACGCGCAATCCCTATATGACCTTTGTCGGGTTGGACAGCCAGCCTGTACGCGCCGGGGACAGTGGACAGGTGACGATGCAGTGGCGTGTCGACCAGCCGCCACCGTATGCCCGTCTGCGCCCTATTCTGGAACTGCGTGATACAACCGGAGCAGTGCTGAGCATATCGGACGCCTTCCTGCTGGGTACGACTCTGTGGCGACCGGGCGAAACCATGATGCAGCGCATGGGTGTTGTTGTGCTGCCGGGAACGCCACCAGGCGAGTATCCGCTGTTTATCATGTGGGTTGATCGGGACAGTGGCACCTATCTGACCTATCAGAACGCCGAAAGCGAATTTGCCGGGATCACGGCGCAGATCGGCACCCTAAATGTCACGCGGCCAGCGCTATTCCCAGCTGTCGAGTCAGTGTCGGTGGATGTTCGTGCGTCAGTGGAAATGGCGGCTGGTGTTCGTCTGGCCGGTTGGAACAGGCCATCGGAGTCGGCTCGACCCGGTGAGGTTCTGCCGCTGACGCTGCTGTGGGACGCTGTGCCTTCTGCTCAGCCGCGTGAATCGCTGTCAGTTGAGCTGGTGTTGCAGCGCGAGGCTGAGGCAATTGTCCTATGGAGCGGACAGCCCGTGCGTGAGGATTATAGCCCACCGGAATGGTTGGACGGCGAAGTGCTGACGCACCGCCTGCGCCAGCGTTTGCCGCGCGATCTTGCTGCCGGACGGTACACCCTGAAATTGAGAACCCAACAGGCCGAAGCCGAAATCGGCCAGATCGAGATTGCTGAAATCGCCCGTGTTTTTGATGCGCCAGCCTTTGACCAGCCATCAGAAGTAGTTTTAGGGGATGTGATTCGGCTGCGCGGCTACAGCCTGCGGCAGGAAAACGGCGGGTTGACGCTTGAACTCATGTGGGAGGCACTGCAAAGCGTCGAGACGGATTACACCGTTTTCGTGCACGTGGATGACGCTTCGGAGACGCGCCTTGCCCAGCGCGACACGATGCCGCAGGACAACGCTTATCCGACCTCCCTGTGGGTGCCGGGGGAGTTTATTGTGGATCGCTATCGCTTTGAGGGGGTGAATACTGCCACAACGGTGCGAATCGGTCTGTATGTACAGGAAAATGGGGAGCGGCTCCGGGTAAGTGGGGCGACGGACAATCGGGATTCTGATAATCACGATTATATCGAAATTGAGACCATGCCCTAATTTTCACAAACCAGCGTGTCAGGGTTATAATGTTCGGATAACATTTCATCGTCGGAGGTGTGGGTTGTTTAAACAGGGGATGCAGGCCAGCGGAATCATTGAACTTCGCGTGGTGCAGGATGGGTTACTGACCGACAGTGCCCCGCCGGATTTTCGCGTCCCTGCCCCCGGTGTCGAAGGCTATATCCTGGGACGATCAGACAACAGCAGCAGCTACACACCCGATATTGATCTGGCCGAACACAGCGCCCAGGAAAGAGGCGTTTCCCGCCGTCATGCGGTTCTGGTGCGCCATAAAGGTTTAGTACAGATTATTGATCTTGATTCTGTTAATGGAACGTTCATTAATGGCAAACGCCTCACACCACAAATTCCCTATAATCTGAATTCAGGCGATAAACTGAGCCTGGCAAATCTGGATGTGTTCATTACACGGATTGCTTCAAATCGTTAAAAATATAAGGTTAAGTTAATTTATCAAAAACTCATACAATTTCCAGCCTTCATTAACTTGTTCTGTTATTATAGTTTCCTACTATGACTGAAACGAAAACAATGCTTCGATTTGAAGGGTCAGTGTGGTGCAATCTCGACGTTGCGCTGCGGAGTGTGGATCAGTACTTCAGGCAGTACATTCGCCCAGCACATTTAACGGTAATTGAATGGTATATCCTGCGGGCACTCTATGAGAAGGATGGGCAGCACGCCTCAGAACTGGCGCGTGCGGTAGGAAGGGCGGCGACCTCTTTTACGCCGAACCTGGACAAATTACAGCAGAAAGGGTTAATTGAACGTCGTCCAGATGAAACCGACCGCCGTGCAGTGCGCATTTATCTGAAGGATAATGCCCGCGCCTTGAAGGATGAGGTGCTCAACAGCGCTCGCCAGATTGATGCGCAGCTCAACGCCATTTTTGACCAGCGGGAATATGAAGTGTTCCAGTCCGTTCTGGTCACGCTGCAAAATCTGGGGACGCTGGAATAAGACTTCACCCGTCAGGCTCAGCCATCAAGCGGCACGACGTCATCCCGCTCTGCGCTCAGTTCTTCCAGCGCGTCGGCGAAGGCATCCAGGACAGCATCCGTAAAGAGGACGAAGCGAATCAGGGTGATGCTCGTGTCTTCCGCTGCAAAATCGAGAACGGTTTTCAGCGCGATAGGCGCGGCTTCTGCAATCGGATAACCATAGATACCTGTGCTGATGGCAGGCAGCGCGACCGAATGCAGATTGTGTTCCGCTGCAATTTCCAGACTGCGATGGTAGGCGCTGGCAAGCAGGCGCGGCACAGAGGGATCACCCTTGCGATAAATCGGGCCAACCGCATGTATCACATGCTTGGCGGGCAGTTTATAGCCTTTGCTGATTTTGGCATTCCCGGTTTCGCAACCGCCCAGGGTGCGCGTTTCTGCCAGAAGTTCGGGGCCAGCTGCGCGGTGAATCGCGCCATCCACGCCGCCGCCCCCCAGCAGGGATGAGTTGGCCGCGTTTACAATCGCGTCCGTTTCTTGCTTCGTGATGTCACCCTTGATAAGCTCAATCACGGTTTCGTTGACTTTGACTCGGGTTAACGCTGAGAAGGTCATAGCAGCCAGACACACTTCCTCAAGGTTCGCTTTGAGGGATAATTCCGTAGGAAAATCGATCAATTCTATTTGAGTATCGCACGTTTCCGAGGCTGATGCAACGAAAGGGACATCCGCAACAATGGAGCCACACGCCGACCTTCCAACTGAACCGCTGACCCCGGCGCATGTTGCAGAGGAAATGCGACGGCTGAACCTCGACCTTCCAATCCGCACCTTTGAGGAATCGACTGCGACGTCTCAGATGGCGGCGGATGCGATTGGCTGCGAACTGGGGCAGATTGTGAAAAGCATCGCCTTTCTGGTGGAAGGCAAGCCCATTCTGGTACTGGCAAGCGGCGACCAGCGCATTGACGACCGCAAGATCGCCGCGCTGTTCAGCGTCGGGCGCAAGAAGGTCAGGACAGCCACCAGCGAAGAATGTATCGCCATTTATGGGTATGCGCCGGGTGGTGTTCCCCCGTTCGGTCATCGCACTCCTGGCATTCCCCGCTATGTCGATGAATCGCTCCAGCGCTACGATCAGTTATACGCGGCGGCAGGTTCAGCCAATACGATCTTCCCGATCACGCTGGCGCAACTGATGGAAGCGACGGGCGGCCAGCTTACGGATGTGCGGCGCGAGGATTGAAAAATGAGTCGATGAAGCGATGGGCAATGAGCAATGATTTAAGCGTTGTCGCCGTAAGTGATCCTTGTAAACAAAGTATCAGCCTTGTGAAAGGGAAGGGCGAGTCGCCACTCGCCCCTCCAGCAATCCATCATGATTTCTTTAGAACTTACGCAGTTCCCCATTTGTAGGGGCGGGTTTCAAACCCGCCTAACGAGAACAACAACCTGCAAGTGCGTAACTCCTATTCTTATAGACCGCCGCCCATCATCATGCCAGCGCGTACCCCTTGCGCCAGCTCGCCAAGCACATCAATCAGCCTGATCTGCCACAGATCATTCAGGGGCAGTGTCACAGCGGTGCGGCTGACTTCCACCTCATACCCCAACTGCTGTTCCAGCGAGGGACGGTTGACCTCGGCCAGATAGGGCAGTCTGATCTGAATGCTGCCGTCCCGCGCCATCACATGCGTCGCGTTCGCCGCCTGCGCCAGCACCTTGACTTCGATCTGATACAGCAGCCCATCGACCGCAATCGGAAGCTGGCCGAAGCGGTCGCGCAGTTCGTCCCGCATGACGTTCACATCCTGCTGGGTGCTCAGACCACCGATGCGGCGGTAAATCTGGAGCCGCAGCGCCATTTCGGGAATCCAGTCCGCTGGGATATAGGCCGGAATCGGCAGGTCGATGACGATGCCCGTTGTCGAGGCGACCGGGAGCGGAGTCTGATCGGTTTCACCGCGCAGTTTACGGATGGCCTGCGTGAGCATCTGCGTGTACAGATGCAGCCCGACCGCCGCCACCTGCCCGGTCTGGCGGGTGCTGAGGATGTCGCCCGCGCCGCGCAGTTCGAGGTCACGCATGGCGATCTGAAAGCCCGCGCCCAGATGGCTGTTTTCCGCCAGCGTATCCAGCCGTGCCCGCGCTTCTTCCGTCAGGCGGCGGTTGCCAGAGTGGAAGAAGTAAGCATAGGCCTGCTGGGCACTGCGCCCCACGCGCCCGCGAAGCTGATATAACTGCGCCAGACCGAACATATCCGCCCGATCCACAATCAGGGTGTTGGCGTTGGGAATGTCGATGCCGCTCTCGATGATGGCGGTGCTCAACAGGACATCATACTCGCCGTGCGCGAACGCGGTCATGATCGGCTCTAGCTGACGCTCGTTCATCTGTCCGTGTCCAGTGGCAACGCGCGCTTCCGGCACTGTTTCTTCCAGCTTGTCGCGGAGGTGGTCGATGGTGCGGATGCGGTTGTGGACAAAGAACACCTGACCATCGCGCTCCAGTTCGCGCATGATGGCCTGCCGCAGCAAGCCTTCGTCGAATTCGCCCACATGCGTAATCACCGGGAGGCGTTCTTCCGGCGGTGTCTGGATCATGCTGATGTCGCGCACGCCAGTGAGACTCATGTAGAGTGTGCGCGGAATCGGCGTGGCTGTGAGAGTCAGCACATCGACCTGGGTGCGCAGGCGCTTGAAGTGCTCCTTCTGCTTTACGCCGAAGCGCTGTTCCTCGTCGATAATCATCAGCCCCAGGTCTTTCATCCGCACATCGTCAGACAGAATCCGATGGGTGCCGATGATGATGTCGATCTCGCCTTCGGCCAGGCGGGGCAGAATTTTGTCCAGGTCCTCCTTCGTGCGGAAGCGCGACATGACCTCGACCACGACCGGGAACGACGCCAGCCGATTTTTGAACGTCTCATAATGCTGCTGCGCCAGAACCGTTGTCGGCACGAGAATGGCGACCTGTTTATGATCCATCACCGCTTTAAAGGCCGCTCGCAGCGCGACCTCGGTTTTGCCATAGCCCACGTCCCCGCAGATCAGCCGATCCATCGGGTGCGCTGCTTCCATATCGGCTTTGACCGCCCGTACTGCTTTCAACTGATCTTCCGTTTCCACAAATGGGAAACTGGCTTCCAGTTCATGCTGCCAGTGGGTGTCCGGCTGGAAGGCGTACCCCTGTGTGGAAGCACGCTGCGCGTACAGTTCCAGCAACCCTTTGGCTTCTTCCTCAACCGCTTTGCTGGCGCGGGAACGGGTGCGTCCCCAATCCGGTTGGCCGAGCTTGTTCAAGTGTGGTGGTGTATCATCCGCGCCGATGTAGCGGGTGAGGCGGTCGGCCTGATGAATCGGCACGAACAGCGTATCAGTGCCCTCGTACTGAATCACGAGATATTCGCGCTCGTTGCCTTCGACAGTGCGATGCTGCATCCCCACGAACTGCCCGATGCCGTAATCGACATGCACCACGATGTCGCCCGGTTTCCAGTCGGCGTATTCGCTTTCGGGCAGGCGGGCGCGTTTGGCCGCTTTGCGGCGGCGCGGCTCTGGCCGATTCCAGCCAAAGATTTCGGCATCGGTGATGAGATGAGTTTTGCGGGCGGAAGCGCCGCCATCTGCGCCGCCATCTGCGCCGCTGCCTGTATTGAGCGTCCAGCCTTCCTGCAGCGTCCCGTTGACGAAGACCAGCGTTCCTTCGCCCGGTGGCTGCGGCAGGTCGTTTACGGTCGGAATGTAGGCTGATGAATCCTGCTCGTACCAGATTTCGGTCAGCCGCCCGGCCTGCCCGGTGACGACCACTACGCGCCCCTCACGTCCACGCCGATCACGCAGGCGTGTGAGCATGGGGCGAAGCTGCCCGCCAAAGCGCTCACCGGGCGAAAACAGGCTGGAGAGCGCCCCTTCACTGTGTAGGGAGAGTTCGACGACCGTGAAGTTTGAGAATGCACTTTCCAGCATTTCCCAGTCGAGATATGGCTGGGGATGATCGGGCGAAATCTGCCCGGCGCTGAGCTGTTCTTGGCGCGTCCTGATGGCGGCTGTGGCGATTTCTTCCATCACGGCGCGTAAATCGTCCCGATCTTCCAGCACGATCAGCGTCCCTGGCGGTGCGTAATCCAGCAGGCTGACCGGGTTGGGCACCATATAGGGCAGATAATGTTCCAGGTAGGGGAAAGTGTTCCCGGCTTTAAGCGGTTCCAGATCAACCGCTGGCCCGGTCATGTCGTCTTCGGCGGGCGTGAGGTTGCTGAACCATTCGGCCAGATCAGCCGCGACCTGTGTGCCATTGGTGGGCAGTGCTTCCCGTGCAGGTGTGATGCCGACCTGTTTCACTTCACGGTCGGTGCGCTGTGTGGAGACATCGAACAGCTTGAGGGTGTCGATTTCGTCATCGAAAAATTCGAGGCGCGTTGGCCGTTCCGCCGCAATCGGGAAGATGTCGATGACGCCCCCGCGACGGCTGAATGTTCCCGGCTCGATCACAATCGGTGTGGATTCATAACCAAGTGCGACCCAGCTCGCCAGCAGTTTTTCAAGGTTATGGCGCTGTCCCGCTTTCAGCAGCATCGATCCGCGCCGGAACTGATGCACAGGCAGGGTGCGCTGCATCAGTGCTCGCGCCGAGGCAATGATGACGGGTTGATGTTTCGCCTCAGGACTGGTATCGCCGGGGGGCATTAATGCGGCCAGTGTTTCTAAGCGCCCGCGAATGGCTTCTGTGCTCCAGGGAACCCGCTCGTAAAAATGCGGTGTCGGCTCGGAAAAGCGCAAAATCGGGCGGGTAGCGTCCGAGCCGTCCAGCCAGACCGGAAGCTGACCGGTGACGTTATGGGCGCGTTTGCTCTGTGAGGTCAGAAAGAGAACCGGGCCATCCCAGTCCTGCGCCAGTGCTGCCGCCAGAAAGGGCCGTGCCGCCCGCAGAATGGTGGCGTTATACGCCTGCGTTTGTCCCTTGCGCAGCCGCTCAACAAAATCCAAATAACGCCGGTCTTCGCGGAGAAGTTGAAGCAATCCGGTTAACTGCATAGGTTTGTATTCCCCCTGGCGGGTGCTGCTCTGAATGACGCGATTACAGCAGAGAATGCTGTGCCATGACCGCGACATGATGAGGATTGTAGCAGACCAGCATAAAAGGTCGTGAGAATTTTGTGCTGACCAAATTAGAAAATGACAGGTTCGGGCACAAGCGCTTCCCCGGTATGCAGATTGAACACCGTAAAGCGGCAGTCAGGCAGCGAGAGCAGCCCGCAGGAGTGTTCGCGCCGGGTGTTCCAGAGGTACGGCGGGCGATTGTTGAAGACCGAGCCGGGGTTGAATACCCAGGTGATCCCAACACGTACAGCCATCGGACGGTGCGTATGACCCAGCAGCACCACATCGGCCTCGGCTTCATGCGCGATCCGCTCGAACAGATCGCGTGACTCAGTGGCAAGCGCGGAAACGGTGTTATCCCAGGGGGCGCCGTGTGCGACGAGCAGATCGAATCCGTCAATCGTCAGCCGCAGGGTGCGCGGCAGTCCGCCGACATAGCGTGCCGTCTCCAGTTGCATCAGTACTTTGGGGCTGAGGGTGTGCTCGGCATGATTTTCGTGCAGCCAGTTGTGCACATAGGCTGCATTCTGATCGTGATTCCCCAGCACGGAGGGAATGTGATTCTCGATGATAAGCTTTACCACCGCGTCATTCTGGGGATGACCTTCGACCAGATCACCCGTACACACAATCTGATCTGCCCCCTGTTGACGCAGAAGGTGCAGGGCAGTGCGGAGCGCGTTTACATCACCATGAATGTCTGAAATAACGCCTAACTTAGACATACCAATTTTTCGGAAAATCTTTCAATTTCTGCAACGGAAGCTGGCTTATGATTATGGCATAGGAAGCAGTTTATTCAAAGGACTCATAAACAATGCTGGTCGGCGGCTTCTTGTTCTGGCGCCTGGTTGTTGCGCTGGTGGGTGCGTTCGGAACGGCTTATATGCACGAACGCAGCGGACGTGACGTGACGATGGGCGGCTTAATCGGGCTGGTCGTCGGTGGTGTGGGCGGGATGTTCTTCCTGATGCTGCTGTGGCTGTGGTTGTATTACGGTGGTTATGGCCCGGTAGGGCGCATGTACGGAGTTCCCCGCAAGCGCTGGTATGAGTGGTGGAACTGAGCGTTACAACACTCTTTCAACAGTTTCCTCTTGAGAGTGGTGAAGTTTAACGAGATGTTCGGTACGGGCGTCGCGCGCTACGCCCCTACATATCGCCGGTTTTCACCATTTCCGTCAGCTTAAACCGTCACCAAATCCGATGGCTCGACGGTTCGTTTATTTCTCAGGTGTGGGCTTCTTCTCATCGAGATTACCATTGTGGCGCGTCATCGCCAGGTCGAGGCCGTCCGTCAGCCAGGTTTCCACCGCGTTGGCCGCGCGTTCCATCATCAGCCGCGCGGTAATTTCGTCGTCGCCCTTGAACGGTTCCAGCACATAGGCCGCCGGGTCCATCCTTCCCGGTGGGCGACCGATCCCCACCCGCACCCGCGCGAAGTCCTGTGTCCCGACATGCTGAATAATGCTCTTGACACCGTTCTGCCCGCCCGCGCTGCCGGACTTGCGGATTCGCAGCGTCCCCAGCGGAATGTCGAGATCGTCGTGAATCACAATCAAATTTGGCAGGTCGATCTTATAGAAGTCGATCAGCGCCCGCACCGCTTCCCCGCTGAGGTTCATGTACGTCTGGGGCTTCGCCAGCAGCACCCGCTTCTGCCGGATGACTCCATCGGCGGACTGTGCCTTGCACTCGGTTTTGCCGAAGCTCAGCGCATAGCGCCGTGCCAGTTCATCCACCACCCAGAAGCCGATGTTGTGGCGGGTCTTTTCAAATTTGCTGCCCGGATTGCCCAGGCCGACAATCAGATACCGTTCTGACATGCGATTCCATCTGTTTGTTTGACTGGCAACATGATAGCAGGCGCAGCCGTAATCTTATAGGCAAAGCCGGGTTACACCGTCCTCAATCGCCAGACGCAGCCTGTCCCTGCCCAAACCGCTGCCTGATCTGGTTACGCGCTTCATCCAGAGTATCCACCGAAGCGAATGCGGTGCGCGTCTCAGGATAAACCCGCATCCCGACGGAAAGCAGCGTTCGCACAAATGAATTCGGCGTGACGATCATCGTGAGTGTGTGATTGGCCGGATACTTCTTGAAAATGCCGTAGACATGCGTGATGCCCGACCCCGGCGGCAGCGGTTGGCTGTTGAGCAGATCGCCGATGACGGCATAAGGCTGCCCATCAAGGAACTGTGCCATCGGCAGTTCATGCTCGTAAAACGCCACCAGGAATTCGTGCCACGTCCACTTCGCCTGAAATTTGTACACAATGACGTTTTCAACCTGCTCATCCCAAACGACTTCAATGCCCATCACGTTTCACCTGAATCCTTGTCGTATTACGCCTTCATGATACGGTAATTCTGCGATTCAGATGCTTGATGTCTGAAAATCAACCTCAGCGCTTGCGCGTTTCGTCCCAGCGGCCATCCTTGAGGTCGAACACCACATCGCGCAGCTTCTTCGCCCGGCCTAACCCCTGGAAGCTGATCTCTGCACTGGATGACCCGGCAGACTGAATCGTGATGTTGCCGTAGTTGAAGATCGCGCCGAACAGCGGTTCATCCAGCGAAATGTCGGTCACGTTTTCCAGGCTGACGCTCGTTTCTTCCCCGCCGATCAGATTGCCGCGCCGCTGGGTGATGCGGCGGGTGGTCACGGTGATCTGGTTGCGCCGCCACAGCGTCCAGTAGTAGAGCGAGAGGGTGATGACCGTGCGCCACCAGAATGACCATGTCCATCGGCTGCGCCGCCATACCCCGACCTCGCGTTCGGGGCCGGTATCCAGCAGTTTGCCTTTTGGTTTTTCCGCCATGTTGCTGCTCCTGTGTGAGGGGTGAGGTGCTGACTGCTTAACCCAGCCTATTGTAATACAGCTTCTTCAAGACGCACCATGCCGGAGGGGTCGGTGTACTCGCGCGTGATGCGCAGGCGGGGCACGGCGCTGGTGCCGTAGGATTGCAGCAGTTCGCCGTAGGGGGTATAGCTGGCGTTGTAGGTGGCAATCCCTGTGTTGTTGGTGACGAAGCGCAGCGAGCCGAGCTCGTTGTACATCAGAGTTGCAATAGTTCCAATTGTGAACAAAAACTTGCGCGAGGCAGAGGGGCATTGTAGCGTCTAGGTCATGCAAAAGCAGATGAATAAGCAATGACTACTGCTGAATTTCTGTATAGTATCACTGGCATCACGAAAGAGAACTTACTATATATCTTCAACCTTGGTCTGATGTGATTCTATTGAGAGGTTTGTCAGATCACATTAAATAGTCTTCAAATCTACTATCAATGACATAATGGCAGACTTAATCCCACTTATAGACAGGATTAGCCTCGTGCAGGACGTTTGAAGTTAAACACCCACCAGTACAGCCAGTGGGTGTTTTTAGGAAGTTGAAGGTTACTTGTCAGGTAGCCACTCAAAGGATTCTGCTACAAATTCTAAATGTAGCATATAGGATTCATTATAATCACGACCTCGACGGTAGAGAAGCACGTACCATGACATTGTTTCTAATGTATCTATGTTCTGATAGGATGTAAAATCAGCTGTTTTAATCTCTCCCCAAACATCATTAATCCAATCAATGTCTTCAAGGGGTGAGTCCGTCTTTAGTTGTTCAACCCCACTAAAGACCATTTGACCACTCGTACCTAGTTCTGGCGGTGAGGTATAGGCAAGCTCGATGTACAAGACAAGCTCCTTACTTTCAGGCCGATAGAGTACTTGATTTATTATCCCATCGTGCAGATGAAACTTTTGAAAGTCCTTAGAAATTTTCATTATGGTCTTTGTCCTGGTATACGTGGTATGTGACTGGGCTTTGAATTTTTAGGAACTGGGTTTCCATTGATGTCAAGATATAGTATTCTATCGTGTCCGGTTGGATTATTAGGGTTGTAAACATGGAAGTGATCAATACCGCTCCAACCATAGGCACCACGTATTCCTTCCTCGTAACTTATTTTGATCCCGTCTGAGTTTACAAATGTCCGTCTGTTTGGAGATCGGTTTTCGAAATTTTCAACCCAACCTTCCGCAATCAAGTCCTCTGGTGTTTTGTTTTGTAGGGACCGAGGGTCAAAACTCCTGCTCGGTTGACTTTCTTCACCATCATTCGAATTTGACGAGTTCAGGAAGCCAGTCAGTCCGACAGCAAAACGAACTGCTGCCGTCCTCACCCCCACCGCTCCCGCTGCGACCACCGCTGGCGTGGCTCCAACGGCAAGCCCTCCCCCACCAACCGGAACGGCACCCGTTCCGCCAGCGACCCCTCCACCCAGGCCAACATCCCCTGCGGAGAGCGTCATCATCATCTGGTCACAGAGGTTGCTTCCCGCCAATCCAGGAAGCTGATTGAGCGCCGAACCAACACCAGCCCCAAGATTCAGTCCTGTGATCAATCTCAAAGCAGTAACAGGATTGGCAACAGCGAAAGCCCCTACGACTGCACCTCCAACGGCACCTAAGGCAGCAGCAGCAAGCACAAACCTCGTTTTATTCGTCCGATTTGCCCAATCGCGCCACCATTCTCCACACTGGCAGTTCTTCGCCAGATCATACAAATTGCTGGCAAGCGCAGCGGATGATAAGCCACCAATTGCGGCACCCGCAAGTGCAGCACCACCTAATACAAACAAAGGCAGGGCTTGACCGCTGGGATCGGTGTAGTTGACCGGATTCCCCTCGACATAGGAGTACCCGTTGCGCGACATGACGCGCTGCGTCCAGCCCTCAAACGGGTCTTTGCTGAGGAAGATGCCCAGGTCAGGGTTCATGTAGCGGGCGCGGAGGAACACCATGCCGGACGGGTCGGTGTATTCGCCCGTGAAGCCCAGCCGGGGCGCGGCGCTGGTGCCGTAGGATTGCAGCATTTCGCCGCAGGGCGTGTAGCTGACAAGGATGCTCCGGGGTTGTTTCACAAAAGTCTCTGCAATAAAAAATCCCCGCCGATCTTTTGACCGAAGCGAGGATTTTTCATCATTTCAGAAAATACAGTCTCAGGCCATCGCGCTCTGCATCGCCGCGATTTGGTCACGGAACTGCGTTTCGTACAGGTTGGCATAAAGCCCGCCCTGCGCCAGCAGTTCGGCGTGGGTGCCGCGCTCGACGATCTCGCCCCGGTTCATCACGAGGATGACATCCGCCGCCAGAATGGTGCTGAGGCGATGGGCGATCACGATGCTGGTGCGCCCGGCCATGACGGTCTTGAGCGCGTCCTGAATCAGCGCTTCGGACTGGCTGTCAAGGCTGCTGGTGGCTTCGTCCAGCACGAGGATGCGCGGATTCTTGAGGATGACCCGCGCCAGGGCAAGGCGCTGCTTCTCACCACCGCTCAGCCGATAGCCGCGTTCGCCCACAACGGTGTCGTAGCCCTCCGGCAGCCCCATGATAAAGTCGTGGATGTTGGCCGCCTTCGCCGCCGCTTCGATCTCATCCTGCCGTGCATCCATGCGGGCATAGAGCAGATTGGTGCGGATGGTGTCGTGGAACAGGTACGTCTCCTGCGTCACCATGCCGATATTTTCCGCCAGCGAGCGTAAGGTCAGGTCGCGCAGGTCGTAGCCGTCCAGCAGAATTCGCCCCTGCGTCGGGTCATACAGGCGTGGGATGAGATAGGTCAGCGTGGTTTTGCCCGCGCCGCTTGGCCCCACCAGCGCGATCAGTTGACCGGGTTCGATCTCGAACGACAGGTTGGTAAGGGCGGCTTCGCGCGCCTGGCTGTTGGGATTGCCGTTCGTGGCTTTCGCTGCCTGCGGGACATCGCCGGAAAGCGACGCGACCACATCATCCTCGTCGAAGCGCTCCACCTGGCTCAGGGGATCGCCACTCGATTTGTACTGAAACGAGACATTTTCAAAGATCAGTTCGCCCTGTGCGTCGTGCAGATTTTTCGCATCGGGCTTTTCCTCGATCTCGATGGGCAGATCGATGATTTCAAACACCCGCTCGAAGCTGACCATCGAGGTGGCAAAATCGACCGGGGCATTGGTCAGCGCTTGCAGCGGGCCGTAAAGCTGGGTGAGATAGGTGCCGAAGGCCACAATCGTCCCGATGGTAAAGGTGCCGTTGAGCACGAGATGCCCGCCGACCCAGTAGACCAGCGCCGTGCCGACTGCACCCACGAGACCGATAATCACGAAGAACTGTGCGCCAATCAATGCCCGCCGGATGCCTAAATCGCGCACCCGCCCGGCGCGATCCTGAAAGCGGCTGACTTCGTTATCGCGGCGGCCAAACAGCTTGACCAGCAGCGCACCGCTGATGTTGAGCGTCTCGTTCATCATGGCGCTCATCTGCGCATCCTGTCGCATCTGGTCGCGGGCGATCTCGCGCAGCACCCCGCCGACGCGCCGCGCCGCCAGAATGAACAGCGGCAGCACCATTACGCCGAGGATGGTCAGCCGCCATTCCAGCGTGAGCATCACCGCCAGCGTAATCACCACCGTAAACAGGTTGGTGATAATGTCCACAATCGTGCCGTTGATCGCCCGCTGCGCATCGACCACATCACTGTTGAGGCGGCTCATCAGTTCACCCGTTTTGGTGTTGGTGAAGAAGCGCAGCGACATGCGCTGGAGATGGGCATAGAGGGCGACGCGCAGGTCGTAAATTACACCTTCGCCCACCGCCGAGTTAATGCGCCGCTGCACGACGCGAATTCCGCCTGTGACCAGCGGAATCGCGATCAGGCCGAGCGCCAGCAGGTTCAGCCGCGCGGCATCCCCGGCGGGCAGCGTATAGTCGATCAGGTCGCGGAAGATCAGCGGCGTGAGCATCCCCAGTAATGTGGTGATGAGGATCAGAAACAGCATCGCCGTGATATGAAAGCGATAGGGGCGGGCATATGCCAGTACGCGCCGCAGCAGGCTGCGCGTCACTTTGGGGCGTTTGCCGCCACCCTCTCCCCAGATATAGGTGTGCCAGCCACCATTGAACATGGGCATTTCCTTTATGAATCTGGAACGGGGCAAAAGTTGGGAATTCTGAAGTCTTCCTACTATAGCAGAGGATGTGAACCGGGGTACTACCTGAAACGACAGGGAGACAGGTGTCACAATGGGTGGGGAAGGAACTTCTCACGCCCTCACCCTAAATAGCGTTGTCCGGTACTCTAAAAGGAGTTATGAAAGTTCACAACGGCTCATTTGCCCTCACCCTAAATCCCTCTCCCAAAGGAGAGGGACTTAACACGCTTCCCTGGTCTTCTCCCCCTCTCCTAG
>JANRLJ010000173.1:0-21987 GCA_033762735.1 bacterium | reverse complement strand
CTGAGGGAGAGCGCCTCTTGCAGAGGGATTTAGGGCGAGGGCAAATGAGCCGTTGTGAACTTTCATAACTCCTTTTAGAGTACCGGACAACGCTATTTAAGGTGAGGGCAACAAAATCACGATGAAGGTCAACGCCTGATCGGGAAAACGTTTCTGAATAATTTGTAACGCCGGGGAACGTCAATACTCCCCGGCACATTCGTAGGGGATAATGTTGGCAGGGGCACACATCAAGCTCCTGCCAACTTTTTTATTCCCTTGCATTCATGACGGGTTGTGTCGAGATGGCTCAGTCGTACTTCAACAGTGTGGTTTGTCTGGAATGTGGCAAGCAGCTTCCCGCCGATATGTCCCTGAGCACCTGTCCCCGCTGCGGGTCGGGCTGGCTGGATGCGCGTTATGATTACGCCGCTGTCGCTCAGCAGTGGCCGTCTCGTGTCGGCGGGCGCGACCGTTCGCTGTGGCGTTACGGTGAACTGCTGCCGATCCCCGAACCGAACCCCGAAATCTCGCTGGGGGAAGGCTTTACGCCGCTTATCCGCCTGTACCAGTATGAGCGCCTGTTCCGCCGCGAACACCTCTACGTCAAGGACGAGCGACACATGCCGACTAACTCGTTTAAGGATCGGCAGGCGTCCATGTCCGTCACCGCCATGAAGCAGGCCGGAGTGAAGGAATGCGTGCTGGCCTCGACCGGCAACGCGGCGGTGGCCTATGCCGCCTTTTGTGCCCGTGCCGGGATTAAGCTGTGGCTGTTCATGAGCAGTCAGGTGCCGCCGGAGAAAATGCGCGAGGTAGCGCTCTATGGCGCGGAAGTGGTCAAGGTGTCTGGCACGTATGACGAAACCAAGAAGGTCGCGGCGGAGTTTGCGCAGCGCAAGGGCATCGTCATGGACAAGGGCGCACGGACAATTCCCGCGAAGGAAAGTATGAAGACGCTGGCCTATGAAATCGCCGAGCAGTTGGGGCTGCAACTGCATCCCGACCAGCCCGGCAAATGGCAGGCGCCGGACTGGTACATTCAGGCCGTCAGCGGCGGTATCGGGCCGCTGGGCGTGTGGAAGGGGTTCAGCGAACTGCTGCAAATGGGGCTGATCGACCACATGCCCAAACTTGGCATCGTGCAGGCGGCGGGCTGCGCACCGATGGTCACGGCTTACGCGGAAAATCAGCCGAAGGCCAAACCCGTCGTCCCGAAGACACTGATTCATGTGCTGGCGACGGGCGACCCCGGCTATGCCTATGTGCTGCTGCGAGAGGCGGTCGCCAGCAACAACGGCGCGATGATCGCGATTGAAGACGGCGAAACCTTCCAGGCCATGCGCAAGGTGGCGTCGCGCGCCGGGTTGTCGGTTGAGCCTGCGACAGCCGTCGCCTTCGCTGGGCTGGAAAAGATGCTGCGCGAAGGCATCATCGCGCCCGAAGAAACGGTGGTCGTCAACTGCTCCGGTCATACACTCCCGGCGGAAGGCCATATTCTGGGCGACCAGTATGACAAGTACATCCTCAGCCTGGAAATCAACGGCGAGGCAGAACAGGCCGGAATCGCACAGGAAGAAGGCCTCGGCGCGGCGCTGCAAAATCTCGACGAGCAGGTGACGACGGTGGTGATCGTGGACGACAATGCGAATGACCGCCGCCTCATCCGCCGCCTGCTGCAAAGCTATAAGAACTACCGTGTCTATGAAGCCCGCAACGGTGTAGAAGCGCTCAGCGTCATCCACGACCGCCAGCCTGATCTGGTCGTGTGCGATCTGACCATGCCGGAAATGGACGGCTTCGGCTTGCTGGAAAAGCTCAAGAACGACCCGGCCACTGCCCATATCCCGGTTGTCGTCGTCTCTGCCAAAGCGCTGACCGACAACGACCGCAAGCTGCTGGAAACGTATTCGGAGTCCGTCTGGACGAAAGGCGGCTTCGATACGCGCCAACTGGTCGATCATGTGGTGGATACGCTCGGTCATTCCCCGGTAGAGGTTATTCAGAACAAACGCAAACCGCAGGTACAAACCATTACCAGCGAAACTGCTGCTGTGCCAGCCGAGGATGCGACGACCCGCGCCGGAAACGTGATCGTGATGATCGAAGACAACCCGGTCGATCTGCGCCTCGCCAAGCGGATGCTCAAGAGTGAAACCGACTTTAACGTGATCGAAGCCACGACCGGGCGCGAAGGGCTGAAGGCCATCTACAACTATCATCCCGACCTGATTATCCTTGACCTGATGCTGCCCGATATGGATGGTTTCGCCATTATCGAAACGCTGCAGAACGATCCCAAGCTGCGCGATATACCGGTGATTATCGTCTCCGGGCGGGAACTCAGCGCCAGCGAACGCGCCGGACTTCAGCAGAACATTCGCTTAACCATTGAGAAGGCATCGCTTGACCGCAATCAGCTTCTCAATATAATTAAGGATGAGTTAAGATAGTCATAGAGAGGGGTTAACCCTCAACAGTGTGAGGACAACACCGATGGCAAGCACCATTCTCTACATTGAGGACAATCCACAGAACATGCGGCTGGTTCGCAAGATGCTTCAAGTCGGTGGCTATGATATGCTGGAAGCCCCGGATGGCATGAGCGGGGTAGAGCTGGCGGAACGCGAAAAGCCTTCCCTGATCCTGATGGATATTAACCTGCCCGACATTGACGGTATGGAAGCCACGCGCCGCCTGAAGGCCAATCCGCAGTTACAGCGCATCCCCATTATCGCGCTCACGGCCAACGCCATGCACGGCGACCGCGAGCGTTTTGAAAGCGCGGGCTGCGACGGGTATCTTGCCAAACCAGTGACCAAGAACGAACTGCTCAACATCATCGCCTATTTTCTTGAGCACTGTGCCGTTTAATCGCTATAATCAGAATTGGCTTATATGAGGAGCCTGCTTGATGAGCCTCATCATCGTCATCGAAGACAATGCGCAGAACGCGCGTATGGCAGCCAAGCTGCTCGGTGTGGCCGGGCATAAGGTGATCGTGGCCGAAGACGGCGAAAATGGCCTGACGACGGTCTTTGAAAACAAACCCGATCTTGTGCTGATCGACCTCGGCCTGCCCGATATCGACGGTCAGACGGTCATCGCCCTCATTCGTCAGCAGGCCGATCTGCGCACGGTGCCGATTGTGGCCTTTACCGCCTGGCCGGAGGAAACCGCGTACCAGATGGCGAATGCCTACGGCTGTGATGGGGTGATTACCAAGCCGATCAACACACGAACGTTTGCGCAGCAGGTGGGTGATTTCCTCCAGCCGCAGCAGGAGCCGTAAAAATTTCTTAGAAGAAGGTGCGTTTTGTCCAGCAAATCCGCCGTCCCACCACAGACCGGGCAGTCCGAGGTACGGATTGCAGTACCCGCCAGCAATTACGATTACGAGCGTCTGGCCGCCATCTACAATCAGGCACGGGTTGATTACATCGTGCCGATGCCGATGAACGCCAAACGTATGGCCGAGTATGTTCACAATTACGACGTGAACTTAGAGTGCTCGGTTGTGTCGATCAATCAGGCAGGGGAAGAAACCGGAATCGGGATGTTTGGACTGCGCGATGATGGGCAGAAGCGACGCGGGTGGATCACGCGACTAGGCGTGATCCCCGAACGGCGCGGTTACAAGGTCGGCCAGTTCATCACGGAAAAACTGCTGGAAAACGGCAAAGCGCGCCTGTGTGATCTGGTGCAGCTAGAGGTGATCGTCGGCAACGACCCGGCTCATACCCTGTTTCGCAAACTCGGTTTTGAGGATGTGCGCGAACTGCTGGTCATCCGCCGTCCGCCGGGTCCCCCGGAAGTGCATCCGGCCTTCGACCAGGCCGCCGTCTCGCAGATGAGCGAGGAAGAAATCCCATTTTATCTCAAGCTGCGGGCACCAGGCGAATCGTGGATTGAGGAAACGCCCTCGCTGCTGAACGCGGGCAGTATGCGCGGCCTGCGGGTGGAAATGGGCAGCGAACGCGGCTGGGTGCTGTTCCAGCGCACCCCGTTCCAACTGACGCATTTCGTCCTTAGCCCTGATGTATCGGAAGAAATCAGCACCGCGCTACTGTACCACGTCCATAAGGAATATCCCATGCAGGACACCAAGGTCGAAAATCTCGCCGCCAATTCCCCGGCGTGGCCGGCCTTCCAGCGCATGGGCTATATGGAAGTCTTCCGCCGCACCGAGATGTTCCTCCACTTCCGCTAAAGCCGCCAAAGCGGGACAAGCAGGGAGATTGCATCAAAACTCGATGAGACTCTAAAGAACTTTTTTGAACCACAAAGACACGAAGTACACGAAGACGAGGGAAAAATCTTTGTGTTCTTTGCGACTTTGTGGTTTGTATTGAACTTTTTTGGCCTATTTGTGGAATTTGATGCGTTTGCCCTGGCGGGACAAGAACTGCTACCACGAACGATGCCGAAACAGGCTATAATAGCGGCGTAACGTTTTACCTATCACTGCCAAGTGGATAGAACCAATGCCCGATATTTCATGGTTTGAACGCGAAGGCCGTCGTTCGCTCAACCGTTTGCTGCCGCGCCTGCTGCCCGTGCTTACAGGCGACGACAACGATGATTCGCAGCACGCCGCCGTTTTTCTCTCCCGGCTAGAGCAGCTTTTCCCGCGCATCTTCAGGCTGCTGTATACGCTCTATGGCGACCGCTACGACTTCTTCTACTTTCTGGAAAAAATCCTGCTGACGACCGCCCGCGCTTCGGTTGAACGTTCAGCGGACTTGCGCGCCCTCGACCTCCATCGGGAAACCGATAGTGCTTGGTTTCGCAGCGAAAAGATGATGGGCGGCGTGTGCTATGTCGATCTGTTCGCGGGCAACCTCGAAGGCATCCGCCAGCGTATCCCATACTTTAAGGAACTGGGGCTGACGTATCTGCATCTGATGCCGTTATTCCGTGCTCCCGAACCGAACAGCGACGGCGGCTATGCTGTGAGCGATTACCGCCGCGTCAATCCGTCGCTGGGGACGATGACGCAGTTGACCACGCTTGCCAACGATCTGCGGCGCAACGGCATCAGCCTCGTGCTGGATTTCGTCTTCAACCACACCTCCGACGAACACGAATGGGCACAGAAGGCGCTGGCGGGCGACGAGGATTTCCTGGACTACTATTACACCTTCCCCGACCGAACGCTGCCCGACCGCTATGAAGCCACCCTGCGCGAAATCTTCCCGGAACAGGCACCGGGCAGTTTTACCTATCGTCCCGAAATCGACCGCTGGGTGTGGACGACGTTCAACAATTTCCAGTGGGATCTGAACTACACCAATCCTGCCGTCTTCGATGCCATGCTGGGGGAGCTGCTGTTTCTGGCAAATCGCGGGGTGGAAGTGCTGCGGTTGGATGCTGTCGCTTTCATCTGGAAGCGCATGGGAACGCCGTCGGAAAGTCTGCCCGAAGTGCATCAGGTCATCCAGGCCTTTAACGCACTGGCACGAATCGCCGCGCCTGCGCTGGTGTTCAAATCCGAGGCGATCATCCATCCCGATCTGGTCGCCACCTATATCAGCATGGACGAATGCCCGATCTCGTACAACCCGACCTTCATGGCGCTGATTTGGGAAGCGCTGGCAACACGCGAGGTCAAACTGCTGCGCCACTCCATGAGCAAGCGCTTTGGCATCCCCGAAGGCTGCGCGTGGGTGAATTACGTCCGCGTCCATGACGACATTGGCTGGTCGTTCGCGGATGAGGATGCCGCCGAGGTCGGGATCAGGGGCTTCGATCATCGCCAGTTCCTCAACCGCTTCTACACCGGGCAGTTCCCCGGCAGCTTCGCCAACGGAGTTCCGTTCAACTTCAACCCGGTCAACCTCGACATGCGCATCTCCGGCACGGCGGCGTCGCTGGCAGGGCTGGAACAGGGGCTTAACCTCCAGAACGAGACGTTCATCGAGAACGCGATCCGCCGCATCCTGATGATTCACAGCCTGATTCTGGCTGCCGGGGGGATTCCACTGCTCTATTTCGGGGATGAGATCGCCACGCTGAACGATTACAGCTATCAGAACGATCCCGGCAAAGGCAACGACAGCCGCTGGGTACACCGCCCACGCTTCAACTGGAACCGGGCGGAACTGCGCACCGACACGGCCACCATCGAAGGGCGCGTGTTCCAGTCCTTGCAGCACATGATTCATCTGCGCAGGCAAACCTCCGCCTTTGCCGAACTGGATTCCACCAGCAGCACCGTCTTCTTCGACACGCAAAATCCGCATGTGCTGGGCTTCCTGCGCAATCGGCAGGTGTTAGTGCTGGCGAACTTCTCCGACTTTCCGCAGACCGTCCGGCGCGGAGTCCTCAACGCCTATTGGAACGTTCCGGATGCGCTGACCGATCTTATCACGAATAATGCGGTCAAAATGGAGGAGGGGATTACCCTCGCGCCGTATCAGTACGTGTGGTTGTCACCAACGGTCTAAGTACGGTTACAAAGAAAACGTCGGCTGTTTTTCGTAGGGACACGGCATGCCGTGTCCTACTTTATAATCTGCCAGCATTTAACGACCTACCGCTTCCATCAAGGCGCGAATTCGTTCCTGATCCTGTGGTGAATAGCGCTCGAAATTCACCGGGAGTTGTTCATAATCGACCGCAATCATGCCATAGTAGGGATTCTGGGCGAACGTATAGTGATAGACACTTCCCAGTTCCAGCACGATCTGCTCGTCAGAAGCCAGCGGGACAGGAATGGTCGGAATCGGATCACCAATGTGGAACCCGTAAATAGCGGTGCGCCCCTGTTCTAACGTCGGACGAGGGTCATTGACCAGAACCACATAGGGATGCGCGTCCGGCTCTCCATCGGGATAGCTGGCAATGGCCCTTACCGGGAAGCGGCGCTCGTGCAGATAATCAATCTCGACCAGATTGATGCCGCTTTGCAGCGTCTCGTCCCGTTTCGCGAGGTACTGGTGGTAATGCGATCCCGGCGGCTTGTTGGCAGGCGACAGAAGTTCGATGCGCGTGACCGGAATACCTTCACCCGCCTCATCCCTCTGGTAAATAATGACCGCTGTGAAATAATCCTCATCGCTGAGGGTATCGGCCACAGGAAGCGTTCTGATAGGCGGTGTAACGGCTGTCGGCACTTCAGCAACCGCTGTACCCGGTGTCGTGGGCGCGATCTGATACACCGCAATATCGGCTGTGGTCGGACGCGGCGTATAACTACCCCCCGTAATCTCGATCAGTTGCAGCGAACGCTCATTGAGCGCGTAATAGCCTGCGGGCAGCAGTGCGATAATGGCACGGGTTAAATCGGTGATATGGGCGCTGTGGAAACTCTGCCAGCCGCCTGCTGTATGCTGTAAGCGGCTGTGCAGATGGGCGTTGATGCCTGGATAACGGTTTTCTCGGAAATGCAGCGGCATGAGCGTTTCTCGTTTTGTTGTGTTGATTATACCTGAGTTCGGCAGAGACGAGTTCTAAACCTATCCCTACGAAACCACGTTTTACCGCACCCCCCAGAGCCGCACGCTGCCGTCCCCGCTGGCCGAGGCGAGAAACGCGCCATCACCGGCGAACCGCACATCGAACACCCAGCCGTTATGCCCACTGAGCACCGCCACCGGACGCAGCGCTGCCACATCATAAACGCGCACCGTATTATCCCGGCCTCCAGTCGCCAGCAGCGCACCATCGGGGCTGAACGCCACGCTGAACACATCACGCCCATGATCGGAAAACGTCGCGGTCGTCTGCCCACTGCTCACATCCCACAGGCGAGTCGTGTTGTCGCTGCTGCTGGAGGCGAGCAGGGTTCCGTCCGGGCTGAAGGCCACCTTGCGGATTTCTTCGCTATGGCCGCGCAGGACTTCGCGTTGTGTCCCGGTCGCCGTGTCCCACAGGATAATCAGCCCATCCTGTGCGGCAGAAGCGACCAGCGTTCCATCAGGACTCCAATCGACGGTCAGCACCCGCGCGGTATGACCCGTCATCACCACCTGCTGACTGCCCGTGCTCACATCCCACAGCCGGACGGTGTTGTCCTCGCCACTGCTGGCAAGCCGCGTCCCGTCCGGGCTAAAGCGGACACTGCGCACAGTGGCGTTGTGCCCGGTCAGCGTGGCGACCTGTGTGCGTGATGCCATATCCCACACGATAATGGTTCCATCTTCGCCTGCCGAGGCCATCCTGCTGCCGTCCGGCGTGAAATCCAGATCATGCACAATCCCGCTGTGCCCGCGCAGGGTGCTGCTCTGCCCGCTGGCATCCCACACGTAAATCGTGCCATCGCCGCGACCGCCGACCACGTAGGGTTCGCCTTCCCCCGGTGCAACGGCCACACTGCGAAACGGTTCGGTATCAATGTGATAGCTGGCAAGCTGCATCAGGTTGGGTGCGTTACCCACCGTCAGCAGCGATGACCCCACCGGGACAGGCTGCACGGGCACAGGCGCGGCGGCGACTCTGGTAGCACCACCTTCACCGGGCAGCGGCAGCGGTGTAGGCGGCAGCAGGCCGGGCGTACCATTCCCCGTTACCGTCGCGATCACTTCCACCAGGGTTACGTCAACCGGGAGCGGGGTGGGAATGGAGTCGGTTGTTTCCGGTGTAATATCAAGCTCGGCGGGCGTGGGCAGCAGCAAAACTTCATTCCCGTCATCGCGATCACCCTCGCTTCTGAGCAGAACCGTCGCAACCGCCACCGCGCCGAGCATCAACAGCGCCAGCAGCAGCAGTCCCAGACTGGCACCAATCGCCAGCAGCCCGGTCGTGTCCTGTTTTGGCCCAGCCCGAAGCCCCTCTGGTGACGGCGGTACAGCGTACAAATTCCCATAACCGACGGGTGCAGCGGGAATCGGTGTCGGTTCAGAGACAGCGACTTCCGGCGCTTCAATCGGCGCAGCGGGAATCGTCACTGCGGGAATGGCATGGAGCGTGGTATGCGCGGTATGCGGCACGGTGGGCATATCCACCAGGCTAAAGGTGAAAAACTCGTTGTGGATACCTTCTTGGTCGCGCACCACATCCGTGAAGGCTTCCGCAAATGCACTCACCGAGGGATAGCGCTCTGCCGGGTCTTTCGCCAGCGCACGATTGACCACATCGCCGACACCTTCCGGCAGATCAGGCCGCGTTTGTGCCAGAAACGGCGGTGCCTGTTCAAGATGGGCATACATCAGCGATTGCGCGGTCGCCGTGTTAAAGGGCGGCTGCCCGGTCAGCAGTTCATACGTGATGATGCCCAATGCGTACTGATCGACGGCAGGCGACAGCGGTTCATCCCGCCACTGCTCCGGTGCCATGTACATTGGGGTGCCGATCACCGACCCTTCCTGCGTGATTGAAGTGGTGCTGGTCAGCAGCTGCGCGATCCCAAAATCGACCAGGTAGGCCATGCCCTGGGAATCAAACATGACGTTGCCCGGCTTTAAATCCCGGTGGATAATGTCGCGGCTGTGGGCATAATCCAGCGCACTGCCCAACTGCTGGAGCAGCCAGCGCACCTCCCCCAGCGAGGGCAGCACCCCGCCGAGACTCAGCCGCGCATAAAGCCGCTGTGCCAGCGTTCCGCCGGGGAGCAGTCGCATCACCACATAGCTCAGGCTGCCTTCGGTGCCATAGTCATGCACCGGGACGATGTGCGGATGCTCCAGGCTGGCGATCACACGCACTTCATTGATGAAACGCGCCCCGGCCTCCGAATTCTGTTGCGATGAAGCAGGCAGCACTTTAATGGCGACATGCCGATCCAGCGAAGGCTGATAAGCATGATACACCGCGCTCATTCCGCCTGTGCCCAGCAGTTCGCGCAGTTCATACTGGCCGATGCGCGTTCCGGTTAACGAATCAAGGCTCATCGTCATTTCCCCCTTGTGGCCGGTAAGCAATTATCAATGGTGTACGCTTTGTGCAGTGAGAACGTGGATGGAGCCTGATTGAGGGAGTCGAAAGCGGATGGGAGGCTCTTGCAAGGCACCTACTTTGCACCATACTTGAAACACATGAGTCCTTTTTTGGAAAGAGAGGAAAAAATGCGTAAAAAAGTCGTGCTGATTACGGGCGCGAACGGCGAGGTCGGGCATGGCCTCATCCGCGAATTTAATAAGCTGGAAAATCCGCCGCAGATTCTCGTGCTGGATGTGCGCGGGCTGGACGACTCCATGCTGCCACAGGTGGATACGGCCATCGTCGGGGATATTCTGGATAATGCTCTGCTCGACATGCTGATGAGCGAATATGAGATCGACACGGTTTATCATCTCGCCGCCTTGCTTTCCACCCATTCGGAGTTCCGCCCAGAGTCGGCGCATCGCGTGAATGTGCAGGGAACGATCAATCTGCTGCAACTGGCAATTGAACAGGCACGCTGGCGCAATCAGTCGGTCAAGTTCATCTTCCCCAGTTCAGTCGCAATTTACGGCCTGCCTGACTTGCAGACCAAAGGCAGCGTCCCGCCCGTCACCGAGGACGAATACACCAACCCGACGACGATGTACGGCTGCAACAAGCTGTACTGTGAACATCTGGGGCGCTACTACACCACGCACTACCGCCAGCTTGCCGCCACCCGTGAGGCGCATGGGGTCGATTTCCGCTGTGTGCGCTTCCCCGGCCTCATCAGCGCCACCACCATGCCCGCCGGGGGCACGAGCGACTATGCGCCGGAAATGCTGCACGCCGCAGCCAGAGGCGAGGCCTATGTCTCATTTGTCCGGCCTGATACCACGATGCCGTTTATGGCAATGCCGGACGCGATTCGGGCGCTGATTACGCTGGCGGATGCCCCCCGCGCCGTGCTCACCCGCAGCGTTTACAACGTGAGCAGCTTCAGCCTGTCCGCTGAACAGGTCGCCGCACGGGTACAGGCCGCCTTCCCCAGCGCACAGATCAGCTACGAGCCGTCCGCCGGACGACAGGGCATCGTGGATAGTTGGCCTGCTGATATGGACGACAGCACCGCCCGCCGCGATTGGGGCTGGCAGCCGCAGTACGATGTGGATCAGGCTTTCAACGAATATCTTATCCCGACCATTCGCCAGCAGTACCACCACAGTTAAGTGATGAAGCAGCGAAGTTAGCCTGATTTCCCATACCGTCTTTGGCAGGGGCGACGCGGCGCGTCGCCCGTATATCTCCCTGATTTTTACTATGCTCCATCAGCGCGACCAATACAAAGCAACGAGCAGTGAGCGGTTGCTCGTGTACAGACGAACACATCCTGTCCTCGTCTCTACAGAGGATTTCTCCTACTTTAGTCGGAAATTTGCATAATCCGGGAACTTTTTCGCCCGAAGTGCGTATATACTGTTGACGTAGTAAGTCAGAGGGCGAAATCATGCCGAACAAAACCTTCAACCCGAAAAACATCATCCGCAACATCATCGGTCAGGGGAAGGTCGTAGAACCGGTCGATCTGCGCCGCGTCTATCACGAATACCCGAAGCCGGTCCATACCGAACCGCGCCACATGTTCTCCGGTGAATATCCGGCGGTCATGCTGGAGACAATGGACGAAGCCGACCTGGAACTTCAGCCTGCCTGTTAAGGGATGCTTCGGCTGCTGATGCCACGACACGAGGATTGGAACGCCCTGGTCAAAGCGACCGGGGCGTTTTTGATTGAGCGTGTTGTCAGTTTTCAGAATGACGAAAGCAAGGTCGTCTTTAGAGGGGAAGCGACTCATGTCCTCGTGGCAACCTGCTTTGCGAACCTTTGCGGTCTCTGAGTCTTTGCGTCAATTCTTTTTCTTTGCTTTGTCCCACGCATCAGGCAGACCATTGTCGCAGGTCACTTGTTGAGGGACGTGGTAGGATAAAGCCTATGGAACCCACACACGCAATTGAACAGACAAGAACCCGCCGACAGGAATTCATCGCCGGGATGCAGGCCACACTCCCGCTCGAACTGGGCGCGATTCCCTTCGGCATCATCTTCGGGGCGCTGGCGGTGACGGGCGACCGCCCCCTGACGCCCGCCGCTGCGCTGGGCATGTCGGCCTTTGTCTTCGCTGGCTCGGCGCAGTTCATCGGGATCAATCTCTATGCACAGGGATTGGCGCTGCCGTTTATCGTGCTGACGACCTTCATCGTCAACCTGCGCCATGCGCTCTATTCGGCCTCGCTCGCGCCGTACATGAAGCATCTGCCACAGCGCTGGCTGCTGCCGCTGGGCTTTTGCCTGACGGACGAAAGCTATGCCGTCGTCATCCAGCGCTATACCCAGGCGGACTCATCCCCCTACAAACACTGGTTTTACTTCGGCTCGGCGCTGCTGATGTACGCCAACTGGCAGCTTTGTACCCTGATCGGCATCCTGGCCGGGCAGATCATCAGCCAGGAGCAGGCGCAAAGCCTGGGGCTGGATTTCGCATTGGTGGTGACGTTTATCGGCATCGTCGTGCCGCTGCTGGTGACGCGCCCCATGCTGCTGTCGGCGCTGGCAGCCGGAATCACAGCGGTTGCACTGGACGGGCTGCCCAACAAAATGGGGTTGATGATCGCGGCGCTGGTGGGGATTGCCGCAGGCTACATCGCCGAAACCTATTTTTCGACACCGAAGACCGACGAAGATATATCCACCCCCGCGCCCTTGATCGAGCAGGAAGGGCAGGCACGATGAATGAAATTCTGCTAATTCTCGGCATGACACTGGTCACGTTCGGGGTGCGCTATCCGGTGCTGGCGCTGGTGGGTCGGATGCAGCTCCCGGAGCCAGTCACCCGTGCCCTGAAATATGTGCCGCCTGCGGTGCTGACAGCAATCATCTTTCCCTTGATGTTTCTGCAAGAGGGTGCGCTGTTCATCTCACCGGACAACGCCTATCTGATTGCCGGTATTGCTTCTATTGTGATCGCATGGCGCACCCGCAACCTCCTGCTGACCATCCTTCTGGGGATGGTGATTTTCCTCGTCTGGCGCGTCCTTACAGATGGACTGTCGCTGTAAACTGCCTTGCACCACACGACTACATTGACCAGCTAAAGTTGCCTGCCTGTACAGGCGCAGTGCGCTGCGCCCGTACCAACGCAGTCCCTCATTCTCATCTTGTCGGTGTACGAGAATGGAACTCTGTAGCAACGAATCGGGTCTTATTGGTTGTGAATGATACTTCTCACAGGTTCATCCAGAGGGCGAAGCATGCTTTGCCCCTACGGGAGCACCAAGAATGTACTCATTATTCCTGTCGGCTGCATCGTCTACTCGTTACTCAGCACTTTCGACTCGGTACATATCAGGTAGGACATTCACGCCCTTTTTCCCAGAATTGTCCTACCACTTTGGGCGTAAAGTGTCGCTAGAGAGTCCAGAGCGTATCATGTTACCATGCCAATAGAGTCAATTGTCACGCTCTGTTTGCAGGGCACGTTGATGAGGTCGCTGCCGTGTCGCTCCCGCTCCAGATCAATCGTGAGGACAGTCGCCCGCTGTATCACCAGATTGCCTCACAGATCAAAAATCAGATCAGCCTGGGCAAGCTCCCGCCGGGAACGCGCCTGCCTTCCGTGCGGCAGGTGGCGCAGAAGCTCGGTGTCACACGGCTGACGGTGCACAATGCCTACGCCGAACTGCAAGCCGATGGCTGGATTGAATCGACCGTCGGGCGCGGGACGTTCGTCAGCGAAACCGCCCAACCGATGGCGCTGCTGTCGCTGATCGGCACCGGACACAGCGCGGAAATCGTACTCAGCAACGTCTACCCAATCTCGCAGATTCCGACCATGCGGTCGCTGGCCTATGCTGACCCGGATGCATCGCTGGCACCCATTGACGATTTCTGGGGCTGCCTGGCCGCGCTGCGCCGGGAAGCCGCGCCGATTATGTCCTACGACTCGCCGCAGGGAGACGCTGTGCTGCGGGTGGAACTGGCCGATCTGCTGCGCGACCGCGGCCTGGAAGCGATGCCGGATGAAATCCTCGTGACGCAGGGGGCGATGCAGGGCTTATCCCTGGTGACGCAGGCGCTTGCCCAGCCGGGCGACCGGGTGCTGGTGGAAAATCCGACCTATCTGGGTATGATGCACATCCTCAAGACGTATGGGATGCAGCCCATTGCGATGCCGATGGACGATGACGGCCCCGATCTGGCCGCGCTGGAGCAGCTTCTCCGCCGCGAACGCCCGCGCTTCATGTATGTGATCCCGACCTTCCACAACCCGACCGGGTATGTGATGTCGGCGCAGCGCCGAACCGATCTGCTGGCGCTGGCCGCGCGCTATCGCCTGCCAATTGTGGAAGATGATGTTTACGGCCTGCTATCCTATGATGGCCCGTCGCCGCTGCCGCTCAAGGCGCTCGACCGCGACGGCATTGTGATTTATCTCAACACCATGTCCAAAGTGCTCATGCCGGGGATTCGAGTGGGGATGATGGTGCCGCCGCCGGAATTTGTGCATCGGCTGCTGTCGCTCAAGCGGGCGGCGGATATGTTCAGTCCGACATTTATCCAGCGGGCGCTGGCGTCGTTCCTGCATCAGGGACGCTTCCGTTCCCATCTGCGCCGGGTCATCCCCATCTACCGTTCACGGCGGGATGCGCTGATGCAGGCCTTAGCTCATTACATGCCTGACGGCGTGACGTGGACGCGACCAACCGGGGGCTTCTGCACCTGGGTGACGCTGCCACAGGACAACATGACCGCCATTTACCAGACTGCCCTGCGCCGGGGACTGGCCTTTACGCCGGGACAGGCGTTTCTGACGGATAATACAAGTGATCGCTATTTCCGTCTGTGCTTCGGCAGCCATCCCTCCGACGAGATTGATGAGATCGTCGCCCTGCTGGCGGGGGTGATCCGCGATCAGCACAACCAGCGTACCCGTCAGGATGACCCGCTGGCCGTATGGACGCCGCTGGTATGAGGGAAGTAAAAAGCAATGAGCAATGAGCGATGAGGCGTCCTGGAGGATTTTTCCGAATTGCGTTTCACCGCAGGGTCGCAGCATCATGCTTCACCTGACTTAAGACGAAATTCTCACGACGAGCAAGCTGTGTCAGAGAGATCCAAGAGCAGACTGTTGAGCAATTTCTAAAGTTGAAACACGCATTGCTCATCGCTCATTACTTCCTACTTAGACTTCCTGCGAGTGAAGTTTACGCGCTGAAAATGCGCCATTCATCGCCTTGTGGCGAAGGAGACCCTATGAGCAAGCAGAACCCCGTGATTGTGTATGTCGGTGAAACCCCGCGCGCCCTCGCCCTGCAAACCGCCCTGCAAACGCTGGGCTGGACGCTGCTGCATCCCCAGGAAATGATGGAAGCGCTGGCGATGCACATCTTCTACTATCCCGACGCCTTCATCATCGAAGACACCAGCGACTTCGACGACCCGCGCGGGACATTCGCGCACCTGCGTTCGGTAGGGGCAGAAAATATCCTCGTCCTGACCAACGCGCCCGCCAGTTGGGGCACGGGCGTTCGTGCGCTGCCCACCTACATCAGCATTGACTCGCTGATGGGGGCGCTCGCCGGGATGATGGAAACCGCTGAGACGGCAGAACGCGTGCCCGAAGCGCTGCCGCTGCTGAACTAAGCGTCCAGATCAAGGCCGCTTCTGGCCGTGAAATCGATTAGAATAAACCCTCGAAGTGACGCTCAATCCCCAGTTCATAAGAGGGTTTTTTCATGCAGATCACACTGTTTACACCGGAAGGGTTGCAGACGTTTTCCCCACCGGATTTCGAGCAGTTCCTTAAATCCAACACACAGGTTGTCTGGATTGATATTACCGACCCCACACCGGAGGCGATGAAGATGGTGGGCGAGGTTTTCAACTTTCATCCCCTCGCCATTGAAGACACCTGCAACCAGCAGCAGCGCCCGAAGGTAGAAGAATATTCCGATCACCTGTTTATGATCGTAAACGCGCTTACGATGAAGGACAAGGAGATCGAGTTTCAGGAGATCGACCTGTTTTTGGGGCAGCGTTACATCGTCACCGCCCATTTCGACGGAGAGGCTCTACTGAACGATGTAAGAAATCGCCTGAAACGCGAGGGGATTTTTAAGCATGTCTCGCCGGATTACCTGCTGTATGTGATCTTCGACACGGTGGTGGATCGCTATTTCCCAGCGCTGGATGTGATCGCAGATGAGATCGACCAGATGTACGAGCGCATCTTCATGCAGCCTGACCAGAAAACGCTGGAACGCCTGTTTCAACTGCGGCGCATCCTGAACGAAATGATGCGCGTGGTGGTGCAGCATCGCGAGATCGGCATCAGCATCAACCGCCGCGAACAGGATCTGATTAACCACGATGTGCTGAAGTACTACCTGCGCGACGTGTACGATCATCTGCTGTGGATTCTGGAAACGTCGCACAGCCTCCAGCAGAATCTCAATACCATTGTCGATATGTATATGTCTGGCACGTCAAATCGGCTCAACCGCGTGGTGAATCGGCTGACGATTGTAACCATTATGAGCGGGCTGCTGTCGGTGATTGTGGGCTTTTATGGGATGAACTTCGAGCGAACCTGGCCGCCCTTTAATGCTGACTGGGGGGTGCCGTTCGTCGTGTCCCTGATGATCGTGCTGGCGGTGGGGGTGGTGGTCTTCGTCCGCCGCAACAAAATGTTGTAGAGGGAACACCCGCTTGTGCAGGAGCGGGTGTTCGTAAACTCACTTTTCAGCAAACAGGGAGATAAGATTGCCCTCGCTGTCCTTGAACGTTGCATAGTATCCGAATTCCCCCAATGGTGAGGCCGGGACAACAATTTCGCCCCCGGCGGCTTCTACCTTTTTCATCCACGCATGTAGACCAAGCAAAGTTCTGCCAGCGTTCATGTACACATGCGTTCCTTCGTAACCGGGCTTCAGCAGGGTAGTTTCTACCAGTGAGCCACCGACCTTACCTTCCTCAAAGTAGAGCGTGGCCGTGCGCTGACCTGACGCATTATTCGAATGGAGCTGGCTGCGGCCACACAGCTTGCCATAGAAGTCTATTGCACGTTCCAGATTCTCGACTGGAATATCAATCCAGGCAAATATGTTCATCGGATCTTTACCTTCCTCTATAGTCGATTATCGGAAAGCTCCTCACGCGCTGTTGCTTCAATCGCATAAACCGCGTGAGGAGCAGCGTGGCACCCGGTCTACTTTTCAGCAAACAGGGAGAGCAGATTTCCTTCACTGTCCTTAAAGGAAGCAAAATGTCCTGCATTGCCCATTGGGGTGCGGGGGATGATGATCTCTCCACCAAGCTCAACGACACGCGCAATCATCGCGTCCAAGTCATCCCCCCGCCCTGCGTTCAGATAAACGTGTGTCCCCTCACTGCCGGGGTTGAACCCTGGCGACTCCACCAGAGAACCGCCCACTTCTCCCTGCTCGAAATACAGCGTTGCCATCCGACGAGGCGGGATATCGCCCACGACCAGGTCGCGGTTAAGCAGTCTGCCGTAGAATTCTGCCGCACGTTCCATATTCGCCACCGGGATGTCAATCCATGCAAAAACCTTGTTCATCGTGCTGCACTCCTGATTTGAAGATACGATAACCCTATCCTAGAATCCATCTGGTGACACCTTCTGTCACCAGAAAATCGAACGCTTACGATTTGATTGGAGCAAGTTTATGCGTGCGGATCGACTGCTGTCTATCATGCTCTTACTTCAGGCAAAAGGTCAGATGACCACGCAGGCATTGGCCGATTCTTTAGCTGTTTCACGGCGCACGATCCTGCGCGACGTGGAAGCATTAAGTCTTGCAGGGGTTCCCGTCTATGCCGAAGCGGGACATGGGGGTGGCGTTTCTCTGGATGAGAACTACCGGGTTTCGCTTACAGGGTTGAATGAGGCCGAGGTACGTTCGCTGTTTGTCTCAACAGTACAAGGGCCATTGCAGGACGTGGGATTAGGGGAAGCAGCTGATAAGACTCTGCTCAAGCTCTTCGCTGCACTTCCGTCACTGCATCAGCGTGAGGCCGAACGTATTCAGCAGCGCATTTATCTTGACGCGGCCTGGTGGTGGCATGAGGGTCAAACGCTCCCGTTTTTAGAAATGCTTAAAGTGGCGATTTTTGAGGAAAAACGCACTCGCATTCGTTACGAACATGGCAGCGGTGAAGTAGTCGAGCGAGTGGTTGAACCGTACAGTTTGGTGGCAAAGGCAAGCGTGTGGTATGTCATCGCATTTCGGGATAGTGAATTCCGTACCTACCGAGTCTCACGATTTCATGATGTGATGCTTCTGAATGAAAAGTTTACCCGACAGGCTGATTTTGATCTTGCGACGTATTGGCGGAAGCATGTGCATGATTTTGTGGCAAATGTGTCGTCCTATGCCTTTACCCTTCGTATCCGGAGCGAGAAAAGACAGTTTTTGAAGTGGTATGCCCCCGGACGCTATACTATCGTTGAGGAGGATGAGGGCGAATTTTTCATTGCTCACCTCAGGTTAGGCTCCCTGGAAGCGGCTCGGATGCTGGTGCTGGGACTGGGAACGGATGCAGAAGTGATTGACCCGTTGGAACTTCGCTTAGAAATCGGAACATTTGTTCGTCAGCTTACCGCGTTATATCTGGATGGAGGGGATACGTAATATTGTCCGAATACATTCAAAACCAGAGTATCACGTATGATGCCTCTGGTCTTTTTGACTTGGATGCAAGGAAATCAGATCGTCATTTCGTGAATAGCACGCAGCCGGGCGCTCATCACCTGCATCACCTTCACCGCAAAGTTGGGCGTCTGCTGCACCAGGAACATGAAACGGTGGCGGTCGATGGGGACGATGGTGGCATCGGTCTGGGCGATGACGGTCGCACTGCGGGCTTCATTGTCGATCAGCGCCATTTCCCCGAAGATGCCGCCTTCTTCCAGTATTTCCAGGGTGCGCCCCTTGACCTGAATCTCGACCTTGCCATGCTGCACGACATAGGCCTGGTCGCCGGGGTCGCCTTCGGAAAAGATCACGGTGCCTGCTGGAACCTGGACTCCGTAGTCCACGTTGCGGAAGATGTCGATGGTAGTAGACATTGTTGGGATTCCTTCTATATTCGGATGAGAACGGAAAGCAGGTAAATCGTAAGGCGGGTCGTGTTCTGGCTCTTCCGTCAAAAGGCGGACTTTTGTTAAGCTTTTCCAGCAGCAAACCCTCATGCACTTTACAGCAATTTAAACCTTTAATACAACCTTCATCGCGTTTGACTCTGGTTCGAGTCGTGTAAGACTCGCCGCCGTATTCCCACGTTTGGCTTACCCCCAAAAAGGTCTATAATCCGCCGCGTTTTGTGCAGGTACAGGGTTTTGCATCATGCGCACAGCGTGGCTTTGGCTTCTGGCGCTGGTCATCGTGCTGATTGTGGTTGGGATGATCGGCGTGTTCTGGGACTATACGCAGGATGATGTCTTTATCACCTTCGTGTACAGCCGCAACATCGCGGAAGGAAACGGCTTCGTCTTCTATCCGGGTGAACGGGTGCAGGGGACGACCACGCCGCTTTACACACTGATGATGGCGGCGGTCTATGCGCTCACGCCCGATCTGCTCCATGCCGGAAACGTCCTCGGCGGGCTGCTGCTGCTGGCGATCTGTGCGCTGGCAGTAGTGCTTCTGAGGTCGTCCATCTCCCGCTATGGACAGGCGGCGGCGGCGCTGCTGCTGGCATCGTCCCCCCTCGTCTATATCAGCCTGGGCATGGAAACGCTGCTGTATGGGATGCTGCTGCTGCTGGGGTTCGTGCTGTGGAGCCGGGGACAGCGGACACTGGCGTTTCTGGTGGCGGCGGCGCTCACCTGGACGCGGGCGGATGGCGTTGTGCTGGGCGGGACGTTCGGGCTGCTGGCGCTGTGGGAGGCCTGGCAGCAGATCAGGGCAACCCGTCAGATCATGCCCGCTTTTGGGAATCTCGTCCGGCTGGCACTGGTGTATGTTGCGGGGACTGCTCCCTGGTTCATCTTCGCGTGGTTGTATTTCGGGTCGCCGCTGCCCAACACTTTCGGCGCGAAGGAAGAACTGCTGGAAGGCCTGCGCTTTTTGAACGATGGCTTCCGCTGGCGGGGCACCCTTTACGGCCAGAACCCCTTTCACTGGCTGGCCTTCCCCTTGATTCTGATCGGCGCGTGGCGGGCGCTTGTGGATAAGCGGCTGCGGGCGGTGGCGGTATGGGCGTTTTTCTACCTGCTGGGTTACACGCTGCTGAACATCGCCGCCTTCTGGTATTACACGCCGCTGGTGATCGCGCTGATTCTGCTGGCCGTGCTCGGCGCTGAGTGGACGGCGAAACAGATTATTCGCCGCTTCAATGTCCGACAATCTACACAGTTGCCCCAACCTCCTGTAAGCGCGGAAGCGAGTCAAGTCCCTCTCCCTGAGGGAGAGGGATTTAGGGTGAGGGCAAGCATTGCGGCGTATAACGCTAACGCTGATCTCCCTCGACGACTTATCATCCCTGCCTGCCTGTTCATCCTCACTGTATCGGTCGTGTTCGGGATTCGCTCCGCAGTGCGTTTCGGCGAACCCCCTCCACGTATGGCGACTTATCGCATCGTGGGAGAGTGGATTAATGTCAACACGCCGCCGGACTCGCTGCTGCTGGTGGGCGATCTGGGCATTGTCGGCTACTACGCCCAGCGCCGCACCGTCGATTCGCCAGGGCTGATTGTGCCGGAGATGTACATCAAAACGCCGATCTACGCCGCGCTCAAATACAAGCCGGATTATGTGGTCGCCACGCAGTACCTCGACTGGACGCGGCTGGCCGAACAGCCCTGGTTCGCGGAAACCTACAGTCCGGTGGCGCAAATCAGCACTCCCGGCGATGGTGAATTCAGCCCGATGACGATCTACCGCCGCCGCCTGCCGCTGCAAGCGCCGTCGCGGACCTATCACGGCTTTGATCTTGGTGTCGGCTGTTCCGTCGAAATCGCTCCCGGTCAGGCTGTTCCAACAGAAACCCGGCTCGTGCTGGATGTACCCAATCAACCCACTCTCACGCGGCCTTTCCTGTGGGGGGCGTATCCATCTGTCAGCGCAGTTTACCCTGAACATTTGGTTGAACAGGGCGTGTATCCACATTTGCCAGTTGGCCGCTACGAATGGACGCTGGACTGCGGCGAAACTCACACAGGCCTGATTGAGGTACTGCCGCTGGCCGACGCGCCCGGCTACACACCTATCGCAGAAGCAGCATGGGGCGATTTCGTCCAACTGCGGGGAATCGCTTTACCGGAAGGCAGCACCACGTGGTCAGGCGGTTCATTAGAGGTCGTGCTGGAATGGAACCTGAGCGGCGAAATGCCACTCGAACACAGTGTGACGCTGCAACTGCTGGACGCGAACGGCGCGATGATGGCACAGGCCGATCATCCCCCTGCCGCGCCCATTGAGCAAGACGGCACGCTGATCGACAAACGCCGTCTGCTGCTCCCGCCGGACTTGCCCGAAGGCACCTATACGCTTCGGGTGGGCTGGTATGACTATGTGACGTTGGAGGCCGTGCCGATCAACAATGCCGATTTTCTGACGCTGAATGTGGTGATCGAGAATCGCTGGCCGGGCGGGAGCGGTTTGCCCTGAATTGCAGTCCTCACCCCCCAACCCCCTCTCCAATTTAATGGAGAGGGCGAGTCGCGTCAGCAACGGGGATGAGGATTGGCAAGAAAATTGCCTGACGTTACTTCTACACGCTATGAGTCTTCGCAGTTCAGATTTCTTCAATACGAAAGGACGCCAGTGGAAAAAATCGCCATTATCTCCGATGTGCACGGGAACATGCCCGCGCTGGAAACGGTGCTTGACGACATTCGCAAGCGCGGCATCGACCTCATCTACAACCTGGGCGATCTGGTCGGCAAAGGCCCCAATTCCGACCTTGCAATTGACCGCTGCCGCGAGGTGTGCCAGGTGATTGTCCGGGGCAACTGGGACGATAGTTCCCTTTCCTATACCCATTTAAGGCTTGTCCGGTATTGAGTTGGCGCTTTTCCGCCCTCACCCCCCGACCCCCTCTCCCAACCGCTGACGCTAGGAGAGGGGGAGAAGACCAGGGAAGCGTGTTAAGTCCCTCTCCTTTGGGAGAGGGATTTAGGGTGAG
>JANRLJ010000172.1:0-18904 GCA_033762735.1 bacterium | reverse complement strand
GCCATCAACAACGCCGCGACAGCCGTTGCAGCACAGGCCACCGCGGAATACAACGCCGTCCAGGCGCTCAGCCAGTCGCTGGCCGTGAGCGCGGAACAGGCCGTCAGCAATCTCAACTATGACCTTGCCTTCGCGCTCGCCCTGGAATCCAACCGGCTGAATCCCACGCTCGTACAGAACCGCCGTCTGCTCAACACCATCGTCTATACTGCCGCCCGGTTCAGCTTCCCCGGTTCTACCGCGCTTTCCTTTAACCAGGACAACACGCGCGTGCTTTCCACCAGCGGCAGCACCCTCACCGTGTGGGATCTCGTCACACGCCAGCCCGTGATGGAGCTGAACGGCCACAACGGAAACATCCTCACCGCCGCTTTCAGCCCGGACGGCACACGCATCGCCAGCGGCGGCACCGATAACACGCTCATCATCTGGGATGCAGCATCCGGCCTGCCCATCCATACCCTGAGCGGACATACAGGCGCGATCAATTCGCTCACCTGGTCACCGGACAGCCGCTGGATCATCACCGGCTCGGACGATAAAAAGATGTTCCGCTGGGATGCCGGTACCGGAAGCATCGTTTCCCGCTACGAGAACAACGATCACCGTGTCGTGCGCGTGCAGTACAGCGCATCCGGCCTGCGTTTCTTCGCCTGGACGAAGCCCAGCGAGAACGAGCAGACCATGCTCATCCTGCGGGTTGATAATGGCGCCAGCGCCTTCGGGACGGTCAACGCCTACCAGATATACCAGACCTTCAACGGCGATGGGCGTACCGCCATCATCGGCGGCCTGAGCGGCTTCCCGCTCAGCACCGTTATTGCCGACACCGCCGCGCAGGAGCGCCAGTTCACGCGCGGCATCGACTACAACCTCGATAGCGTGACCGCCAGCGCCCTGAACACACGCGGCTCTGAAATCGTGATTGGCTTCACCAGCAGCGATCCTACCCGCCGCCGGCTCGTTCTCTACAGTGTCGCCAACGGCGAGCCGGTGCGCACATTCGCTGGTGAAGGCGCTCGCCAGACCAACGCGCTCGCCTTCAGCCCGGATGGCCGTCTGGTGCTGTCCGGCAGCAATAACCAGATCATTGTCTGGAATACGGAAACCGGCACCGAAGTCCGCCGCCTTTCCGCGCACAACGCCCCGATCGAGTCCATCCGCTTCACCACCGATGGCCGCTATGCCATCTCGGTCGCCCGCAATGGCGATTGGCGCGTGTGGGATGTCACCGGCGGCGACACTGCCGAGCAGGGCCGCCTCGCTGTCAATACCGAGCAGCCGCCGGTCATCGCTGCGGCCATCAGCCCGGATGGCGCATCTGTTTATGCCGCCGCATGGACTGATCTCTTCTTCTATGACGGGCAGACTCTTCGCCAGTCTAACCGTGTCTCCACCGGCGATAACATGCTCAACGCCGTGTTCAGCACCACCCGCCCGCGCGCGCTCGCCGTCATGGAAAACGCCGCCATCTACTACAACATGGAAAACGGCACCTATATCGACTATCTTGGGCGCAGCGGCGAAACCTACACCGGGCAGGCGGCCATCGGCCCGGATGGCGACTCGGTCGTGCTGGAAGGCAACGTGCTTTACCTGTACGGCCCGGATCTCCGCCCCATCCGCGTGTGGGAAAACAAGCGCAGCCTGTACCCCGGCGATGAAATCACCGGCCTGGCGGTCATGCCCGATGACTCCGCCATCCTCATCGCCTCTGGCGACCCGGATAACCCGGAAGGGCAGCCGTACCCGCTCGTCATGCTCGATTCAGCCACCGGTGCAGAAATCCGCCGCTTTGATAACGAACATACCGCGACCGTGACCGGCGTATCCATTTCACCAGACGGCCGCTATGCCCTGACCACCTCGGCCGATCGCACCCTCATCGTATGGGATATCGCTTCAGGCCGGCTGCTTCGCCGCCTCGCCGGACACACCGGAGCAGTGACCACAGTAGGCATCAGCGCTGACAGCCGTTATGCGCTCTCTGGTTCTGATGATGGCTCGCTCATTCTGTGGGATGTCCGCGCCGGTGAACCGGTACGCCGCTTCATCGGCCATACCGAACCCGTGCGCCGGGTGTTCTTCAGCAGCGATGGCCGCAGCGCGATCTCGCTCGCCGGCAGCGAGTCAGTCATTCTCTGGCGCATTCAGGCACAGGAAGATGTCATTACCTGGGCACAGGCCAACCGCTTTATTCCGGGATTCACCTGCGCCGAGCGCGTTCAGTACAATATCGCGCCGCTCTGCGGCAGCTAACCACCACACCATCCCGTAGAGGCGGCCCGTTGGGTCGCCCAAAAAGTCCCTCTCCTGGGGAGAGGGATTTAGGGTGAGGTTAACCTCGGCCTGAGGTTACCCCCCGGTAATTTGAATCCAGCGCCTCATTCAGCGCCAGAATCCCCGCGATCCGCCGCGCAATGTGCATGAACTCCCGGGCTTCTTCCGGCTTGAGCGGGCGCTTCAGCACATCGAAATCACGGTAGCTCAGCCACTTCTTCAGCACCTGATACCCGCCCAGTGTGTACTCCCATACCGCCTGCGGGATACCCTTCCAGTACGTGGTCGCGTTCAGGTACACATCCAGCGCCCCGTCAGACTCGGCCACCCGCCCACGCCCGGGCATTACCGCCGTGCCTGACCCGAAATGCCCCCAGCCCACGTTCACCGTGAAATCCGGTGTGCCGCCGGTCGTGGTCAGCACCGCAATCGACCGCAGCGCCGGCTGCGGGTCGCCCTGTGTCACCCCGGACAGCGGGCGCTCCACATCCAGCAGATAGGCCAGCTTGCGACCGAGCGCCGCCGATTCGCCCAGCGCCGCGCGTGACGGGGGCAGCGGAATGCGCGGCCAGTCCTGCCGCAGTGCCCCGGCGTTCTCCGTGCGGTAGGCGGGTGAATGCAGCACCGCCAGCGTGTGCTGGAACAGCAGTTCCGCGCCGTTTTCCGGGGTCAGCCCCACCGACTCCAGATAGCTTTTGGCTTCCGCGCTCAGGTTGGGCGCAGGACCGCCCAGCACAGCGGGTTCGGCATTGAACAGGCTGAGCTGCTGCTCCTGTGTATCGGGATACAGGTAGAGCGGGAAAACTGCTGCACTACCATCCAGAAGATTGATGTCACTTGGTACGGTTGCATAACCTGGACGTTGAAAATCCCCTCTGCGTATACGTGGTGTCGTGATAATAAATGGATTGTTGTTTTTAACGTGTGGTCGAAATTCAGGACGTCGTGCATCAAGAAGTAAGGTTTCATTTTCCCAGTACAGCCAACGGGTATCAAAAGGTCGATAGCTGTAGCGCACAATGTCCTGCGACCGAAATCCACGTTTACGCAGGTAATCGCGAATGTCTTCAGCATTGTAACGTGGAGTGCTGGTCATAAATTCCGGCTCAAGCTGCTGTAGTTCAGCATGGCTGATATTCAGATCAAAGTACTGCTGTAAACGAGCTTCAAGTCGTGACCGGTCTATATCCACCAGTAGATCATCCCGGCTTGTTTTCACCCCCGGAAACGAGGCCGGGAAAATCTCCGGCAGCTTCAGCCACTTGAGGTAATCTGCACCTGCCGCAATCGGCATGAAGGGCAGGCCAATTTCCAGCGCTGGCGTGATCACCGTATACTGCGGCGGGTTCGAATCATCGGACTCCGCCTTGAGCTGGGCGCGTTTGCCTGCACCCCACACACTGCGGAAGTGAACAGCCGCACGGCTGTCCTCTGGCCGTGAAGCAAGCGGTTTGCGAATCAGTGTGGCAATCGCCGTCCCAACCTGAATGCCCTCGCGGTTGAAATCGGTTGAGAAAATGCTGGGGTCAGGCAGGCCTTCCGGCGTGGTCTTGCCGGTGCGGTAGCGGTCGCCGTTCAGGTTGTCGATATAAACCTTATCAAACGCCGCCAGATAGCGCTCGCGCATGCCGGGGTGAGACAGGCCGTCCAGCCACGAATAGTTGCTGATGAACGAGACAATCCCGTGTCCGGTGCTTTGCGTGATGTGCCGTTCAGCCATCCGGTAAAAGCGCACGTACAGGTCGTTCAGCCCCTGCCCCTGTGGGCGCGGCAGGCCGGGGGTGCTCACCGTCCGGTAGGCGTTCGTCAGTTCGCGCTCTTCCTCAACCGCGATTCCCGCATAGCCCGAATACGGCGGGTTGCCCAGGATCACCAGAATCGGGCGGTCACGCTTGACCGTGTCAGCCGCTTCCCGCTCCTTTTGCAGTTCGGCAAACATCAGCGGGGTACGCGGGCCGTCTGCCGCTTCCCAGCCGGTCAGCGCGTTGGTCAGGTACACCCCGGCCCGCTGTCCTGTGGCCAGCGGCGCTTGCATCTGGTTGAGCAGCATCCCGATCTGCAGATGCGCGACCACAAACGGCGCGGGCAGCAGTTCAAAGCCAAACACACGCCCGCGCATCGCCGCCTGCACCGCCTGTGCCGCCATCGCATCGCCCTCACGGGCGTGCAGCGTGCGGTAGATGTGGTTCAGCACCGCCACCAGATACGCGCCCGTCCCACAGCACGGGTCCAGCACGTACACGTTGGGGTCAGCCAGCCCATCCTCAATGCCAAGTTCGGTTTTCAGCGCATGGTCGACTCGCGCCACCATGTATTCGACCACTTCCGGCGGCGTGTACCACACCCCAAGCTGGCGGCGCAGCTCCGGGTCAAACGCTTCCAGAAATGGTTCGTAGAAGTACTGCACCGCCGCGCCCTTGTTGAACGTGGCGAAGAACGCCGCGCGGTCAATGCGGTTGAGTGCGTCGGTCGTCCACTGCATCACCTGTTCAAGATTGAGTGGGTTCAGGTAGGCGCGTTTGGTGATCTCCGCAAACAGTTCTTCAATCACTGGCACGTTGAGTTCGCGGCCATGAATCTGCCAGACGAACTGTTCACCAGCGGCGGGCCGGCGCTCGTGCCACAGCACCCACGCGCTGAACAGCCCGTAAAACAGCGTTTGCACCAGCGTGGAGCGGAAGAACTCCTGCGCGGCTTCGTTCTCAAAGCGAATGCCCAGTGCGTTTTCTAACTGCTGTCGTACATGCTGCAGGGCGCTCTGGTTGTCCGCGCTGGCCTGAATACGGGCGCGGGCTTCACGGGCATAGCTCGCCAGCATCCACGCCACATCCTGCGGGTTGGTCAGCGGAGCGCTGCGCCGCATCACGCGCATCAGGTATTCGCGCAGGGCATCTTCATGCCGTCCGGCCAGCGTGCGCGGGTGCTGTGCCGCTTCCCAGAAGGCCGCTTCATTCTCCGCCAGGTTATAGCGTTCTTCAATCACCGGCTGGCCGGTCTGTGGGCTGCGCGTCACCAGCACGAACTGGTAATAGTTGGAGACCAGCACCTGCCCGTAATGCGCCAGATATTTCGCCACCTGCTCGCCGTTCGCGATCTTCAGCAGGTCATCGCTCACTGGTTTGGCTTCCACCACGCCGCGTGCCGGCTTCTGGTCGGTAGGCTGGTTGTCATCAAACAACCCCAGATCAGGAATCCCCGTACCCGTATTCCTGGGGTGAATAACCGCCGTCACACGCGGTCTTATCCCCGCGCCAGCCGCATCCAGCAGCGTTTTCAGTTCGCCATAGTAGCCAGTTTCTGGCACGGCAGCCGCACGCCAGATGTTAAGGTTAAAGAGGTACGTTTCAAGCACGGACATCGCGTTTATGTCACCGTTTATGGAGAGGGTAGCTGCATTATAGCCCACATTTTCTCATCCATCATGGCTGCCGTAAGGTCAACCCGCCGGTTTGCATAAAAAGTCCCTCTCCCTACGGAGAGTGGATTTAGGGGTGAGGTTAATCCCGACCCTCCGCGTCTCTGCGTCAGGCTTTTGCTTTTCCTCAGTCCTCAGTCCTTCTCAGGGGGTGAGGTTGCTTTTTCCGTCTCCTGCCCGCTTTCTTCCCCACCTTCCTGCACCGAGACTGCGCGAATCCGTCATGGGCTGCTTTTCCCCGTCACAGACTGCACAGGCGCTGCGTGCTTCCACCCCGGTCCCGCCATCCCCTGCGCGACTTCCACCTGTTCCTGCGCGACGCCGCTCTGCGTCGCAGGCATTGTGGCCATTTCAGGCCAGAATCACAGGCAGCGCGAGGGCAGCCCAGCTCCCGCCCACACCCACCCTTTCCCACCCTGAAAGCGCTGTGTCCCGCCCTGCGCCCGCCTGAAACGCACCACACGCGCCATCCCCCTTTTTCGTGAAATTCCGCCCTTGTGCACACTTCTGCATCAGGCTCTTGCATTTACCCTCTCAGAACGGAGAAGGTCGCTCGCTTGCGAGCGGGGTGAGGTTGCTTTTCGCTGACTGCTGATTGCTGACAACTTTCTCCGCGTCTCTGCGTCAGGCTTTTGCTTTTCCTCAGTCCTCGGCCCTCAGTCCTTTTTTTACTCCACCACCCCGAACATCTTCCCTTCCTTCGTTTTCTGCAGAAAGTTGTTCAGCCGCCGCTCAAATTCCTGAGGCTGTTTGCGCTGCTCCTCGATATACCCGACGCGGATGCGCTGGTACACCGCCGGAAATTCCTGAAAGTGCTGCCACGTCTGCGGATCAGCCTGCAGCGCCGCCAGAATGTCCGGCGCGATGCTGAACGCCTCCAGCGAGAGGTCGGGCAGTACGGCGCGTCCGGCCTCGGTCATCAGCCCTGCGGCGATCAGCCTCCGCGCCCGTTCCTTGTTCAGTTCCGTCCAGTTGCTGTTGGGGCGGCGCGGGGTAAAGCGCTGCGCAGTGCGTTCCGCGTCCATCTTCTTGGCGATGCCGTCAATCCAGCCGAAGCACAACGCTTCTTCGACTGCGTCCAGATAGGGCACTGAAGGCTTATCAGACGTTTTGCCATACGTAATCAGCCAGATTTCCTTTGCCGTTGCATGATTTTCGGCCAGCCACGCCCGCCATGCGGCACGATCCTCAACGTAGAGCGTTTCCGTAATTTCCATATTTTCAGCCTTTCCCCGCCTCTGTGATTGCCTCTGGTTGCTGATGCCAGTATTACCCAAAATCAACCTGCATCTCAAGGAACCGGGCAAAGCGCCGGGAAGCCGTCTGGAAAGCATCCTGTTCGTTGGTACTAAATGGACGAAATGGTTGCAATTCAACGACAACTTCCTTTTTGCTAACGGTGCTTCGCAGAGTGCGCCGCCACATGCCGATGATCTCCCCTTTATAGACAAAGGCCGAGGTGAAGAAGCGATCTGTAATCAGACGTTCATATGCGGGACTGAGGAAGGCATAGGCACTTTGCCCTTTGTAAGCAATCGTGTACTCGTCATAAATGGGCAGCAGATAGCCTTCACCGGGAAATTCTTTCGGTTGAGAAGACGATACAGGGAACCAGTACGTTTCGCCGTCGATCACCTCATGCATGATCTGTATACCAAGCGAGGCAAGCCCTGCCCTGACATCCGTAAGCGTCAGCCCTGACCACCAGGCAAAATCCTTCACCGTGGCCGGGCCGTGACTGGTGAAAAAGCGCAGAGTCAGTTCGGCCAGCGCTTCGTCACGCGATAATTGTCGGGCATAGGGTGCACGTTCCGCAATCAGGGCATAGGTGTGCTGTTTGCCCCGGCGCACACCGCTGCACACTACCCCTTCCAACTCCGCATAGTGGACGATGTAGCCCATGCGCATTCCATCAGTCGTATCAATGCCGTTTTCCATGAGTACCGCCGCCAGTTCAGCGCGGGTCAGGTGTTTGCCACCTGCAAGGGCGTTGGCGATCAGATCAACACTGCGGCAAAGCAGGTCTTCATCCAGTTCCAGCTTACGGTACATCGTGCCATTCACCTGATGCACCCTGGGCGCGGTCAGGTCAAGCAGCCAGCGAATATCGGCAGGTATGACGAAATGCCATGTGGGGCGCATCAGATGGGTTCGCAGAATCTCGCCGTTGTTGAACGCTTCTTCGATCAATGCTTCGGTTGTCTCTACCATCCGCAGCCCCAGCGCCCACTTTGCCAGCGCGTATTCCTGCGCCTGAACCGCACCCAGCCAGGAAACGACTTGGGCGGGGGACTGGAACTTCTCCCCGGCGAGGTATTGATTATCAAGACGCTGTGCAGCTATGGCTGATGGCAGCATGAGGCACATCTCCCCTTATGAAAACACTGAAGGCGTGAGGCACAAAACAGGTTGAATACACCTGGCTTCAACCTGCCTTGCGCAGTGATGTCGAATCCTTCAACACATGAAATCTAGTACATTGACCATCTAATGCTGCCTACCTGTAGGGGCGCAGCGCGCTGCGCCCGTACAATGCAACCCATCATTCTCATCTTGTTGGTGTACTAGGCTAAGCGCGGAAGTAATGGGCGTTTTCCATCACCCACTGGGCAAATGTGCGCGGAGGTCGTCCTGTAACCTGTTCGACGGTTGGCACGACGGTGTAGCCTTCCGGGGGCGTACTGCCGTGCGCCCATACAAAGAAGTCGATGACTTCATCAGGAAAGTCCTGGCCGCGCCACTGCTCCCGCGCTTCTGCTTCACTCAGCTCGATCAGGCGGATGTGCTGCCCGGTCAGCTCACCGATGATCTGCACCATTTGTACAGGCGTGAGCACTTCACCGCCCGTAATCGAATAGGTCTTGCCGCCATGACCAGGTTGGGTCAGCGCCGCTGCCGCGACCGAGGCAATGTCGGCCTCATGAACGATGGCGGACTTCCGCTGAACAAATCCCATCCTGACCATCTGTTGTTCACGAATGGACTCCGCCCAATCCAGCACACCCGACATAAACTCCACCGGATTCAGAAAGGCCCAATCGAGCGTACTGGCTTCCAGCGCGGTTTCCACCGTACCGTTTTCGCCGCTACCTCGCAGAACTGTCACGCGCTGCACCCCGGCCTGCTGCGCCAGCGTGGCGATTTCCGATCCGGTTTGCAGCGGTGCATAATCATCGCCACCAAAGGTAATCAGATGCAGCCCGGTCACTCCTTCCAGTGCTGCGGCAAGGCTGGCAGGGCTTGTCAGATCACCCTGAATTACATCCACCTCCGCCGTAAATTTCGCTCTGGCTGAATTGCGTGTTAAGGCGCGTACTTGTTCCCCTGCCTGTACAAGCTGCTCCACCAGATGGCGACCAACCGTTCCTGTTGCACCTGTCACCAGGATGGTCATAGGCATTCTCCTGTATAACACCGATCTATCCTTGATTATCAAAGCAGATCAGGACAGAATTCGCCCTGTTTGGAAAGGATCGTGGCTGATGTATTCCCCCACCCTGCGACTGCTGGCTGTGCTTGAGCTTTTGCAGTCTCGCAAGCAGATCACCGGACCGGAGCTTGCGCGGCGGCTGGAAGTCGATGAACGCACTGTGCGGCGCTACATCACAAACTTGCAGGACATGGGCATCCCGGTCGAGGCAGAGCGCGGCCCTTATGGCAGTTATCAGTTACAGCGCGGCTACAAACTTCCTCCGCTGATGTTTACGGATGCGGAAGCGGTTGCGTTAACACTCGGTCTGGTGGTGATGCGGGAATTTCGCTTTCCGGTGGACATCGCCGCGGTGGAAGGGGCACTGGCAAAAACAGAGCGTGTTCTGCCTGAAAATCTGCTGCATCAGGTGCAGGGGTTGCAGGAAGCGGTTGTCTTCCATGTTTCACCACAGCCTGTTCTAGCGCAGCGCGATGCACTGACCACCCTGAGTACGGCTGCCCAACATTGCCGGAACGTGTGGATGCAGTACCGCTCTTGGGGTGGTGACGAGTCCGAACGGGGTTTTGATCCCTATGGCATCGTTTACAACGAGGGTTACTGGTATACCGCTGGCTACTGCCATCTGCGGCAGGATTTGCGCACCTTCCGGCTGGATCGAATCGTGGCGCTGGAACCGGTCGATCAGCCCTTTTCACGTCCGCACAATTTCGATGTACTGGGCTTTGTGCTGAAGTCCATCGCAATGTGGGAGAACACAGCGCAGATTGAGGTCATTCTGGAGACCTCGCTGGAAACCGCCCAGCAGGTCATCGCGCCAATCATGGGCACACTGGAAGTGACGGACGAGGGTGTTCTCTTTCGTCGAACCGCAACGCAACTGGAATGGATTGCGTTCTTCCTGCTCAACCTTGATTTCCCCGTTCGCATTGTGCAGACACCGGAACTACGCACCATGATTGAGCAGATTGGCGTAAAAGCGGCGCACATGACGCAGGGAGCAAAATCCACAAGCGAAGACCGGGAGCCTTCATCACAGCACGGGTAGCTTCCCTCGCACAACAATTGCGTCTGTTTCGTCAGGGCGTTTTCGCCTTCAGGTCGGTGAGCGCCTGATATTCCTCGCGCTCCTTATAGAACGGATCGAGCGGATAGCACCCGGAAATCATGCCGTTGCGCGGGGCGGTGGTGCAATCGCTGAACGTCCGGCAAAGCTGCTTTCGTTTGGGTATGACGCCAGCCAGGATGTCGGCAGGCAAATCGGGATATGACAAAACCATGCGTCCCAGGCCGACTAAATCGATCATCCCCGTCCGCACGACATGCGATGCGACATGCGGCAGCCATTCCTGGAGATACGAATACCCTGTACCCACGAAAACGAGCGCCGGGAAATCGCGCTTGAGTTCCGCCGCCGTGCTGATCTGCCGCGCCACCCCCACCAGTGGGTCTTCGGGCGGTTGATAGCCGTCGGACGGGGGAAACAAAGCGGGACGCTGGATGTGCGGGTTATAGTATGGGCTGCCCGCTGTGAGACAGATCAGCCGAATGTCGAGCGACTCACACAATGTAAGGAACTGGCGTGGTTCAGTGAGATCAATCCCCGTGCCACTGCCATCACCACCGAACGCATAGGGATAGCGTCCCGCCTCGACTGCTTCCGGGACACCGGTTCTGTCGTCACCAGCGCGAAAGGGAATCCAATCAAAGGCGCTCAGGCGTACCCCGATGTGCAGACCGGGAGCACTGGCGCGAATTCCAGCGACGATTTCGTGTAAGAAGCGTGTGCGATTCTCAAAACTGCCGCCGAAATCGCCGGGTCGGTCATAAGCCGTAAGCAGTTCGTGTCCGAGGTAGCCGTGACAATGCTTGATGTCCACGAAATCGAAGCCCGCCGCCTGTGCCAGCACCGCCGCCCGCACAAAATCTGCAATCAAGGCATAGACATCTTCATCACGCATCAGGGCAGTGTCGTCCTGAATACCGACACGCCTGTCCAGATAGGGATGGTGGTAGGCAATGCGTGGTTCCGGTGTTTTTTTGTGGTTCGGGCGTGACCAGCGTCCTGAATGGGTCAGCTGAAGACCGATCAGAAGATCATCTGTGCGCTGGAAACGCGCCTCGTGTGCTTTCAGCAGCCCCAATCGTAAGTCTCGGATGTCGTCCAGGGTCGCCTGGTTGATGACAAGCTGGTTCGGATTTGCCCGTCCTTCATGGCGCACGGCAACCGCTTCCCCGCCCCAGATCAGCTTCGCGCCGGATTCGCCAAAGCGCTGCCAGCGCCGGCGCACCAGATCAGTCGGCTGACCTTCGGGCGTACCGTCCCACCCTTCCATCGGCAGGATGCAGAAGCGATTGCCGACAGCGCGTTCATGGACATGGATGGGCTGAGACAGCGCGTTCACATCCACATTCACATCAAACGGAAGCGTGACTCCAAGCGATTCAAGATGTGCACTGAACTCGGCGGCAGTTCTCAGTTGGGCGATGCGCTTATATGCCATGCCGCACCCCCAAACGATCTGCAATTTCTGCCAGAATAGCAACATCGCTCGCAGGGCGCTGCGGGCTGTTGGGGTGGGTGTCGTCACAGGCGATCCACCCTCGCAGCTTAAGGAACTGCGCCGCACTGTGCTTGTAAGCGGGGACGGGTGCTCGAAAGGCGAAAAACCCCAGATATTGCAGCACATCGTTCAGTTCATAGAATTCGGAGCTGTTCTGTTCCCACAGCGCATCGCGTCTGGCGAACAGATCCGGCGCGAATGTGCTGATGCCCAGCAGATAATCGCTGCCGTACATGACCATATCAATCGCCAGATCGTTGCCTGTAAGCACCTTGAAATCGGGGCGCATTTGGTCGCGCATCACCAGGCGATCCCACTCCTGGCGGCGGCTCAGCGAGGAGTGCTTCGCGCCAATGCACTGCGGAAGCGTCATCAGGTGACGGTAGACCTCCAGCGAGTAAATTTTGCCGAAGGGTGCAAACATCGTCCCCAGTTCAAAACCGATAAACATCTCGGTCTCGCGGGCAATCCGCTGGTAGGCGTCGATGATCGCGTCGTCGCTCTGCTGCGTCAGCCCATAGGACTGAAAGATGACGGGCGCTCCCCCGTGCTCCTGAATACTGGCGACCTGCTGGCGGTAGGCGTCTAGGGCGAAAGGCGCTCCCGGTGCATCCCCCACAAACGCCCCGGCGACGAATGGACTCCCCGCCAGAATGCGCTGAGTCCGCGCCAACACTTCGCGCCGCGTCGCCTCGCTGATCAGATTCGCATAGCCGGTGTCCATATTCACTGCCGGGACCAATCCGGCCTGTGCGGTGCGTTCCAGATGGCGCTCGAAGCCAACCCAATCGATCTCACCAGTCTCCGTGAACACCAGCAGAATCGCGGACATCCCCGTAATTTTACGGCGCGGTCGTACTAAGGACTGAGGTTCGTAAGTGGAGGTTTGCAGGGTGTGGTGCATCAAAACCTTCCTTCTGGACAAGACAAATAAAGTTGTGAATTAGCAGAAAGTACCGCCGCACACCAAACCATAAGCCCTGACAAATTTCTCTAATATCGTCTTTGCACGGGGCAGCGCCCCTGCGGGAACATCAGAAAAAAGTGCTTGTTTTTTGTCGGATGCACCACTTAGCGGAGGCATCAATTAGCCTAATCGCTAAACTGGGGAGAGATACAACGCTCCCCACTTGTTTTTCGCGACAGCCTTTCCTACACACGTGCCATATTTTCATTGAAATACACCGTTACCGCATCCTTACCGAAAAAACGCCGTAAAGCCCTGCCTTTAGGCATGGGGAGTATGTCACAAGTCTACCTTTTGCTTGTACTTAGCGCTCATCTAGAATAACCTGAGTTTTGAATAACGCTCTACAACGCATTCCTCACCTCCCGGCCCCCTCTCCACGCCGTAGCAAGGGGGAGCAGAACAGGCCAAAGGTCGCTTTTAAGTTCCCTCCTCATGCAATGGGGAGGGGATTTGGGGATAAAGACTTCAATCTAGCCGAAACTCATGGAGAAATTAATGAGACGACGACTAATTTGTTTATATGGGCGACGCGCACGTCATCCCTACGATTTTCGCGTTCGTTTTGGGTTTTCCATCAGGTTAGAATAACCTGCAACTGAGGAGCAACTTAAAGCCTCCTCCTCGTCCATTGTGTTGAGATGCTTCAAGGAAAGCTCATGACGTTTCAGGATAATGTTGACCCCTTCATTGGTGTAGACGGGGCAGGGAACTGCCTGCCGGGTCCCTATCTGCCCTTTGGTCTGGTTCGCCTGGGACCCGATACCCTTTCGCCGGATGACCCATTTTCCTCAGCGACCAGCGGCTATCGTACCGCTCAACCGATTGTCCGCTTTTCACACACACATGTAAGTGGAACTGGTGGCGGCGGGCGTTACGGTAACATCGGAATAACACCTCTTATCGCCGGGGCAAGCTTTTCTGGCGCTTCTTATGAGCGAGAGGATGAAAGTGCCCACGTAGGTTATTACCGGGTTACTCTGCAACCGGCCAATATACAGGCAGAACTGACATGTACGGCTCGTGTCGGTGTCCATCGCTATCATTTCCCATTAGGGTACGAAGCCTGTTTGCTGGTTGATATAGGCACCCTCATCCAGACGAATACTCCAGGAGAGGAAGCATATTCTACGGGGGGGTTCCTCGAAGTTATTTCGGATCATGAACTGATTGGGCGTGGCGATTTTCGCGGTGGCTGGGGGCACAACTTCCCATACTCAGTTTATTGCTATATATGGAGTGATCGTCCCATTCAACAGGCAAGGCTTGTCAGTATATTTGGAGAGGGTTCGGGGCAAGGCGTGGATGGCGCGGGTTGTAAGGCGCTGCTTTCCTTTGGTGAAATTGACCAGTTACGGCTGCATGTAGGCGTGTCCTATGTATCCGTTGCAAAAGCACGAGCCAGCGTTGCACGGGAAGTAGGTGCCCACACGTTCGATGAGATTCGCGCCAAAGCTGGGCAGGTCTGGGAGGCAGCATTAGGTCAGCTTGAAGTAGAAGGCGGCACCCATGCACAAAGAACGCTGTTCTATACACTTCTGACACGCCTGCTGTGTATGCCCTCCGATTTAGGGATTGATGATGAATTCGCCTTCTGGCACTCCGGTGTACGGCACTTCACGGACTTGTATGCCCTTTGGGACAGTGTTCGTAATGCAAATTCCCTGCTCACGCTCCTCAATCCACAAATACAGGTAGACATCCTCAACTTCTGCATTGATGTAGCCGAGCATGTCGGCTGGCTGCCAGACGCCTGGATTGCCGGGCACAGTGCAAAAATACAGGGGGGCAGTTCCGCAGACATTTTACTGTGCGAAGCAGCACTTAAGGGACTGCCCGGAATTGATTATGCCCGCGCACTGCATTACATGCGTAAGAATCATGAGACAACCTCCCCAAATCCGGCGCTTTATGGCAGATATTTTTCGCCAGGAGAGGATACAGATTACGTTTCGACAGCGGTCAGTGTGGCGGCGGTGTCCCGTCATCTGGAGTATCGCTATCAGGATTGGTGCATTGGTCGTCTTGCAGAGAAATTAGGCCAGCATGACCTCGCTAATCGTTACTATCACTACGCCGACCACGTATGGACGCTGTGGCGGGAGGATCTCAAATGTTTCGCGCCGCGCCACCCGGACGGCGAATGGGTAGAGCCGTTTGATCCTGCACAGCAGTTACAACCGCAAGTATGGCTTGACCCGTACTTTTACGAGGGCACAAGCTGGCAGTGGTCGTTCAGTGTCCACCATGACTTCGCAGGACTGGTTCAACGACATGGCGGTGATGAAGCCTTTGTTCGTCATCTGGATACGTTTTTCGATCATGGCTATTACTTTTCCAAAGAAACCATGATGCACATCCCCTACCTTTATCACTATGCAGGGCGACCCGACCGGACGATCCAGCGCGTTCATGCCCTTCTGGAGTCGCAATTTCGCCCTGTACGCGATGGTTTAACCGACAACGAGGACATGGGCTGTCAGAGTGCATGGTACGTATGGTCTTCGCTGGGGCTGTATCCAATGATGGGACAGGACTTTTACCTGTTGTCCGCGCCGATCTTCAAGCGTATGGTTTTCAAATTCGGTCAATCAGAGAAAACACTCCTCCTGAAACGTGAGGGAGAAGGGATCCATATTACTGGTGTAACCCTGAATGGAGAGCCTTTAGACCGCTCCTGGGTGCTGCATGACGAAATCCGAGAAGGGGGGACTCTGTGCTTTCTGACGGGGCAACAACCTTCCGATTGGGGACATACACACCGCCCACCCTCGCCTTTAGCCCAATGGCGAACCACAGGATCATGACCATTGGCGACGTAAAGCGCACTTTAAAGGGCACGATGGCTGCTGTTTTCTTATAACCCGATTAGAATTGCACTCATTCACAATGCGGTTGTGCCGTTGTTACAGGAGAAATGTGTGAAAGACGATGTGGCGACTGCTGGTTGATCTGTATCGCAGTGAACGCAAATGGCTTTTCTATGCGGTGTGCTTCCATATTGTCAAGCACAGCGGAGTGTGGTTAGCGCCTATTCTCACGGCGGCGATCATCAACGTGATTACCATGCCCCAGCAGCACAGCCTTACTGAGCTGTGGCTGTATGCGGCCATCCTCGTTTTCGTCTATGTGCAGAACATCCCTACTAATTATGCCTTCGCCTACTTCCTCGGCATCGCCACGCGCAATCTGGAAGCTACCCTGCGGCTGAAAATCGTCACCCAGCTTCAGCAGCTTTCCATGAGCTATTTTCATCGCAACAGCGCGGGCAGCCTGCAATCCAAGCTGCTGCGCGATGTGGAAACGGTGGAGCAGATGACCAAAGCACTGATGGAGATTATCCCGATTACGGTAGCGACCATCACCGCCGCATCCGTGATGACGGCCATCCGTGCGCCCTGGTTTCTAGTGTTTTTTCTGGTGACCGTGCCTGCGGCTGTCGTGCTCAATCGGCTTATCCGGCAGCCTTTAGAGGAGCGCAACCGCGCCTTTCGCATATCAATTGAAGAGATGTCCTCGCGCCTGACCGAGATGATCCGGCTGATCCCCATTACTCGGGCGCATGGCATCGAGCAGACAGAAATTCGCCTGCTCCAGCACCAGCTTGAGCAGGTCAAAGCGGCAGGGTTGCAACTCGACCGTACCAATGGCTTCTTCGCGGCGGGCGCCTGGGTCACGTTTCGCCTGTTCGACGTGCTGTGTTTGGTGACGGCTGCGTTTGTGGTGTACCGGGGGCTGATGCCCATCACGGTCGGTGATGTGGTGATGCTGACGGGCTTCTTCAGCACACTCACGAATGCTGTTTCGCAGTTTCTTTCAATGGTCCCGCTTTTGAGCAAGGGGGTCGAAGCCGTCCGTTCGATTCGTGAAGTGCTGGACTCGCCCGATATTGAGCAGAACACGGGGAAAGTGTGGCTGCGGCAGGTACACGGGCATTTCGTCTTTCAGGATGTTTCCTTCGCTTATTCGGATAAAAGCGGTGTCTCCATTCAGGATGTCAGCTTTGAGGTAAAGCCGGGCGAAACCATCGCGATTGTCGGTCATTCCGGCGCGGGCAAATCCACCCTGCTGAATCTGATTATCGGCTTTCTGCGCCCTACTTCGGGACAGATTCTGCTGGACGGTCAGCATGTGAATATGCTTGACCTGCGAAGTTACCGCCAGTTTCTTTCGGTCGTGACCCAGAATACCGTGCTGTTCAATGGGACAATTCGGGACAACATCACTTATGGTATTCCAACCGTAACCCCTGATCTGTTGCAAAAGGTTCTGATAGAAGCCCATGTTGCAGATTTCGTCGCGGATTTGCCCCAGGGATTGGACACGCTGATCGGCGAAGATGGGGCACAGCTTTCTGGGGGGCAGCGCCAGCGGCTTTCCATCGCACGAGCACTGATCCGAAACCCACGCATTCTCATCCTGGATGAAGCGACATCCTCGCTCGATTCCGAATCAGAGGTGCTGATTCAACAGGCGTTGAACAAACTGGTTACAGACCGAACCACCTTTATCGTCGCTCATCGCCTTTCGACCATTCAGAAGGCCAATCGCATTTTAGTCATGGAGCAGGGGCGAATTGTGGAAACGGGCACCCATGAAGAGTTAGTTCATCGGGAGCGAGTTTACGCCCGTTTATATGGTTTCACGCCCGAAGGGCATTCTGCCTAGTATTAAAGCTGCCTACCTTTAGGGGCGCAGCGCGCTGCGCCCGTACCAACGCAACCCATCATTCTCATCTTGTCGGCGTACTAAGTGCTCCATCTCGCAAATAATCCGGCATCTGGTAACTCCCCTCTCCTCGCTTGCGTGGGAGAGGTATTAGGGGTGAGGGGTGCTGCATGATTTATGAGACGAAGCACTAAGTACAACCATATTGAAAACGTGGTGTGACGAGCCGCTGTCTGAGTTCAAAAACTCATTGCTCGTCGCTCATTGGTTCTTTTGCTGTACTTAGTCATCGGTGATTGAAGAGAAGCTGATATAAGTTTACTGTGGTTGTCGGGCAGGTGGTGCACTTGGTCATATGGCAGCACCCATTTCCAGGTGGAGATCATCGCTGCGCTGTGGCTGCCACACTGAGACCGCACAGGCAGAACAAAAGTCTTTTAAGGATGTTGCTACTGTTATTGAGATAACGCTCTGTGAATCCTATTGAGAATCTGTGACATACTCCCCACGCCTATAGGCTGAGGCTTCTGCTGTGAACGCCGAACACCGGATGCTTTGCTTTTGACAAGGTCTTTTTCCGACTGAGACAGTATGAGGCGATGCCCCGCCTCACCAATGTTGATCACCGCGTTGTGGTCGCGGTCTAACGAAAAAACGGCGTTAGCAAATGTCGGCAGGGGTCATCCAGCATCGCCGCCGCCAGCAGTCCAAAGGTATCCAGTAGTTCGTTCATAAATTTTCCTTCTTGTCAACTCAGTTGCTGATCCATACATCAACGATTAGAATTGGCACTGTGATTAGTTCTCACAGGAAAACATCGGGTGAATTTTCCCTTATTGCCGCAGCGCCACGCATCGGCTGTACGCGGCATCCAACAGCATGTCCGCTATGCAGAACGTCCTTCGGACTCGTCGGTGGTCGAGCGGATCTGGCATACGCAGACGGAGACCGACGATGAGTGCATCGCCATTGCCGATGGGCGCTGGGATATAATGTTTTTCTCGTTTGAGGGAGAAACCAGAGTGATGATCACCGGACCCCAGACCAACACCATCCTCATTCCCCATCGGGCGGGTTCTGAGTGGTTAGGCATCCGCTTTCGGGTCGGCGTAACCATCCCGGAAATCCCACTCCCTTCCCTCGTGAATGAAGGTGTCGAACTACCGCCGACACGCAGACAATTCTTTTCCCTCAAGGGGACAAGCTGGCAGCAGCCCACCTATGAAAATGCGGATACGTTTATCGATCACTTGATGAGCGAACAGACTTTCGCCATTGAAACGAGTGTTATGTCGATCATGCGCGGTGAACAGCCGCACTGGTCAACTCGAACCATGCAGGAGCGTTTTCGTCGGACAACGGGACTGACGTTCAAAACGATTGAACAGATCGAGCGCGCACAAATGGCGCTGGTTTTGCTCCAGCAGGGCGTTTCAATAGGTGTATTAGACAAGATTTCATCTGACACGGGTGACTTAACCGACGATTTTTTCTGCTGCTTCATCGGGACTAGCTAACACCCTGTCAGGTTGTTCAAAGAGCGTATCCAATTGCTTGGCCTGTGCCAAGTGTTTGGTTTC
>JANRLJ010000171.1:0-22243 GCA_033762735.1 bacterium | reverse complement strand
CGCCCAAGCAAGGCCAGCGCCAGCGTCCCGAACAGGGGATCGGCGATGTTGTTGAGCGCGAGTCGGCTGAAATGCACATGCGGCGGGAAGACGGCCAGCACAAACGCGGCCAGCAGCGCCGTCGGTCGGTCGAACCACACCCGCGCCAGCAGATACACCGCCGGGATGGTCAGCACACCAAAGAGCACGCTGACCATGCGCGATCCAGTCAGCGACGCGCCGAAAAGCTCAACAGTGACGGTTTGCAGCGCGGAAAAATACCAGGGGAAGGCGCTGATGGCATTCATCGGCACCAGCAGCGGTTGGGTCGGGTTCGCCCACAGCCCGGTCACGCCGTTGGTAAAGTGCATTTCATCGACGAACAGATGCACCGCGTTTTCGAGATTCCATCCCCGCACGAGGAGGCCGACGAGCATGATCGCCAGCAGCGGCCAGATCACCGTTGAGGTTGAGATTCTGTTTAACCACAGAGAACACGGAGAGCACAGAGATTTTTGTCCAATTTCTCCGTGTCCTCTGTGCCCTCTGTGGTTAAATTCGTGTCGTTTTCCCTTTGAAAGCCCCCTCCCCACCAGCGCCACGCCCGCCACGAACAGCGCGAACTGAAGCGGCCACGCCATCGGGCGCAGGAAGGCGGGCGTCAGCAGGCCACCGCTGCCCGCCGCAGCCAGCCACAGGCACACCACCCCGATCAGCAGGGTCATCCGGCAGGTTTACCCGCATCAACCAGCCGATCCACGAAGTAGAGCGCGAACATGCGGCCATCCGGCAGCGGATGATCGCTCCACTGCGGCCCATGTGCCTCAGGGAAATAGCGCCGGATCATAGCGATCACAGGCGCGGCCTCCGGCTTGACGAAAAAGGCATGGGCATGATCGACCGGGAGTGCCTGCATGTAGGCCTCGGTCAGTTCGGCGGTCGTCATGGTGTTGACCATCAGCCCGTCGCGGAGGTAATTGAGCAAGTCCACCGCGTCCCGGTCGGGGAACTGCGGCTCGTCGATGATGTGGATATACGTCCCGGCGGGGAAATCGACCGAGCGCAGCAGCGCATCGTCCACGTCGCGCCCGCGATTATGTGTGGAACGAAACTGCACGTTGAAGCGCTCCAGATGCGGGCCGAAGAAATAAACGGTTTGCGCCACCACCAGCGCTGTCGCCGCGCCCAGCAGCAGCCGATTCTGCGTCGCCCGCTGAGTCGAACGCTGACCCTTGCCCGGCGCAACCGGAAACAACCGCTCGACCGTCAGATGCAGGCCGAGCGCCACCAGCAGCATCAGCGCGGGATACTCCACCACATAGCGGGCGGAAATCCGGCTGTCCTGCATCAGTGTGTTGCCCATCCACGTAAACGCCAGCCACAGCAGCAGCAGCAGCCCACCGGGCGAACGCATCGGGCGGAAGACCTGCAAGCCCGCTGCTGTGACGCCGATCAGGAAAAAGACGGTCATAAAGCCCAGCAGCAGCGAGGTATCGCCGCCGTAGTACAGCCCCGACTCCTGTACGCTGACGTGCACCAGCAGGCTTTCGTTGAGCCTGCGCTGCACATGCGTCAGCACCGCGCCGGGTGTCACAAACGTGTCGGTGATATGGGGACGCAGCCCCGCCGTCTCAAGACGCTGGATTACCTCGCGATCCTTGCCCATCAGGGTGAGGTAGATCGGCCCGCCCACCAGCAGCCCGGCCAATACCAGCACCAGCGCGGACTGCGCCAGCCGCCGATAATGCACCCGCTCGATCTGCACGACCGCCGCCTGAAAGCGCTTGCGTTCCTGCCCCGCCCATGACCAGATCAGCGCGGCGGTGATGAAGGCATAATTCAGCACGGTCAGCCCGAACAGCCACGCGCCCGCCAGCACCGGATAGAGCAGCCGCCCGCCTTCGTAGAAATACTGCGTCAGGCCGAGCATCACCCCCGCCCAGGCGAACGACGACGGCATAGCCTGCGGTCGGCGCATCCCCCGCGCCACAAAATACAGCGCCAGTGTACCGACGGTCGGGTCGGCAATATTGTTTAATCCGAGGCGGCTGAACTGGAGATGCGGCGGGAACGCGGCCAGCAGCGCCGCCGCCAGCAGTCCGACGCGCCGCCCATAAAGCTCCCGCGCCAGCAGATACAGCGTCCCCACGCCCGCCACGCCGAACAGCACACTGACGATGCGCAGGCCTTCCAGCGTTCGGCCGAACAGTTCGACCGCGTTCCACTGGAGATATGGATACACATAGGGGAAAGCCGCCACCGAACTGAACGGCATCAGCAGTTCAATATGGTTGGAATAGAAAAAATGCCGGACAGGATTGCTGAAGTGGATTTCGTCCACGAACAGACGCACCGCGTCGCCCAACTGCCACGCCCGCACGGCGAACGCAAAGCCCACAATCAGCACCAGCGCCAGCGTTTCACCGTAGCACTCGATCAAGGGCTGACGGGTTCTGGTGGCAGATTTTGCCCGCGTCCCCCTGCGCACCGTCCCGCTCAGGCCCCAGCCCGACAGTAGAATACCCGCCACCAGCAGCACAAACTGCACATGATGCCGCGCATGTTGCAAAAAGGTCACGCCGAGCAGATCCGCGTTGATCTCGGTCACAAGGGCCATCATCACGAGTCCGCCTATCAGCCCCAGCCAGTGCCAGCGCGTCATCGTCCAGGCGGCGACCTGCGGCGTTTCGCGCGTCGAGAGGTCATCCGCAAAGGCGACGCCCGTCTTCTCCCTGGCGGAAAGCGGCTGCGGCCAGCCCTGTACGCCGATCACGACCGCGACGACGAACAGCCCGCCGCCGATCAGCGCCGCGCTGTAGCCATCGGGAACCATCGTCAGCCGCCCGACGCTCAGCAGGAAGGCCGCGACGACCATCGCCCCCAGCCCCGCCGCAGCGATCACCCGTGACAGCGTAAGGCGATGCGCCGCCACCAGCAGCACGCCGCGCCACAGTATCCCCGGTATCCCCCGTGTGGGCGGGTCGTAGCGCAGCGTGAAGATCAGCGCGGCCAGCATCACCCCCACATACACAACAGCCGTCGCCGGGGCGATATACAACCACATCAGGATCGCGCCCGCGCCTGTCGCGCCGAGGAAGGCGAACCAGTAAATCGGCGGTACATCATCCGCCTGGCTGGATTGTCTCAGGGGTTTTTGAGTCATAATGCCAAATTTAGCACAGGGCTTTTCCCCAGGCCAGAGGTCACTCGAACCCTTTTGGGTCATGTTCATCATGCCGGACTTTGGCGCGGGAGTCTTCCGCCTTTCGTGGGAAAAGACGCCTCTCGCGCCGCCGGGGTTCCCTGTTGCAGAATCAGGGCTGAGGAGTTGAATAATACAAGAACAGAATTCCTTCCCGCCCTCAACCCCCCCGGCCCCCATCTCCCTCAGGGCGAAGGGGGAGAGTCTGGTTGTTAAGCCCCTCTGCAAGAGGCACTCTCCATGAGGGAGAGGGTGTCGCTGCGCTTATGGGGTGAGGGCGGGATGCACAGCATCTATTCAATCTGTTGACTCTGATCTTGCACTATTGCTGAACTCTGTTTTTACCAAAGCATAACAGATTCAGGGAATCCCTTCGGGCGCACACGTAGGTGCGCCCCTACACTTCGCCGTACCATCACCATCCTGTCTTCACTTCTCACATACACTTAAAAACGAGAACAGGTTACGCGCTGTCTCATTGCTCGTTGCTCATCGCTCATTGCTTCTTGGCGCATAATACAACCAGTACTGCTGCTCCGGCGGCAGATCATACGGGCTGTCCAGTGGTGGCTCCAGCCGCAGGAAGGCGCGGAGTCGTGCTGGCGTTTCATCGTCCGTCGCGGCGATGAAAAACGCACGCGGAATATTCGGCGCGAGGTTTTCCAGATAGGCGACCGTCACATCCTGCGGTCGGACGACCTCGATCACCAGATCATTCAGCCGCCCCCGATAGCGCAGATAGCTGGTAATGTTGAACTGGGGAATGATGGCGCTGGTGATAAAATGCACCCGTGTGCCGCGTGGCAGCGTGACGGCGCGGAAGAACACATCATCGAGCGCGTTGTTGATGGCGGCGGCGCGGTTGTAGACGGGAAGATGATCGCGGAAATAGTAGGTCGTCTGCCCGGCGGCGATCAGCACCGCGACCGTGACCAGCACGAGCGGACGTGGCGTGACGCGCTGCGCAAGCGCCCACAGGCCGAGCGCCAGCACCAGCGCAGCCGCCGGATGCGCCACCACATATCGCGCCGAAAACGTCGGCTGATAGAGCAGGCTGTTCCCGACGATGACCCCTAGCAGCCACAGGCCGACCACCCCCAGCGCCGGGACTCGCCGCCCCCAGCGCAGCAGCAGCGCCACGCCCGCCAGCAGCGCCGGGATCAGCCAGGGGAGGATCAGGGCGGTTTCCCCGCCATAGAACCAGCTCTCTTCTGGCCGCTGGACGAAATGCCACAGCACATCGCGCAGCGCGTGGACGCCCGCCACCAGCGCCGTTTCCTCCGCCATTTCAGGCCGCGCCAGATAACTCATCTTCTCGAAGCGTGCCGCCGCCGGGAGGCGATGTGCCCAGGTGGTGATATAGAGCGGCGCGGCCACCAGCGCGAACGCCAGCAGGCCAGCCGCTAGCTGGAAAGGGGGCATTTTCACCCTTCCCCCCGCACCCCTCATACGCTCGTCCTGCGGGAGTGAGTAATTTGCATACCCCAACCCCTCCTCAACGCTTTGGGGAGGGGCGAAGGGGAGGGGTGCAGCAGCCATCAACGCAATAACATCATTTCGCCTCTTCCCCACCATCCACCACACCACCACCGTGCCCACTGTCAGCGGCGGATACAGCAGCCGTCCCCCTTCGTAGAAGACCTGCGTCAGGCCGAGCATCACCCCCGCCCAGGCAAAATCACCCTGCCGACCGTCGCGCAAACCGCGCCACACCAACGCCAGCGCCAGCGTCCCGAACAGCGGATCGGCGATGTTGTTGAGTCCCAGTCGGCTGAAATGCACATGCGGCGGGAAGGTCGCCAGCAGCAGCGCCGCCAGCAGCGGCAGCCAGCGCATCTGTGGAAACAGCACCCGCGCCAGCCACCAGACCGCGCCCACCGTCGCCGTGCCGAACAGCGCACTGATAACGCGCAGCGCGGTCAGCGTGGGACGGTATAGCTCGACCGCCCAGGCCTGCATCTGCGGATACACCCAGGGAAAGCTGGTGATCGTGCCATAATGCGTCAGGATGGGCGTGGTCGGTGTCTCACGCAGATGGGCCACCGCCGCCGCTGAATGAATCTCGTCCACGAAGCGATGCACGGCATATTCCAGATTCACCACTCGCAGCGCGAAGGCCAGAACCAGCACACCCGCAAAAAGGATGATGGTGTCGTAGGGGCGAGGCGTGCCTCGCCCGTCCGATAAGTTGAAATTGCGCCCTTGTAGGGACACGGCGTGCCATGTCCGAACAAAGGATTGTGGCCGCCCCGCCAGCCCCCACCCGACCAGCACACTCCCGCCGAACAGCAGCGCCATCTGCATCCTCGCGGGCGTTTTCGCCAGAAACAGCAGCGCCGTGAACGAACCTGTATAAGCTGCATAGGCCACGTTCACCAGCGCCAGCAGGCCAAGCGCCATAACGCCAGTCAGAAGTGGAAGCCATCGCAGCGAAAGCCGCGCTGATGGGCTGGCTGTGGACTGACCTGCAACGGCGATGTCCGGGGCAAGCCGACCGAACGCGACCATCCAGCACATGACGCTCCCCAGCGCCAGTGCCGCTGCAATCGCCGCGCTGCCTTCGTTCCCCGGAAGAAAACCATAGGCCGCGAAGCTCGCCAGCACGACCCCTGCCAGGAAAAATCGTTTTGAGAAATCGCGCCGTTTATCAGCGTCCGTCATCATCCATCGCTTCCAGCAGAATTTGTGGAGCTTCATAAAAAAACCTGGCGCGCTTCGCGTCTTGGCGGTTCAAAACATTCGTGAACCCATCCCTGCGTTTTCCTCCCCCTATGATGCCACAGAAAGCCGTCCCAACCGTCCTCAGAAAAGAGGCACATAAGCTATAATTGAACTATTCGCACGACAGCCACACCCCTAGATAAAAAGGACAGGACGTGACGAAACGACCCTTAACGCTCCTTCTGCTGTTGCTGCTGGCGCTGCCGCTCACACTCGCGCTCACCAGCCCCGCCCAGGCGACCCCGCTTGATGAACTCTCCGCACCCAGCGCACGCTTCCCGGCAGACACCCTCGCCTTCGGTGTCATTCGCACCGACGACGCCTATCTCGATCAGTTGGATACCCTGCTGGATGCCGTCGGCAACCGACTGCCCGGCCTCATCCCGCCCGGAATCTCCACCCGCACCCTTTTCAGTCTGCTCTCCGGTGCAGATTTTGACACGACCATCCGCGCCTGGCTGGGTGATTTTATCGCCGTCGGCCTGCCCGCCGATGCCATCACAGCGGACACGGTTTCTATACCGACCTTCCCGGCGCTGCTGGTGATCGACATCACCGACCGCGACGCCGCCGAAGCCTTCATCGACGAAATGCGCATGGTGCCCACCGATACGCGCACCGAAAGCGACGACTATGTCCTGATCGTCAGCGACCAGGGCGAGGCCTTGTTGATCGCCGACGACGTGCTGATCTTCGGGGCATCAGAAGCCGCCGTGACCGCCGCCTATGAGATGCCGGAAGACTCGCTGGCAGAGAGCGACCTGTTCACCGCCGCCCTTGCCGCCCTGCCCGAAGATGACTATAACGCCCTGGTTTATCTCGATGCACAGGCCTTGACGCAATCGTCGCTGGCGCTGCTGGACGAACAGATGGCGGCGTTCCAGACCCCGAATTTCAGCGCGGCGGAACTGAGCATCCTCTCGTCGCTGGAACAATCCGCCGCCATCATTGGGCAGGTCGCCGCTGGCCTGACTATCCTCGAAGATCGAAACCTTGTGCTCGATGTGGTCAACACACTCGATGAAGCCACCGCCGCCGCCCGTGATGCACAGCCCGGCATGATCGCGCAAACGCCGATCAATCCCGATTTCGCCGCCAACATCCCGGCGGACGCGCAGTTCGTCATCCACGACAACGGCTTCGGCCCCGAATTTCTGGCCGCCTTTGAGTCGCTGGATGCCCTCGGTCCGCTGCTGCAAGCGCAGATTGATACGATCCTCGCGCTGACGCTGATCGAAGGCACAGAGGTTCCGCCGGAAATCGACCTGCTCTCGCGGCTCGACCTGGGCGCAGTCAGTTTAGGCGGCCTCACCCGCGCCAATCTGAGCGTGCTGTTCGCGGGACTGACCGGGCTGAACCTCGAAGATGATGTCTTAAGCTGGATGACAGGAGATTATGCCAGCTATCTACGCCTGCTGACGGTCGATGAACCGCTCAGCGTCACGCTCGATGCCGGGCTGCTGTTCGAGGCGACCGACCCCGACGCGGCCAGCGCGGTGCTGACCCAGCTTGAAACCGCTGCCAACGCCTACCAACTCGGTTCAGCGAAGGAAGAAATCGGGGAGGGCAGCGCCCTGGTGCTGGAAGCGCCGCTGCGGGTGCTGCTGCAAGGTATCGTCCCGCCTGATGCGATTCTGGCGGAAGAACTGAATTTGCTGATCGGGACGAATGAAGAAGTCTTCGCGCTCGGCAGCCGCCCGGCGGTCGAAGATGCGCTGCTGCCACAGGGCGACCGTCTGCTGGACAGCCCGGTCTATCAGTACGCGGCGGAGACCCTGCTGCTGCCCGACCCGTTTATCGTATATTTCATCAACGTACCGCCGCTGACCGAAGCGCTGCCCGCGCTGAGCGTCCTCGTGCCGGAAAATGATCTGCGCCAGATCGGTTTTTTCCTCGGTGTGCTGGAAAGCGCCACCATCAGCGCCCGCATGAGCGACGACAATGCCATCACCGCCCGCCTGACGCTGACCATCGAGGATGAACCTGCCGAACCGCTGCCCATGCCCACTGCGTCCGTCCCGATGATGGTGCCGACAAGCACATCCGTCGCGCCGAACACACCGGCTCCAACACCGGAAGCCCCTGCCGCAACTGAGGCCGTGCGTCCGACGGCCACTCGTTGAAACGGATAATGTGTCCTTACGATGATTTTGAAGTTCTGATAGAAGACAGAGGCAATCACCCATGAACCGCAATCCCTATTTTGACGAGGCCAAGATTCTGCTGCGCCGCCTCATCATCGACACCGAAGATGAGAAGCTTCGGGAGGAATTCCGCCAGATTCTGGAACTCCTGCTGGATGGCATCGCCGAACACGAGCGCCAGTTGAGCGAAATCCGCCGCCTGTCCTCCTCCAGGCAGGAGCCGCCGCCCTCACCCTATGGCAACCTGCCCTTCCGCAGCGACAAGCGCGACCGCCCCACCCACAACCCGTCCGACAATCCGTTTCTGAACTCCGATTCGGCTGACTCGCCGGATGATGAGGAGGAAGACCGCGATGCGTAAATTCATGCTCCTTGTGCTTCTGGTCGCCCTGCTGGGGATGGTCGGCGTGGGGAGGGCTGCCGCCCTGCCAGTGGATGAACTCACGACGCTGGCCGCCTATGCCCCGGCGGAGACGCAGTTGTTTGCCGTCATCCGCACCGACGAGGCCTATCTCGACACGCTGGATGCCCTGCTTGCCCGCCTGAGTGCTGCCTTACCGGGAGCAATCCCGGAGGATGCAACCGTGCGCGACGTTTTTACCGATGACACAATTGACAGCTTTGAGGAAGACGTGCGACCCTGGCTGGGGGATACGGTCGCGGCGGCCTTTCCGCTGGGGTTGGGCACCTTTGAACCCCTCTACTTCCTCTCCGTCACCGACCGCGATGCCGCCGATGCTTTCCTGGAAGCCGAACTTTCCGACGGGGAAGCCATCGTCGAACGCACCGAACAGGAAGATGGCACGGTGCGCTTTGATGTTCGCTTCGGCAGCAATCCGCCCTTTACCTCGGCGCTGCTGACCGATGATGTCGCTCTGATCGGCGAACCGGAAGCGCTGGAAACGGTCATCCTCCCCGGCGATGATGTGGCTTCGCTGGCGGATGACGGCGCGTTTCAGGATACGCTCGCTGCCCTGCCCGCCGACGATTACAACGCCTTGCTCTATGTCACGGGTGAAGGCGTTGAGGCCGCGCTCGATCTGCCGGAAGAAGCCGCCGAACCCTTTGGCCTCGATAACCTGGCCGACCAGATTGGCAGTCTTGCCGTCGGCCTGACCGTCCTTGAAGACCGGGCGCTGACGGTCGATGTGGTCACAGCAGGCGGCGACCTGAACGCCCTCATCGGCCTGGGCAGCACCCCGCTCGATCTGGACGACCTCGCCGCCCGCATCCCCACCGATACACCGCTGGTCATCCTGGGGAACAACCTCGGCGGTCACATCAGCGGCGGGCTGCAACTGCTGGAAGCGCTCTCGCCCCTGGTGCAGGCCAACAACATGGGCTTCTCCAATCAGCCTATGACCGAGCGCCCCACGCTGGCCGACCTCGTGACCTTCATCCGCCTCGCCTATCAGGGGGTGATCGGCCAACCGCTGGACGATGCCCTCGCCAGCGCGAACGGCGACTTCGCCCTCACGCTCGATTTTGACGTGGCAGAAGCAGGCGACCAGTTCGGACTTCTGATCGAACCCGGCTTCCTGCTGCGCACCGACAATGCCGGGGACTCCGCCCTGCTGGTGAGCGCCATCGCCCGCCTTGTGACGCAGAGCTTCCCCCGTGCCACCTTCAGCGATGGTGTGCTGACCATCCCGCAGGACTTCCTCTTCCGCGAAAGCGACGGCCTGCCGCTGATCGCCGAGGGGCAGTTGGTTTCCAGTGATGAATTCGTGGCGGCGGGCACGACCGCTAATGTGCAGTTCGGCCTCTCCCCTGATGGGGACGCCTTGCCTGATTCTGACATTTACGCCTTCGAGCGAGGGCTGTTCGTTGAGTCGCCGCAGACTGTGTGGCTGGTGAATGTAGCTGCACTGCGCGATCTGTACACTGAGGTGAACGAAGCCGTGCCGGGTCTGCTGGACAGCATCGATACCAACCTCGCGCAGATCGAAGGCCTGCTGAACCTGATCGACAGCGCCGCCATCTCCGCCGCCGCCACAGACGACGGCGTACTTGCCCGTTTTACCCTCACGCTTTCGGCGGAATAAGCTTGTTTCGGGGGCATGGTGCGCCATGCTCCCCTCCCCTCAATCCCTCGACATTCCATAAAAATTAAAAAATATTTATACTCATCCTCAATTTTACCTTATTGATATATTTTTGGGAAAAAATTCACGCCCCTTACGTTTTTTCCGCGAAAGTCTGTGATAGCATGGGTGTAATCTCATTCGACAGTGAGCGTTTCACACAAGGGTGAACAAAAACGCTCGGACGTACTTATCAGGGTATACCCATGAAGACAAAAACGGTTCAGGAATTGATGCTCCAGGCCTGGTGGAGCGACACCATGATCTACAGCGACCAGTTTTTTGACATGACGGTTTCCATCAGCATGAACACCAATGCCGACGACGTGGCCGCCCGTTTCAATGAACTCCAGATGATCCGTTCCAGCTTTGAACAGGCCGACTTCCCGCCCTTCGTCGCCAGTGCCCGCCAGTGCCTGCTCAAGGGCATGGCCGAAGTCCTGCTCAGCTTTCAGGAATTCTTCTCCGGCAATGCCGACATCGCGCGCGTCTATATGTCCAGCGCCCAGACCGCCCTGCACGACCTTGAAAACGAAGTGTATCGCCTCGGTTTGCCCAAACACCCGGTGAACGAACGTCTGCATTAATTCGCTGTTCACACCACTTACTGACACTACAGCCTTTCATCGTTATGACAATGCTGCCGGTCTTGAAAACCGGCTTTTTGCGTCCCTTCTGCAACCCACCTCCGTCTTTCGGCGTATTTCTTTTAACTGTGTACCCCGCGCAGCCCCGACTCGTGCTACGATGCACAACGGACATTAACACAACTCGGAGGAAAAGAATGCTTTTTCGCACCGCACCAGCCCGATTTGGAAAGCTAGTGCTGGCGGCAGCGGCCTTTGTGCTGCTGGCTGCCGTGCTCGTCAGTCCCGCGCCTGCCGCTGCGCAGTTCGCGGATACTTACCCCCAGGCCGACAACATCCCCGGCGATGTGCATTTCTACTTCGCGCTCCGCACCGATGACGCCTACATCGACCAGCTCGACGCCATCATCACCCGCCTCTCTGGCAGCCTCCCGCCTGAACTCGGCATCCCGCCCGGCCTCGGCCTGCGTGCCGGACTGAACCTGTTCACAGCGGCGCTCGGTGGCGATTTCGCGACGGTCGTCCGCCCCTGGCTGGGCGATGCGGTGACGCTCAGCGGCTACAGCCTGCCCGACGGCTCCGGCAGCGTTCTGCTCTCGGCGGAAATTACCGACCGTGATGCGGCGCTCTCGCTGGTGGAAACCCTCACTTCGCAGGGCGGCCAGGCACCCACCCGCACCGAGGAAAACGGCTTCGTCGTGCTGGAAAATGCCGGGACGTTCATCGCCGCCAATGAAAGCGCTCTGTACCTCGCCACCAGCCGCGATCTGCTCCCGCTCACCGCGCCGGATGGTTCGCTGGCGGCCAATGCCGATTTCACCGCCACCCTCGGCCAGCTTCCCGCGACCGAATACAACGTGGTGGCCTATGTCGATGCGCGTCTGATCGACGTGACTTCAATGGCTGGCGCGGCGGCAGGCGAAGTAGGCGGCATGGCGGCGTCCGCAGCCTCGGAAGTTATCCCCGGCCCGACCGCCATCGGCGCCACGATCATCGGCGACAACACGCTCACGCTCGACATCGTTCAATCGCTGGTGGATCTGCCCGACCTTCAGGCACAGGGCGTGACCATCCCCGACACAGGCGCGGTTGATCCCGTTTTCCTGGCGAACATCCCCGCCGATGCCACGCTGGTGGTGCAGGGCACCAATCTGAAATCGGTCTATGACAGTGTGATCGCCAGCCTGCCCGCCCTGTCTCAGCAGGGGGACTCGCCCGTGACCGCCGAAGACATCGAAAGCGGACTGGCACAGGTGGATGCACAGTTTGAACTGCTGACCGGCGTCCCGCTGCGCGAAGGCCTCATCGACTGGCTGACCGGGGATTACGCCGTCTTCCTGACGTATGACGTGCCCGAACCCGGCACCCCGTCCGCGCTGACCGCCCCGATTTACCCCGACGCACAGATTGACTCGCTGGGCTTTGACTTCGGGCTGATCGTGGAAGCGACCGACGCTGCCCGCGCCCAGGCCTTTGTTGATGGGGTCGCCACCGCGCTGGAACAAAACCCGCCCGCCGATGGTACGACCATCACCCGTGAAGACATCGCCGGAACGAGCGCCATCGTCATCGCGGTCCCGGCGCAGGACTCCACCCCGGCCTTTGACGTGGTCGCCGCCGCCAACGACCGCATCCTGGTCATCGGCACCCGTGACGCCGCGACCGCCGCGCTGGAAGGCTCCGGCGGGCTGAACACGGCGGAACGCTTCGCTGCCTCTGCACAGGGGACGGTGCTGCCCAACGCCACGACCGTCTGGTATGCCGACGCCACCACCATTTCGCTGCTGGGCGACATCACCCTCGGCACTGGCCCGGCAATTAATAACGTCTTTAGCAACATCGTGACCGAAATGGGGACAGAAGTCACGCCGGAAGCGTTTGACTTCGCCGCTGCCCAGGCGCAGGTCGAGCAGCAGCAGGCCCTCTTCCGCCAGGTCGCCGCGCTGTTCTCTGGCGCGACCATCTCCACCGCGCCCAGCGGTGACGGCAGCGCCGCGCTCATCCGCCTGACGCTGACCCTCGCCCGCTAAGGCGCACCCTGAGGCTGCTCCTGAAAATCAAAACGCCCCTGAACATTGGGGCGTTTTTTATTTGTCCGATTGCAGCCACTTGAGCGCGTCCGCCTCGTCACGGAAAAAGCGCACCTGCACCCGGTTCGCCCGCAGCAGCGACACCATACTATCGATCATCGACAGCAGCATTCCGCTGGGATGGAGCGAGGCAATCCGAATCGGGGGATGTTGTGGGTTGCGGCGGAGCCACTCGCGCAGTGCACCAACCGCATACGTCAGCGGTGGCAGCGCATCAATGCGTCGGTGGTCGAGCAGATAATCCAGCGGTTGGCCGGGCTTTGCCGCCAGCAGCGTATCCACATGCGCCAGCCATTCATCAACACTCTGGCGCGTCGGCTTCTGATAGGTGATGACGGGCAGGCCATCGGGGCGGAACGTCAGCGTGCAGTGTACGTCTACAGCAGTCGTCATGCGATTGTTCCCATATTGATGTGATTGTGGTGATGTCATTGCATGATTTACAGAGATCAGACTTCGGTTATGAAAACGTTTACCTACCGTTTCAGTGTAGCGCATTTCCGATTAATACGATCTGAAAAGTTTGTAAATTTCGAGTTTAAAAGTTGCCGCGAAGCAGCTTACAAGACACAACCTCACCGCTCATCGCTCATTGCTTCCAACCAGAACGGGGCATCCTCGCGGACACCCCATTCGATCATATCTGCAACGAGTACCGAATCACTTCTACTCGGTACTCACTACTCGATACTCAGCACTCGGTACTCAGCACTCGGTACTCAGTACTCACAACTCGGTACTTCCTCTTACACGCTGATGTTATACAGTACGCTCGCCACCTCGTTGTCGAAGCGGTTGAACGCCACACGAACTGTCGCCGTCAGTTGATAGCTGTCGTAGTACGGCAGATAATCCACATTCACGGCGATGCGGCGGCGGTAGCCCACCATCCAACCCGGACGGTACACGCACAGCGCCGTGCCTTTGGTGTTGGAGCCTGCGCTCGTGACCTTGCCGTCGGCGTCGGTCAGCGGCATCTCCGCGCTCATAAACACCGGAATGCCATCCACGAAGCCGATCTGCCCCGTCATGGCCGTCGCCAGTGCACCGGCCTTGTCCATCGTCAGGAACTCGCTCAGCCCCAGCAGCTTGGCGTAGGTATTGCCATCGACCACCCAGGCGAGGTCTGCCGGACGCGCCGCATAGCGAGTCGTCATCAGGAAGCGCACCGCTCGCAGCTTCGCCAGCGTCACCGCCCCGGTCGCGTCGCCCGTCGTCGCGTCGATGGCGTTGGCCGTGTTGGTCACAATCGGCAGCTTGCGCAGCCCGTCGAAGGCCAGATAGCGCTCGGTGTCCGCCGGATCAGCATTGTCGCTGTTGATGTTGCCCGTCGCCGCGTTGGTGGTGTCGCCGTTGAGCAGCACATAGTCCAGGCTGTCGGCAATCGCCCGCACCGCCTGTTCGCGGTAGATGTTCAGCACCGGAACCACCGCGTCTTCCACCAGTTCGGCGCTAAAGCCCACCCGCAGCGCCAGCTTCCTCGCGTTGAGCTGCACCTTGCCGCTGCCGATCTTGCTGTCGGGGATGGTGTTAGCCGCGCCCAGCGTCAGCTCGGATTCGCTTTTCGTCTCCGGCACAAAGTAGACGCTGGGGTCTGCCCCCTCAATCGGCAGTTCAAACGGATTGCTGGGCATTTCGATGCCCCGGAACAACGGAAGGATCACGTTGTCCAGCCGCGCCTTCTCCCAGATTTGTGCGCTCCACAAATCCGGCACCCACTCATCGCCAAACCCGGTCTGCGTGCTGTAGCTCAGTTCATCGGCCTTGATCCCGCTCAGCCCCGCTTTGTTGATCTTGTGTGCCAGCGCATTCGCATAGCGTTCGCTCACGCCCTGGAAGCTTTTCGCCGCCCGCAGCAGCACATACCCGTGCAGCATGTCCAGCGCGTCCAGCCGATCAAACGGGCTGGCGACGGTGATGCTCCCGCTCTTGTTCGCGTCTGCCTCGCTGGCGATGGGCAGCCGCTTGCGCCCGCGTTCGTTCAGTGTGATTTCGTCCTGCATGATGTCCTCTTGATGTTGACGTTTGTTTGTAGGGACACGACCTGTTGTGTCCTCGCATTGTTCCTGGATATTGTGCCAGTCGGCCTCCGCACCCAGCGCTGCATAGGCACTCTTGAGGGTACGAACGTCCGTCCGGCGCGGCTCAGCGGGAGTCGGCGTCAGGCTGCCTTCGACAATCGGCCAGCGCTTGATGCGCCCATCGCCCCCTACCTCCACCAACTGCGGCAGGCTGCCAGACGACCACGCCAGAATGCCCTTTTCAACGAGGCGGCGCACCGCATGGACATAGCGCTGGCGCAAATCCAACTGCGCCTCTGCCCACACACCCACCTCGTCCAGCACCAGCGTGTCGATCTCTCCGATCACCGCCGCTTTCAGATTCCCATCCAGCCCGTGATGGTAAAGCACCGGGCGGCGGCTGTACCAATCCAGCCCCAGTTCCGTCTCCGGCGTAAAATACTCGCCCTGCAAGTCGCGCTGGCCGGGATCTCCCCATACCACCAGATACCCGCCCACGCGCCCTTCCCCGACGTTCAGGGTTTTCACCGCTGTGTTCCATGTGGTGTGCATTGGTTGCTCCATAAGTTATCAGCGGTCAGCCCTCAGCCTTCAGCTTCAAGGCAAATTGCCTTCACAAACCGACTCAAAGCTGATTGCTGTTCGCTGAAAGCTGTCAGCAAATTGCTGCCTCTCGCCGTCCACACGCGGTTGTTCGAGTGGTGCAGACGGGGGCAGCCATCAAGCCCGCTGGCCTCGCCTGCCGCGTCCCGTAAGACCGGCAGCCTACTACCCCGCAGACGTTGTTAAAGAGCGATCAGCCTTCAGCGGTCAGCTTCTTCTGCTAAAAGCTGATCGCTAACTGCTAATTGCTAAAGTAGCATAAACAAAGGTACAAAGGTGAAACATTTGTTCCACATTTTGTTTCACGTTTTGTACCTCTGGGGAAGCAATGAGCAGTGAGGAAAATGCGGTGGGAATACCCTGTACGGTGTCCTGATCACCAGAAAACGCACAATGTTCTTGTAGGGACAGGGCATGTCGTATAGGTCCAACCCTTTTTGTCCTTCAATCTCTGTGCGCTCAGTGTCCTCTGTGGTTAAATCTTTAAATCTTTTCAGCTTTTATGCTTGAGGAAGAAAGCACTTTTTGTATGAACATCCACCTGCTGACCGAACCCACAGCGGATGCGCTGGCTTACCTGCGCGAGCGCCTCTCCCCCACCATCCACCTCACCACCGGGGAGATCGTCCCGCCTGAAACCGTCATCCTGGTCACAGGCCGCCCTCGCCGCGAACATCTGGCCGCCGCGCCCGCATTGACCGCCCTCATCATCCCCTTCGCCGGACTCCCACAGGAAACCCGCGCCCTGCTGCGCGACTTTCCGCAGGTAAGCGTCCACAACCTGCACCACAACGCGCCGATGACGGCAGAGATGGCCGTCGCCCTGATGCTGGCCGCCGCCAAGCAGCTTCTCCCGGCAGATCGCATCTTCCGTCAGAATGACTGGACACCGCGCTATTCCGAAAATACCTCGGTTGTACTGGAGGGGAAAACCGTGCTGATCCTCGGCTACGGCGCGATTGGCCGCCGTGTTGGGGCAGTGTGTCAAGCGCTGGGGATGCGCGTCCTGGCGACTAAAAGAAATCCAGTTGAAGCCCTCGAAAAGGAGATTGAAATCCATCCCCCCGCTGCCCTGCCCGATCTGCTCCCACAGGCACACGTCGTCATGATCTGCCTGCCGGATACACCCGATACCACCAACCTGCTCGGCGCGGCGGAACTGGCCCTGCTCCCGCCCGGCGCGATTCTGGTCAACGTGGGACGCGCCGCAGTCGTGGATCAGACCGCACTGTACGAGGCGCTCCGCAGCGGCCACCTGCACTCCGCCGGACTCGATGTGTGGTATCGCTACCCGGCGGATGTCGACTCGCGCACCAGCACCCCACCCGCCGAGGTGCCATTCAACGAACTGGACAACGTGGTGATGAGTCCCCACCGGGCAGGCGGAGGCGGAGCAGCCGAAGTCGAACAGCGCCGCATGGCCGCCCTGGCTGAAAGCCTGAATGGTGCTGCTCGCGGTGAAGCCATCCCCTACCGCGTCGATTTAGCGCGAGGGTATTAACAAAAACAGGCGCATTGGTGATGCGCCTGTCTTTCCTGCATCCATCACAGGCGCACACACGGGTGCGCCCCTACCGCCTGCCTTTTCTTTGCGAACCTTTGCGCACGCTGCGCCTTTGCGTCAAAGCTTTTGTCGTTTCCCTGAATCACGGGCGCACACACGGGTGCGCCCCTACCGTCTCCCTTTTCTTTGCGAACCTTTGCGTCCTTTGCGCCTTTGCGTCAAAGCTTTTGTCTTTTCCCTGAATCACGGGCGCACACACGGGTGCGCCCCTACTTTGCACCTTTGCGTCGCTCTTTTTCTTTTTTCTCTTTACTGCTCTTTTCTCGCTCACCCGCCCAACAACTGCTGGATGGCGATATCATACACCCGCCACAGCGCCCGCCGCGCCGGGTCAGGCCAGCTGCGCCCCGGCAGAATGGGCGGGAACAGACTGGCGTTCGGCTCATCAAACGAGTTCGTCCAGCCATCGCCCGTCCACATCACATCCGCCCCCGGCAAGCCCAATTCCTGAACAATGCCGCGTGGGTCATAGCCGTTGTTCTCATAGGTGTTGTCGTGAATCCAGTTGCCCTCCGGCAGCGGCCCCAGGTCGAACACCGTGCTGCGGTCATAGATCACGTACAGGCTCGTCAGTGCCACGCCGAATGTCTGGTTGTTGCGGATGGTGTTGTTGAAGACCTCCGTCTCATCCGCCGTCATAATCATGATGCCCGTCCCCGAAGGCACCATCGCCACAATCGACCCCTCCGCCGCGAAGGTCGGCAGATTATTGTCCTCGATCAGGTTATTGAACACCCGCGTCCCATACCCCACCTTCGACGGATTGTTCGGCAGCAGGAACACCAGAATCCCACCCGTGTTGTTATGGACGTGGTTGTCATGCACATCGGCGTTGGTGCTGTTCTCGATCTCGATTCCGGTCACATTGCCGTGCACCTCGTTATTGCGGACAATGATCGGCCCCCGGCTCTGCCCGACGTAAATGCCCGCGTCTGCGATTCCGGTCACGACGGTGTTTTCGATCAGAATATCGGTGCATTCAATCGGATACAGCCCGTAGATCGTGCTGCGGTCGCCCTCGCGCACCCCCTCCACAATCAGGTCGCGATAGACCACGCGCTCTGCCCCGGTGGTCAGCACCCCGTTACCGATGTAACCGCGAATGCCGAAGCCTTCCAGCACGAAATCGTCGCCCGTCGTGTTGAAGCCATCGCTCATGCGGCTCTGCCCATCCAGCCAGGGGCGCTCATCGCCGTTCACCACGCCGCGCAGGGTGATCCCCGGCGTATCCACATAGACCGTTTCATGATACACGCCTGGCTCCACCAGCACGGTATCCCCCGGCAGCGCCCGATCCACCGCCGCCTGAATGCTCTCCCCCGCCCGGACGGTAATCGTCTGCGGGTCACGCGGCGCACCGGGGTCGAAGGGCGGCGCAGCCGAAACTTCCACCTGGTCACGCGCTGGATTTTCGATGCGCTCCACCACCGCCAGCCCCGACGGGACACTTTCGGGAATAGCGATGAGTTCGCCCGGCTCGTCCGTCAGCGCCATCAGGAACGCGACCAGATCATCGACTTCCTGTTCGCTCAGTTCAAAGCCGCGCACCTTCTCATCGACCTGCACATCCACGCCGCCCGCTTCTGCCCCGCCGCCGTCGGCATAAAACTGCACGACCTCTTCCAGCGTCTCGAATGCCCCGTTGTGCATGTAGGGCGCGGTCAGCGCGACGTTTCGCAGCCCCGGTGTGCGGAACCCATAATCAGCATTCGGCGCGTTCTCCACCTCGATACGCCCGCGATCTTCGCCCACCAGTTGATTTTCCGGCACACCCAGCACATGAAAGGTGTTGGCGGTAAAGGTGGGCCACGAATGACACTCGAAGCAGCGGGTCTGTGCGCTGCGGAAGATGTCGAAGCCGCGCCGCTGTGGGGGCGTAAGCGCGTTAAAGTCACCTGCCGCGAAGCGATCAAACGGCGAATTGTTCGTAATCAGCGTGCGCTGGAAGGCGGCAATCGCGGCGACGATATTGTCGGTGGTGATTCCGTCCTCGAAGGCCGCGCCGAACAGCTCGGCATACTGCGGAATTGCCCGCAGTTCTTCCAGCATCGAGTCCAGATCAGACCCCATCTCGTCGGGATTGGTCAGCGGAAACAGCAGTTGTTCTTCCAGCGACTCCGCCCGCCCGTCCCAGAACAGCGACTCGGCATAAGCCACGTTCCATAAGGAAGGTGCGCTGCGGCGGAGGTTCTGCTCATGCGCACCCTGCGCCAGCGCCCGCCCATCAGCGAACCCTAAATCGGGATGATGACACGACGCGCACGACAGGTTGTTCTCTGCGGAAAGCACGGGGTCATAAAACAGCAGCCGCCCCAGTTCGGCCTGCGCGACATTGACTTCTGCCTGCTCCGGCCAGGCCAGTTGCAGGCCGGTCACAGCAGTGTCATTCTGCCGCGCCCCGCCGCCCTGCTCCGCTAACGGAATTACCGGGTCTTCCGCCGCCGGGATAAACGCGAAGGCGGTCAGCACCCCACACAGCAGCAGCATGACCACCCCAAACACCACAAAAAGGCCTCGTAAAATGGATCGTCTTTTCGGCTTTCGTTCCATGCGCCGTTCCCCCTGATTTATTTGAATCGCCCTCACCCGCCTCGATTAAGGTTCGTCGTAGAGACACGGCATGTCGTGTCCTACAATCAACGGTTTTTTGATTGACCCTCGAACACGTTCATCGGTACTCCCACGAGCGGAACTTCACTGTCTCTCTCCCCCTTCTACCTGAGGGAGAAGGGGGTCGGGGGGATGAGGGCTAGTCCGCCAGCCCAAACGCCAGCAGCCCCAGCCCCGCCGCCGTCAGCCCTGCAATCCAGGCGGCATACAGCGGCGCGAGGTATTCCTGCGTCTCCAGATAGCCGACGCCGACCACCCGTTCCAGATAGACCTGCACCAGCCCCGCGCCCGCCAGCGCTACACCGACGACGATCACACCGACCGCCACCAGCCAGAACGGCGCACCCGCCAGCCCGCGCCGCAGAACCCGATGTTCCTCGCGCAGCGCGTTCTCACGCGCCGCTTCCGCCGCACCCAGTCCGACCGCGACCACTGCCAGCGATGTCAGCAGCGTTTGCAGGTCGCTCAACCGAGTCCCAAGTGTCCAGCGCCCCACCGCTTCAACCGCCGTCAACGCGCCGAGCAGTCCCAATCCGCCGAACAGCAGCACCGCCGCCAGCGCCAGCCAGCGCAGCACCCGCGCACCGTTGGCCGCCCGCAGAATCCGCAGCGCGAAGATGACCGCCGCAAACAGCGCGACGATCACTGTCAGGCCTTGCAGCAGGACGCTCCCGCCGTTTGCCACGTTCAGCGGCGCGACCGTCACCACGCCGCCCGCCAGTGCCAGCAGCCCACCGCAGAAATAGGTACTGGACTCCGCCCCGTCCTTATAGAGTGCACCCGTGCGATGCAGCAGCCCAAAGGCCAGCGCGACCATCGCCAGCACCGCGCCCACATTCAGCAGCAGCCCGGCGGCCAGCGTCCCGTAAAGCTGGTCGCGCAGTGCATCGCCCGTTAGCAGCAGACCGAGCAGCCCGCCCGCCGCGACAATCCCCATGCCCAGCAGCCAGACAAGGGAAAAAGCGTCTCTGGCCTTTGTCCCATCCGCGACGACGCCGATAAAACCAAGCAGCAAAACGACCTGTGCCACGTCCAGCAGCGGCGGCAGTTCCAGCCCGGCGCGGCCTTCCAGCAGGCCGAGCAGCCCCGCGAAGAACGCCAGCACCAGCAGCGCCAGCCAGCCGCGCACCAGCCAGGGCAGCAGCGCACGAGTCCGTTCGTTTGCGGTTTCGATCATCGCCAGCCCGCCGCCGAGCAGCCCGGTCAGCAGCGCCAGCCGCAGCAGCACCGCCGCCCATGCACCGACCTGATGATAGGGCATCACACCCGCCAGCGTCCGGTCATCCACGAACTGCGCCGCGCCCAGCAGCGCCACCAGCGCATAAACCACCAGCAGCGCGATCATCGCCTTGAACAGGGTGTGTGCGCCGCTGTCTGTGCTTTCTCTCGTCGCCTCCATCACGGCTTACCCTTCTTCCTGCGTCATCAGGAACGCGATCAGGTCGCTGATCTGCTGGCTGTTGAGCGCCTCACCGAAGTTCTTCTGCATCACATCCGTGAAGCCTTCGACCACATAATCGGACGGGGCGAGGATGGAGGCGCGGATATAATCTTCTGGCCCTACACCGGGGATGCGATACCATGCTCGATCCGCAATGCCATGCAGCGAAGGCCCGGCCAGCGTCACATTCGGCTCCAGTGAATGACAGGTCGAACAGGCGGCGGGCGCGGCGGAAAACAACGCCCGTCCCCGTTCGATGGCGGCATCTTCCTCGCTCAGCGCAACTGTGGTGGTGGTCGTAGCCGCATTGCTGGCCGTCAGCCCACCCATCCCATTCACGGCGATCATGCGCGGCGGCCAGTTTTCGGCGGTTGGCTGTTCATCTACCCAATCCAGGAACGCCAGCAGTTGATCGGTCTCGGCGCGGGTGAGCGCGAAACGCGGCATCCGGCGTGCGTCGGGATGAAACGCGGTGGGGTTCGCCAGAAACTCGCGCAGGTAATCGTCCCCGCGCTGGCTGTGGATGTGCGTCAGATCAGGCGCGAACGTCCCGCCCTGCCCATAGAGCGAATGGCAGCCGACACACCCGTTCGCCCGCCACACCTGATAGCCATCCGCCGCCGCTTCGGGCATCGCTCCCGCATCACCTGGGATGTAGGCCAATCCACCCGCGCCCGCGACCAGAATCCCAACCACCACGCAGGCCAGAAAGAACGCACGCGCTCCGGTCATTGAGGCCATCGTAAGCCCCGGCATCGATTTTTCACGGCAAAGTCCTCTTAACAAGCACTAATCTAATTTCGCGTCGATTATAGTAACCTGCCTCGCAGTGTGCCAATTTTTGTGATAGGAGAGCGAAAAGCAAAAGATTTGACGCAAAGGCGCAGAGACCGCAAAGATTCGCAAAGAAGATGGGTAAGGGATTTCCGTAGAGGCGCAAACCCTTAGGAACAGGAAGGGCTTTGACGCAGAGATGCAAAGGTTCGCAAAGAGAATTGGAATAAAATGACGATGTACCGTTGCGAAGGGCTGGTCGAAGCGGATCCTGACAATACCTCAAGTGTATTAGACAAGATTTCATCTGACACGGGTGACTTAACCGACGATTTTTTCTGCTGCTTCATCGGGACTAGCTAACACCCTGTCAGGTTGTTCAAAGAGCGTATCCAATTGCTTGGCCTGTGCCAAGTGTTTGGT
>JANRLJ010000170.1:0-57982 GCA_033762735.1 bacterium | reverse complement strand
CCTTACCATGCTATGGGAGTTGGGTAGAAGTCTGCTCAACAAGTACGCCAAATTGTGGTATAATAGAACAAGTATTCTGTGATTCTTGTTGACATGCTCCGCCTCACCTCATAGAATGAGGCAGGCCATTATCTTTGGGGACAATTTAATGACGAATATTGGCGATGTTCAGCAGGTGAGGATCGAGCATGAAATGCGCGATGCTTACCTGGACTATGCAATGAGCGTGATTGTGGCACGTGCCCTTCCTGACGCCCGCGATGGCCTGAAGCCCGTCCACAGACGCATCCTCTACGCAATGTACGATATGGGGCTGCGCGCCGACACCCCCTATAAGAAAAGTGCCCGTATCGTCGGTGAAGTTCTGGGTAAATATCATCCCCATGGCGATGTGGCCGTGTACGAGACGATGGTGCGGCTGGCGCAGGACTTCTCAATGCGCTATATGCTGGTCGATGGACAGGGAAACTTCGGCAGCATCGACGGCGACAGCGCTGCTGCTATGCGATATACCGAAGCCCGCATGGCCGAAATCGGTGAGGAAATGCTGGTCGATATTGACAAAGCGACCGTCGATTTTACGGATAACTTCGATGGCAGCTTGCAGGAACCGCTGGTTCTGCCGTCCAGCTTCCCAAATTTACTGGTCAATGGCTCATCGGGCATCGCGGTGGGCATGTCCACCAATGTCCCGCCGCATAACCTGAACGAAGTGTGCGATGCGCTCATCTATATGCTCAGGCAATGGAATACGCTTGAGGACATCACCGTGACCGACCTGATGAAATTCGTCAAAGGGCCTGATTTCCCGACAGGTGGGCTGGTCTATCGCCATCAGGATGGTCAGGAAGGGGAGGATACGCTCGTCACGGCCTACGCGACCGGTCAGGGAAAAATTACCGTCCGCGCCAAAGCCCATATTGAGGATATGGGACGCGGCAAAGCCCGTATTATCGTCACCGAGCTACCATATCAGGTGAACAAATCGACCCTGATTGAACGTATCGCGAGTGTTGTGCGCGATGGCAAGGTCGAGGGCATCGCTGATCTGCGGGATGAGTCAGATCGGCAGGGGATGCGCCTGGTGATCGAACTGCAACGAGGCGCAGAAGCCCCGCCCGTGCTGGCCGCGCTTTATAAGCTGACCCCCTTGCAGGAAACCTTCAGCATCCGTACTCTGGCACTGGTGGACAGCCAGCCGCGTCTGCTCAGCCTGAAACAGGCACTACGGGTTTATCTCGATCACCGCCTGGAGATTGTGCGCCGTCGCAGTGAGTATGATATGGCACGGGCGAAGGAACGCGCCCATATCCTCGAAGGGCTGCTCAAGGCACTGGATAATCTGGACGAGGCGATTCGTCTGATCCGTGCTTCTCAGACCGCCGATATTGCGCGCGAACGGCTGATGCAGAGCTTCGAGCTGAGCGAACTTCAGGCGCAGGCCATCCTCGATATGCAGCTTCGCCGTCTGGCTGCGCTCGAACGCAAGAAGATTCAGGACGAATACGACGAAAAGCTCAAGCTGATCGAGTATCTCGAAGGTCTGCTGCAAAGCCCGGAAAAAATGCGCAGCGTGATCGCAGAGGAACTCGGCGTTATTAAGTCTGCCTATGCGGATAAGCGCCGAACCGTCATCGTCGATGGGACGGCCAGCAGTGCACGTGTTGAAGACCTGCTCATGCCGGAAGAAAAGACCTGGGTGACGCTCACTACAAACGGCAGGCTCGCCCGAACCCTGACCAACGAAGCCCCCAGAGTAGCCGCCTCTACCAAAGAGCCGCCGCGCTTTATGGCGGAGGCGACGACCGCGCAGATTCTCTATCTCATCTCGGAAAAAGGGCGCTGCGCAACCGTCCCCGTCCAGCTTTTGCCACAGGTTGAAGACCCGGCGGAAGGGGCAGGGTTTCATGAACTGTCACCGCTCGCAAGCAGTGAAAAAATTGCGTCTCTGCTGAGCCTGCCTGCTGGCCTGGAAACAGGCTATCTGTTCCTGACAACGGAAACCGGACAGGTGAAGCGGCTTCGGTTGGAAGATTTGCCTGGGATGACGTCTAACGTGTTCAGCGTGATGAACGTCGGCGGCGATGATCGGCTGATCTGCGCTTTTACAACCGATGGAAGGGCTGAGGTTTTGCTGACGACCGACCAGGCACAGGCCATCCGCTTTAAGGAGAACGAAGTACGTCCCACCGGGCTGCCTGCGGGCGGGATGCGTGGAATCAAACTTGCCAGCGAGAAGGATAAGGTGGTGGCCGCCAATATCGTCAACGATGGACAGTATGTGTGGTCGATTACGAATGACGGCATCGCGAAGGTTTCGCCGATTGAGGAATATCCCACACAGGGCAGGGCAGGTGGAGGGGTGATCACCATGCGCTTACCCAAGACAAGCCGCTCTGTGGTCGCGAACGCAGTCGGGGAGCTGGATGATGTCGTGGTAATTCTCAGCAATAAGGATAAGGCAAAACCGACCAAGATGAGCGCTGCTCCTGTCATCAAACGCGGCAGGGCAGGTGGGGCAGAAGTCTTCAAGCCGACGCGCCAGAACGAAGTGGTTCAGAGTGTGATGCAGATACAAACAATTTATACCCCGCCGGAAGCAGGCATTGAGGAAGTGGTTGTTGCCGGAGAGATTGAGCCGGAAGCGTCGTGAGACGAACCAGTATAGCGATCATTAAAATGGGGTATTCAAACCAACTGAATACCCCATTTTTTATTGATATGGTACAGCCAATGCTTAAGTGACGTGGTTACGAATCGCCAGCGCCATCTGCTCTAACTGTGGGGCAGGTTCAAGTGTTGGGTCAGACTGAGCAGCTTCGACAAAGCGATCATAAGCACTCAACGCCGCTTCTGGCATGTTGAGCCTGCGATAGAGGCGCATCACACTACTTGTCAGGTCTTCCCGATTGGGCGAAAGCGCGGCCGAGCGCAGATATAACCCCAGCGCTTGACGGTCTTCAGCCAGTTCTTCCTTCACTTTTGCCAGTGCGGCGAGTGCCTCGCTGTAGTTCTGTGACAGCTCGCTGCGACGCTTCTTTGCCCACTCTGAGTCAGTTGGACTCAGGAAATGTCCCCGGTACAGGGCAAGCGCACGGGTGAGTAGGCGATCCGCTTCTTCAAGCGACATGATGGCACTGTTGTTGACCATATCCGTAAACAGGATGACATCATAACTCAGATGAATGTCAGGAGAGATGCGATAGAAGCCCGACCAGTACGTTGTCAGATCAATGCCGAGAACTTCGCTGATTTTGCGCTTCGTGACATGGAAAACGTTGGTTGCTTCGCGCACGGGAAGTGTGGGCCAGAACGTTTCAAAAATCTCATTACGTGTGGTCATGCCACGATCAACAAGGTAGAAGAACAACGCTCGCGGCAGCACTCCGTCCCAGTTATCAATCTGCTGTCCGTGGAGAATCACCCGGCCTTCGCCAAAGGCGCGCACTTCCAGCAGATGGGTTGGTTCACTGCGTCGGGCATAATCCCACAGCATGGTTGTTTCATCATGTGGGACAAAAGCCATCTGGTGCCGCAGTTGTGTGTCTTCCATCAAAGCCTGGGGTAAATCACGTCCAAGCAGAACAATGCGGCTTTGCGCAAAGCGGTTCAGTAAATCGTTCAGGAAGGGGTTCAGTGCGTCTCGGTTGACCCGGTCGCATTCATCCAGAATGAGTGTGGTTGCGGGCGCTGATTGTTCAGGGTGCTGCGTAGCCAGCACTTCATCAAGCTGCTGCTCAAGCTGTTCCTGCGAAAGATTCGTCCCTCTGACGCGAAGATACAAGGCCGGAGACTGAAGAAACTCGCTCAACAGTTGATGCTGCTCGCGATAATTAGGATGAACGACAATCAGCCGCGTGCGATCATCGAGCGCTTGCAATTGCTGCCGGACGAGCGTCTGTAAGTGGTTGAACATGCGTGAACTCCGGTTTTGTACCGTTTTGCTGTTGCATTGTTGAAGACGTGATTTAAATGAAAAATCCTTGTCTTCATCTCATGATATAAGCCAATGAGTTCTTTTGCAAGCACTTACAATTAAGAAAGGCTTACCTCAATCCGGGTTAAGACGATTTACAGCGGTATGCTTCCACAACGCTTTTGATGCAGGTCACCTTGGAGAGCACGCGCGTAAGCTGCGTATTATTGGCAATCTCCATCGTGATATGCAGCGTAGCAATATCCTGCTTGGTGTTCACCGTTACGTCCGCGATATTGACCTTTTCATCCGCAATTGCCGTGCTGATGTCACGAAGCAGGCCTTCACGATCATAGGCGACAATTTCGACTGGCACAGCGTAGCGGCGTTCGGCGTTATCGCTGCCCCACGACACGTCAATCAGGCGTTCCGGGTCTGACATCGATACAATGTTTGTACAATCCCGGCGATGAACACTTACGCCGCGACCACGTGTGACATATCCGACAATTTCATCCCCCGGCATGGGACTACAGCACTTCGCCATACTGACCAGCAAACCACCTGTGCCGAGGATATTGACGCCACCAATGTCATCGCCTGTCGAGGTGATGGTTCGTGGTTTGACCTTGAGCAGCGTATTTGCTTCCTTGAGACGCTGCTGGGCACGTTCTGCATCCAGAACACGATGCGCAATCTGCGAGCCGTTAATGTCTCCTGCGCCGACCGCCGACAGAAAATCCTCGGCATTCGTATAGTCAAAGTACGCAGCGACTGCATCAAATGAGACTCTGTCCATTACCCCAAGGCGCTTAAGCTCACGTTCAAGCACCTCACGGCCAAGACTGATATGCTTATCCCGATGCAGCTTGCGAAAATAGTGCTTGATTTTCGACCGTGCGCGGGTCGTGCGGACATAACCAAATTCCGGGTTAAGCCAGTCCATACTGGGGCCGCCGCGCTTGGCTGTGATAATCTCAACCTGATCGCCCGTCCTGAGTTGATAGTTCAGGCTGACAAGGCGACCATGCACTTTTGCACCACGACAGCGGTTGCCGATTTCGGTATGAACATGATAGGCAAAGTCAATTGGAGTCGCGCCGACCGGGAGATCAATGATGTCTCCATGCGGGGTATAGGCATAAACCCGATCCTGAAACACCTCGCTGCGCATTGTTTCGATAAAGGCTTCCGGATCGTTGCTGACTTCTGGCCCGAATTCCATCAGGCGACGCAGGTAGTTCAAACGCTGTTGGAAAAGCTCATCATGCTTGCGATTGCCTTCCTTGTACCGCCAGTGTGCCGCAACACCGTATTCCGCATGTTCGTGCATTTCCCAGGTGCGAATCTGCACTTCAACCGTTTTGCCATTCTTGTCAATCACGGCGGTGTGAAGGCTCTGATAGAAGTTATCCTTTGGCGCGGCGATATAGTCGTCAAATTCCTGCATAATCGGACGCCACAGGTTATGGACAATACCGAGCGTCAGATAGCATTGGGGAACGGTGTCACAGATGACGCGAATCGCCCGCACATCGTAAATCTCTTGAAAGGGGAGTCCCTTCCGCTGCATTTTGCGGTAGATACTGTAGATGTGCTTGGGGCGCCAGGTAATCACCGCGTTGGTGATGCCGTGCTTGGCGAGGTCTTCTGAGAGCGTAGTTGCAATGTTCTTCATGTACGCTTCGCGGTCGGCGCGGCGTTCTTCCAGGCTGTGCGCAATGGACTTGTACGCATCGGGTTCGAGATAGCGAAACGACAGGTCTTCCAGTTCCCACTTGATCTGCCAGATGCCCAGCCGATTGGCGAGTGGGGCAAAGATTTCCATTGTCTCTTTGGCAATGATCTTCTGCTTGTGCGCGGGCATATAGCCAAGTGTGCGCATGTTGTGCAGGCGATCTGCCAGCTTAATCAGCACGGTACGAACGTCATCGCCCATTGTGAGCAGCATTTTGCGAATGTATTCCAGTTCGCGGTTTGTATCACGTGGCCGTTTTCCCGTCTGATCTTTTTCCACATTAATGGGAATGTGCTTCAGTTTGGTGACGCCATCAACCATTCGGGAGATACTTTTCCCGAATTCGCGTTCGACATTTTCAATGGTTACGTCGGTGTCTTCGACGATGTCGTGCATGAGCGCCGCCGCAATCGCTTCCGCATCCAGTTTCATGTCAGCCAGGATACTCGCAACCGCCACACAGTGGGTGAAGTAAGGCTCACCCGATTTACGGAACTGCCCGGCATGAGCCTGTTCCGCTTTGTGATATGCGCGTTCAATTAAGGCACTGTCATTGGGAGTAAGGTCAGGGAGACTCGCGAACAGCGAGTGAAGGTTCATCGTTGCAGGTGCAGCCGTTGGGGGCATTCTCACACCTCTGTTAACATAGCTTGACTTGATGTTAATCACTCATTATATAGCACATTCATCCTTTTCAACCAATATTGTTGGATGCAAAATAAGCCTATGATGAAACTCTTATGCTTCAGATCGGGTTGATGGTGGAACTGTTAAACGTAGACGAGGCAATCGCACGAATCCTGGCGGACATTTTTCCAATGGGAGAAGAACGAGTTCCGCTGTTAAAGTCTCTTGGTCGTGTGCTTGCGGAAGATATTGTGGCACAGGAAGATTTGCCGCTGATGGATAATTCGAGCATGGATGGTTATGCCGTTCGTGCTGCTGATGTCCTATCTGCACCGATAAATCTTCGTGTAGTCATTAACCAAACCACAGGAAAAACAACGGAGAAAACCATCGAGGCAACCCAAGCAGCGCGCATCATGACAGGAGCAGTTATTCCGCAGGGCGCCGATACTGTTATCCCAGTCGAAGACACCAATAGCAACTGGCAAATAAGCACCGATCCAGCCTTACCCTACGATGTAACCATCCGGAAAACAGCACCAAAAGGAAACGCAATCCGCAGAGCAGGAGAGGACATCCAAAAAGGGCAACTCCTATTAAAACGGGGCACCATTACAGGTCCAGCAGAAATCGGCATCCTCGCAGCAACAGGAAACGCCAACCCAAGTGTTTTTAAACGCCCAAAGGTCGCTATTATCTCCTCAGGGAACGAGCTAATCGAGCCAGAGGAACAACTACAACCCGCAAAAACACGTAACGCCAACAGCTATACACTTGCAGCACTGATACAGGAAAATGGGGGAGAGGCAGTCATCCTGCCAACCGCCACCGATACCACCGCATCAATCCAAGCCACATTCACAGAGGCGTTGAGACACCAACCCAATCTCATCCTCAGCTCAGCAGGTGTATCCGTAGGAGCAGCAGACTTTGTTCGATCAACCCTCGAACAAATGGGAGAACTCAACTTCTGGAGAATCAACCTGCGACCTGGCAAACCTCTAGCTTATGGTCACTTGCAGGGAGTACCGTTCTTCGGATTACCAGGGAACCCGGTATCAGCGATGGTTACATTTGAAGTGATTGTACGCCCTGCACTTCTCAAAATGGGGCACCGCCCAGACCTTCGCAGAATCATTCACGCAAAGACTACCCAAGCAATCCAATCCGACGGACGCAGAAGCTATCTTAGAGTAAAATTAGAAGCATCAGAAAATGGCTATACAACAACCCTTACAGGAACGCAAAGCTCAGGGGCACTTAGCTCAATGCTGTATGCCGATGGACTACTGATTATTCCAGAAGACGTTTACGAAGTTCCAGCAGAAACCGAACTGCCTGTGATACTGCTGAATCAGGCGATTCGCTGAAATCCATTTAAAGGAGACCAACACACAATGACCGTACAACAAGCACAATCGCCATCTGAACCCTCTGCAATCAGATCGCGCTTCCCGATAAGCGCCAAAACAATCAGCTATCTTCTCGTGTTCATCGGATTAGGCATCAGCGTGTATCTGAGCTATGTCAAGCTCACTGAAGTCCCCATGGCCTGTCCAGCAACCGGTGGGTTTAGCTGCGGCACCGTACAGGGCAGTGTCTATGCAGAGCTGTGGGGGATCCCGATTGCGTGGCTAGGACTGGCAGTCAACATCCTGATTCTAGGGCTGCTCATCCTGGAAGATCGCATTCCATTTCTGCAGGAAAATGGATTGCTGCTACTTTTCGGCCTCGTCCTGTTCGCCGGACTGTACTCCGCATATCTGATCTATGTGCAGGGCATAATCCTAGAGGCATGGTGCATGTGGTGCCTTCTGCACGAAGCCTATATCTTCGCTTTGCTGATCGTCACTGGGTGGCGCCTGCGCAACAACTTATTCGCTTAGCAAACAACATGGGACGCTATCACAGCGTCCCTTTTAACCGCTGCCTTACCGCCTCATACATAAACAGCGCCCCCGACACCGATACATTCAGCGAGTCTGCAATCAGACCCTGCATCGGAATCCGCGCCGCGACATCACAGGCCGCTTTCCACCGTTCATCCAAGCCAATATCCTCAGTACCCAGGATAAGAGCGGTGTGCGGGCGAAAATCAACCTCAAACAGGGAGACAGACCCGTCAACAATTGCGCCGACGCATTGATATCGTGCTGCTTTCAACAATTGCAGAGCTTCAGGTGAGGTAGACTGGTAAACATTTCCGAGGAAAATAGCACCCGTGCTGGCACGAATCAGATTAGGGTTGTACAGGTCAAACGGCGAATCAACAAGAAGCACGGCGGAGAAACCGGCTGCATCTGCTGAGCGCAGCAAGGCACCAACATTACCCGGTTTTTCAAGCCCAACCAGGCACAACAACAACGATTCCTCACCACTCAGAAGGTCAGAAAGAGGGCGCGGAGAAGGAATCTTCATCACCGCCACAAGTGAGGAAGGATTTTCCCGATAGCTGACTTTCTCCATAAGGTCGCGCTCAACCTCAAAAATCAAGCTCTCAGGCAGCAACATTCCCTCACGGTCAAGATCAGAGCAGTAAAAGAGATAGTCAACCTCAAAGCCCTGTGCTAAAGCACGCTCCAGATCGCGCTCATAGTCGATGAGGAAGCGCTGCTCGGCCTCGCGTGTTTTGCGCTCACGCAGGCGCCGAATCTGCTTCACACGGGGATTCTGGAGGCTGGTGATTTTTTCCACTCAGTTTTCGTCAAACAGGCTGAGGACAAAATTGTCAGGGTCAAAACTAACGAGATTGGTCAGACCTTCACCCAGACCAACATACTGTACAGGCAGGCCAAGTTCCTGGAACACCGAAAAGACGATACCACCCTTTGCTGTACCATCCAGTTTAGTGATGATCACCCCGGTAATGTCGATCATCTCCTTAAACTTCTTCGCCTGCTGGAGCGCGTTCTGTCCACTCGTCCCATCCAGCACCAGCAGCACTTCATGGGGTGCACCGGGAACTACCTTCTGCGAAACCGCGCGAATCTTGGCGAGTTCTTCCATCAGATTATGATTGGTATGCAGCCGCCCAGCGGTGTCCACAATCAGAATGTTATAGCCTCTGGCCTTTGCCGCCGCGGTCGCATCATAGACGAGCGCCGCCGGATCAGAACCCGGTTTATTGGCGATCACAGGAACCTCAGCACGCTGCCCCCACTGTTGAAGTTGCTCAATGGCAGCCGCACGGAACGTATCGCCCGCCGCCAGCATCACCCGACGCTCCGGTGGATTGTTGAGGCGAAACGCGAGCTTCCCAATTGAGGTGGTCTTGCCCGACCCATTTACCCCAACCACCAGCATAATCGACAATTCACGCCCGCCAATATCCAATGGACGAGGAAATATCAGCAGAGATCGCAGCGTTTCGCGCAAAGCCTTCTGTAACTGATCCTGCCGCCGCAGCCCCATCGAACGTAACTGCTGCATTACTTTTTCAGTGGTCGGAACACCAAGATCAGCCTGGACAAGCGTGGCTTCAATATCATCCCAGGTATCTTCATCAATATCACTGGCACCTGACAGCATCCCGGCCAAACGGCCAAAAAAGGAGGTGCGCGTTTTGGTCATGCCTTTTTTGTATTCGCTCATTGCAGCGAGTTCTCACTCCGTACATCAGTCAATAGTCAAGGATCGTAGCGGCTTTATATAAGAATCATGGCTCAGATAACGTCAATTGGCAGTATACCCGCGCGAGATTTTGAGAACAAGGTTGGTATAATTGCGGGTAATTCAACGGAAAATGATCCTAAGATGGAACCCAAACTTACACATCTTGACTCAGAAGGCCGTGCTGATATGGTCGATATTGGCAGCAAGCCCGACAGTGAACGAATCGCAGTTGCCCGCGGCAGCGTTCTGATGCAACCAGAAACACTGTCACTCATCCGTGAGGGGGCACTGAAAAAAGGCGATGTCCTGACCATTGCGCGTATCGCAGGCATTATGGCGGCCAAGCGCACGTCAGAGCTTATTCCGCTGTGCCACCCCATTCCGCTTACCAAAATCGGCGTGGATATTACCCTCGATAGTGAACACAACGCTGTTCACATTCATGCGACAGCACATACCATTGGCAAAACCGGGGTCGAGATGGAAGCGCTGACCGCCGTCAACGTCGCTGCCCTGACAATCTACGACATGGCAAAAGCGGTCGACCGGGGGATGCGTATCACCGACATTCGCCTGCTGGAAAAGCGGGGGGGTGTTCACGGGGATTACAGGGCGGAGGAGGGATAATGCAGATTCAGATACTCCTTTTCGCCACACTAAAGGATATCGCTGGCACCAATCGCCTTACTCTTGATCTGCCCGTTTCTCCCGCAGAGGTGGATGATGTTCGGGGAGTACTCATCGACCGTTATCCGCAGATCGAACGCAGCATCAAAGCGGCGATTGCATCCGTCAATCGGGAATTTGCTCAGGGAACTGATACAGTCAAGGAAGGGGATGAAGTCGCCTTCTTCCCACCTGTGAGCGGCGGCAGCCCGAAGACAGACTGGCCGGAAGTCTTTCTGCTGCCAGAAGCGCCAATTAACCATGACGATCTAATCGCGCAGATCACCACGCCTGCTACGGGTGCGGTGTGCCTTTTCAGCGGCATCGTTCGGGGAGAAACGCAGAAAGACGGGCATCTGCCCAGCACCACCAGCCTCGAATATGAAGCATACCACCCGATGGCGCTGGCGAAAATGCAGCAGGTCGCAGCAGAAATACGCCACCAGTGGCCGAAGGTACAGGGAATTGCGATTGTACAGCGCATTGGACAGTTAGAGGTCGGGCAGAACACCGTGCTGATTGCATGCTCAGCAGCGCACCGTGATGACGGCTGTTTCGAGGCTGCGCGTTATGGAATCGACCGTCTGAAGGAAATTGTACCCGTCTGGAAAAAGGAAATCGGCCCAGGGGGAGAAACGTGGATCGAAGGCGGATACATTCCGAATCCCGCTGATAAACAGAGATAGGATTCTATTTACACTGGAACCATCAGAATCATCAGGCGTACAATTGAAGTACTCAAAACCAGTTTCAGGGAGCGGTCTCCATGACACGGCGCGTCGTTGTCACCGGATTAGGGTTGGTCACACCGCTGGGGCATACTGTCGAAAGCACCTGGGAAGCAATCAAAGCAGGAAAAAGCGGGATTGGGCCAATCACACGCTATGATGCCAGCAGCCATCAGGTGCGCATCGCCGCTGAGGTCAAGGACTGGAGCGGTGCGCCATATCTCTCCCCTAAGGAAATGCGCCGCCACGACCGCTATCAATGGTATGCTTATGCTGCTGCCTGCGAGGCGCTCAGTGAGGCCGGACTTCAACTCACTGATGAACAGCGACCACGTACCAGCGTAATCATCGGTTCCGCTGTTGGGGGGGTGGAAAGCTTTCACGAGCAGATACTCCTGGTCGAACATACAGGCGATCTGCGCAAGGTAACGCCCTTCGGCATTCCAATGCTCGTCGTCAACGGTGGAAGCAATATGGTCAGTATTATGCTGGGCGCAACCGGGCCGTCCTACACCCCTGCATCTGCCTGTGCAACGGGCGCCGATTGCATTGGTCACGCTTTTGATCTAATCCGTGCAGGCCGCATTGATCGTGCCGTGACAGGCTGCGGAGAAGCACCTATCATCCCAATTGGGATTGCCGCGTTTGATCGCATTCAGGCCACCTCACGCCGCAACGAAGACCCTGCCGGGGCCATGCGTCCATTTGCGAAGGATCGTGATGGGATGGTTTTCAGCGAGGGCGCAGGTGTAATGGTGCTGGAAGAACTGGAAAGTGCAAAAGCGCGTGGAGCAGTTATTCTGGCAGAAGTCGTCGGCTATGGCTGCACTTCCGACGCATTCCATATCACCGCGCCAGAGCCGGATGGGCGCGGCGCGAGCGATGCTATCCGCCATGCACTCGGGCAAGCGCAGATGAGACCTGATGACATCGACTACGTCAATGCTCATGGGACGGCCACGCAGTTGAATGACCCGATGGAGACAAAAGCCATCAAAAGGGTTTTTGGCGACTATGCTTATCATGTTCCGATCAGTTCCACCAAGAGCATGACCGGGCATGGGATGGGCATGACCGCCGCTATCGAAGCTGTCTTCTGCGTACTTGCACTGCGCGATCAGGTTGCCCCAGCTACAATTAATCTCTATGAACCCGATCCTGAATGTGACCTGGATTATGTTCCACACACGGCTCGCGAGGTAAAGATGAAAAACGTGATGTCAAATTCGTTCGGTTTCGGCGGGCATAATGCTGCGCTGATTTTCAAAAAGTTTGAAGGCTGATGGATTTAAAGCAATTTCAGGAAATTCTGGGGGTACACTTTAACCAGCCGCAACTCCTGCGGCAGGCGCTAACGCATCGCTCCTACCTCAATGAACGTCCAGATGAAGACCTTGAAGATAACGAGCGGCTCGAATTTCTGGGCGACGCCATCCTCGATTTCGTCACCGCTGATCTGCTCTATTCGCGCTTCCCGGATATGCCGGAAGGGGAGATGACGCGCCTGCGTTCAGCGCTCGTGCGAACCGAGGCGCTGGCGCAGCTTGCCGGTGACGTAAAAGTGGGCGAAGCACTTCTGATGGGCAAGGGTGAGGAGAGCAGCGGCGGGCGTGAGCGCGTGACCAACCTCTGTCGTGCCTTCGAAGCCGTCGTCGGGGCAATTTACCTGGATCGTGGTCTGGAAGGGGTGAAAGGCTTTATCATTCCCCGACTGGACGCCCTGCAAAACGATGTGATGGACGCTGCTATTCGCAAGGACGCCCGCAGCCAGCTCCAGGAATGGAGCCAGGCGCATCACGGCCTGACTCCCTCATATGAAACCGTTTCCGCCACTGGCCCCGACCATAACAAGGCGTTCGTCGTGGAAGTGACGATTGGTGAAAAAGTCGTGGCAACAGGCTCAGGACGCAGCAAACAAAGTGCTGCACAGGCGGCTGCGACCTCTGCACTCGACCTCATCAAAAGCGGACAGATCGAACTGTAAGGCTTTAGCCCGACGGCTCGCGCAGCCGCACTTCAACCACTACCAGACGATGATCAGAAGGCGCTCTCGGCACAACATCAGCGCCTTCCAACGGCAGGGTGGTCGTCAGCCACAGATAATCCAGCCGTGCCCGCTGGCCTGTACGCACAAACGTCATTGAAAGATCAACAGGTGCGCCTGCAAATGGGTCTGTCAGTCCAGAGGCACGTAACCGTTGGATTAAAGAGGAGTCCGGCACATTGTTAAACGTGCCGCCGATAACCGTGCGTGTCCTGCCTAGCTGATCGCCAGGGAATTCAGTACGCAGCAGGGCGAAAATTTCGCTGAGCTGCTCCTGCTGTTCAGCTTCCTGCTCTGCCGTTGTGCGGCTGCCACCTGTATCCACCAGTACACCCAGCCAGGTGTTGAAAATGTTGATCGGCGCATCATCAGGACGCACCTGCACCCATTGCACACCGGTCTGTGTCCCTACACTGGGCAGGGGATAACCCGTGGAAAAGACGATTTCAATGCGGGACAGCACTGCCAACCCTTGCAGGCTTTCATTCGTCCCGTAGTATCGCGCATCCATCCCCAGGCGCCGTGCCAGCCACAAGACCTGATCGACACCAAAGCTGGTCAAGCGTCCGGTTTCGATCTCCTGCACCAGTACGACATTTGCGCCGCTTTCGGCGATCACATCCGCAATGGCTTCAAGATCATAATTCCAGAATTCACTGTACCCTGCATGGATGTTGTAGCTCCCAAGTCGCACCAGTTCCGGATTGGTCAACCCCTGCACCTGGGGCGGTCGGGCAAGAAACGCACCCGCGAGACCCATTGCCCCAATCAAAACCAGCGCAGCGAACGACTGTCCTGCACCACCACTCGGCCAGGGAATGCGGCGGCGCGTCTGCACCATTGGCAGGGCAGCCAGCAGAATCGCCAGCAGCAGAACACCTAGCCCCATCCCGCGAAAACCGCGCAGCAGTGGGGGGACAATATTGTTGAGGAACGTCAGAGGCGCGGCCAGATCTCGCACAAAAGCATATTCAAATGTGAAGATATCGCCGACGATCAGCAACGCAAAGACAACGACACCAACAAACAACCACAGTGCACTGAAATTGAGTTCCTTCTGTGCCTGCGGTCTCGGCAGCCACCACCACATCATGTTCATCGCGAACTGGGCGGCAACAAACGCACCTAAACCGGGCAGGTCGCCTACACGGGTGCCGATCACAACCAGCAGCGCCACCAGCAGCATCCACGCCCAGCCGCGAAGCGTATTGTCAAACAGGCTGATAAATTCGCGGGCGCGAACGCGCACCCAGGGCACCAGCGGCAGCAGGGTAGCGGCAATCGCCAGCGGGACAAGAACAGGGTAGGGACGGTAGCTGGTCTCTGCACGCGCGATCATGCTGTTGGGCAGCGCCAGCAGCGCGAGTTCGATGTACAGCAGACCGCCCAACCCAATCCCGCTCCATACCGTGAACAGGCCGTAATGCGGCGGTGTTTTGTCGCCACGCCTGCGCTGCTGTGCCTGTAAAAACAGCGTCAGAAGACTCAGAACAATCGTAACCACCGAGAGAATGACTTGCAGTGTCCCGTAAGTCAGCGCCGAAGTCGCCGTCTGAAAAACAATGGTGCTGGCCGACCAGGAGGGGTCGAGCGTGTTGCCTGCTGCCCGAAAGAGCTGATCCACTGCCAGCGAGAACATGAAGAAATAGGGGATCGTCTGCGGTCGATGCCGCACCAGCAGCGCCAGATAGAACAACCCGCCGCCCACCGTCAGCGCCGCGCCCATCGTGGAGGAAAACGTTGCTACATTGGCCGTCATGAAATAGCGGCCAATCGCGGCCATTCCTGCACCGATCAGCAGCAGCCAACGCGCCCGCCCGATCAGAAGCGTAATCAGCGGCAGACCAATCATGTACATCAGGAACGTGATTTCACCGCTCACAGCCTGTGGATCGATCAAACCAGGAATGGGTTCACTCCCCAGCAGAGGTGCGACCGCCGGGTACTGCGAAGCGCTGGCGATCCGGCTGTAGAGCATCCCGATCAGGAAACGCAGGGCTTGTATGAAAAACGTCCCGATGAAAGCGGCTTCGAGAATGTAGAGCGGTTGGGGACGCAGCGAGACAAGTGCGCGAAGGCGGCTACGGCTGCTGAGCATGAACTTCTCCTGGGGAGACGGCGCACCATTGCAGTGAGCACAATGGTGTCCGTGAGCGTGGCATAGGGTTCAGCACGATGGCATTAACTGGCATTTAAGATTCCTGCATAAAGTGTACGCATCATGTATAATTCCGCCAATTTTTCGGGCGTGAGCGGGAGAGGTCACCGATGGAACGTGTCCATGTGATTCTGACTGGCGGCACCGTTATTACGATGAACCAGCAGTTCGACGTATTTTTCGACGGTGCAGTTGCCATCCGAGATAGTCAGATTGTGGCGGTTGGCTCCAGCGCCGAGATTGCCGCCCGGTATGAAGCAGACGAAATCGTTTCCTGCGAAGGCCAGTATGTGCTGCCCGGCCTGGTCAACGCACATACGCATGTCCCAATGACGCTGCTGCGCGGGCTGGCGGACGATCTGCGCCTCGATGTCTGGCTCATGGGGTATATGATGCCAACGGAGCGGGAATTTGTCAGCCCGGAGTTTTGCCGCCTGGGGACAAAGCTGGCCTGTGCTGAGTTTATCCGGGGTGGGGTGACGAGCTTTGCCGATATGTACTACTTTGAGGCGGATGTGGCGCAGGCGACGGCTGAGGCTGGTTTGCGGGGTGTACTGGGACAAACGGTGCTCAAGTTTCCATCTCCCGACGCAGGCTCTTACGAAGACAGCCTGAACTATGCACACACTTTTATTGAGGAATGGCGCAACCATCCACTGATTACCCCGGCGGTTGCTCCCCACGCTCCCTATTCCAGCACCGAAGAACTGCTGAAAAAGGCGGCGCAACTGGCAATGCAGTATGACGTGCCCGTGCTCATTCATATTTCGGAAACCAAGCAGGAAGAAGAAGACAGCGTCGCCGAATATGACAGCCGCGTCGTTCCCTGGGTCAAATCGCTTGGTCTGCTGAACGCGAAGGTGCTGGCAGCACATTGTGTGCATGTGAATGTGAGCGACATCGATACCCTCTATGAAAATGACACGACCGTCGCACACTGCCCGACCAGCAATCTGAAACTCGCCAGCGGCATCGCCCCGGTGGGCAAGATGCTGGAAACGGGCGTGGTGGTCGGGATTGGGACAGATGGCCCGGCCAGCAATAACGACCTGGATATGTTCGAGGAAATGCGGCTGGCCGCGCTGCTGGCGAAAACCGCCCAGAACGACCCAACCGCACTGCCCGCCAGGCAAGCCCTGCTGATGGCAACACGGCAGGGCGCGGAAGCGCTCTTCCTCGGTGAGGTCACGGGCAGCCTGGAAACCGGGAAGTATGCGGATGTGATTGTGATGGATGCGGAAACCATCCACAATTCGCCTTACTTCCGCCGCAACCCCGACGCAGTGTATTCCGAAATTGTCTATGCAGGCAAAAGCACCGATGTTGCGCACGTTTTCTGTCATGGCCGCTGGCTGATGCGCGACCGCCAACTGCTGACGCTGGATGTGGAAACCCTGAAACGCGAGGCGGCAGTGTATGCCCGCCAGATTGACACCTTCCTGGCCGCTCGTGAGGGCAGTGTCCTCAGCAAGCTGCTGGCGGTTGGCGGGGTGGAGCAGGCAGAGAGCTTCGAGGTACAGGTGAAGGCGATTATGCGTGACCCGTCCCTCATCGAAAATCTGCTCGATCACAGCGACGTGGAAATCCTGCGCAGCAGCCGCTACAAGCAGTATGACACGTATTTCCTGTTCAAAGACCCTGACGGACAGGATGTGCGGGTGCGCTATCGTGAAGATGACAAGATCAACCCACAGGGCAATGTCGAGGAAGTCCGTACCCGCCTGACGTTCACCACGCGCACGAAGGAACGTGAGTTCGACTCTGCAATCCTGCTGTCGCATTCACGCTTTATCGCCCCGGCAGATCGACCCCTGCGCTTCTATCAGGAATACTTTGCGGGCAGCACGCAACGTGAACTCTTTAAGGAACGGATGCGCTGGCGTATCCATTACCAGGGCGTTCTGTTCTATGTGAATGTGGATAAAATTGTCCGTCCAGGGCTGCCGGATACCTTTATTGAGATCAAAAGCCGCACATGGTCGGAGTCGGATGCCGAGATCAAAGCCGCTCGCATCAAGGAAATGCTCGAAATTCTCGGCATCTCACTGGCCGATACCATCCGCATGGAGTACCTTGAAATGATCTTGCAGACCGAAGCCTGATAAAAATGATGCAGCAAAAATCAAAAGCGTGGGGCAAAACCCCGCGCTTTTTGGTTCAGAAACGCAGCATTTGTATAGAAATTTATAGATTTGAACCTATTTGAACCCTATTGACACTTAAAGAATAGATATGATAGGATGGTGGACGTGGGCGGGAGTGGATGAGTTTATCTTCGGGTGTTAAAGTCCATTCCGCAGTTGTTTTGCCCACAGGTTCCAGACATTCATAACGGGAGGGAGGCATGGACAATGGTCAAAAAGGCACTGACCTTTCTGAGCAATCAGAAAACACCCCAGGACGCTCCCATCCCCGGCACGAACCAGGTTCGTAACTCGGCGGGTGGGTACAGTTGGCAGGTCGATTCGTGGCAGCGGCTTCGTCGATTTCTGATTCTGGGCAGCGAAGGCGGCTCGTATTACGCGACCGAGCAGGCGCTCACGGTTGAGAACGCGAATAATGTGCTGCACTGCATCCACACGGACGGGCAGCGCACCGTGCGCGAAATCGTCGCTGTTTCCCAGGAAGGGCGTGCGCCCAAAAACGACCCAGCCATTTTCGCACTGGCGCTGGCCTGTGCGCATGGCGACCCTGACACACGCCGCGACGCCCTCGATGCACTGCCGAAGGTGTGCCGCACGGCGACCCATCTGTTTCAATTTACGGGTTTTGTCAACGGAATGCGTGGTTGGGGGAGGGGACTCCGCCGGGGCGTGAGCGCGTGGTATCGCAGCCTCGAAGGGCGCGACCTGGCCTATCAGGTGGTCAAGTACCGCCAGCGCGAAGGCTGGACGCATACCGATACGCTGCGACTGGCGCACGTGACACCGCAAACGGACACGCAGAACGCCATCTTCAAGTGGGTGACGAAGCGCGAGCAAGCGACCTGGGTTAACGAACTGACCCCGCCCGACAATAACGCACTCGCGCTGATCTGGGCGTTTGAGCAGGTGCAGACCGCGACCGACCTGAACCGCGTGCTCAAGCTGATTACGGATTACGATCTGCCGCGTGAAGCGCTGCCGACCCAGTGGCTGAATGAAGCGGCGGTGTGGGCGGCGATGCTGCCCAAAATGCCTATGACGGCGATGATCCGCAACCTGGCGACGATGAGCCGGGTGGGGCTGCTCACGCCGCTCAGCGAGGCCGAAAACACGGTCGTAAGCAAGCTGACCAACGCGGACGCGCTGCGCAAGGCGCGTGTGCATCTGATTGCGGTGCTTTCCGCCATGCGGGTGTACGCGCTCGGTTTCAGCCTGAAGGGACGTGCCTATGCGCCCCATGCAGCCAACGGTAGTGGTGGAAAGGAATGGACAGCCACACCGCGCATCCTGGACGCGCTCGACACCGCGTTTGAACTGGCCTTTAAGAACGTGGAACCGACCAACCAGCGGATGATGCTGGCGCTGGATGTGTCCGGGTCGATGTCGACGGGCGCAATCGCAGGTGTGCCAGTGTTAACCCCGCGTGATGGCAGCGCGGCGATGGCGATGGTCACGGCGCGGACGGAAACCAATTACCATATTATCTCGTTCCAGGACAGGATTGTTCCGCTGAACATCTCAGCGAAAATGCGCCTGACGGATGTGGTGCAGGCGACCAGCAATTTGCCATTTGGGAGGACAGACTGTGCCCAACCGATGGTGTATGCCCAGGCGAACAATATCCCGGTGGATACCTTCGTGATTTACACGGACAGCGAAACGTGGGCCAATCCGCAGCTTCACCCGGTGCAAGCGCTGCGTGAATATCGCGAAAAGACCGGGATTGCATCCAAGCTGGTCGTAGTGGGAATGGTCGCCAACAACTTCACGATTGCTGACCCAAACGACAGTGGGATGCTGGACGTGGTCGGCTTCGACACAGCGGCACCAGCGGTCATCGCCGATTTCACACGCGGTACACTTTAACAACTGAATCAGCAGCGCGGGCCGCCAGACCTGGGTTATCCACGCTTTCCTGTAAAGAAAGTCTCCACGAGAGAGATCTCACTGGAGATGCGGGTTCCAATCCCGCCTGTGTGGCAGCGTGTCATACACGTGTGTCATGCAGTGGTGAAAAACACCCATGTCGCCCTTTTTGTCCGCGCTGCTGGATTAGAACTTGATACGGGCCGAATGGTCTGGGTTATCTGGATACCATGAGTTCGACTCTCATCATCCCGCAGGACGTGCACAAGTCGTTCGAGGGGGTGTATTCCCAGCCAACACCTTGTCCGTATTCTGAAAATCAAGATCGGCACGGGCCGACGCAAAGGGGTTATCCTCACATAAAGGGAAGGTCGCAGGTTCGATTCCTGCTCGTTCGCAAGAGCGATAGCTCAGTGGAAGAGCATCAAATAACACCCGTCTGCACCCTTTGTCCGTGCCTTTTTTACTGCAACAAGATGCGGGCCGCTGCGTTTGGGTTATCGGTTGAGGACCATGTCGCGAAAGCGGTGCAGGTTCGAATCCTGCCTGTCCCTACGGGGACAGTGGCGGAATTGGCAGACGCGCATTCTATATAACCAGCGCACTCTTTGCCTGCATCTTTTGGTAAAATAGGAAACCGGTGGTTCGGGCCGCAGCGCCGAGGGTTATCGTGTTGTGGGTTCGAGTCCCATCACCCGCACTCAGATGGTTTCTCCATGCGGGTGTAGCTCAATGGTCACAGCAGACCCCTTGCCGCGATCCTTTGCCCGATACCACCTTCGGTCTACTCCCAGGATTATTCGTAGTCGTCGAAGAAGTTCTCCGAATAGCAGCGATCACACAGCTTATAGCGGTGGTTGATCGGCAGAATCTTGCCACACTGCGGGCAGCGCCGCGCTGTATCCAGCCTTTCCAGCAGGGCACGGTCGATATTCTCCGACCACTGGAAGCGCAATTCCCGTAAATGCTCATGATCGGGTGCGTACTGAGTGAATTCCTTGCGCTGCGACAGCCACAGATAAATATCCGCGCATGAAATCGCCACTTCGGTCTCTTCCAACTGGCGGCTGTTGACGATGCGATCCGGCGCAGGGTAGGGCAGCGGCATGGCGCGCTCATCCAGAATGGCATCTGCGCAGCGCCGCCAATAGGAACGGCTGCTGTTGCGGGTGGGCGCGTTAATCAGCTTCAGCGCCAGCGCCAACCCCAGCTTCTCGACCTCGCGTTTTTCTAGCATCTTTGCCAGTTCAATCGGCTCGGTCAGGTCAGCGGTACGCACCTTGTCTCGCAGCTTTTCCGGGATGGATTGCAACTCCGCCCACTGATTCAACTGTTCCGCCAGCGTACCGGGGATCATCTGCAAATCATCGTGTGTCGGCGCGACACGTGCATGGGTGAGTACTTCGGGATCACCATAGAACAGGTCACGCAGCCAGCGCAGGTTGCGCTTATTGGTCGCGCCCACCACGCCCGCTTTGGAGAAGCCGAAACGCCCCGCCCGTCCGCCGATCTGCTGCACCTCCGCCGGAGTCAGCAGACGTTTCTCGCGTCCGTCGAATTTCTCGATCTCATAGAAGCACACATAATCGGCAGGCAGGTTCAGCCCCATCCCGACAGCATCAGTCGCAATGCAGATGTCGGTCTCGCCGCTGGCAAAACGATCTGCCTGCTTGCGGCGCACTTCCGGCGGGAGGTTGCCGTAAATGACCGACACACGCCGCTTGCGATACTCCAACTCCGTCTTGAGATGCAGCACCATCTGCCGCGAAAAGGCGACCAGAATTGTCTGCGGCGGAAGTTTCTCCAGCGGCCAGGCTTCCTCGGCAATCGAAATGGGCGCAAGGCGTTCGTGCTCCACCACCTGCAATGGGATGTCGGCGGCTGACGCAAGCTGCTCAATCAGAGATTGTGCCGTTTTGGGTGAGATGACGTGTATTTCCGGCGCCTGTGCTTCCGTCAGGGCACGAGTCCATGCCCAGCCGCGATCAGGATCAGCCAGCATTTGCGCTTCATCGACGATGATGCAATCGCCGCTCTGCGAGGCATTGAACATTTCGACCGTCGCGGCAGTAATCGTCGCACCCGGCACCGGGATGTATTCCTCACCAGTGAGCAGGTTGCAGGGTGTCCCGCGCTGGTTGAGGCGGTCGAAAATTTCAAATGCCAGCAAACGCAGCGGCGCGAGATACCAGCCGCTTCCTGCCTTTTCCAGCGCGATCAGAGCATCGTGCGTCTTGCCGCTGTTGGGCGGGCCGACATGCAGCGTCATGCGCTGGTCAATACGCCCTTCATGTGACCAGGACGGGAACGCTTCCATCAGCTTTCGGCGCAGTTCCCGGCGCTGTTCGCGTTCCTCGCGGCGCTGCTCGCGGACGCGGCTGCGCTGTTCCTGTCGCTTGGCGCGGCGGGCTTTGTTCCATTCTTCTTCGACACGCTGCACCTGTGCTCGGAACTCGCGGAAGCTTTCGGGCAGTCCCCAGCGGCCACGTACATCGTCCCACATCAAGCGGCTGGCGTTCAGCCCAGCTTTGGACAGCCGCTTTTTCAACTGTGCAGGGTCATCCCCCAGCACCATCATCAGATCATCGGCATCCAAACGCTGCAGGCCGATGATCTGCTCCATCCGTTCCGGTTCACCCAGAATTTGCTCGACCTCGTAAGCTGGGAGTCGCACCTGATTATCAGGATCAACAAAACTCACCACCAGACCGCGTATCATGGCCTGTTCGAGCGTGGTCTTGCGAACCTGCAAGCGGTTCAGCACTTCATTCAGGGTGTAGGATCGTGCTACAACCTGGCTCTGGCGGCTTTGCCCTTCCTTGCGATCCCGGCGAATCACATCGCCGCAGTAGTCAAGGGCAAGCTGCCATTGTTCATCCGCAATCTGCGGTTTATCAGAATAACTCATCAATCCTCAATCCGTTGGATTCAACAGTCGGAACCCATGACCACGCACCGTAATGATGTACTGCTGTTCGGGATCCTGTTCGGTCAGACGGTCACGCAAGCGTCGCACCAGGGCATCAATTGCCTGTTCGCTCACCCCTTCGCCCATCACGTCCGGCCAGACGGCCTCAACGATCTGATCGCGGGTGCAGATGTGACCATTATGGTTGTACAGCAGTTCCAGCAGGCGATACTGCGGCAGGCTTAAAGGTGGGTCAAGCTCGACATCGCCGATAAAGACACGACGGGCTTCGCGGTCAATGCGCAGGCGGCCACCAATATGTTCGGGAAGTTCAAAAGGCAGGGGAGCGGTTGCGCCGGAGCCGATAAACAGCAGACGAATCGCCAGGGCGATGTGGATTTCGTCACCGTCATAAAGCTCACGAATCCCCTCTAATTTGACGTTGTTAAGCCACGTTCCATTACGACTCTGAAGGTCTTCCGCAAAATACTGGTTATCCTTCTTAAATATTCGCACATGCTGGCGGGAGATTTGCCGCTCTGGAACGACAATATCACAGACATCATCCCGCCCGATGATGACTTCATCCTTGCTCACCACCCAGTGCTGATTGGCATATTTGCCTTCAATCACTGTGAGGACGGGTTTTTCTGATCTGCGCTCGGTCATAAACTCCACCGTTGGCCTTTCTTACGTCGAATTCCTGCCGTGATCCTGTTTCGTAAAATCATTATTGAGGGCTGACGGGCACATCAAATGGCTGTGACACGACCAGCCCCACCCAGAGTCCCTGGTCGGGGTAAATCGCCGCCTGTGCGCCAGTGGCGGCGGCCGCCCCGCGTGAGCCGTTGCGATAGAAGGCCTGTACACTCCCCGTCCCGCTGACCAGCCGATTATCAATCTCGGTTCCCCGCAGCACGACACGATGGACACAGCGCTGGCGTGGCCCCAGAAGCCGAATCTGGTTTTCGGGGTAGCTGCCAATATTCTGCGCCTGTGGGCTGATGACATCTCCGGCGAATGCCAGACCGAGGCCATTTTCGCCTGTATTTCCACCGAGAATGACATCATCGGGCACAAGCACAATAGGTACGGTGCCAATCGTGTTGTTCGTGACCGTAATGGTAACTACAAGCGCCGCATCCGGCAGCGGGGTGATGGTCGCCTGACTGACGGGCAGGGCATTCGTTTCTACACCGATGCTCAGGGGCGAGTCGGGCTGGAGAGAACTGGCGCGTCCGATCAACGATTGATGGGTCGCGCGGTCTTCACCAGAACGCAGCCATTCACAGGGAACCCCCTCATACACAAAGTTGAACTGGTCGGAAACCAGACGGGGGAGTGCGTTTGGCCCGGCAAAGACCGCCAGCAGTATCAGAAGAAACAACCCTGCAATCGCGTTCGGGTTTTCGGTGCGGTTTAAATTTACAAAACGCATCAGTTACGCACGTTCCTCTAACCACGCCCCCAGCATATCAATCAGGTCGTTCGGGCTACTTTGTTCCACATTATGCCACACAATACCGCTGTCGTGTCCCCGAAACCACGTCATCTGCCGCTTGATAAAGTCACGGGTTGCGGCCTTTGTTGCTTCAACAGCATCATGAAGGGGAGTGCCATCCAGCAGATGTGACGCCAGTTGCGCATAACCGAGACCACTCATAGACGGCAGAGTGCGAGAATAGCCTTTATCCAGAAGCACCTGCACCTCATCCAGAAAACCGAGCGCCATCATCTGGTCAATCCGCTGATCTGAACGGGCATAAAGCGCCTGCCGCTCCATTTCCAGGCCGAGTTGATAGATGCGATACGGCGGCGGCTGCTTACGCTGGAGCGATGCAACCGATCCGCCGGTGGCATAGATCATCTCCAGATAACGAATGACCCGGCGCACATTATTGGGATGAATTTTCTGAGCGGCTTCCGGATCAATTTCCTGCAACCGCGCGTGGAGTGCTTCTGCGCCAGACATCTTTGCAAATGTTTCCAGTTCGGCGCGTAAGGCCTCATTTGGCGGGACTTCGGGGATTGTCCAGCCATCGACAATAGCGGTGATGTACTGCCCGGTGCCACCCACGAGCAGCGGCAGGCGGTCGCGCTTCTGGATATCGCGAATCGCATTGAGAGCCATCGTCTGATAACGCTGCAAGGAAAGCTGGTCGTCAGGATTAATCACATCAACCAGGTGATGCGCAACCTGACGGCGTTCTTCCAGGGTCGGCTTGGCTGTGCCGATGTCCATATATCGGTAGACCTGGCGGCTGTCCGCGCCGACGATTTCCCCATTCAATGCCCCTGCCACTTCAAGCGCCAGCCCTGTTTTTCCGACTGCTGTCGGACCAAGGATGACGACGAGGGGCAGCCGTTCGTCACCAGCCAAGGGCATCCTCTACATGGTCGATGATGGGAGACGCACGATAGGGCAGGGCAACCGCGACAACATCCACCCGCCAGGGTGCGCTTTCGAGTTGATGCTGTTGAAGATAGCCATGTACAGCAGAAACGATGTGCGTACGTTTGGCAGGCAGAATACTCGCGAAGGCGGTTTCAGTCGTTAAGGAATGGCGGGTGCGGACTTCCACGAACACAAGCGTCTCCCCCTGCTTCGCGACAATATCCAGCTCTCCCTTTGGAGAACGCCAATTACGGGTGAGTATAACGTAGCCGTTTTCAAGGAGATAAGCCGCTGCAAGCGCTTCTCCCCGTCTGCCAGTGTCCTGTGTGGATTTTGGAGATGGCACAATGCCTCTAACCGATATGGCTGCAAAATATCTCTCATCCTATATGCACTTGCTAAAACAGACAACCCAACCCTGTTGAAGTCATGGTTGTTGGTTACACTAGCTAAATTTCTACGGGTTTTTATTCATCAACTATACAAAGAATGTTCGCAGCGGAAAGAAACCGTTTGCACATTGGTGGAAGCGAACCCAGGCGGCAAAGGTTCTCTAGGAATCTTTGTCTAATCATCACAATTTTCGAGATGAAAACGTTCGGTATAGTCCCTTACTGTAAAGATACTATCAAGAAATCACAATAAACGGAGTAAATCGATGGCATCTCGGCTTGAAGCGAGTCAATCGAATGTACTGCCTGAAGTTCAGGGGCGCGGCTCACTGGTCATCCTCGGCCTCCTGATTCTAACAGCCGCCCTGGCGCTTGCTGTCCTGGAATGGAGTGCGGATCGGCTTTCGATGACGACCAGCGCGATGATCGTTGGCCTCATCGTGAGCGTAGTAGGTCTGGCTTTTGCTGGATACAATGCCCGCTGGATTCTTTCTCAGGATACCGGTGACGACAAAATGCGCCGCATCGACGCCGCCATTCAGGAAGGGGCAAGAGCCTTTCTACAGCATGAATATCGGGCTGTCGCGATTCTTGGTGTTGTCGTCGTCGTCATTCTGCTTATCCTAAGCGCGATCCCCAACAGCGGCATGAGTCCCTGGACAGCGCTGGCCTTCGTCGTGGGTGCGCTGGCTTCCAGCGCGGCAGGTTATTTCGGGATGTACATCGCGGTGCGGGCAAACATTCGCACCACCGCTGCCGCGTCAAAGGGACTGAACCAGGGGCTGCGGGTGGCGTTCGCCAGCGGCACAGTGATGGGCACAACGGTTGTCTGTCTGGCTCTGTTCGGCATTAGTGCCTTATTCCTGTTCTTCACACAGGTCATCTATCCTGATAGTCCCTCGCAAGCGGTTGGCGCACTGACCGGGTTCGGCTTCGGTGCGACTTCAATTGCCATTTTCGCTCGCGTTGGTGGGGGCATTTTCACAAAGGCTGCTGATGTCGGTGCTGATCTCGTCGGCAAGACTGAAGCAGGTATCCCGGAAGACGATCCGCGCAACCCGGCGGTAATCGCCGATAACGTCGGTGATAATGTCGGTGATGTTGCTGGCATGGGCAGCGATCTGTTTGAAAGTTATGCGAGTTCGATTATTGCCGCAATTGCCATTGCAACAGTCGGCGGCATCGCCACTGAACAGTCAGCAGCACTGCAAGCGTTTCCGCTGCTGGTGGCGGCGGCGGGTCTTCTTATCGGCATGGCCTGCACCTATCTGGTGCGCACCAAGGAACATGCCACGCAGCAGGAACTCCTGGGGAGTCTAAGGCGCGGTGTGTGGAGTGCAAGCGCTCTGGTAGGCCTTGCCATCATTGTCCTGGGAAGTCTGCTGAACCTGGAAAGCGGCATTATTGTCGCAACCATCAGCGGCCTTGTGGCGGGTGTGCTCATCGGTTTCACAACCGAATATTTCACATCTGACACGTACAAACCAACACAGCATATCGCCGAAAGCGCTTCGGGCGGTCCGGCGCTGGTGATTATTCGGGGTCTGGCTGTAGGCATGGAAAGCACCGTTGCCCCGGTCATCATCGTCATTTTTGCAACGCTGATCGCCATGGGTTCAGCCGAGCTGTACGGAGTCGCGATGGCGGCGGTCGGGATGCTGGCGACGCTGGGCATTACACTGGCGACGGACGCTTACGGCCCCGTCGCAGATAACGCGGGCGGTCTGGCGGAGATGGCCGGCCTGGAAGGGGTCGTGCGTGAACGCACCGATGCACTGGACAGCCTGGGCAACACGACGGCGGCAACAGGCAAAGGCTTTGCGATTGGCAGCGCAGTCATGACCGCGCTGGCGCTGATTTCGGCTTTTGTCGCCGCAACAGGGATGGATCCCAATATCAACATTCTCGATCCGAGGCTCCCAACCGGTCTGATGCTGGGTGCCGTGCTGCCCTTCCTGTTCAGCGCGATGACCATGCTGGCGGTAGGCAAGGCGGCAGGGGAGATCGTTGATGAGGTGCGTCGTCAGTTCCGTGAAATTCCCGGCCTGATGGAAGGCACTGCTGACCCGGATTACGCCCGGTGCGTCGCGATCAGTACAGACAGTGCCATCCGTCAGATGATTCTGCCGGGTGTTATCGCAGTGGGTGTTCCCGCGTTCATCGCACTGCTCTCGGTTCTGTTTGACGGTACGCCGCTGGAGCAGTATGTGAACGTTGATACCCTGGTAGGGGTACTGCTCGGCTCACTGATTTCGGCCTTCATGCTTGGTCTGATGATGTCGAACGCTGGCGGTGCCTGGGATAATGCGAAGAAGTACATTGAACGCGGGCACATGGGCGGCAAAAAATCCGACGCACATAAAGCGACGGTTGTCGGGGATACCGTCGGTGATCCGTTCAAGGATACCTCCGGCCCGTCGCTGAATATCCTGCTCAAGTTGCTGGCGATTGTGTCGCTGGTGATTGCCCCGCTGCTGGTGGGGACGATTGGGTAAAGCAGTACTGCGAAATCCTTTTAACAGAATAGACCAGAGGTTGTCGCCTCTGGTCTTTTTAGTTCTGGCGCAGAAACGGTGTTAGTCCGACAGTTTCGGGTCGAAGGCGTCGCGCAGACCATCGCCGATGATATACAGGCACAGGACTGTTGTTGCGATCATCATACCTGGGAAGATCACCAGATGGCGGGAGGAGGTGCTGCGAACCAGCTCCAGCCCACCGCTCAGCATATTGCCCCAGCTTGGCGCTTCCGAAGTCGAAATGCCGAAGCCGAGATAACTCAACGCGGACTCGGTCAGGATCAGTGCACCAATGGAGATCGCCAGGGTAATAATCACCAGAGAGATGATATTAGGCAGGATGTGAATGAACATGATGCGCAGGCTGGATGCACCCAGTGCCCTGGCCGCAACCACAAACTCGCGTTCGCGCAGCGCAAACGTTTCCCCTCGTACCAGTCGCATCGTCCCCGTCCAGCCGAGAATTGCCAGCACAAAGACCAGCGTAACGGGACTCGGTGAAAGCAGCGCATTGATAATCAGCAGCAGGGGAATCCCAGGAATGGAATTCAGCGTGGTGATGAACCAGATCATAAAGTCATCGAACCAGCCGCCGAAATAGCCAGTGAGCATGCCCAGAATGATGCCAATTGCCAGCGACAGCACCGCTGCACTGAAGCCGATGCCGAGCGAGACACGCCCAGCATAAAGCAGACGCGCCATATGATCGCGCCCCAGTTCGTCTGTTCCGAGCACATGCCCTGGTGTACCAATAGGCTGATAGGTGTTGCGGGCATTCACTGTGTAATGGTTGACACCAAAGATGCCTGAACTGATCGTCGGCGCGAAAATCGCCAGCAGCGTCAGAACGACCAGAATAGTCAGCGCAATCATTGTCAGACGATCCTGCCGGATGCGGTACAGCGCCTTTTCCCACAGCGATTTACTCCGCACGGGCTGCTGTGGGGCTGTGCCAAGATTGATAACGGTAGACGATTGTGTAGACATCTGTATCTCCCTTATGGCACAGATCAATAGCGAATACGCGGATCAAAGATCGCGTACAGGATGTCGGACATCAGATAACCAAAAATGGTCAGGGTGGAGAAGATAAAGGTGGAGGCCATCACAACCGGGAAGTCCTGGTTGTTGACCGCTTCCAGCAGCAGCAGTCCCACACCCGGCCAGCTAAAGATACGCTCGATCACGACTGAGCCACCAAGCAGGCTGAACAGCGTCGGTCCCAGGAAGGTCGCAAGCGGGATCATCGAATTCCGGAAGGCATGTTTGAACCAGACGGTCGTGTTTGTCAGCCCTTTGGCACGCGCAGTGCGTACAAAGTCGCTGTTAATTGTCTCAAGCATGGAAGTACGCATGTAGCGCGAATAGCCCGCAATCACGCCCAGTGCAGAAACCAGCGTGGGCATCACCAGGTAGTTCCAGCGCTCCCAGATTGGCGGATAAGGATCGCGGAAGCCAATCGGGTCGTTGCGTCCGCCGAGCGGCAGAATGCCCAGAATCGCGCCAAAAATGATAATCATCACGAAGCCCATCCAGAAGTCGGGCACCGCATTACCAATCACAGCGAACAGGCGAGTGGAATTATCAAACCAACCCCCACGCTTAATCGCCGCGTAGACACCGAGAGGAATACCGAGTGTCAGGCCGACTACCAGCACCGCCACGTTCAATTCCAGCGTCGCGGGCAGCCGCGCACCGATCAACTCCAGCGGATCACGGTTGTACACAAAAGAGGTCCCGAAATCACCCCGGATAATGCCTCGACGTTCGCCGGGCGGTTCCGGTTCACCATCGCCATCGGCATCCAGCGGAATCAGGAAGCTGCCATCTGCCAGACCATCACCATCACTATCCCACCGCATCCAGTCATCACCCAGCAGCCAGCGAAGATACTGAACAGGGAGGGGATCATTCACGCCCAGCCGTGCCCCCACACGCTCGACCAGTTCACGCGAGTTGAACTGATTTGGGTCGAAGGTGAGAATGGTCACAGGATCGCCCGGCGCAGCAACCAGAATCAGATACGTAAGAATTGTAATCCCAAACAGGGTTGGAATTGCCTGTAAGAGACGGCGAATGATAAATTTCGTCATATGAGGTTTCGCGTTTCAATAAAGCGACTGTGCGCTCTGCTGGCCGTATTTTTGTAAAGGATTGGGGGCAGGTCATCGAACCTGCCCCCAAAACAATCTCAGATCAGGTGCAGGTCTTAGTTGCCGACCGACCAGGAGTCGATGTTCCAGGCCGCGAGCAGAGGCAGCGGGTTCCAGTTCACCAGGTTGCTCTGCGCCGCCACCATCAGGTTGGTGCCAAACAGGTACATGTACGGCTGCTCTTCGTACAGGATTTCCAGAGTACGTTCATAGCGCGCACGGCGTTCTTCACGGTCGCAGCCGGGCAGGGTGTTGGCTTCTTCCAGTAACGTGTTGAACTCTTCATTGTTGTAAGAGCCTGCGTTGAACCCGCTGCCGGGGATGTCCTGGCCGGGGCCATAGAACACGCTGATGTCGGGGTTGGCGGGCAGCGCCAGCGACCAGCCGATGATGATGGCATCGTAGGTCTGGCTGCGCAGCAGGGGCACCAGCACACCATTGAAGTCAACAGCCTGATAGTCCACATCCACGCCAATTGCTTCCAGGTTGGCGGTGATGGCTTCAGCGGCGCGTTCACGCACAACGTTACCAGAGTTGGTGCGCAGGGTGAAGGCCAGCGGCGATCCTTCGTAGGCAGGGTCAACCTCGCTGGCATAGAGGCAGCCCTGGCAGACCAGCGGGGTCGCCACGTCACCGTCGTCGTCCACCCAGCCAGCTTCGGCCAGAATGCTCAACGCCAGTTCGGTATCATAGGCATAGGGTTCCAGTTCGGGCTGCACCCAGTTGTAGGGCGAGGTGTGGGTGTTGATGCGTGTACCGTTGCCAGCGAGAATACCTTCGACAATCGCATCAATATCAACCGCATGGGCGAACGCCTGACGGACGCGGACATCACCGAAGATCGGGTGAATACCCTGGTCAATCGGATTGCCGCTTTCATCAACGGCAGGCTGCGGATTGGCCGGGTCAGCCAGGTTGTAGCCCATGTAAGTGAAGCCGTTCTGCGGGTACTCGAAGATCTGGAAATCGCCAGAGCGGTCGCGCAGTTCCGGCTGGCGGTTGGCGGGAATGCTGGTGTAGGTGACTTCACCGGCCAGGAAACGCTCCACCGCGACGTTGGTGTCGGGGACAGACAGGTAAATCCATTCACTGGGGACGACGTAGCCCAACTGTGTGTCGGGGTAGCTCTGGTCATCTACCAGGCTGGTGCCTTCACCGGGACGGAACTCAACATCCTTGAACACACCGAAGGTGACGTTGGGAATGCGGAGCAGGTCTTCGTCCATGCTGGCATAGTCGGTGCCATACAGTTCGCTGAAGATGTGAGACGGAACCGGGGTGATGTCGTTGATGTCATCGAACGACGTGCAGTCCGCGGTGGCGAAGGTCAGGACGAGGGTATAGTCATCAACCGCTTCAGCGCTGATGATGTTACCACCCGCCGGGGTGCCATCCGCCAGTTCAAAGCAGGCATTCGAGCGCGGAGAGGTGGTCTGGCCGGAGCAAACCGCTTCAAACGCCCACACATAGTCCGCGGCGGTGATGGGGGTGCCGTCGTTCCAGGTGGCGTCTTCACGCAGGGTGATAGTCAGCGTCAGACCGTCTTCGCTGTATTCCCAGCCAGTTGCCAGCGAACCAGGGGCATCCGGGAAGGGTGCAGCTTCCAGCGTGTCCGGGTCGAGGCTGATGATGGCGGGGAAAAGCTGGCCGTAGATGGCGCTGGACACCGTGTCGCTGCCCAGCAGGGGGTTGAAGGTGCGGGGATCCTGACCACCGGGATTATCGGTAATCAGCGTACCACCTTCACCAGGACCGGGATTTTCGCCGTCCTGGGCGACGACGGGGATCACAAGGCTCATCAGACCGAGGATGAGCGCCATGATCAACAAGGCATTAACTTTCTTCATTTTAGGCTCCTTCTGAATATAAAGCTACCGCTAAGCATTCTACATTTGTGAAAAATGACGCACAACATGCACACTTCACAAATTACGCTCAATGCTCGTGCACAAAATAACTAAAAATGAAGGCTTCTACAATAATTTAAAATTATTTGAATCGGTTTCCCAAACCGTGTGAAGATTCAGAGGAAGGCATCAATAAAAAAGGGGCGTAGTGCCCCTCTCCTTAATGCCAGTTCTGCGCGGCTTTGATGTATTCATAAGCATCGGTCAGCACTTTGAAGCGTGCCTCGGCTTCGTCTTTGGGGAGATCGCTTACGTCCGGGTGCACCTCCCGCGCCAGACGACGGAAAGCGGCCTTGACCATCTCCCGGTCTGCGTCGGATTTCAACCCAAGTGCTTCATAACACGCATCCAGATGCGTTTTCATCGCACCCGGCGGGTTAATGCCCCCGTTATAACTGTTTTTCCAGGTTTCAAACCCGCTCCACTGCTGCCACGTCGTTTGACCGCTGCGACGGCGATCACGCACCATCTGCTCGCGATGGGTGCGATAGTCGTTGTCCTTCCAGAAACAGGCGTTATCAAAATCAGCGATCAGCCAGTCCCCCTTGATCGCCCGCAGCTTGGTAGACAGGCGATAAAAGCGCATCCGGGCAATATGCACCGATGGGCCGTACTGCACTTCCCAGGCATTCACTCCATTCACAGGCTCAAAATGCACCTGTATCAGTTCCGGACCGTCCTTGCCCAGTTGATAGCCATAAATGCGTTCGCCTGTGAGGGTATGGACGGCCTGTAACCACTCATCGAGCATCACCCGTGTGTTGTCTTTGGGGAGCAGATGGGCAGAAACAATGAATACCGTCCCCGTGCCGATGATGGTCGCGTCATGCAGCAGACGGCGCATCCGCCCGGCTTTCATCGGCTGGTTGAGCAGGTAAATATTGACCTTGACTCCGTTCCATGTATGGACGATGAGGTCGGGTTCGTGGGTGACAATGCTCACCTGAACATTCACCAGCGCGTCCAGTTCAGTTTTTAACCACTGTTTGACAATTGCGGCCATTCGCGATCAGCCCTTACCAAAACCGGCAGCGACGTAAACCGTCTGCCAGTGGATATCCACAATATCTTCAACATTTTCAGCATACCCCCCGCCCATCGCAACTGCAACAGGAAGTCCTGCCTCTCGCATTCGACCGATCACCAGCTCATCCCGCCGCCGCAGTCCCGCTTTCGTCAGCGCCAGCTTCCCCAACCGATCCCCGGCAAAGGGGTCAGCGCCGGAGACATAAATCACCAGATCGGGCCGCGCCAGAAAGAGCGCCCGCTCCAACCCTTCTTCGAGCGTTGCCAGATAATCCTCATCACCGACGCCGTCCGGCAATCCTATGTCAAGATCACTGGGGGATTTGCGAAACGGGAAGTTCTTCTCGCCGTGAATCGAAAAGGTAAAAATCGTCGGGTCGCCCTGCGTGATCTGGGCGGTGCCGTTCCCCTGATGCACATCACAATCCACCACCAGCACCCGGCGCACCAGTCCCCGCGCCTGCATATCCCGTGCAGCAATCGCGGCATCGTTAAACACGCAGTACCCCTCGCCATGATCGCGGCAGGCATGATGCGTCCCGCCCGCGAGGTTGACGGCTGTCCCTTCTTCCAGCGCCGCCAGACAGGCACCAACGGTTCCACCGGAAGCCCGTCTTGAGCGCTCGACCATTTGCAGCGACCAGGGAAAACCAATCCGCCGGATTTCCTGCTGGCTAAGCGTCCCCGTTTTCACACGCTCCAGATACGCCGCATCGTGGCAGCGCAAAATCTGTACATCGGTCACAGGTTCGGGGACACGAAGATTCTCCGGCAGCACCAGACGGGTTTCCAGCACCCGTTCTCGCAATCGTGAATACTCGCGCATCGGGAAGCGATGTTCCGGGGGCAGGGGGAGCACAAAATGGTCGGAATAAAACGCTTTCATCAACCTTTACCAGTAAAATATCAGCTCATTGTGACTTATCGTCCCTCACCATCAAATCGACCGTCGATGGCAGGTGTAAAACGCGCTCCTCCTGCCGACCGATGCGCCGTTCAAACCAGCGGCGCAGACGGGGGTAGAAGAACAGAGGGACGACAAATAACATACTCATCAGGCTGGCTGCCAGTATAAAGCGGCTGTCCAATTCTGTCAGCGCAGAGCCAATCGCTACCGTGCCAAAAACAGGAATGACACCGACACTGACAGAAACCAGTACATACGTCCGGTAGGAGATGGGCGTCAGCCCGGCGGCATAACTGACAAAATCATAAACGCCGCTCATAAACAGGCGGGCATACACCAGCGTCAGCGCTTCCCCGGCGCGGTGATAAAACTGCTCGATCTGATTCAACCCTCGCTCACCCACAAAGCGCCGCACCAGTGGCTTCCCAAAGCGGCGGGCAACCCAGAAGTTGATGCTGCCTGCCAGCGTTTCCGCCAGCAGCGAATAGAGCAAGCCCTGCCAGAGTCCGAAAACTGCCCCTGATGCCATTTGCAGCGGCCCACTCGTCAGCGGCGCAAAAATCATGGTGGACATGCGAACCACGATGTAGAGAACCGGCGCGAGTGGCCCGGCACTTGCTATCGTCTGGCGAATACGATCAAAGCCGACGGACTGCGCCAGTATAAATACCACCAGCGAAATCCCTACCAGGGTCAGGAGGGGAACAGCCCAGCCCTGCCACGTCTTACCTTCAGGTTTTGAAGTCATGATGTTGTCAGCAGAAGAACACGCCAGCGATAGGTGTTACCTGCTGTCCTCTAAGACCATATCTGCCGCGACCTTGCCGGAGAGAGTGACCATCGGTACACCGCCGCCGGGATGAGTTGTCCCGCCAGCAAGGTACAGGCCGCGCACATCGCGCGAACGATTGTGTGGACGACGAAACGCTGTCCATTTGCTGTTGGGCGAAGGACCATATAACGCCCCACGCCAGGCACCTGTCATACGTTCCAAATCGACCGGAGTTAACATTTTTTCTACCCGTATTTTACCATGCAGGTCAAGCCCGCTGGCGGCCAGCTTCGCGATAATGCGGTCACGGTAAGCGGTAGCATTCACCAACCAATCATATTTCGCCGAGGCTGGCGGGGCATTCACGAGGATAAACCAGTTTTCGCAGCCGGGCGGTGCATGATGGCTGTCGGTCTTGGAGGTAATTGCGATGTAGATGGTCGGGTCATCGGAGGGAAGTTGTCGCTTGAAGATGGACTCAAATTCGGCGCGGTAATCCTGCGAAAACAGGATGTTGTGATGGGCGAGCTGCGGGAACTGGCCTTCCACGCCGAGCATCAGGATAAATCCCGAACAGGATGACTCCTCGCGCCTCAGTTGTGTCAGTCGGCGTTCCACCGTTGGCGAAGGCGGCAGCAAGTGCTGATAGAGCGTGGTTACATCTACGTTGGCGATGACGGCCTCTGCTTCAAGCTGGGTTCCGTCGGTCAGCCGCACCCCTTGAACACGATTGTTACGCAGCTCAATCTGTTCAACAGGGGTATTCGTACAAATCTCTACGCCGAGTTCCCGCGCCAGCCGCGCCAGCGCCTCGGCAATCGCATAAATCCCACCCTGCGGATACCATACGCCGCCATTCAACTCCACATGTGCGATGACGTTTAGGGTTGCCGGGGCTGCATAGGGACTGCCGCCGACATAAGTGGCAAAGCGTCCAAGCAACTGCCGCAGTTTTTGCGACCGGACGTAATGCTGAATCGCCCCCTGCATCGTTCGGAACGGGTCAGCCTTGAGCCAGTCCTGCACTGGAACGCGGGCAAAGCTGGCCGGGGTCGGCGGCTGATCGTAAATAAACACCGGGCCGGTAACGCGGTGAATCCGGGCGGCATAAGCGAGATAGGCAAGATAACCTTCGACATCACGCGGCTCGATCTTTTCGATCTGCGCGACCATCTCTGCTAACTCGCGGCTGGCATCGAGCACTGTACCGTCGGGATAGAAATAGCGCGTCAGTGGATCAATCGGCAGCAGAGTCAGATAATCGTCCAGCCTGCGCCCTGCGGCAGCAAATAAGTGCTCGAAGACGTGGCGCATGGTAATCACAGAAGGGCCAGTATCCCAACGGAAACCTTCTGCCTCGACCTGGCTCATTTTGCCGCCAACGGCTGCATTCTTTTCCAGCACGATCACGCGCTTTCCCGCTGCCGCCAGTCGAATCGCGGCGCTCAGCCCGCCGATGCCCCCACCGACCACAATAATGGGCTTGCTCACTGTTCGGTCACCTGATTCTGAATAAACTCAGCAGTGGGGTTGTTGTTCGTGCGGCGCACGATGGTGCGGCCTTTCCACTGTGGGCCGCCGAAACGAAAATGCCAGTAAAACGAGCGTAAGGCGATCAACGTCATCAGCATGACGGAAAGTGGCATGAGCAGCGCATCCTGCACCCTCTGATGGGTGAACGCCGCAGTCGCAGCACGTACCAGCAGACCAATGAGAACCAGCAGGAACGGCCACAGCGGCCATCCCCCCAGACCTGTTATCTCCTGTCCAGACAGCAACCATACCCAGGGGAACAGGAAGATCAGCCAGTGAAAAACCGTTGCGACCGCTAACGGCAGAGCACCGCCGTAACCCGCCATGATGTTTTTGGCATACCCATCGCGCACAGAAGGCCAGTCCCGGTACATGCGGCAGCCGATCAGACTGTTACCATCTGCCATACGCAGGCGCAGCCCGGCTGCCTTGACCATCCGTGCCATCGTGACATCTTCCAGCACGTTATCGCGCACGGCCTGATGTCCACCCACGTGCTGATAAGCGTTGCGCCGCCATCCCATGCACTGACCGTTGGCCGCGCCAAAAACGTTCAGAGGAACGTAATGTGTTCCCAGAATCGGCAGATAGCCCAACACCACCACCGCCATCAGCGGCACGGTAAGGCGTTCCGCCCACGTCACAGTGGTTTGCGTCGGCCAGACCGTATAGAGATCGGCCTGGGTTCGGGTCATTTCTGCCACAAGGGCACTGAGCGCCGTCGGCTGCCAGCGAACATCAGCGTCGGTAAACAGCAGAATATCCCCTGTAGCGACCTGCGCCATCTGATGACACGCCCAGTTCTTGCCCATCCAGCCATGCGGAAGGGACTGCCCTTGCATCACGCGCAGCCGGGAATCAGCCTTGCCCGCCGCCAGCGCAAGCGCACCGGTGCCATCGTCCGAGTTATCGTCAAGGAGCAGCACTTCAAAATTCGGGTAATCCTGTGTTAGTAATGCCCGCACCGTATCGGCAATAACGGCGGCTTCGTTCCGTGCCGGGATCATCACCGACACTTTCGCAGGCTGCGCCGATAGTGCGTTCACTTTCAGGCGGGGGAAAATGAGCAGATTACAGATCGTGATGCCCGCGATTACCAATAGTGCGCACGTCACAAACAAGATAAGTCCAGCCACAACCATTACTCTCTTACACCCAACAACCCGCGCAGCGGCGGGGGAATACGAAAAACAGGCGGATGCACTAGTTCAGTACGGTGCTTATAGATAAACAACAGCAGATTGAGCGCCCACACAGCCAGCAGGACACTCCCTGCCCGTGCTGCCAGCAAAAAGGCGAGGATTGTTCCCATCGTGAACATCACCGCCCACCCGCTGCTTGTGAGTACGAGATACCACAGCACCAGGGCGATCATCCCCACCAGCGGCACCGTCCACAGCGTCAGCCCGATCCAGATGCCGCCTGTTGTGGCAATGGCCTTGCCGCCCTTGAAATTCAGAAAGGGCGAAAAGGCATGGCCGAGCACCGGGGCAAGCGCAATCGGGACGAGCGCGATTCCCTCGATTCCGACGACATAATGGGCAAGACCCACAGGCAACGCACCTTTGGTAATATCGAGCACCATCGCCAGGCCGCCCCATGCCAGCCCACCCGCCCGGATGACGTTGAACGCGCCGGGGTTGCCATCTCCATAATCGCGTACATCCTTGCGCAGACCGTACCGACCGACCCACACCGAAAAGGGCAGGGAACCCAGGAAAAAGCCGAACAGGGTAAACAGCAGTGTGGTCATGAGTAGAAACCTGGAATGGTGATGTGATGCTCCCTCAGATAAGCGCGGACGGACAGTATTAACAACAGCCCCATCGCTAGCGAACCAAACAGCGCAGGTCCCGGCTCTCCCCAGAACACGGCAAGGCCGACGGTTTCCAGAAACCAGGTCACACCATAAATTACGAGCAGGGGTGCAGCGTTCAGCCGAAATCGCCAGGGGCGTACCAGCGCAGTAGCAACCGACGCTGTCAGCATCCATCCGGCGAAATTCACAAACGGGATACCGAAGTAGACCGGGCCATACTGCGCGGGGTTATCCCATATCCAGAATCCCCACCCGACCATCTGTGGATCGAGAAACAAATCCCACGCGGTCATGGCCGCTGCACTGATGAACACAAAGGCCGCGCTCGTCCAGACGCGCCCCTGTGGAACAATCAGCGACGCCACGACCCACGAGGACGGCAGCATCATAAACCATGCCAGCGGCACCAGCAGCGGCACCCCGGCGATTTTGGGCTGAAGTCGTTCGGTATAGTCGTAGGCGCCGAAGGGGATGTCGTAGCGCGAACCGACAAACTCGAAGGTCCAGGTGACGAGCAGAATCACACCAAACAGCGCCACAAGCCGTTGCCAGTGCAGAGTACGCGAAAGACTGTAGAGCACCGCCGCACACTGCACCAATAATGCTCCGGTTACTGCAATGGGCAGCACCTCGTCGCCCAGCGTCCATACCAGGATCGGCAGCGCGATCATTGCCAACACCCAGGCGACAATCAGGCCATACTGTACTCGATCCGCCGCGCTGATCTGAACCTGACTCACTCGATTGAAAAGGGCACGAACGGCGGTGGTCATCGCGCACTCAGCAGGGTGTCTAAATCACCGTGCACTTCCAGCCCGGCGTTGCGGCCTGTTCCCTCGAAGACGAGCGTTCCGTCCGTTGTCAGCAGCCGGACATGCACCGCCGCTTTCAGGGTTTCATCAACGCGCTTGTGCATCTCCGTACGAATAGGTGCCAATAGCAGCCCGCCGGAAGCGCGTTCAGAAATCATCTCCAGCCGATATCGGCGGTCACGAATGTTCCAGAAGACATGGTCGTCGGTAATGCGAAGCTGCTCTGTGACCGCACCGGTATAGGTTGAAAAGCGGTAGAGGCGGCGATAATGATAGAAGCCGACGGTAAATCCGCGAAAGGTGCGCCCGACTGAAGGAACCATCGCAATCGACGCGGTCAGGCATGTACCCGGCGTATCGAAATGGTTGGTCTGCTGCCACACATACGCTGAGGGGAAGGCCTGCCCCCAGTCCTTTTCCAGATAGCCGCGCCCACCGCCAAAATCAATCCGCTGCCCATTGATTTGAAGCGCACCTTCCAGACGGTGATCGAAGCTCACAACACCGTGATAGCACTCCATGAAGGGCAGCCAGGCATAAGGCCCCATCACGCCGGGCGCACTCAGTGTGACAGGCCAGGGCGTTCCGTCATGAAAGCGCAGTTCACCGCACAGGCTGATCTGTTCATCTTCAAGATTGAGCGAAATGCTGTTGGCGGAAAAATGATTATCACCGACCGAAACCTCAAACACTTCTTCGCTGGCACGGAATGCTTCAACCGGGAAGGTATGATAAGTCGCATGACCGGTCATGCCATCGAGCACCTGTATAAAAGCATGATTCTGTCCCACAGAATCGCTTGTACTGCTGGCGCCGTTTTCGGTGATAAAGACTCCAGGAATGATAGCGTAGCGCTGGTTTTCATCCGCGCTGACCATCTTGAAATACCAGCCCTCGAAGAATGGCGCTTTCTTGCCAAAACCGTGATAAATAGCGGGATTTAAAACCTCGTAAACATAACGTCGCAGGGATGTCACCGCGTTACTCCAACAGTCTCAAACGTTTGCAGGAAGCTGAGCACTTCAGCGCGAACCTCACCCCAGCGAGACGGTGGGGCAGCCAGCAGATTGTGATCAAGTCCGGGGAATTCGCGGACTTGCCTCGACCCGGAAAAGCGCCCGGCCAATTGACGAGTCAGATCGGGTTTTACCAGATCATCAGCGCCGCCCTGGAGCACGAGTGCTGGGATGTTGATGTGAGGCGCAAGCTGGTAAGCCTGCTGCCCTACCTCGCGGATCTGCCCGAACATCGCCAGCGGCAGTCGGAAATCACGGATGGCCTTCTGCACTTTGGGATCATCCAGATCAGCACCCGGCATAAAATTATGGATGCCGTCGCGCACTTCCTGTTTCTTAAAGTCCAGTTTCAGATAACGGAAGATGCGAGGGTTGGGAAAGAGTGTCTTGAGGATGGGCAGAGCCGTCCAGAGGGGATGCTCCAGCTTCCAGAAGGGCGCGAACAGAATTAGCCCATCGGGAGGTGCGCCCCTGGCAGCGGCCTGAATTGCCAGCGCACCGCCCATCGAGTTACCGATGAGGACGACGCGCTCATGCCTCTCCTGGAGTGCATCCAGGGCATTTCGCACTGCCGCAAACCAATCCTTCGCTGTACGAGAGGGGAGTGTTTCAATATCCGGCCCAAAACCGGGCAGCAGAACGCCTTTCGCCGTCCAGCCCTGTGCATTCAGGTCATGCCCAAGCTGCCGCATCTCTGCCGGAGAGCCAGGAAAGCCATGCACCAACAGTGCAGCAGGTGAAGCCTCACCTGCATCCAATAGAAACGGGCGATGTTCCTCTCCCTGGAAAGCGGTTTGCTGTGCACCGAACATAGCGCCTCTCAACTCATTGTCACTTACGGCACACGACGGGCATGGAACAGATCAAATACAAACAACAAAGCCCCCTGAATCACAATACCAATCCCCATCCCGCGCATCAATGGTTTATTTCTGCCGCGCTGGCGGGCAAAGCGCCAACCACCAAGCATATAAAAAACATCCAACCCGGTGTTAATCCACAATAGGCGGCGGAGATTGCGCGCTTCCTTGCGCATCACTTCTGGCTCAAAGGGCTGATCGAGGCTGTCAAGGCGGCGATTGGTCAGCGTACCGCCGACCAGCGCGATCATCAGATTGATGAAGGCCCATCCCGCCGCCTGTACACCGACACCGCGCCAGAAGCCATCGCGCAGCATCAACCGCTGCCCGATCATCAGGTTTGCGATGTTGATACCCATCAACCGTGAAGTCACTGCGCGGTTAAACTGCCAGATGTCCTGACCACTGGTATTCGGCTGCATGGTTGTCCCATCTCTTTCAGGATTGCCCGCTCAAACGCTCGTTTTGCATCCGCGCTTTCCACCGATCATACGCCGGGCGGATAAAGGCAGGAAGGCGATTTTCGCTTTCTTTCGACTGCACCAGGGTAATGCCGAAGACCAGCAGTACATTCGTCAGCAGGAAAAACAGCAGTTCTTCAAAAGGCAGATTTTTGATAACCTCAGTCTTGATCGTATTTTCCGGGTTGATCTGCCACGTGCCAGAACCAATTGCCAGCGAATCGGAAACACCCAGGTAAGCGGTTGCCGGGAGAATGCTGGCAGCAATCAGCGCTCGATTACGCCAGAGAATATCCCCGCCGAAGGCCGTCTGGAACATAATGGGCGGCAGTGCCCAGCCGACAATTAACCCCAGGTAATCGTCCTTGTTTTCACTCGCAAGCAGACGACGCATTCCGGCCACCCATAGGATGCCTAAACCCGCCGTTGCGGCCAGACGAGGCATCAGGGTTTGCTGCGCAGTCAAGGATGATGCTTCCGCCTTCATGCGGCGGGCAAGGTAGTGCGTCCATGAACCTGTCAGCAGCGATTGCAGAACAAAGAAGGTGTATTCTTCAATAGGCACATAACCAAGTGTCAACCCGGTCACAAGATCGGGGTTATAGGACCACACCCCATTCGCCACCAGATAGTTATCCCATGGTGTTGTGTAGGCAACGGCGACTGCCACATGCCCCAGCAGTACAGCTTCTTCTGACCAACTGCCCATGCTCGAAGGCAGCACTTTTCCCCGGCGCTGGTCGCGCCACGCCAGAAAGCGCAGAAGAAGCAGTGGGAGAACGACGAAGCGGACGAGGAAACCAAAATACTTCATTGAGGTTGTTTTGTCCTGGTGTTGTCGAGATCGGTAATGATTTGGCGAATCAGGCTGGCGCTGCGGTGCAGCCTGTCCTGCTCGTCTTCGCTGAGGGGAAGCGGAAAGGTATCGAGAATGCCGTCACCGCTGACGAGGTGGGGCAGGGCAACCGTCACGTCCCGCACACCCGCGATTTCGTCGGTCGGTGTGCAGACGGTGAGAATTGCCCGCTGATTATGCAGCATGACATCGACAATGCGGGAAAGGGCGCTCCCAATGCCATAATAGGTAGCCTGTTTGCCCTTAATGATGTGGTAGGCGGCATTACGCACAGCATGGTCAATGTGGTCGCGCACTGTCTGATCCATCACGATCTGGCGCTGACGACAGAATTCTTCCAGCGGAATACCTGCGACGGTCGCAAGTGACCAGGTCAGCACTTCGGAGTCGCCGTGTTCCCCGATGACATAGCCATGCACATGCTGCGAATCCACGCCGACGTGCCGCCCAAGCAGCGACCGAAAGCGCGCGGTGTCCAGCGTTGTGCCAGAGCCGATCACGCGGGTGGAAGGCACCCCTGCATTTGCGGCAAACCGTGCGGTGAGATGAGTCATGACATCGACGGGATTGGTAGCGACCAGCAGCAGCGCATCCGGTGCATAGCGCACAATTTCGGGGACGATCTGACCAAAAATAGCAGCATTGCGCTCCAGCAGTTGCAGGCGGGTTTCGCCGGGTTTCTGGTTGGCGCCCGCTGCGATAATGACGACACGGCAGCCTGCCAGATCAGCATATTTCCCAGCCTGAATTTCCAGCGGGTGTGCGAACGGTACAGCGTGGAACAGATCATCTGCCTCGGCTTCCGCCCGTTCCTGATTCAAATCCACCAGCACAATCTGGCGACCAACGCCGCGCATGACCAGCGCATAAGCGGCGGTTGCACCGACCATGCCGCTCCCCACGATCCCGATTTTCATGGCTGTTTCCTCTCGCTCAAAGGACTTTAAGCCAGTGTAACCGAGCGTCTGCTCCGCCACCAGATTGAGGGCAGGCGGCGAACCTTCCCCACTAAAGAGACATGCGCCCGACGGGAAAAAACATCATAATCGTGATCTTCGATATCCTTCAAAATCGCGCAGTAAAGCTCGGCAGCGGCGCCAATCGCAAAGCGCCCGTCCGGGTCGAGCATGGCAATTCCCGGCCATGACTCCTCGTAAAGGTGGCGGTTGCGGTCGATCTGATGCTTCATAAAGCGTCGCCAGCGGTTATCCACGACGCCCTGTGCCAGATCATCTTCCGTCAGGCCAAACAGCGCCAGCTCCTCCAGCGGCAGATACAAACGACCGGTACGCCAGTCTTCCGCCACATCGCGCAGGATATTGGTTACCTGAAGCGCAACACCCAGTTTCACGGCGTAGGGCAGGGCTTGTTCCCCTGCAAATCCGGTAATATGCATCGCCATCAGGCCGACAGTTGAAGCGACACCATACGAGTATTCGGCCAGTTCCGCAAATGTCTGATAGCGTACCTGCGTTAAGTCACGCGCAACGCCGTTGATAAGCTGTTCAGCATAGCCCCTAGGAATAGAGAAGCGGGCACAGGTATCTGCCCAGGCCAGCGCGACCAGATCGTTCGACGGTGGATGCGACTGCATCACGCGCCGCTGCCAGTCCTGCAGCGCCTTGAGGCGATGCTGACTGCTGGTGTTCTGGTCGACAATATCATCCGTGACGCGACAGAAGGCATAGAGTGCCCGTGCTGCCCGTCGCTTCGGTTCCGGAAGCAACCCCGATGCCAGGAAGAAGGTGCGGCTGTGAAGACTGGTAATTGTCTCGCACTGATGATAGGCCGCGTCCAAAAGCTGCGCATCGGCGTGCGTTCCGCCGCTCGAGCTTTGGGTACGTAACGCTTCTTCTGCCCATGTGAGTAAACGGACTTCCCAGGCATAGGGTACTTTGAGGCTCATGGAATGCTCGTTTCGGCGATGACAATTAATCGCATGAATATACAGGACGGCATTATCATCTCAGTCAACATAACCTGAGATGAGGTATGAATGAGAACGTTGTGAGACACAATTGTTTATAAATTGAGTTCTCCGGCTTCCCCTTTGACGTAATGCTCGACCATAGCAGAAGCGACCTGCTGAGGTTGCAGCGCACTGGCTGGAAGGTTAAATGGAACATTGTGCCAGAAGGGTGTATCAACTGCGGGTGGGCGAACCAGCGTGATTTTGAGCTTTCGATTTTCCTTTTGCAGCACGGTCACGAGCGACTCCAACCCGGCCTTCGCCGCGACATACGCGCCCATGCGTGGCAGCGTGATCTTCTCGGTATATGCGCCGATCAGCATCAGGTGTCCATCGCGCTTCAAGAGATTCAGGCTGGTACGAGCGGCCAGGAATGCGCCGGTGAGATTAGCGTGCAGCGTGGCATTCCACTCCTCTGGTGTCAGCTTTTCCAGCAGATTCGCGCTCAGGCCGCCTGCTGCATACACCACAAGATCGAGAGCATCTGCCTGCTGCGCGACCGTCACGGCGGCCTGTTCAATCGTAAACGAATTCGCCGCATCGAAGTAACAGACCGCATCGGCTTCGGATGGAACGGCACTTTCATGGCGGGCGGCAGCGAAAACCTGCCAACCCGCCTGTTTAAGTTCGATGACGAGCGCCCGGCCAATCCCGCCGGAAGCGCCCCAGATCAGTGCTGCAGGCAAGCGTTACTACTCCTGTGTGTGCTGTAATGCTGCTGTAATCAGTGCTTCGATGGATGGGTGATCGCTCACGTCGCGGCTGTAGTAACCGTAGGTCACGACACCGTTCCTGTCGATGATGAAGGTGCCGGATAACATGCGCGGGTCGCCGATAACCGGCCCACCGACTGTGCCTTTTGACAGCGCCCGCATCCCTGCTTTGAGCACATCGAACGAGACAACCTGATCGAATGTGGCCTGTTTCAGACCATACCCCCGCGAGGCTTCGGTTTCGTTCTGTGCAAGACACGTCAGGCTTGGGGCAAGACTGCCACAATAGCGCTTGATGTGCTTCGGTTCACCAATGGCGACGGCCACAAGCTGCAACCCCGTTTGCTTCAGTTCTGCTTGATGTCGCTCCAACTGAGCGAGCCACTCGCGGCAGAACGGTCAGCCAAAATGGCGCAGGAAGGTGAGCAGGGTGGGGCCGTTTGCCCATAACTGCTCAAGCTCAACCTGATTCCCGTTCTGATCGGTCAACAGAAAAGTCGGTGCCTGGTCGCCAATATTCAACTGTGCTGTCATGCTGTACGCTGCCTCATCCCGGTCTGATCGTTGTTGTTTCGGATAAACATGAAAGCCAGTCCAGCCGCCGCGGCCAGCAGCGAAACACCCGCCGCTACATAGGCGCTGATACCAACCGTTTCCAGTTCCTGCCAGCGCACCCCAATAAAGTAAAGCGCCCAGACAATCACCAGGGCATAGGCGACATCGCGCCGGGTAATCACGGCGGCGAGCGCCAGCAGTGCTGAGACGACGAACAGAATCACTGCCCATGTTTCGGCGCTGATGCCAAGAAAGCTCTGGGTGTAGCCTGCGTCGTACAGAACATAAGTCGCGTTGGTCACAGTCGCCGCCGTGATCCAGCCCAGGTAGACGCTGAACGGCACATGGATGAGCAGGCGATCTCGCAGCGATACCGCCGCACGGCCAATATCCAGACGCAGATAAATTGCGATGAGCGTACCCAGCAAGGCCAGCATCGCGATCATGCTCAGCGCAAACTGTTCAAGGAACTGGAACGAGACAAGCCAGGCAATATTGGCGATGCACGTCACCACAAACAGCCAGCCAATCCGCTGCTGGTTCGGATTATCCCGCTGCGACGGAAGCGCTTGATAAATGACCCAGGCGATCAGCAGGGTATAGATGATGCCCCAGATGCTAAAGGCAGCGTTCGCCGGGAAATAGAGGATAGGGTAGCGGTTGGCGATGTCGGCATTGGTGTTTTCCACCAGCCGTGTATCCTGGGAGACAAAATTAAAAACAAGGGTAGCCACCAGTCCGATAATATTGGCGATCTGGCGTAAGCTGATTCGTTTCATGATTGACCTCTCCTTACTCGTCAGTAAATTTTAGGACGGGTGCGTAAACAAACACTAAATGGGTTCTGAGAGACGGGTGAATAAAGCAGGGGCAAAAACGACGGTGCCTGCCCCTGCTGAAGAGCGCACATTAGCGGGGGGTAAGCGCTTGCAGGAAGGCAGCCAGGTCCGCATTGAACTGGTCGATATTTTCTTCCATCGGCAGGTGCCCGACCAGTGGATAGGTGATAAGTTGTGATGAAGGCACCTGCTCCTGTAAGAACAGACCTGCTTCCAGAGGCACCCAGGTATCTTCCTCGCCCCAGATCAGCAGAATGGGAATTTGCTGCGTTTCGACCACTTGTGAAAATTGAGCATCGTCTACAGTGGGGCTGTCCGAAGAAAAGACCGCCAGCAGCCCTGCTTCCCATCCGGGCAGCCGCAGTGGACGCTGATAGCCTGCGGCGACTTCCTCCGTGACGATAGAGGGGTCATAGTAAGCACCAGAGAGGATTTCGACAAAACGCTCAGGAGTCAGAATAGTACGAATTGCGCCCTGTGCAAGCGGTGAATTCGGGTCAAGCCCGGCTACAACCTGAAACAGCCCATCCAGCCCCGAACCACCTTCGGGTTCCGGTGTCGCTTCTTCGGTTGGTGCTGGGCCTCTGCCACCCACGAACCCGGCCACGAACACCAGCGCGTCAACACGTTCAGGGAAATCGATGGCAAACTGGGCAATCACGCCGCCACCGGCACTGTGCCCGACCAGCACCGCGCTTTCGACTTCCAGCGCGTCCATCACTCCCGCAGTCAGTTGAGAATAGCCCTGCACCGTATAGTCAAGATCAGGGCTTTTATCGGAAAGGCCGTAAGGAGGGCGGTCAAAGGCGATCACGCGGAACCCTGCTTCGACAATGGCATCCATGTTGTCGCGCCACGTAAACGTCGAACCACCAAAGCCATGCAGCAGCAGCACAACCGGGCCTTCCGGATTTCCCCGTTCAATATAGTAGATTTCTGCGCCATTCACATCAATAAACTGCCCATCAGGATCGGCCAAGTCCTGAGGCGTGACGGTGGTCTGCTGCGCGGTCACAGGAACCAGCCCGACGAGCATAAGCATCAACAGTACAAAAAACTTTTTCATGAATTTCACTCCTTAACCTGAGTTTCGGATAGCGCTTCACAACACATTCCTCACCCCCCGACCCCCTCTCCACTCCGTAGAGAGGGGGAACAGGACAGGTTAGAACGGTTCTTTAAGTCCCCTCCCCATTGCATGGAGAGGGGATTTAGGGGTGGGGTTTGTGCCACAATAGTATCCAAAACTGAGGTTCCTTAAGAAAATGCCTCGCAGGATAACGCATCTGCCTGAGCCTTTAATAGTGCGCTTCCGCTTCACCCGCTTTCACTGCTTTGAAGGCGGCCAGCGTTCGTTCACGCGCTGCACTATGATCGACCATCGGCGCGGGATACCCCTTCGGCGGACTGTCCATCTCCCAGGGTGCGTGGATGAATTTGGCTGAAACCGCTTGCAGTTCGGGCACGAAATGCCGGATATAAGTACCATCCGGGTCGAACTTCTGCGATTGGGACACCGGATTAAAAATGCGGAAGTACGGCTGCGCATCCGTGCCTGTTCCCGCCGCCCACTGCCAGCCACCGTTGTTGGCCGCCGGGTCACCATCGAACAGGCGCTGCATGAAGTAGCGCTCACCTTCCTTCCAGTGAATCAGCAAATCCTTGCACAGAAAGCTGGCGACGATCATCCGGGCACGGTTGGGCATCCAGCCGACGGTGTTCATCTGGCGCATGGCTGCGTCCACAATCGGATACCCGGTCTGGCCTTCCTGCCACGCTTGCAGTTCTTCAGGCGCATGTCGCCAGTCCAGCGCGTTATATTCCGGGCGAAAGTTATCCGTGTTGACGTGTGGGAAGTTCGCCAGAATTTGCATATAGAACTCGCGCCAGATCAGTTCATCCACCCATGTGGAAACCGACTCGCGGGAAGTCTCGTTTGGTGCGCGTTCATAGGCCTCTCGCGCTGCCCAATAGGCCTGACGAGGGGAGAGCATCCCTAGCCGGAAATATGGCGAGAGGAACGATGACCCGACAGGTCGCTCAGCAGCGAACGGGTCAATCGGGAGCCGGTTACGATCTTCACGGTAGGTGAAAATGTCCTGGGCGACAAACGCATCGAGTTTTTGCAGCGCGGCAGCTTCGCCGACTTGCGGAGTTTCTACACTGGATTTGAAACCGAGTTCGGCCAGGGTGGGCAAGTCCTGCCCGTTAAGCCCAGTGAGGTTATGAAAGTGACTGCTGTTCAGTTCCAGGGTCGAGATCGACGGCTTCTGCTGTTTACGCCAGTTGTTCTTGTACGGGGTATACACCGTGTAGGGGCGACCATCGCTCTTGACAATGTGTGAGGGGGGCATCAGCATGGCGTCGTCGAAGGCGTGCACAGGAATAGGCAAACGCTCAGCAAGCGCATTGTCGCGCCTGACCGCGAAAGGGGAATAATCCCGGTTAAGGAACACCGCCTGTGCCCTGCTCTCCGCTACAAGCGAAGGGAGCACGTCCAGCGGATCGCCCGTCCGCACCAGCAGCCCTTTCCCATATCCCCGCAGTTCACCATCCAGCGCGTCCAGTGCCTTTAGCAGAAGTGCCATACGGGGTGCGCCGCTGCGTTCACTTTTGAGAATCGCCGGGTCGAAGACGAAGACCGGAATCACAGGTGCGCCGCTTTTGATGGCCTCGTGCAGTGCCAGATTATCGCCTAATCGCAAATCGCGCCGAAACCAGTGGATGACCGCACCACTCATCGGATGGCCTCTTTCTCGTCCGGTTCAATTTCAGTTGTTTCAAGGCGCGGTGAGGTGTAGGAAGCAACAGCGCTGACCTTCCCTCGCAATTCGCGCTTCACATCTTCTGCAACACGCAGCGCCCCAATCGAAACGCCTGCTGTCGATTGACCGGGGAAAATAGAGTCACCAACCAGCCGCAGATTGGGCAACCCTGTTCGCGGCCCGCGCATCTTAAACAGCGAGGTCGAGGGGAAACCGCCCACCTGTCCTAAGTGACGATCTGTATAGAACTGATAGGTAACAGGGGTGCCGGGGAGCAGCAGGGTGATATGGTCGCGCAGGTGCGGGAAAACCCTTTCCATCGCGGTCAGCATCTTCTCGGTGTATTCGTCCTTACGCGCATAGTAGGCGTTTTCATCACGGTTGAGCAAATCCCACCACTGCGTCACATTCGTATGGGTGGTGACGGTCATCGCCCGTTGTCCACCCGGCGCACGGGATTCATCCCACACAGGAGAGAGCGACATGAACAGACTGCGCGTTTCGCCAAGCGCCCCTTCTGTTGTGCTGATGATTTGATGGTGATCCGGTGCATCCGCTGGGAATGCTTCAGCCTTCACCCCGATATGCAGCACAAATGCGCCCCACCCGAACTTGCGTCTTTTGACCTCGCGCTGCAAGCTGCCGGGCGTTTGATCTCCCAGCATCAGATCAACATTCCAGGGAGTTGTATTGGCGATGACAAAATCAGCCGGGATAAACTCTGTTTCTTTGGTGCGCCGACCATGCCGCACCTGCACCCCAATCACGCGCCCATCCTTCACGTCAACCCGCTCCACCCGCTGACGATAGACGATGCGCCCACCGAGCGCTTCCAGTTTATCGGTTAGCGTTTGAGCAATCCCGCCAATCCCCCCTTCGACGTGATACACACCCTGTCGTGCCAGATCGAGTGCCGTCGCTCCCCACAGGGCGTTCACGTTCGGCGTGGTCGTCTGTGCAGAGATGAGCAGCTGCGCGTCCAGAAAGCGCACGAAGGCCTTATCGTGGTGTAACCCGTGCCACTTCAGCCAGTCATACACGGTAGAGAAGGCAAAGGGCAGCACACGCAAATCCGCCGGGAAATAGCGCAGGCCGATCTGCACTAGTCTGGATGCTTCCGCAATGCTGCGGGGCGGCCAGGGCAACCCCTGGGCAGAGAGCTTCCAGGCAATATCGGCGATATAGCTCTGCTGTTTCCAAAAACGAGCCGTATTGGGGAACTTCGCCAGCACGTCGGCATTATCGGCGGTGAGCGCGACCGAACGATCCGGCAGATGTGTGACCCAGGCCGGGTCGTGCTTATGTACCGGCCAGTCCAGATCGAGCAGATCACCGATCACTGCATGGGGGCCATCGGTTTGAAAACCGCCTACCACCGTCGCGCCCGACTCAAACCGGAAGCCTTTATGGGGAAAGGTGCTGGCGGAACCGCCGGGGTAGGTTTGCGCTTCCAGTACAGTCACGTCATAACCCGCTTTTGCCAGCAGAGCGGCGCTCGTGAGGCCGCCAATGCCAGCGCCAATAACCAGAACTTTAGGAGTGTGCTTTGTCATAGATACCGGAGAAGCCGTTTAACATTTACAGTATTTAAAACGACGCTAATCTGTCCAACCATACGCGGTACAGATAAGGACTACATGAGGCAGACATTCAGGGAATGTCACTTTCTCTCGACAGCAAGACGAGTCCGCAGGTGTCGGTAGAAGAACAGGATTCGGAGGGGAATCCCATCGAACGCCAGCCACGTGAGCACTCCAGCAAGGCCGGGCTTATGTGCCAGGGTCACGCGGTCTGTGAGCGCCACTCCGCCGGGGACTTCCTCGAAGATATGCTCGTGTCGCCAGTAAGCCAGCGGCCCTTTAACCTGGAAATCGGCAAACGAGGTCGGCGTCGGGCCTGGCTGATGCTGCGCAATCCAGCGAATGGGAATCACCACAAAACGCAGCGTAAATTCCAGTTCGCCTTCGGTCAGCGATGTGCGGTCGTCCCGATGAAGCTGCATAAAAATCGGTGGTGGCGTGAGGTTGGAAAGCGCTTTCGGATCCTGATGAAACGCCATCATCCGTTCCATCGTCGTCTTCATCACACTGCGCTTCTGGAAGACATGGGCGTTTTTCGGCGTCGTAGCGGGGTTGTTGAGACTCATGGTTGACCGATCATCAATACTCAAACACAAAACGTGCCTGATGATGGCAGGGTTGCTAGAGTGTGTGCTTACATGGGATTAAGCGCTGGATGAGCGCACTGGATGAGCGCACTCGATAAGCGCAAACGCTGCAAACTAAGAATTGCAAACTTCACGGGTCGCAGATACCATACCGGTGTCCTTAAAATGGATTTAACTTCGACCATGACTCGCCTGCGAACGCAGACAGGTTTCAAGCAACATCAGACGCGGTATAATGCCGTGCTTCTGTGGCATACGACCATCCCAGAGCGGCCTCTCCCCTGACGGAAAGGCCGTTGCTTATTTCTTAGCCGGAGTGCTGCCTTGCATCTTCAGGATCAATCCCTTTCTACCATTGATGGCCTGTCCACAGAGGCGCGGGTCTACCGGGTTATGACCTGGGCAAAACCGCTGTCCCTGGAGGCCGATGAACCGCATGTGCGTCCTGTGCGCCTGTTTTTTTTGAAAGGCAGGCTTACGGAAGACGCTGTGCTGCGCCTGACGGAAACGCTGCTGTATGATCCCGTGAGCGAGTATTACTCCATCAACATGACGCTCAAAGCACCGCACAGCATTGATGTGACCCTGCTCCCCGGCGTGACCGACCCGGCAGCGGAAAATCTGCTGCGGGCGGCCCATCTGCTCGGCTTTCTGGGCTTGGAACAGGCCGCGACCGGGCAGAGTTATCTGATCTATGATGAAGCGATTTCATCAGCAGAAATGGAACGACTTGCACGTGAAGTTTACGCTAATCCCGTCATCCAGCGCTACAGCATTGATGGATTGATTGAACCGCCGTTTATCGAAGTCGCGGCGATTGATGACACAGTTGAGAACATCAACCTGAAGGATGCGAATGACGAGGTGCTGATGCAGATCAGCAAAGCGCGCCGCCTGTCGCTCGACCTGAACGAGATGCGGGCGATTCGGGATTATTTCCATGCGGAAGGCCGCAACCCGACCGATGCCGAACTGGAAATGCTGGCGCAGACCTGGAGCGAACACTGCGTCCACAAGACCTTCAAAGCCATGATTACCTACACTGGCCCGGCACATGGCGCACTGCCCGACAGCGAACCCGTAACGCAGGAGATCGACGGGCTGCTGAAAACCTACATCCGTGCCGCGACCGAGAAGGTTAATAAGCCCTGGGTGCGCTCGGCCTTCGTCGATAACGCGGGCATCATTCGGTTTGATGACAAGTGGGACATCGCCTTTAAAGTCGAAACCCACAACCGCCCATCTGCCATTGAACCGTTCGGTGGAGCCAATACCGGTGTCGGCGGGGTCATCCGCGACGTTCTGGGCGTAAGCGCCCGCCCGATTGCCAACACCGACGTGCTGTGCTTCGGTCTGCCGGATACACCCGAAGACGCGCTCCCAGTGGGCGTACTGCATCCCCGGCGCGTGGCGGAAGGCGTGGTCAGGGGAATCGAAGACTACGGCAACAAAATGGGGATCCCGACAGTCAACGGGTCGATTACCTATCACAAAGGTTATACGGCCAATCCGCTGGTGTTCTGTGGCTGTGTCGGCATTCTGCCGCACGGGTCACATCCGACAGGCGCAAAGCCCGGCGACCTGATCGTCGTCATTGGCGGGCGCACCGGGCGCGACGGCCTGCGCGGGGCGACCTTCAGCAGCATGGAGATGGATACGACCACCAGTGTGGTTTCGGGCGGCGCGGTGCAGATCGGCCATCCCATTCACGAAAAGCAGGTGCAGGAAGTCGTGCTGCGCGTGCGGGACGAAAAGCTCTACAACGCCATTACAGATTGCGGCGCAGGCGGTCTTTCATCCGCAGTGGGGGAGATGGGCGCGGCCATCGGCGCGACAGCGCAGTTGAACACCGTTCCCCTGAAATATCCTGGCCTGCGTCCCTGGGAAATCTGGCTGAGCGAGGCACAGGAACGTATGGTGCTGGCGGTTGCGCCGGAGAAGTGGGAGCGGCTCAAACAGGTTTGCGATGGGCAGGACGTAGAAGCCGTTGCCATCGGCGTATTTGAGGCAACCGGACGGCTGACGCTGCGCTATGGCGACACCTTCGTCGGCGATCTCTCGATGGACTTCCTGCACAACGGTATCCCGCAGAAGCATCTGGAAGCGGTGTGGTCGCCGCCACAGAAAGACACTGGCCTTATCGACCGCGAATCCACCCCAGAGCATTTTTCCGAGACTCTCCTCCAACTGCTCGCCACACCGAATATCCGCAGCAACGAGAACGTTATCCGCCGTTACGATCATGAAGTACAGGGCGGAACCGCCGTGAAACCGCTGGTGGGGGTGATGGATCACGGCCCCAGCGATGCTGCCGTAATCGTCCCGCTGGACACGCTGCTCAATCAATCGGACGTTGCCGACAGCAGCACACCCGTGCGCGGCATTGCTATCGCCAACGGCATCTGCCCCACTTACAGCGAAATTGACCCGTATATGATGGCCTGGGCGGCGATTGATGAAGCTATTCGCAACCTCGTCGCCGTTGGTGCTGACCCCGACCAGATTGCCATCCTGGACAACTTCTGCTGGGGCAACACCAATCTACCGGATCGTCTGGGGACGCTGGTTCGCTGTGCGCAGGGCTGTTACGATGCAGCGGTGGCCTATGGCGTTCCCTTCATCAGCGGGAAGGACAGCCTGAATAACGAATATCTCGGTGAAGATGGGCAGCGCCATGCCATTCCCGGTACGCTCGTCATTTCGGCAATTGGCATTGTGCCGGACGTGAACAAGACCGTCACGATGGATTTGAAGCAGCCGGGTAATGCGATTTATGTTGTTGGTGAAACACGCGACGAGCTGGGCGGCAGCGCCTACAACCAGCTACACGGCATTCCGGGTGGCACGGTTCCACAGCCCAATCCCGACGCGATGAAGCTGTACCGGGTGCTGCATCAGGCCATGCAAGCGGGGCTGATACAGGCCTGCCATGATGTGAGTGACGGCGGGATTGCAGTCGCACTGGCGGAGATGGCTCTTGCAGGGCAGTTCGGCATTTCACTTGAGACGGCTACAGAACGTTCTTCCGCCTTCTATTCAGAAAGCCTTTCAAGACTGGTTGTGGAATCCAGCGATGGCGATAAGCTCACCGCATGGTTGGAACAGCACGGACTCAGCCTGAACCCTCTCGGTACTGTGGTTGAGGAAACAGTTCTGAAAGCAACGGCCAGTGCGGAAAGCATTGGGATTGATTCTTTGACAGAAGCATGGTCTGGGCGGGCGATCAAGCGTCCACCAGCACAACCGATCACCCCAGGTAATGCTGTTCATGCTGCTGCCAGTACCAAAAAGCCCGGTGTCCTTATCCTCCATGCCAACGGGACGAACCGTGACCGCGATGCCTATCTCGCCTGTGAGATGGCGGGTGGTCAGCCGGAAATCGTGCATGTGAACCAGCTTTTTGCCGGGGAACGCTCGCTGCTGGATTATCACATGCTGGTCGTGCCGGGGGGCTTTTCCTACGGGGACGACCTCGGCGCGGGGACGCTGTGGGCGCTGGACTTGCGCGAACGGCTGAAAGACCTTGACCGGTTCATCGCAGAAGGCCGCCCGGTCATCGGCATCTGCAACGGTTTTCAGACGCTCGTAAAGTCAGGCCTGCTGCCGGGGCAGGAGTGGTACGGCGACCAGGGGCGCACGGTTACGCTGACCTATAACGAATCAGCTCAGTTTGAATGCCGCTGGGTCTATCTGCAACCGAACCCCAACAGTCCATGCCTCTTCACGGAAGGGTTGATCGAACCGATTCACTGCCCGGTCGCACATGGGGAAGGGCAGCTTGCTGTGAAGGATGAAGCCACGCTGAAACGCCTGTCATCGGAGGGACTGATCGCGCTGACTTACGTCGATGCACAGGGGCAGACCGCCGGGTATCCGTTTAATCCCAACGGGTCAGCGGGCAATATTGCGGGCTTATGCAATCCGGCGGGCAACGTTTTCGGGCTGATGCCGCATCCTGAAAACCATATCTTCCCCTGGCAGCATCCCCGCCGCACACGCGGGCACAGCGGCTTCAACGGTCTGCGGCTGTTCCAGAATGGCATCAAGCGGGCGTAAGGAAAACCTGATGAGCGAAAACACTTTCACGCACGACACCTTCATCAGCCCCTTCACCTGGCGCTACGGCGGCGATGAGATGCGCCACATCTGGTCGCTGGAACATCAGCGGCGGTTATGGCGGCGTATCTGGGTGGCGCTGGCTGAAGCGCAGCAGACCGCTGGCCTTGTTAGGGCAGAGCAGGTTGCCGATCTGCGGACGCACATGAATGACATCGATCTGGAACGAGCGCTGCAAATCGAGGCGGAAATTCATCACGACCTGATGGCCGAGGTCAAGACGTATGCCGAACAGTGTAGAGTCGGCGGTGGCATTATTCACCTCGGCGCAACCAGTATGGACATCGAAGATAACGCCGAAGTGCTTCGTATTCGTGCCGGGTTGGAAGTACTGATTGAAAAACTCCGATCTGTTCTGCTGCATCTGGCGGGGATGATCGAGGCAGAAGCCGAACACGTCTGCATGGCGTTTACCCATTTGCAGCCCGCCGAACCGACCACCGTCGGCTATCGGCTGGCGACTTATACCCAGGATTTGCTGGCAGATTTCGAGACGCTGGAGCGAACCCGGACGCGGCTGCGCGGGAAGGGCTTCAAAGGTGCGGTTGGCACGTCGGCTTCTTATCATGAGTTATTAGAAGAGACTGGCATTTCGCCGCGTCAGCTCGAAGCCCACATCATGGCCGCGCTCGATTTGCCTTCTTATGAAGTCACCACGCAAACCTATCCCCGCCGCGAGGATTGGGTGGTGTTGAATGCGCTGGCCGGGCTGGCGATGACGGTCTATAAATTTGCCTTTGATCTGCGCCTGCTGCAATCGCCCCCGTTTGGCGAATGGGCAGAGCCGTTCGGCAGCAGGCAGATCGGTTCGTCCGCAATGCCCTTCAAGCGCAACCCGATCAATGCCGAAAACATCGACAGCCTCGCACGCTATCTGGCTGCACTGCCGCGTGTGGCCTGGGATAATGCCGCACACAGCCTTCTGGAACGGACGCTGGACGACTCCGGCAACCGCCGGGTGATCCTGCCCGAAGCGTTTCTGACGGCGGACGAACTGCTGAAACGGCTGGAAAAAATTCTGACAGGATTGCGAATCGACCAGGAGGGCATCCGGCGTAATCTTGAGACTTACGGGGTCTTCGCCGCAACGGAACGCCTTCTTATGGACGCGGTGCGAAAGGGCGGCAATCGGCAGGAGCTTCATGAAGTCATCCGAGAACACAGCCTTGCCGCCTGGGAAGCGCTGCGGCAGGGACAGCCAAATCCGCTGGTTGATCTGCTCTGCGCGGATAACCGCATCAGCCAATGGACGCCAGCCGAGCATGTACGGCAGCTGCTGCGGGCGGAAGGCCATATCGGGGATGCACCGGAACGCGCTCGCGGGATGGCAGCGATGGTGCGCGAGGTCACTGCTGTTCGCCCGGTCGCGTTACAGGAGCAGGGTTAATGCTCACCGAAGAAACGATCCACATTGCGCTGTCGCAAGCCCTGCGCTCGGTTGATCTCGTCGGCTTCGGGGCAAAAACCGAAGGTAAGGTGCGTGATATTTACCACTCCAGCGGTAAGCGCATTCTGATTACGACCGACCGCGTTTCCGCCTTTGACCGGGTGTTGGGTGTTATCCCTTTCAAGGGGCAGGTGCTCAATCAACTCAGCCTGTGGTGGTTCGAGCAGACAGCGGACATCGTCCCGAACCACGTACTGACTGCACCGGACCCAAACGTGACGATTGCGCGGGAAGCCCAACCACTGCCGATTGAGGTAATCGTGCGTGGCTACATCACGGGTGTGACTTCGACTTCACTGTGGACGCTGTATCAGCAGGGCGAACGTGCGCCCTATGGCATTGCTCTGCCGGAAGGGTTGCAGAAGAATGACCGCCTGCCACAGCCCATTATCACACCGACGACCAAAGCCGAACAGGGCGCACATGACGAACGCATCACCCGTGAGGAAATTCTCACAAGAGGGTTGGTGGAAGCCGATCTATGGGCACAGATCGAGCAGGTTGCGCCATCGCTGTTCTTACGAGGGCAGAAAATCGCGGAAAGGGCAGGGCTGATTCTGGTAGACACCAAATATGAGTTCGGCCTGATCGACGGTCAGCTTACCCTGATCGATGAAATCCACACACCCGACTCCAGCCGCTACTGGACGCAGGAGTCCTACAATCAGGGTGAACCCGAACACTTCGACAAGGAATATCTTCGGTTGTGGTTTGCTGCGCAGGGGTATCGCGGGGAGGGGCAACCACCCGTGATGCCTTTGAGTCTGATAACACAAATCTCGAAGCGTTATATAAGCATGTATGAGTTCCTTACAGGTAATTCATTTGTGCCGGCAGAAACTTCTTATCAAAAGCGTATTCAACAGAGTTTGAGTTTGCATTTGCTGCGAGATGTACATGACTCTCCTTGAAGATATATCCTCGATTTCAAACGAACAAATTGAATTGGTTGAAAAACTTACTCTCCGTTGGATCTTTCAGGCAACACTTGATTTTGGGATGGAAGCGTTCGAGATTTTCCTCAAGTCTCCAGATGATGTAAAGGACGTTGCCGAAGACATCACGCGGGAATTTCTTGATAGGCTCCCAGGTTTTAACATTCCTCAGCGTATCTTTGGTACAGTGGATTACAAAAAAGCCCGTTATGTAATTCTTCCTGAATGGATAATCCGCCAAGCATTATTTGTTGACTCGAAAGCTGAAAAAGAAAACCGAAGTGCAACCATACAAATGTCTCAAACCTCAATGCACATCAACCAGTTGCGATCACAAAATTACATTTATGAAAAAGGGAGACTGCCCCCCATCTCGATCTATAACAATAAACAATATCTCACGACTACCACCTTCGTTCATTTTAAATACAACGATGTAGAGACAAAACATTACCTTGAAGAGGCAACTTTGTTTTGTTTGCCAAATGGACTACTACAAACAATTTACGCCTGATGTGAAATGAAGTTGGCAAAAAGAGAGAACGTCGAGCAAGATTGAAGTACTCCTACTTCAGTTGAAAGACGTTCTCATGACAAGTATAACACTCGAAACACTCTTGACCCACCTGTACGTGTTAGTAGAC
>JANRLJ010000169.1:0-2484 GCA_033762735.1 bacterium | reverse complement strand
ACGACACCATCCACCACGACGTTGAAAATGCCCATATTGCGGGCAGCAATATAGCGGATGCGTAATCCTTCTCCCTCAAAGGGAAAACTGACATAACTTTGCAAGTTCTCGGTCCGGTGATATTGTCCTCGGCTGGCACTGGCGTGCAGGCGGGGTTCCCAGGGTGTGCTGTAGCGCACCGCCGGGTTGTCCGACTCGAAGCTGTACCAGCCCTCATAGGGCGGCGGCTCATTCGTCGCATCCAGCAGCGGTTCGATGGGTGGTGGCGGCGCAGGCAGCAGGATCGTTCCGAAAGGAAAGTCCGTCGCCGTCGGCTGGACATAGACACCGGGCATCACCGCGCTGATCTCAAACACGCGTGTCGAAAGTGTCGGGGTCAGGGTTGGCGTGAAAGTCCCTGTTGCTGTCGCGGTAGAAGTGAGGGTCAGGGTTGCGGTTGCCGTCGGCGTATCCGTCACGGTCGGTGTCCGCGTGGGGGTCCGCGACGGCGTGAGCGATGGCAGGATCATCAGGGTGGGCAGCGCCGCTGTCGATTGCCTCGCTGGTTTAAGGAAGAGATACAGGGCAGTTCCCCAGGTGATGAGGCACAGCACCGCCAGAACAAACAAAAATCGCCGCATGAACACCTCCGCAAATCGCTGATCTGCGACTCAGCGTAGCAAAGGCAGCTTTTCAGTCCTGTGCAGGATTACAGTTTCGGCTTGGGAGTTCTGACAATGCAGTTGGTAAAATTTCAGTTATCGGTGTAGGTGAAGCCTTCCGCCACCGCCATACTGATGAGGTGTTCGTTGGTGTTCGCACCGAAGCGCTTGCGGAGCTTCTGCCGCACCCAGTACACGCGGCGTAGGGGAACATCCATCTGCATCGCAATGTCGTTGACATGCAGCCCGCGCGCCAGCAGCCGTAAGACGGCTCGCGCTTCCGAGTCGAGTTTCCAATCGCGGATGGGCGACTGCATGGCAACCAGATAAGCCGCGTTCGCCGTCGGGGAGAGGTAAGGTCGGTTGTGGAGAACGGTCCTGAGGGCGGGCATCAAACAATCGCTCAGATCGTCGCCGCTGTAGAGGTAGCCCAGCACCCCACACGCGAACAAATCGCGCACGAGCAAGCCATCCGCCTGCCCCCCTAGCACAACCAGTCGGGATGAAAAGACGCTGTGCTTGAGCCGTTCGACCAGTGCCAGCACATCAATCTGAGGGTCAAGCCGCTCATTGAAGAGGATGATGTCGGGCTGCAAGCGTCGAGTGGCCGTCAGGAGTTCTTCAGCGCTGCGAGCGGTGTAGACCACGTTCCACACTGCATCGTCTTTCAGAATCGTCTCTACACCAATCAGCACCACATCGGCTTCGTCGCCCAGAATGATGCGTGCCTCCATAAGGGTTGTCCTTCACTCACCAGGGTCGAGGATAGACTCAGCCTAGCACAAAGCGGGGGAAGAATGCGCGAGAAAAAGAGACAACCCCGGCGGAATTTTGGACAATCCCGCCGGGAATTTTCCTGCCTAAATGTAATTTTACAGCTTGCCTTCGCAATAAGATTTATTCTTTACGATCCAATAAGCCTTTTTTACGCGCTGCATCAACAATACTCTCGTTGTTCCGCACCCCCAGCACCTCTTTGAGTTTCTGGCGAATCCGATAAATGGTTTTATCCGAGACATTCAACCGCTGCGCGATTTCCTTCATGCTGAGTTCGCTGTCCAGCAGGCGCAGCACCTCTAAATCCCGGTGATCGAGTTTGCCATCATGGCGGCTTCCCAACAGTCGGACGGCTTCGGGAGAGATGAAGGGGTACTTACTGCTGCCCATCATTCTGACCGCTGTCAGCAGTGGCTCGTGCAGTTCACCATTTTTGAGAATGAACCCCGCGCTGCCGTGCCGGGTCACCTGTTGAATATAATCGCCGTCGCGCCGCTGGCTTAGGATGAGCAGGCGCATCCCCGGATGGAGTTCGTAACAGCGGGTGACAAGCCGGACAATCTCAATCGTGTGCATGGTGGTGTCGTCGACGATGAGCAGATCGACGGCTTGCACCTGTAAACACTGACAGCTCTCGCGCAGATGCGTAAAAGCCCTGACAACTTCATACGTTGGGCTGGCATCGCTGACCAGCGCTTGCATCCCCTTGCGGGTGATGTCGTTGCGGTCAACGATCACAATGTTGATACTTCGCATCTGACCCGCTTCTCCTTTGCTTTTTGTCCCCTTCCAAGGCTGCGCTCGCTTAGCGTAATGTTTCATGAAGTTACGAACTAATGTTCTGCTATGTCTTAAGCCATCATATCACAGGATTCAAACGAATAGGCGAACACAAGTTTAGAAAGGCATACGAAGTCAGTACGAATTGGGTTTGTCTCACGTTAGCTGAGAATTTTGGACAGCTTCACGGGAATTTTCACGTCCGCTGAGAATTTTGCCCTGTCCATTGTCCACTTTTCTCGCACGCCCGTTCTAGGTTCTCGCGTATCCTGTGGTCATGGGAATG
>JANRLJ010000168.1:0-5867 GCA_033762735.1 bacterium | reverse complement strand
TGTGACGGCGACACCTGTCTCTGAGGAACGGCTGGAAGGGCTGGCGCGGGCGACGGTGCTGTATGAGGACTTCAACCTGACCATCCCTAACGCACCGGGGGTGTCCAACATCAGCGAGGAAGTGATTCTGGAAATCGCGTTCGTGGCGGCGCTGGTGGAGTCGGCCTAAGGCGTTGTGCTTCCGTAGGGGCGACTCGGCGAGTCACCCCCTACAATCGTCTCGGCTCAAACGGCGGGCAGTCGCAGCCCTCAGGCGTGGTGATAGCCGGCCAGCCAATCGCCGCCAGCGCCCGCTTCACCTCGCACAGCGGCAGACCGATGACGTTGTTATAGCAGCCTTCGATCCGTGCGACCGGCGCAAAGCCGGGATGCTGAATGGCGTAGCTGCCCGCTTTATCGAACGGGTCGCCCGTCGCGATGTAGGCCTCGATTTCGGCGTCGGTGTAGTCGCGCATGTGGACGGCGGTCGTCACATAATGGGTGATGCGCACGGGTGCGGTGTTTTGCAGCGTGAAGGCCGTGCAGACGGTATGGGCGCGATTGCGCAGGCGGTGCAGCATGGCACGGGCATCAGCGGCATCACGCGGCTTGCCTAGCAGTTGACCGGAAAGCTGGATGCGGGTAAGGTCGGTGGTTGGGATGCCGACAGGACGATCTCCCGGCAGGACACCGATAGTATCCGCTGCCAGCACGACAATCGTATCCGCCGCCAGGACAGCAGCCGTTGTACCTGCTTCAAGGCGATTTAAAACCGCCTGCGCCTTTTCCTGACACAGTCGCGTGACATAGGCCAGGTTGCTTTCGCCCGTGCGCTGCTCTTCATCAATATCCGGTTTGATGACCTCAAAATCAATCCCCAGCGAGGCGATCAGCTTGCGCCGCCGGGGAGAGCCGGAAGCGAGGATAAAACGGGGCATGGTCGTCATAGCGCTGTCCTGCGTGATGGTCTATAGGGATAAAAATACAGAAGGGCGAACCGTCTGGCTCGCCCCTGTGTGTTTATGTGATGCAGTGAGGACTTATTCCTCGTCGTCGTCGTAATCCTCGTCGTCATATTCCATGCCGTGCGGATGACCGTGTTCCAGTTCTTCCTCGTCTGCCGGGCGCATGGCGATGACTTCCACATCATACGTGACGGCCTTGCCAGCCAGGGGTGGGTTGAAGTCCAGAATGACCGTGTTCGTGGTCACATCCTTCACCACCGCGTCGAAGATGTTGCCGTCGTCGTCTTCCAGCACGATCACCATGCCGGGTTCGATCATATCCGCGTCAGGGATGTCCTCGCGGGCGATTTCCTCAATGTCTTCCTCGTCGTAGTCGCCATAAGCATCTTCCGGTGGCAGCGTTACCGTAAAGCGTTCGCCCACGCGCTTGCCGACCAGTTCACGTTCCAGGCCGGGGACGATGTTGTTCGCGCCATGCAGGTAATCGAGTGGTTCGTCGGGGGTTGCCGTTTCAATTTCCTCACCGTCTACTGTGAGGGTATAGGCCAGGCTGACCACCAGGCCGGGACCAATACGATCTGTCGTCGTCATCTGATTTCCCTCTTGTTTATAAACCGGGGCATTATAACGGTGTGGTCAGGGAAAAGGAATGGGCAAGGCGGGTGGTTTTGCTGGCACCACCGGATGACGCTATAACTGTCCTTTTCACCACTTTATTCCACTAATGGAGAGCACACTGCATGGAAACACCTGCCTCTGAAATTACGTTTGAAGATTTTCACAAAGTCGAAATGCGCGTTGGTACGGTGCTTTCGGCGGAGGTGAACGCGAAGGCCAATAAACCCGCCTATGTACTGACCGTCGATTTCGGCGAGTTCGGAATCAAAACCAGTTCGGCGCAGTTGACCGTGCACTATCAGCCGCAGGAACTCGTTGGGCGGCAGGTGGTCGGAGTGCTGAACTTCCCGCCCCGGCGCATTGCAGGCGTAAAGTCTGAGGTGCTGGTGCTGGGCGCTCCCGATGAAAATGGTGCGGTCGTGCTGCTGGCAGTGGAACGTCCTGTCCCCAATGGTGCACGGATATTCTGACGCAGGAACAGGAAGTCGAAAGTACCAAGTGGCGAGTGACGAGTACTGATCAGTCAATCTGAATAAATTGGTATTATCGTAGGGGCCAGGCGCGCCTCGCCCCTCCAAACAAATATTCCAATTCCAACTGATTCATTCATGAGTAACTTCGCCTGTAGGCATCCTTCATATGCCTCTCGTGATATGGGGGTGGAATCTTCGGTTCGACCGACTTGTACGCTACAATCGAGCGCATGGTGAACAGTCAACAGTTGAAGGCGATAAACAATGAAAATTGCACTGGCGGCGGATCATGCCGGGTATCCGCTCAAGCAGCACCTGCTGGACTATCTCGGCAAACAGGGCTATGAACTGATTGATCTCGGTGTGGAAACGGACGAGGTTCCGGCGGATTATCCTGACGTGGCGCAGACGATTGCGACGGCGGTGCTCAAAGGGCAGGCCGAGCGCGGTATTCTGCTGTGCGGCAGCGGGGTAGGTGCGAGCATCGCCGCCAACAAAATTCCGGGCATCTACGCCGCCGTCTGCCACGATACCTACAGTGCGCATCAGGGCGTGGAGCACGACCGGATGAACGTAATGTGCCTGGGGGCGAGAGTCGTCGGGCCAGCGATGGGCGAGGAACTGGCAGACGCTTTCCTCCGCGCCAGGATCAGCGAGGAAGAACGCCACGCCCGCCGCTTCGGGAAAGTCCAGCACATCGAAAAGACCAGCCGCCCATGAGTCTGCCATTCCCGCTTCAGATCGACAACGAGCTGGAACTGCATCTGCTCCAGCCACACCACACCGAAGCCTTTTTCGAGGCGGTCATGGCGAATCATGCCCATCTCGACCCCTGGCTGCGCTGGTCGGGGCGGATTCAAACGCTGGACGATGCCGCTGCTTACATTCAGCGCTGTGACGCGCGATGGGCGGCGGACGATGGTTTTCACGCCGGACTGTGGCAAGGGGGCAGGTTGATCGGTGGCATTGCCAGCCCGTTCATCAACCGCGACAGCCGCAAGGGTGAAATCGGCTACTGGCTGATCGCAGGCCTCACCGGGCAGGGCATCGTCACACGGGCGTGCAGCCGAGTGCTGACGCTGATGTTCAACGAGGAAAATCTGCACCGAATCGAATTGCAGGCCGCGGCGGATAACGTCCGCAGCCGGGCGGTCGCGGAGCGCCTGGGCTTTACGTTGGAGGGCATCAAGCGCGAGTCGGAATGGATTGGCGAGAGCTTCCGCGATCACGCCCTGTATTCGCTGCTGGCGCGGGAGTGGTACGTGCGCGAGTCGCAGGCAAAAAATTAGCCCGTCTGAAAATAGCGATCTTCTGCCCATTTCGCCGGGTTGTTCTCGATGTATGCTCGAAGTGTATTCAACATGCGTTCATCCCGGACGATGACATCATGATAATTTCGATGCCAAATCGGCGTATCAAGTGCGTTGGGAAGCTGTCGGATCCTTTTGGATACAGCCGATTTGAATGAGCCAATAATAGCACCTAACGAGCCGGACTTGGGGCCGTTAGGTCTTGCTATGTCGTTTGCCTTTGGTACGGGCGACGCGCGCGTCGCCCCTACAGTCTCGCCTTGCATGGCTGGCGAGATACTCTCCGCGATCACCACAATGCCATGAAAATGATTGGGCATCACAACGAAGGCATCCAGATCAAGATAAGCACGCTGGTGCATCGTTCGCAACCATTCCTCAACGAGAATAACACCCCAATCGTTCAGGTGCATTCTGCCAGTCGTATCAATCTCTCCAAAAGTACACGCCATGCGATGGCTGCAAATGGTCACGAAATACGCGCCTTCCTGAGCGTAATCGTAATCCTTTAAGCGTGAAGAGCGGCGGTTCGGTAACTCTGTATTATTCAATGTTACTGCCCTCTCATCGAATGGATTTGTCTGGGTACAAGCGATATCACCCACCCTGGTTAAGTTTATCTCCCTTTCGCCCCGATTCTGAACCCACGCTACAATAACTGTGCTTTCGCTCCCGATAGAAAGAGATGAGTTGATGCACGTCCTCGATACACAAATCGACCCGACCGACGAGCGCTTCCAGCGCAACACCGAACATAACCGTGCGCTGGCGCAGCAGCTTCAAGAACGGCTGGCGCAGGTCTATGAAGGCGGCGGCGAACGGTATCAGCAGCGCCACCGCGAACAGGGCAAGCTGTTTGTGCGCGACCGCATTGATAAGCTGCTCGATCCGGGGTCGGCCTTTCTGGAAGTCGCGCCGCTGGCCGCATGGGGACTGTATGACGGCGAAGCACCTGCGTCGGGAATCGTCACCGGGATCGGGCGCGTGAGCGGGACGGAATGCCTGATCGTCGCCAATGATGCGACGGTCAAGGGCGGCAGCTACTATCCGATGACCGTGAAAAAGCATCTCCGTGCGCAGCAGATCGCACTGGAAAACAATCTGCCGTGCATCTATCTGGTCGATTCGGGTGGCGCATTTCTGCCGATGCAGGATGAGGTCTTCCCCGATGCCGACGACTTCGGGCGCATTTTTTACAATCAGGCGACGATGAGCGCGGCGGGCATTCCGCAGATCGCCTGCGTCATGGGAAGCTGCACGGCGGGCGGGGCCTATGTCCCGGCGATGAGCGATGAAACGGTCATCGTCAAGGGGACGGGCACGATTTTCCTGGGCGGGCCACCGCTGGTGAAAGCGGCCACAGGCGAGGAAGTCACCGCCGAGGAACTGGGCGGCGCGTATGTGCATACCCATATCTCTGGTGTGGCCGATCACTTTGCGGAAGATGACGATCACGCGCTGGAGATTGTGCGCGGCATCGTGGAAACGCTCAACCGCCGCAAAAAGGTGACGCTGGATATCACCGCGCCGGAGGAACCGCTTTATCCCGCCGAAGAACTGTACGGCATCCTGCCCACAACGTTCCGCGAGAGCTATGACGTGCGTGAGGTGATCGCCCGGCTGGTCGATGGCAGCCGCTTCCGCGAGTTCAAGGCCAATTACGGCGAAACGCTGGTGTGCGGCTTTGCCCGCATCGAAGGCTATCCGGTAGGCATTATCGGCAACAACGGCGTACTGTTCCGCGAGTCGTCGCTCAAGGGTGCGCACTTCATCGAACTGTGCACGGCACGGACTATTCCGCTGCTGTTCCTGCAAAATATCACCGGGTTTATGGTCGGCAAGGACTACGAGCGCGGCGGCATTGCGAAGGACGGCGCGAAGATGGTTCATGCAGTGGCGAATGCGGCGGTGCCCAAGCTGACCGTCATCATCGGGGGGAGCTTCGGCGCGGGCAATTACGGCATGTGCGGACGGGCGTATGGACCGCGCTTTTTGTGGATGTGGCCGAATGCCCGTATCAGTGTGATGGGCGGTGAACAGGCGGCCAATGTGCTGCTGACGATCAAGCGCGATCAACTGGCACGGAGCGGTGACACGGATATGACGCTGGATGAGCAGGCGGCTTTCAAGCAGCCCATCCTCGACAAATACGAGCGCGAGGGCGAACCGTATTACTCCACCGCCCGCCTGTGGGACGATGGCATCCTCGACCCGGCGCAGACACGGCGCGTACTTGGGCTGGCCTTGAGCGCCTGCCTGAATAAGCCTGTGGAAGAAACGAAATTCGGCGTGTTCAGGATGTAGCAGGGGAGCGATTGGCAGTCAGCTTTCAGCACTGCTCAAAGTGATTGCCGCGCTGGATCGTCAATCACAGCGAATGGTATAGTTCCCTTTCCTATACCCATTTATGGACATAGGTGGGTCTGTTTTATGCAGGATAAACCCGCATGGGATGAACTACTGCACCCCCTATCCCGTTGCTGAATGCGTTCGGGATTACTTCATGGACACGTTGAATATTT
>JANRLJ010000167.1:0-13418 GCA_033762735.1 bacterium | reverse complement strand
AAATATTCAACGTGTCCATGAAGTAATCCCGAACGCATTCAGCAACGGGATAGGGGGTGCAGTAGTTCATCCCATGCGGGTTTATCCTGCATAAAACAGACCCACCTATGTCCATAAATGGGTATAGGAAAGGGAACTATCAAAAGCCCATCGTCTCCGGACGGCGGTAATGCAGCACACGCTGGAGTGCCTTTAGCTCATAGGGGGACTGATAGAAGCGCAGCTTATAGCGCCAGCCGCTGAGCGTTTGCAGCAGGCGGCGCATCGTCCCTTGCAGCCGCAGGTCGGTCACGGTGGGATAGTAGGCGTTGATGACCGTCTCGAAGTCGCGCACCTTCTGTCGAATCGGGTCTGAACTCCAGGGTGTGCCAGGGTTGCGGCGCAGCGATTTTTCTGCCCAGTCCTCGCCCGCCCATTCTTCGAGCGTTTCGGGAAAGCGGAAGCCGAGCTTGTACGCCTCCTCCATGAACAGGCTGCCTTCCTGTGGCACTGGCGTATACAGATAGAGGATCAGTTCCGTTGCCGGGTTGATGTGCTTGACCTTGCGGATGAAGTCAATCGTCGCTTCGATATCGGCGATGGGATCGGGCGGGTTGCCCATGACAAACGACAGTTCCGGAACGATGTTGTAGTGCTTCATGCGTTCGATAATCGCCAGTGTTTGCGCCGTGCCGGATTTTCCACCCTTGTTCATGCGCTTGAGCGTTTCGTCGTCGCCGCTTTCCGCCCCCATGAAGATCATCTTCACGCCGCTCTTTTGCAGTTTGGCGAAGGTCTGGTCACTGTAGCTCATCAGTGTATCGACGCGCCCCAGCGCCCACCAGTTGATGTCCTGCCCGATGAGGCGTTCAGCGATGGCGGCGCTGCGCTCTTCGCTGACGAAAAAGTCCATATCGTGGAATTCCATACCGTCGATGTTGTACTTTTCCTTGAGCGTCAGCGTGATCTTCGCCACGCGCTCGGCGCTTTCCGGCAGCCAGCGCTGCTTCGCCAGCGGCACGACCGCGCAGAAATTGCAGGCGAAGGGGCAGCCGAAGCTGGTGTTGTGCGCCAGCACCCGCTCGCCCAGATAGCTTTTGCCGACATACTGGTTTACGTCGAGGTGGTCGTAGGGATACCAGGGCATCCGGTCGAGGTTGACGAACGGCGCACGTGTGTTGACGATGAGGCTGCCGTCCTCATCCCAGGCCAGCGAGGGGACATCCGTCAGTGCGCCGCCGCTGTGGAGCGTATCGACAAATTTTCGGAACGGGGCTTCTCCCTGTCCCTGGATCACGTAATCGACAAATTCGCTTCTGATCGTCACATCGCTGTGATTGGTAGCGAAATAACCACCCCATAAAATTGTCAGATCAGGGAGTGCCGCTTTCACCGCTTTACACACGGGAACGGCCTGCCGAAGCTGTGGCCCCGGCATGACCGTAACCGCCAGCAGCTTTGCCTTTGTGGCCTTCGCCCGTTCGATGATGTGTGTCGCGGGATCGGCGATCAGATTGCCGTCGATAAATTCTACGTCGTAATCGTCTGCGATGACTGCCGCGATTGCCAGCAGCGACATCGGCAGCCGTTGTTTGCCGGGGGAGGTGCTGATCGGATTATAGAATAAAACCGTGTGACGCATGGAAAACCCTCAGATGTGTGCGGTCAGGGATTGATTGTGGCAGTGAATGTGGCACTGCGCAACGTGTATCCTCTGTGTGTAGATACGTTACAGCAGGGGGGGGCGGATGAACAGGCGAGGACTGCTCATTTATCCTCCACACAATAACAATATGAGCCAATCCTTTGGTGAGCTATAATGACCCCTAAAAAATTGAAAACGTCTTTTATGATTTCCCTAATTTTCGGGGTAATACGTCATGGGGAGTTGGTGTAAAGTCATCATATATCACACCCGTACAACCACCACTCGCCAAAACCTTTGTTCGCCCTGTTAAGACTTACCCTTACAATATCCGTACACTGGAATTACGAAAAGAACTGAGATCAACCATGCCATCATCACGCTATCACCTGGACGCTACACCCAACCCGAACCCGTTCGACTACCGCGCCAACATCGCCGGTGAACGCGACCGCGAGGCACGGCTGACGGTCGAAACGGTTGACAACCACATCTATTTCTATGCGGACGTAGACAGTGACCGCTGCCTGGCCTTGATCCGCGCCGTGCGCGAGGCAGACAGCCAGCTCCGCAGCGAACACGTCTCACGCGGGATGGAAGGGATGCCGCTCACGCCCATCTGGCTGCACATTCACTCCTACGGCGGCAGCCTGTTCACGGCCTTCAGCGTGGCCGATCAACTGGCAATGATTAAGTCGCCGATTTATTCCGTTGTGGAGGGCATCTGTGCCAGCGCGGGAACCCTGCTCTCCATGTCCTGCACGCGCCGCTATATTCTGCCGAGCAGCTTCATGCTCATCCATCAGCTTTCCGGCATGGTATGGGGGACGCACGAGCAGTTCAAGGATGAGATGACGCTCCAGAACAAGATCATGGATCGGCTGATCGAGTTCTACGTGGCGAAGTCGAAGGTCACGGCGGAGGAAATCCGCAATATGCTCACCCGCGATTTCTGGATGGACGCGCAGCAGTGTGTCGAACTGGGTTTTGTGGATGAAATCCTGCGCTAGATTCTGCCCTGTATAGGAGGGGCGAAGGTACGCCGCCCCTCTGCAAAAGTTTGACCGAACGACCACGCCCACGATCTGTATTTTCCAACATTTCTAACCTGACCTGTGCTATAATACAGGTTATGACATCCGTGAAACCGATTCTACTGGACGATAACTGGTACTATTTCTATTCGGACAACGCGAAGGCCAACTACGTTGCGCCTGATCTGGATGATTCCGCCTGGATTCCGCTGCCCAAACTGTCGGACTGGGCCGTCAGTTCCTCGGTGCAGTCGGGTGTGGATTGGTTTCGACGCTCTGTGCCGCTTGAACCAACCGATGCCTGTGTGACTTACAGCCTGCAAATTGAGAATGTCCCCGAAGCGACTGAAATCTTTGTGAATGGCAAGCGTGTGGGCGCTGCTCAGGCGCGTAAGCCGTTCAACATGGATGTGACCGAGTTTGTCGCGCTGGGTCGCAACCTGATTTCGCTGCGACTCACCACCCAGAGCACCCAGGGTGGCGGCGCATTTGGCCGTGTACGGCTGCTGCCCACGCTCTGCGCCGACGAGACGCAGTACCCGATGCCGCATTGACGCGCTTTTCCCCTTTCGTTACAATGATTTCCATCTGAACGCTTAAATTACAAGCTGAATCCTCATGAACTACCATATCTGGACTTTTGGCTGCCAAATGAACACGGCAGATACCCAGCGCCTTGCCTCTGAACTGGAGCGAATGGGCTATCACGCCCTGCCGGAAGGCGAGGGTGAAAACGCGGATATTCTGGTGGTCAACACCTGCGTCGTCCGCCAGAGCGCGGAGGACAAGGCGATGAACCGCCTGATGATGCTGCGTGCGCTGAAAGCCCAGCACCCGGATAAGGTGATTGGGGTGATGGGCTGCATGGTCGGTGTGCGTGATCCGCTCTATATGCGCCAGCGCCTCCCGTTCGTGGATGTGTTCCTGCCGCCCTCCGAGCCGCAGCCGATGATCGAGTTTCTGCACAGCCGGATGGACGAGGCCGATCTGCTGGAACTGGAAGCCCGCCAGCGTAACCGTCGCGACACCCTTCAGGATGCGGAAGGCGAGATTATCCTGCCAGCGCATGAAGCGGGTAATCTGATCAGCGCCCATGTACCGGTGGTTTATGGCTGCTCCCACGCCTGCACCTTCTGCATCATCCCGTTCCGGCGTGGTGTGGAGCGCAGCCGCAGCGTCGGCGAAATCGTCGGGCATGTGCGCAGTCTGGCGCAGCAGGGCGTCAAGGAGATTACGCTGCTGGGGCAGATTGTTGATCGCTACGGCAAGGATATCCCCGACGGCCCGAATCTGGCGAAGCTTTTGCACGTGGTGCATGACGTTGCAGAAGAGACCGGGCTGGAGCGCATTCGCTTCCTGACCAGCCACCCGAACTGGATGACGGATGAACTGCTGGATACGGTGGCCGAACTGCCGCGTGTGATGCCGCATATCGAAGTCCCGGTGCAGGCGGGCAACGATGACGTGCTGGAACGGATGAAGCGCGGTTATACCAATGCGCAGTACCGCCACCTGATCGACAACATCCGCAAGCGCATCCCGAATGTGGCGATCAACACCGACATCATCGTCGGCTTCAGCGGCGAAACCGAAGAACAGTTCATGGATACCTATCGCTTGCTGGCTGATCTCAAGCTGGATAAGGCGCACCTTGCCCGCTACAGTCCGCGCCCGCACACCGTCAGCGCCCGCAAGATGGAAGACGATGTGCCGGAAGACGAGAAGAAGCGCCGCCACGAAATGCTGGAAGACCTGCAAGCCCAGGTGGTAGCGGAGATCAACAGCCAGTTCCTCGGCCAGACCCTTCCCGTGCTGGTGGAAGATCAGCACAAGGGCAAGTGGCGGGGGCGTACTCCACAGAACAAGCTCGTCTTCTTCGAGGACAACCTGCCCACAGGGGAGACGCATCGCGGGCGCGTGGTCGATGTCGAGATTACCTGGACAGGCCCCTGGAGTATGCAGGGACGACTGCCACAGCAGCAGCGCCAGCCCGATCCGCTGATCGTAATCGGCTGAGGGATGGCTTGACGATGAAGACCGGGCAGCAACACACCCTGATCTTTATGGGCAATTAAAGTCGTCTGTGCTATACTGCACGATTGAAGCCTGCTGGCGCATTGCAGAACTTCACAGAACTATCAATGTCGTTTGCGACATCTAACACTGCGGTTGGTCTCTCTCACCGATTGGAGGAACGGGCACAATGCCAGTTGAGAAAAGCGGCTTTTATTACCCGAATAAATTCGCCAAGATCATCCTCGAGGCGATGGAAGAAATCATGGGTACGAACGGCCTGAACGCCATTCTGAACCTGGCGTCCCTGCAGAACCTGGTAGGCAATTACCCGCCGGATAACCTGGAAAAAGGCTTCGATTTTGCCGATCTGACGGCGCTGCTGATTGCGCTGGAAGACATGTACGGCCCGCGTGGTGGGCGTGGTCTGGCGCTGCGTGCCGGGCGCGCGACCTTCGCGGATGCCCTGCGTGGCTTTGGTGCGCTGGCAGGCGTGGGGGATCTGGCCTTTAAGGTGCTGCCCCTGAGCGCCAAGCTCAAGATCGGCGTCCCGGCGATGGCGAACATCTTTAACCAGTTCTCTGACCAGATTTCCAATGTGTATGAGGAAGGCACCGACCGCATCATCTACACGCTGGAACGCTGCCCGATGTGCTGGCAGCGCAAGGCGGATAAGCCCGTGTGCTATATCGGCCAGGGCTTGCTCCAGGAAGGGCTGCGCTGGGTGTCGGGTGGGCATGAGTTCAAGGTCGATATGACGACCTGCATCGCCAAGGGTGATGACATGGGCCGCTACACCATCTACAAGGAACCGACCAGCTAAATCCACTTCGGTTGAAACCACCGCACAATAAGCCCCAGGCCCAATGGGGCTTGTTTGCGTTCAAAGCACGAAATTCATCCGTTTGTCATTTGTCCATTAAGGGAAGCGGTGATAGAATCACGATCACGTCAGGGAACTTTTTGTCCCCTTACAGTGTCTTTTTTTGAGTTGAATTTTCCCACAATAAGGAAAGTGCGATGCTCTATCAAAAGCAGCACTTCACACGACCTGCCCTCCTGCGGTTCGCTGGCCTGCTGATGCTGAGTGTGGTTTTAGGTGCATGTAACCTTGCCAGCGACGGCGGTGACGACCAGCAGGAGACACCCATTATCGCGCCCACGCTGCCCTCCAGCGGTGCGCCTGTCGTGCAGATTATCACGCCGCAGAACAATGCCCAGTTCAACGTCAACGACGCGGTGCTGGTCAATGTGTCGGTGACGAATGCGCGTGGAGTCACGCAGGTCACGATGAGCGTCAACGGGCAGATCGTCCAGCGGCGCAGCCCCGAACCGGGCACCGACCCCGAAACCAAGACCTTCCTGATGGACTACACCCCCCGCTCGCCGGGCACACTTAACGTCCGGGTGGAAGCCTTTCGTGGGAATGTGGTCAGCGCCCCGGCAGAGATCACGCTGACGGTGCTGCCCGCCAATCAGCCCACTGCTACGCTGCGACCCGGCACCAATCCGACCGCGAATCCCAACCCTATCCCGACCGTGAACCAGAACGACCCGACCTGCCGCGCCCAGACACGCACCGGGCTGAACATGCGGCGCGGGCCAGGCACCAACTTCAGCGTCATTACAACGCTGGCGGGCGGCGCGATTGTCCCGGTTGTGGGGCGTCTGCCGGATAACTCCTGGTATCAGGTCACTTTCGGCGCTTCTGTTGGCTGGATTAATGGCAGCACCGAATTCGTCACGCTGTACGGCAGTCGGTGCGTCAATGTGCCAATTGTTCAGCAGGCGACCAATCCACCCCCGCCGACACCGTTCCCGACCGTTGCGCCAACGGCTTTCCCAACGCAGGCACCGCTCCCAACACTGACGCCACTGCCTGCGCAGCCAAATCTGGTGGTGACGAATATTGTCGGACCGCGTGAGGTTGTCATTCCGATAGGGCAGACTTCGGTCACGGTGCAGTACGCCATGACGATCACCAACAACGGCGGCCCGGTGACGACGCAGTTCACGAATCTGGTGCTGGCGATCCCTGGCAGCCAGACATTTGAAGCGGGAATTGTGGGCAATCTCGGCGTGGGGCAGAGCATCAACCTGAGCAATATCAATGTGACGTTCTCCACGCCGGGGACGTATATCCTGCAATTCACGGCGGACAGCAACAATCAGGTCGTGGAAAGCAATGATTTCGACAACGCGGCGACCAGTAACGTCGTCGTCACCAGCGCTGGCCCGCGCTGAGGCTGAATAAACCCTTTTGTAGGGGCAAACCGCCGGGTTGCCCCTACAACCAAAGATGCGTTGCGGTAGTGACTTTTGAAAGACGACAGAACGGCGGGGTAATGGTCACGACACGGGTACTGGTCATCCATCAGCAGGTGGGGTTTGCGGTCAAGCTCAAGCAGGGGTTGGAGTCGGTTGGCGGCTACGAAGTCACGCCCTTCACAACCGCTGAGACAGCGCTGGATTATCTGCGCCGCCGCCCGCAGGATATCGCGTTGCTCGATTTCACGCTGCCGGGTGTGCCGGGCGTTGATCTGGTGCAGCGCATCCGCAGCATCCAGCCCGACATCGCCATTATCGCCAGTCCCGATCTGCCCAATGTGCGCACTGCCGCCCGTGATCTCAGGCTGCATGGTGTCGTGGATATGCCGGTCTCGATTCGCGCCCTGATCCCACTCATCCGTCAGTCAGTGGCGCAGGTGCATGACGCGCTGCCTGATACCGCTGCCGCGCCCTCACTGGGTGGTGATAGTGACACGCTCATTCTGAAAAATCCTTCCCAACGACCTCCTGCGACGATTCCGGAATTTTCGACGCTGGATAGTGTGCTGGTGAAGGTAGGCGGTCTGGATGCGGCGGTCGGCGCGGAGACGCTGGAAGTCGATATGAGCGATGCAGGCTATGCCGAAGGCCGTTCGCAGTCCATCGAGATCGTCTTCACGGGTGAGATGAGCGCGCTTAAAGATCAGTACGACCGTACAAAGGCCGGGCATCCACTGGAGAAAACGGCCAGCGATGCGGTGGATATTTTCCAGCAGCTTGCCGCTGAAGAACCGCCCATGCCAACCCTGGAAGAGAGTGGCACGGTCGGGGATCTGATGATCGGCGTGGGGGACACCAACCTGCGCGAAGTGGTAGAAATCCTCAAGCGCGAGGTCATCCTGCCCACGCCGCCCAAACGGGAAGCCCCGGTTACAAAAGGGGATTCGCAACCCCTGCGCACACCCCCCACCCCTGCCATTCCAGCACAGGTCATCCTGCAAACCGCGCTTGATGAAACCGTGCCTTTGGAAGCACTGCTTTCCAGCATCGAACTGGGAACGACCGGGACGGCAGTCGCCAATGAGCGCTATGTACGCGAACCTGACTTTCTTGCTGATGCACCCGCTCAGACGGAAGACTCCAAACCCATTCCAGCACGTCCGTCCTTCCTGCCCGAAAGCGATTCCCGGCCAATCCCCACAATCCAGCTGCGACCGTCAGAACCGGGGAACCTGCCCGAACTCGACCAGCCGGGCGATCTGAGCATCCAGACCACCCGCATGACCCATCCTGAAGATGTGGTGGCAGACCCCGGCTCTCTGGAAACGGATATGATGGCACGGCCTGCGCCACCGTCGGCGCTGCCGGAAATGCCTGCAAGGTCTGTCCCGGCGGTGCCCGCCTCTCCGCGTGAGACGAAGAAGGCGGATGAACTGCTGCCGCCCTATACCTTCCCGCAGGCAGCGAGCGAGGACGAGCCTGCTGAGACTGCCCCGCTTACGCCGCAGGAAGAAATCGAACTGGAGACGGATTTCGCGCCCTACACCCCGCTGCCTGCCAGCCCGGTATCGGCTGATGTGGAAGGCGTGCCGCCTGACCGTGTCACGCTTGGCACGGAAAGCAGCGATCCACAGGTCGCACAGTTGGCGCTGAGCCTGACGCAGGCCTCGCTGGAACTGGCGGCGGAAGCGCTGCTGCTGGCGAAAGATGGTGAAATCGTGGCCTACGCCGGGTCGATGCCGTTAGAGGATATTGAAGATATCCGGCAAACGGTCGGGGGCGGCTGGCAGGCGGAGCAAACGTCGTCGCATATCCGCTTTGTCAACCTGCCCAGCAGTGGCAAGGACTACATGCTCTACTCACGGCAGACCGAAGGCGACTACACGATTACGATGATCTTCGCCGGCAACATGCCGCTGCGTGCCATCCGCCGCCAGAGCGACCGTCTGATCGAAGCGCTGCGCTCGGTGCCGGAACCGCCCGCGCCCGAACCGCCTGCTGCACCGGAAACGCCGACAGCGGTGGCTGCCGCCAGCACAGAGGCCGATACGCCCGCTTCCGTTGTGCCGATGCCGCCGCTGCGCCCCAAGCCGACCGCACCGCTGCTGCCCTATACTTATGTGTGGCTGGTGCGCGGCCACGACCAGACGTTGAGCGATACCGCTGCACAGGCTATCATCGCCGGGCTTGACCTCCAACTGACTCATCTGGGCTGGACGGCGGGTGGGGTTCGGGTGCATGAGGATTATGTCGTCGTGCAGGCCGAAGTCCCAGCAGAACGCCCTCCGCATGAGATCATCGCGGAACTCAAACGCATCGCAGCGGATGTGGCCTATGGCGCAGATAACCGTATCGACGCTGCACACTTGTGGGCGGATGGTTATCTGGCGCTTGCTCCGGGACGCGATCTTTCCACCGACGAGATTCAGCGCTTTATCCACTTCGCCCGGATGCGCGGCGGGTAAAGGCGGGCAAGCTGGAGAATCAGGCTGCGTTGTGGGATAATGGGCACAAACCATCGCACGATAAGCCCCACGAAACCGGGATATGCGCATTAAACCTGAAATCATGAGTCCCGCCGGGTACTGGCCGCAGCTTCACGCCGCTGTGGAGGCTGGTGCTGACGCGGTTTATTTTGGCCTCAAACACTTTACTGCCCGCGCCAAAGTCGGCTTTACGCTGGCCGAACTGCCAGACGTGATGCGGACGCTGCACGCGCGTGGGGTGAAGGGTTACGTCACCTTCAATACGCTCGTCTTTGACCATGAACTGCGCGAAGCCGTCCGCTCGATTGAGCAGATCGCCGCCGCTGGCGCTGATGCGGTGATCGTGCAGGATGTGGGCGTCGCACAGCTTGCGCATCAGATCGCCCCACAGATGGACGTTCACGGCAGCACGCAGATGAGCATCACCAGCGCGGAAGGGGTGGTGCTGGCGCAGCGCTTCGGAGTGAGCCGGGTGGTGCTGGCGCGTGAACTCTCACTGGATGAAATTCGCGCCATCCGCCAGCAGACCGACTGTGAACTGGAAATTTTCGTACACGGTGCGTTGTGCGTCTCCTATTCCGGCCAGTGCTTTTCGTCGGAAGCCTGGGGCGGGCGCAGCGCCAATCGCGGCCAGTGTGCCCAGGCGTGCCGTCTGCCCTATGAACTGCTGGTGGACGACCAGTTAAAGCCGCTGGGCGATGCGCGTTATTTGCTGTCGCCGGGTGATCTGTATACGCTCGAACAAATCCCCGATATCCTGGATGCAGGCGTTTCCACGCTCAAAATTGAAGGCCGCTACAAGGACGAGAATTACGTCGCGCTTACGACCAGCGCCTATCGCCGTGCAGTTGATGCCGCCTGGGAGAACCGCTCCAACCCGATCACACCGCAGGAAAGGGTGCACATCGAGCAGGTCTATTCGCGCGGGCTGGGGGCGCATTTCCTTTCAGGCACCAATCATCAGACCGTCGTAGTGGGTCGGTCGCCGCGTCATCGGGGGGTGCTGTGTGGCCGGGTGACGCAGGTCTATAAAGACCGAGTCGTGATCGAACCGACCGAGATTCACAACGCTGCGCCGCTTAAAGCAGGGGATGGGATCGTCTTCGATGCTGCCGACTGGCGCAGCCCGGAAATCGACGAAGAAGGCGGTCGGCTGTACGAGGTGAAATTCGTCGCTGATTTGCTGGAACTCCATTTCGGCAATGGTGCGGTCAACTTCTCGCGCATTCGCCGGGGCGATTGGGTGTGGCGCACACACGATATCAACATCGATAAAGCAGCCAGGCCCTTTACCCAGGCTGCTGCACCCGTGCAGCGCCAGCCTGTGCAGGTAGCGGTGATCGCGAAGGAAGGCCAGCCGCTTTCACTGATATGGACGCTGCTCAAAAAGCCGGAAATTCGCGTGACGGTTGCCTCGGATGCACCCCTCACGCCCGCGAACAGCCGGGGTGTGACCACCGACTATTTGCAGCAGCAGCTTGGGCGCTTGGGCAATACGCCTTATCAACTCGAAATACTGAGGGCAGAGGTCGAGGGCAATCCCTTTATCCCCAGTTCACTGCTGAATCGCCTGCGGCAGGAAGCGGTTGAGCAGCTTGCCGAACTGCAGACGCGCCTGCCGGAAGCCGTGATCCACCACCCCGGCAAGACGCTGGAAAAGGCACTATCCGCTGTGGAGCGCCGGCTATCCGCGCCCGATGTGCAGGCGCAGCTGCATTTGCTGGTGCGCACGCCGGAACAGCTTGATGCTGCCATTACCATGCGTCCGGCCACTATCACGCTGGACTACCTCGAACTGTACGGGCTGCGTCCAGCGGTCGAAAGGATCAAGGCAGCGGGGATTACGGCGCGTGTCGCCAGTCCGCGTGTGCTTAAGCCACAGGAAGAACGCATCGTCAATTTTCTGCTGCGGCTGGACTGCCAGATTGTGGTACGGTCAGGTGGACTGCTGGAGGCGTTGCAGGGTCGCTATCAGCACCCCCTCGTTGGAGATTTCAGCCTGAACGTCGCGAATCAGCTCACAGCAGATACCTACTTCAAACTCGGCATCGACCGCATCACGCCGACCCACGATCTGAACGCCGATCAGATTTGCACGCTCGCCAGCGAAATCGGCGGCGACCGCTTCGAGGTCATTGCCTATCATCATCTGCCCGTCTTCCACACCGAGCACTGCGTCTTCTGCCGTTTCCTTTCCAACGGCACGAGCTACCTGGACTGTGGCCGCCCATGCGAGAAGCACAAAGTTGCATTAAAGGACGTTCAGGGCCGTGCACATCCCGTGATGGCCGATGTCGGCTGCCGCAACACGGTATTCGGTGCAGAAGCCCAGGTCGCCAGCCGCCATCTGGACGCGATGATGGACAGCGGAGTCGTCCATTATCGATTGGAATTTGTGCATGAGACGGCGGAAACGGTTTGTATAGTGACTGCCGCGTTCCAGGATTATTTCGCGGCGAAAATTGACAGCGACCAGCTCGACCAACGCCTGCACAAAGTCAGTCCGGAAGGTACGACGGAAGGGTCGCTGTTCGTGCCGGAGAACTATCTGCGGCTGCCTGCGCTGTAAAGTCTGAGCGATGGAAGAGTCGAGCAAGGGTTCGGTCAGTCTTGATTTTGCCAATCTTCAGGACAAGACCCGCAACGGGAAGCCCTATCAACACCTGCATGGGCTTGTGAAGTTTGAGATTGACAGTCGTCGTGTACCATACATGGGTTATTGGAGCGAAAACGATGTGTGCTTCAATCAGTGGATTGTCATCTTCGTCAGTCTCTTGAAGGCAGTTCAGGAAAAGCAACCCGCCTATTTGTTTGATGAGTGTGAACGGGGGCAACCGGCGTTTCTGTTCGAGGTGAAGCCGCCTTCGCAAATCCTACTTTCCATAATAGCGTCGGAATGTGGCGAGGGTTTTCATGACCCGGACTGGCAGAAAGTGGCCTTTGGTTACACCGATTTCAAGCGAGCGTTTGTGCATTTCAAAGAGCGCTTTTTGCAGCACATTGCAAAAATTGCGCCGCATCAAGCGGATTACTGGACAGCGCAGTTCGACTAGACAAACGCCGAGACAGCCATCTTGCTTGACGCCCAGCCTGCTTTCTCGTACAGTAGGCAGGGTGTTTCTTTCGCATCGAAAAGCCGTTGAATGGTTACGCTGACGAACCCGCTCTATCTGATGACCCCTCCCCCTGCTGCTGCTTAGCTCAGGGCAGGGGTATTTCCTCAACAGAACCCGGCGATTTCGTTCGCCCGGGTAGATTGTGTTTTGCCACCTGCCCCTCTGCCGCAGTGGGAGCTATGCGCATCCCCCGCTCAAACAACTTCATCACAAGGGGCAGTTCATCATGCGGAAATTGCAACTTTTCCAGCCCGTCGGACTCTGGCTGGTCGTCGGCGCGGCGGCGCTGTGGGGCACGATTGGCGTTGCTACACAGGGCATCTATCACAGTGACCACACGACACCGTTATTTATCAATCTGACCCGGATGCTGATTGCAGCGCCCGTGCTCGTCGTGGCCTGCTGGCGTATCATGGGTGCGCGGATGTTCCAGATTCAGCCGCGACATGGGCTGATATTGTTCCTCAATGGCACCTTCCTTGCCATTTCACAGGCGGCTTACTTCGCGGCTATTCAAGCCATCGGCATCACCATCGCCACGCTGCTCACGATCTGCATCGCGCCGCTGCTGGTCACAGCGCTGGCGGTGCTGCTCAGGCTGGAACCGCTTACCGGGCGCAATCTGGCCGCGCTGAGTTTTGGCATCATCGGCAGTGTGCTGCTGGTTGGCTTTCATCCCCAGGAAAGTGCGGCTTACAATCTGCCGCTTGGCGTGGTCTATTCGCTGGTGGCTACAGTATGACGAACGTTAACCATCCCTATGGCTTTCTGTGGCGTTTTAGGGTAACATGTAGGTGTGTCTAATGTAACTTCAGGCGCCCCCCTTTTGCGGATTTGGAGCCAACGGCATACGACACAAGGCAGCTTAACAACGGAA
>JANRLJ010000166.1:0-21402 GCA_033762735.1 bacterium | reverse complement strand
CAAGGTCTTTATCAACGATGTCTTCGCTTTTCAGAGCGGCCATTTTGACACTCGTCTGAACCACAGCTATCTTTCTGGGGACACCTACTACACCTTCCACAATCGCTTCGATGGCTTTGATGTAAAACTCGATCTGGGTGTCAACGGTTACGCGGCGGAGACAGGCGACCGCCTTTCGCCCTACCATCCCACGCTGTTTACCTGGCTCATTGGCCTGCTGTGTCTGCCAATGCTGCTGGGAGGTTTAAGAGGTGGCGCCGTTGCGACCTATACAGCGATGGTCATTGTCTCTATTTCGACCGATCCCACACGCAAACCAGCACAGCGTTACGCGCTCGCCTTTGAATGGCTTCTCGGCGGCTATATCCTCTGGACAGTTGTGACCGGACTGTGCTGGGTACTGTTGGCGGCGGCAGTCAGAAGTTAGGGCTGCCTTGCCGTCGTGAGCAAATGCTCCAGTGCGCTTACGAGGGCATCTGCGTCTTCACGAGTGTTATAGCCCTGGAACGAGGTGCGGATAAACGGCTGATCGTTCCAGACGATGGCAGGCACTTCCACCCGATAGTCGTCATACAGGCGCGTCTTGAGCGCGAACACATCGCACGCTGGCAGCGCAGCGGTGAACATCTGCCCCAGGCTGGCTTCCGGCGCAATCGGCGGCAGTCCGGTCAGTGCGCACAGCCGATGGCGCGTCTCCACGACCAGTTCATGACAGCGCTGGCGCACGCTGTCCCAATGATGCGCCTGCTGGAAATCAATCGCCGCCGGGACGCTCAAAAAGGCGGCGATGTCCCGCGTCCCCTGCCACTGGTTCTGCGTGACGAAAGTGGCGTCCGTCCCATAGCCCCAGCTTGCGCCTGTCGGGTCATCCCCGTCAGGATAGCCCCAGCTAATCACCAGCGGCTCGATAGTGGGGTGGTGTTCGCGGCGGACATGCAGGAAGCCCGCGCCTTTGGGTGCACACAGCCACTTATGCAGATTCCCGGTGTAGGCATCCGCGCCCAGTGCGGTCAGGTCGAGCGTAATCTGCCCCGGTGCGTGTGCGCCGTCGATCAGTGTAAAGATGCCTGCTTCCCGTGCCTGCCGGATCAATTCCTCAATCGGGAAGATCAGCGCGGTCGGGCTGGTGATATGGCTCAGGTACAGCACCTTCGTGCGTGGCGTGACGGCGTTCCAGATTGACTCGACCATCGCCTGGGGGTCGAACGGCAGCGGCACCGCATGGCGCACGTATTTCGCCCCGGTCTTCCGTGCGACGAAGCGCCACGTCTTATCACACGCGCCATATTCATGGTCGGTGGTCAGGATTTCATCATCTGGTTGGAGTTTGAGGGATCGTGCGACCGTATTTACCCCCACCGTCGCGTTCGGCACAAAGATCAGATCATCCGTCTCGCAGTTCAGATAGGCACTGAGCCGCCCTCGTGCTGTGTCCAGCAGCTTATCCGCCCGCCGCGCCAGAAATTCTACGGGCTGCCGTTCGAGTTCGCGCTGCCAGCGCTGATAGTCCTCGAACACTGGGACTGGACACGCCCCGAATGAGCCGTGATTGAGAAACACCACCGAAGGATCAAGCAGAAAATGTTCGCGCATGATTGAGCCTGTAGCGTTTTGTCCCTGCAACACCCCGCGATGATAGCCATTCTTCATCCCCGCTGCCACTGGGCGGACTCACCCCATTCGGGTGGAGACTTCCACCCCCTCCGTCACCTATGCTGACAGTATTCATGGATGAACGACATCAACTCTACAAAAATCAATAGTTCTCGATCAGGGGAGAAACCACATGGCGAGCATTCTTGATATTGACCTGAAACACACAAACAGTCGATTTCATGCAGTCCCGACCCCTCATATGCCGAGTCACAGTGTGGTGGTGCAGCGCAAACCGGCGCGAATTGGCATTGTTCTGGATGGAACAGGCAAGAGTGAACGTGCGCTTCCCCGCGCGATTGAACTGGCGCGGGAGCATCAGGCAACGCTGGTGTTGATCCATGTGTGCAAAAGCAGTACAGATGCCAGCGCAGGCGCGGAAAAATGGGAAGAAGCGCAGCGCTATGTTGTCTCGCACTGCAATAAGCTGATCCGGCAGAAACTTTCCGTCAAAGGCTCCTATGTCACCCGTCTGAGCGCGGCTGCTGATGCGTTTGAAGCCTCTGCGGTTGATCTGATCGTCGTCGCAGAAGCGCCGCGCACCTGGTCAGAAAAGCTGTTCCGGCCCTCACCTTCGGTAACGCTTCAGTTACGCACGGATATTCCAGTCGTCACGGTATCTGCCTGAGCGACGCTTTTGATTGTTCCCTCAAACTGGTGATAAGGTTTTTTCAACCGCCGAGTTCAGGCGGTTTTTTTGCGAATTTACCTTTTTTGCTCGGCGTCGTCTGGAATTCTAAAAATCATGCGTACAATAACAGGTGTTGATGTTCATCGCTGAGATGGTGCTATGCCTATTACGCTGTCGTGGTTCAATACCGAAAAAACGATTTTGTACGAGCATTTTCACGGGACGATTACACTGCAAGACTATTATGTCATGGTGGATGAAGCGGCGGCGCTGCTGGAGGAATGCCCTTATCCGGTGCATATTCTGGCCGATATGGGCGGATTGAACCAGAAAACGCTGCCGACCAATCTGCTGCTGGCAGCGAAATATGCCGACAAGCGCCTTCCCCCTAATCAGGGCATTGTCGTATACGTCCGCCCCGGCAGTTTCATCAACAGTATAATTCAAATCTCACGACGCGCAGGGCTACAGGCAACGCGCCATCTTTACACGGCACAATCACTGGATGAAGCGGTGCAGTTGATTGCAGAGAAAGCGCCCGATCTCTTCGGCTAAACCCGCTAACTGCCGCGCCCGAAGGCTTCCAGTACAGGACGTCCTATTTCGCTTTCGGGCAGCGGCAGTCCCAGCGCCCACAGCACAGTCATGGCGGCGTCGGTGTTGGTAACCGCTTGTCGCAGTTCCAGCCCGGCTTCCACCCCTGGCCCGGTGATAAGAAACGGTACGAGCATGTCTTCGGGAATATCGCTGCCGTGCACCAGCTCATGTCCGCCGTGATCGGCAGTGATAATCAGCAGGGTATCCTCGAACACGCCTTCGGCTTCCAGCGCTTCGATAATCCGCCCGATCTGCTGATCGGTTGTGTAGAGCATCTCAAGGTAGGTGTCGCTCATCCAGCCTGTGCTGTGACCGAAGTAATCGGGGTTGGGGAAGTGGACGAACATTACTTCCACCCCGCCCTCAATCCACGCCACCGCCTGATCGACCACGCTGCGATCACCTTGCCGCGCGAAGACATACTGCATGGAGTCGCGCTGCCGGAACTGCTCGAACTTCTCCTTGCCGACGACCATTGCAGTGGTGTAGCCCACATCCGCCGCCAGCGACAGGAACGTGGGCGTGTCGATTGGTTCAGCGCGGTACTCGTTCCAGGTAACACCCTGTTCGCTGGTGTCCAGGCCAGTGAGAATCGACGAATGGGCGGGAATGGTGACGGGCGGGAAGGTGGTCGAGGCCGTCCACGTATAGGCTCCTCGTGCTGCCAGCGCCTGCAAATTGGGCGTTTCCGCCATGAGCAGCGCGTCGGGACGTGCGCCATCCAGCGAGATCACCACCACTCGCGCAGGGCGCTCCCGGCGTGGTGTCACGGTATCCGCCTGTACAAAGTTCAGCGTAAGGAGGCCGAGCGCGACATTGAGCAGAACTACAGCGGTAAACAGACCAGGAAGGAGGCGGCGTTTTGCAAAGCGTTGTTTCATGAGCAATCCTGATAGGAAATAACGCACAATTGGGGATGTGCAGAGAAATCTTGACACAAAAACGGACAAAATTGAGGCATACTTGAGGAAGTAACGAACCTTGCCCGACGATGATACCCCGCCCAATGCTTATTTTATTGTGAAGGCGGTGGGGGTTAACGAGAGGAAAACGTCCTGAATGGCTTCAAATGATCGTGAGTTTCCGACCCTGATTCTTCCGCCCCGTCGCTTCCCTAAGGGTGGCTATTATACCCGTATGGTGGAGCGTTTCCAGCGCGAGCGCCTGGCGGAGGGGGAAACCGAGCCGGAGCGCTTCACGCCGGAAAACAACACGAACGCCGCTGATACGACACTGCGCCCTGATGACCGCCCACGTTAATCGTGTGACAGCCTGAACAGGCCAGCCAGCGCGAAGATGACGGCTGCCGCTGCCCACACCAGCCCCAGGTCAAGGCCACTCAGCAGCATCAGTGGCGGCAGCACGACCGTTATCCCCCCCAACAGAACAATCACGCCCAGCAGTGGTGACAGCACGGGTTGATGACGCAGCAGCCGCCACAGGCTGAAGGCTGCTACACCCGCCGGAGCCAGCGCAAACCAGGCGAAGGCTTGACCGCTTGCGTCCGAGTCCCCCAGCAGCCGACCGAGCAGAAACCCGGCGGCCATCATCAGAAGCACGGCTTCCGGCCCAAAGACTTCTGCCTGACGGCGGCGGCTTTGCACCAGATAGATCAGTTGATAAAACAGCGGACGATGCTGCATCGTTGAATCCCTCCGACCTGTGTAACGCTATCCCCCTCTATTATCCACCGGATTGAAGGCAAGACTCTCCACAAAATGTGGAGATGGCTCGTGCATGGGATGGATTCAGAAGCGAAGGGTGAGGATGCGGTCGTGCCCGGCGTAGTCCCTGCGGACAAAGGCCTGTAGAGGCCTCAACAAGCGTTGAGGCCTCAAGGTCTGATAGACGGCTTCCAGCGCCGCTTCGCCCTGTCCTGCGCCGATTTCCAGCAGCGCCAGCGCCCCCGGCTGAATGACCTGGGGGAGCTGTGCCAATAACCGCCGCACCAGCACCAGACCATCGGCCCCGCCATCCAGTGCCAGATGTGGCTCAAAACGGCTGACTTCCAGGGTGGGTACTTCCTCGGTGGGGATATAGGGCAGGTTTGCCATTACCAGATCGACCCTGATGTCCCGTTCGATTAAGGGCAGCAGCAAATCCCCCTGCAAAAAGTGCACCTCGGCCTGCTGTGCTTCCGCATTGCGCCGCGCGACCTCAAGGGCATCTGTGCTGAGATCGACCGCATAAACAATCGCCGTCTGCGTTAATGCCTTGAACGTCACCGCCAGAGCACCGCTGCCTGTACCCACATCGACCGCCGTCAGCATTTGCGCTGCTGATTCACCCCGCCGCGCCTGTGCAAAGGCCAGCGCATCTTCCAGCAGCAGTTCCGTTTCCGGGCGTGGAATCAACACTGCCGGGGAGACGATCATTTCCCGGTCGTACCACTCGCGTCTGCCAAACAGATAAGAGACGGGTTCGCCCTGCTCGCGACGGCGCAGCAGTTGCTCGAAGGCCTCGACCTGAATGGGCGAAAGCGACTTTTCAGGATGCGCGATGATGTGCGCTCGACTGACTGCCAGCACATGCGCCAGCAAAAGCTGGGCATCGAGGCTGGCCGAGGTCGAAACAGCAGCGAGGCGCTGTCGGGCGTCCGCCAGAGCAGTGGCGATGGTTGCCATAATACCTTTAAAGGGAAACAAACAAGGGGCCGAAGCCCCTTCTATCTGTCAGGTTGACATGCTATTTTAGCGCTGTGCGAGGACGTTATCGAGGTTCAGACCGCGTGTTTCAATAAAGGGTGACTGCTCAGAACGATAGCGCAGGGTGCGAAGCTGCCAGCCCCACGTGGCGGACATGTGGTAGATCATGCCATCCACATACTGGCGCACCATCGCGTTTATCTCGTCGTCCCAGCAGGCGATCTCGTTCGCCAGCTTATAGAAGTGACGAGTCTCCTCGTTAACGATCTCAATCGCGCGGTCAACTGCTTCCTCGAATGAGCAGCGGCGGTTGGCCTGGATGACGGCCACCAGGTTAAAGCGGGTGCCTTCCCGCAGCACTTCCTTTTCGTAGGAGAACAGGTCGTTGCCAAAGGCGGCGATGCGGGAGCAGGTCTGGCACAGGCGGGAAATAGTCGGGTAGTAGACGATATAATCCGGCAGGCAGACTTCGTTCATGTATTCGATCAGATCGACCGACAGCAGCATCCCGGAGACGATCTCGCGCAGATAGGCGTACTTTTCATAAGGCACCGTGCCGTCGGATTTCCAGCCGCCGCGCCCGATGGGATTCACGGCATACGTGATGTGCATTCGCAGCGCATCGGCAAAGCGCACCATCCAGGCCGGGTCTACCTGATTCTGCATCTCCTGACGCAGTTCCTGAAAGGCACGTTCCAGCCCGCCGGAATAGGGCATAAGGACGCCGGTTTCAAAGGCATAAGCACAGCGGTCAATTCGGTCGATCACTTCGCGCTGAAGTTCCCCACCCATCAGGCCCCGGCTTTCGGCTGTGTCTGCATAGACATCATCAATATGAAACAGCAGACCCATAATTTTGCCCACCACCGTCACGCGCTCGAATGAGCCAGTGGGGTACATGTAAGCATACATCGTGTTGGCGTGGTGAAAATTGGGAAACATGACCCCATGCTTATTCATGAAGTCGATGACGAGTTTTTCCGATTCTTCAGCTTGTGGGTGGCGGCGCAGTGGGGCGATGTTGCTGTCAGCGATCAGAAGGCGGCTTAACGTAAGCAGTTGGGCAGTTGTGGCAGAGGCCATATAGGGTGTGCTCCAGCAACTTTGTGTGCGACACCCTCATCCTATGAGGAAAATGAAAGAAAGTAAAGGAGAATTCTCTTAATGAATTTTATTCATCACAAAGTAATGGGCTTACATAAACAAACTGTAACAAAATACAAAGGCAGAAGCGGCTTTGGACCGCTTTCTGACTAAGAGAACGTCCGCATTAGTGATGCGTAGCCCGATGATTTTGGGTGATGTCGAGTGCTTCCTCAAGCGTTGCTGTCATTTTGATTTCCACCTTGACCCAGCGGTTGACCCGCAGGAACAAATCAGCCACAGCCCGGACGAAGGTACTCTGCCCCGCAATCACGATTAATGCCATATCTTCAGGCAGGCGGCGAGTGGTGCTGCTGCCCAGCGATAAAACATTGGCAGGCAGACGACCACTTGTCGTCGTGTCCAGAATCAGGTAAACGGGGGTGCTCATGGATTCGGCAAAATCCAGAAAGGCTTTGTAGGCGGGTTCGTAATCCATCCAGTTCCAGTCGCCTTCCAGCGTCATGATGCCGAGGTCGGGTTGCTGTGATGAGGGTTCAAAGCGAACGGGCATGACGGTATTTCCTTTAGGTGAATGATCGCAGGTTGGAATGAAGTTGATGAACTGTTATCTTCACTTATGATAGCCAATTCTTGCACGATTCACCGTTAAGAAATGTTGGCAGAAGCAGAAAAGGCCGTGCACAACGGGCACAGCCTTTCTGATGCGTTCCTTTGATTGAAATTGGACGATAGCGGGGTATCTGGTGTGCAATGCCTGGCCGATAAGGCTATTCGCGGATTGCCAGCTTTTCCGCCTGGTCTTCCACCGTCAGCGCGTCGATAAATTCATCCAGGTCGCCATCCAGCACAGCGGGCAGATTGTAATTGCTGAGGTTGATGCGGTGATCGGTCACGCGGTTCTGCGGGAAGTTGTAGGTGCGGATTTTTTCTGAACGGTCGCCGCTGCCGATCTGCCCACGTCGCTCGGCCTCGCGCGCCTGCCGCTGCTTCTGTTCTTCCATCTCATAGAGGCGGTTGAGAAGCACCTGCTTGGCGCGGATGCGATTCTGCAACTGGCTGCGCTCGTCCTGCATTTCCACCACGATGCCGCTGGGGATATGCGTCATACGAACCGCTGAGTCGGTCGTATTCACCGACTGGCCGCCCGCGCCCTGGCTGCGATATACGTCCACGCGCACATCGTTCATATCCAGGTTGATGTCGATATCGTCCAGTTCAGCCAGCACCGCGACCGAGGCTGTGCTGGTATGGATTCGCCCCTGGCTTTCAGTGGCCGGGACGCGCTGGACGCGATGCACCCCGCTTTCCCACTTGAGGCGGCTGAACGCACCCTTGCCTTTAATCTCCGCTTCGATGCGTTTATAACCGCCGCCACCTGTCTCGTTTTCCGCCGTCACCGCGACCTTCCAGCCGCGTGCCTCCGCATAGCGGATATACATGCGGAACAAGTCAGCGGCGAACAGGGCGGCTTCATCCCCACCCGCCCCGGCACGGATTTCGATGATGACGTTCTTATCGTCACGGGGATCCTTGGGCAGCAGCAGCAGCTTGAGCTTTTCTTCCAGAGCGGGAATGCTTTCTTCCAGTGTTTCGATTTCCTGCCGTGCCATTTCCCACAGATCAGGATCGTCTTCTTCCTCGCGCATCAGTTTTGCTTCTTCGAGGTTTTTCTGCTGGCGCTGGTACACACGGTACGTCTCCACGATTTCTTCCAGCTCGGAGCGTTCCTTGGAGTAGTCGCGCAGTTTGTCGTAATCGGCCATGACGGCGGGGTCTGCCAGCAGCCGTTCCAGTTCTTCATAACGCACGGCGACTTCGGTCAGTTTATTCAGCATGGTGTTCCTCTTTGATGACGCGCTACAGCGGTGAAAGTCCAGTCGGTTTCTGGAGAGGAATTTCACCCGCGTTCGGGTTCACCGATGCGTCTTCTCGGTCGAGTAATCTGAGGGTTTCAGGTGAAAATTATTGTACAGAAACAACCGCAAAGATCAATAAAGGAACGCTTAAGGAGGTGGAATCAAAAGCGCGGAGAGCATGTCTCCCCGCGCCTTTCTCCACTTACCCCAGAGAGGGGCTTAAACAGTGTGAGGCCCTAAACCGTTTTAGCGGCGACCGCGCACTTCGTCCCAGGCGTTCTGCACCGCATCCTTGATCCGATCCCACGTGCCCTGGTTCTGTTCTTCCCAGCGGCTGCGAGCGCCGCTTTCGATCTGCGTCCAGTCATAGTCGCTATATTCCGGCGACGAGGCCAGCATGTACCCATAGCGGTAGGCCGGGACATAGTAGTCATAGTTCTGTCCCGTTGAGCCGTAGTTGCTGGTGTAGTGCTGGAGGAAACGGTCGCTGTAGCCTTCAAAGCCGTTGCTGCCCGTGCTTCCCGTCGTGCCAGCCGTGCCACCTTCGATTTCCACGTCCTTGCGGCGGACGGTATCGCTGATGGTTTCCACGCGCTCATCAACATCCTTGCGGACGACGACTTCTTCCACCACGCGCGCCTGCTTGCTGACAATCGGTTCTTCGGCCATTTCCGTCACTTCGAACGTTTCTTCTCCGGTGCGGAAATCGGCTTCAGTCGCCTGGCGGTTCACCGGGTGGCGATCCACCGTGACTCGTTCTTCACGGAGGCGAACCTGTTCCTGCACTGGGGTTTCGGTCACGAAGCTGCGCACACGGACGGCGCCGCGTTCGACTTCGCGCTTGCCGACCTGGAGTTCTTCCTCGACCACTTCCAGCGTCGTGCCGTCTTCGACGTTGCGCGTGGATCCGTTACCGCCGTTGGTGGTGCCATTGGTGGTGTAGCTGCGGCGTTCCATCACAACATCATTGCTGGTGAGGGGCTGTGAGCTTTCATTAAAGCCCGTCCAGCCGCTTTGCCGCCAGCTTTCCGCCCGGCGATGCACATCGACCGGATCGTAGTCGTTGAGAATATCGACCGCGCGATCCGCTTCCTCATCCGAAGTGTGCGCCACCACCAGCGTACCACCGCGGCGGATGCCTTCGGCATAGTAGCCAGCGGTTTCCTCGTCCAGCCCGGTCTTCACCAGCGCTGCCGTCGCGCCGCCCGTAAGCGCACCTGCTGCCGCGCCCACGCCGCCGCCGATCAGCGCCGAAGCCAGCGGCCCCGCCGCCAGCACCGGGCCAATGCCGGGGATGAGCATCGCGCCAGCGCCGACCAGCGCACCGACGACCAGGCCGAAGCCCGCGCCCTGGCCGCCCTTAACAGCATCTTCGCTGCCGGTGCGACCGCTGCTGGTGCCTGCCGTCTGAAGCTGGGACGCATATTCATTCGATGCGTCGTTGGCGATAATGCTGATGTTGTCGCGCTGGAAGCCCGCGTCCATCAACGCCTGCACTGCCGCCTGGGCTGATGCAAAATCGTCATAGAGTGCTGTGACAACCTTAGCCATTTTGATCCTCCTCGATCAGACCTTTTCGGTTCCTGTCTTGTCTGGGATTAAATGTATGCCGCGACGATGAATGGTTCTATCAGGTCGTTTGTGACCTGGAATCCCCTGAATTGGGTGCAGCAGTAACGGGATCGACTCGCTCGATGACCACATCCTCGCTGCGTAGTACGACCGGCTGCGAGGTTTCGACCTGGGTGCGGCGCTTGGTGATGCGCAGTTCCTCTTTGAGCACCAGCCGTTTTTCCACCACCAGCACTTCCTCGACCAGCGGGATAATCAGCGTGTCGCCTTCGTAGCGGGCGCTCACGGGCTGCTCGATGGGCTGGTTCACGGGTACGCGCTCGATCTCGACCTGCTCCTGGTTCAGCAGGGCACGCACAAGCTGCTCGTTTTCGCTGACGGTTTTGGAAACGCGGATTCGACCGCGTTCTACCCACTGCTTATGAATCTCGGCCTCTTCCACGATGACCGGGATCACCAGCGCATCGGCGTTGGCGGCATTAGCTTCGGACGTAGCATATTCACGTATACCGTTGGCGTTGCCACTGTCAAAGCTGCTCAGGCTGTAGGGCAGGAAATAACCCCCCGTCTCCCGCAGCACCAGCGTTTCCACTGGAACGCGCACCTGTTCCCCACCGGGAAGAAAGACGACAGCTTCACGGCTGGTGCCGTCCAGCTGGCCGCTTTCCACCACGCCGCGTAGGCCATCCTGATCGACCACAACTGAATATGAAGCAGCTTTCACCAGCGTCTCCTTAACCATCATTTGCAGATTCTCTGTGGATGTGGTGCCTGGGTGTGTTGCTGCTGCCGTTCCTGTTACAGCTTTACTTTAGGGCAAGCCATTCCTCTGAACATGGGAGACAGGATGCTATTTGCAACAGGTCATATGGGGGATAAACACGTGTGACATTTCACCAACAATCTTTGAAGCGTAAGTTAACCTTTAGAAAGATGTGTTCCAGTGTTGTAATGCCCCCTAAGTCCTAATTCTTCTTCAGGGAGGTAAGGTTACACTAACTATATCCAAACGTTATAGACTTCATAGTTGACTTAAAGGCTGACGAACATGACGACTTACGATGTATTCCTCAGTTATTCCCGCAGAGACAGCCGTATTTTTCAAACCGTGCGTGACACACTGCGCAATGCCGGGTTGGTCGTGTGGACGGACGATCACCTGAAACCGGGAACCGCCTCATGGAAAAATGCCATCGAACACGCCATCGAGCACTCGCGCTGTGTGGTCGTCATCCTCTCGCCTGACTCCAAAAACTCGGTATGGGTAGAGCGCGAGCTGGACTACGCCAGCAGCCATCGCAAGCCGATCTTCCCGCTGCTGGCGCGTGGCAAGGAACATGAAGCCGTGCCCTTTGAAGTCGGTAATATCCAGCGGGCGGACATCCGCGAGGACTTTACGGGCGGGATGCGCACGCTGGTCAGCGCGATCTGCACCGAACTGGGGATGCGCGATCTGTCGCGTCGTGTAGGCGTAAGTTTCGCTGAGACAACGCGCGTCCATCGCAAGCCGAAACGCTGGCGCTGGGCGACCGCCGTGCCGCTGGTCATCGCGCTGCTGGGGCTGGCGCTGACAATGATCCTGCGGATGGATGTGGGAAGCCGGGTGGTGCTGGCAGAACGGGCGGCAGATGTGCGCCTGCTGTATGACGAGGAGTCGCTTACGCTGTACAATGTTTCCAATCAGACGCTCGACATCAGCGGGCTGACGCTGCGGTCGGAGGGGCGTGTGTTTAGCTCTGACGAATGGGCAGCAAGTGGTCGCGCAGTTTACAGACTTGCGGCGGGTGACTGCTTTCAGTTATGGCCGCGCGGCGCGGGGCAGCAGGCCATCCCACCGGAATGCCGCTACCGCCAGGGCTGGCGCGAGATCAACACCGGGCGCGTGTTCTGGACGGGGCAGGCCAGCGCTGCGATGTCCGCTGCATTTGAGGTCAGGCGCGGGGACGATGTGCTGGCGCGGTGCGGGCTGTGGGTTGATGGTTCAGTACGCTCGTGCGAAATCCGCCTTCGCCCTTGACCATCCAGTGGCGACACCCTATAATTTTGCTGTAATAACACTTTGCCGCAGACAGCAGGCGCGGTTGTGCGAAGAAATTACCGCTTAATCTCCTGCCGAGGTAAAGGCCCGAATGAATTCATCCCCTGACGCTGTTTCACCGCGTTTCTGTGGTTTGCATCTTTTCGGCGGCCTTTGCATGTTTGCGGGTCGCTTTTTTATTTAGCTGTCAGCGCTTAGCCATTAGCACTTAGCCAATTCCCGGACGTAGAAGCCCTCGTTTTTGTGTGGCTTGTGCCCAAAGATTTGCTTGTGACTTTAAGCTGAATGCTGAACGCTAAAAGCTAAACGCTTAAGGAAAGGAGGAAAGTCGCTTGGCTATTTCAAAAGCGCGCAAGGACGAGCTGGTCGCGCAGTTGACCGACCTGCTCGAAAACAGCGACGGCTTCGTCGTCGTCGAATCCAGCGGGATGAGCGTGAAGCAGGTGCAGGATCTGCGCCGCAAGGTGCGCGGGGCGGAAGGCCGCTATGTGGTCGTGAAGAACACCCTGTTCACCAAAGCGCTGGAGCAAAAGGGCTGGGTCGTGCCGGAAAAACTGCTCAATGGGCAGGTCGGCGTGGTCTTCGGTCTGCGCAACTTCCCGGCGGTCGCCAAAGTCGTGCTCGATTACACGGCGGACGCTGCACTGGAAGAGAAGATGAAGGTGAAGGGCGGCGCGATGCCGCAGGACATCTTCGACGCGGCGGGTGTCGATACCGTTTCTAAACTGCCGTCGCTGGCGGAACTGCGTTCGCAGCTCGCGGGGCTGATCGTCCAGCCGGCAACGGGTCTGGTCAGCGTTCTGAACGCGGCCACCGGGCAGATCGTCAACGTCATCAACGCCTATGTGCAGGATCGCGGCGGTGGTGACAGTGGCACACAAAGTGGCGAAGGCGAAGCCGCCTGAAGCTGAGTCTGTACGACGCTCGCTGGAGCATCGCGCAGCCTGAAAACACATTCGTAAATCAACCAAACCATCTCAATGTCTGAGGAGAACACAACAATGGCCGATCTGGAAAAACTGGTCGAAGATCTGAGCAGCCTGACCGTTCTGGAAGCTGCGAACCTGAAGAAGATGCTGGAAGACAAGTGGGGCGTGACCGCCGCCTCTGCCGCCCCGATGATGATGGCGATGCCCGGCGTGGCCGCTGGTGCTGCTCCCGCTGCCGCTGCTGAGCCGGAGGAAGAACCGACCGAATTCACCGTCATCCTCAAGGACGCCGGTCCCAAGAAGATCAACGTCATCAAGGCCGTTCGTACCGTCACCAACCTGGGGCTGAAGGAAGCCAAGGAACTGGTGGAAGGTGCGCCCCAGAACGTGGTCGAAGGCGTGAGCAAGGATGCCGCCAACGATGCCAAGTCCAAGCTGGAAGCCGAAGGCGCGGTCGTCGAGATCAAGGCCAGCTAAGACTCTGCCCTCACCCGAAATCCCTCTCTCATGGAGAGGGACTTGTAACGCATCAAAAATGCGCGGGTGATGGATGGAACATAAATTGCGAAAACAGGGTGCCGCAGGGTGCCCTGTTTTTGATTCTGCCTCACGCAGATGGATTGTTCAGATTTGTCGGGCTAACATTGTCAAATCCCTCGCTTTCTCCTAGAGTCGGGAAGAGCAAATACGGAGGTGAAATCATGCGCGTGATGCTGCTGTTATGCGTCCTGCTGTTCGTCCTGATCCCGACCGCGCGGGCACAGGAAACCGACCCGAACATCCCAGGAAATTCTACAATTGCCTATAATGAAACGGTTCAGGCGACGATTACCGAAGAAGCCTTTTTCGACCGCTGGACGTTCAACGCCGCGCAGGGCGACATCGTGGTGGCAATCATGATCGCGTCCGACGGACTCGCGCCGCTGCTTGGGCTGGGCACGGCTGGCGGTGAACTGCTCTACGCGACTGACGGCTTTCATGAAGACCGCCGGGTGGATGCGGAACCGAATACACAGGTCGAAATCGAGTATCGCATTGCCGAAACGGGACAGTATGCGATGATCGCCACCCGCGCCGGACGCGACGAAGGCACGACCACCGGAAGCTATACATTGAGTCTGCGCCGCGCCAACAACGACCCAGGCAGACCCGACATGTTTCAGGATGTGGTGTTCCGCTGCGGTGAGGATGAAGTGACGACCGCGCTGACGCTGGAATGGTTTCAGGAAAGCGGCGAAACCTACCGAGTGCGCGCCTATGGACTGGATGGCTTCCGTCCGCTGCTGCGGCTGCAAGGCGGGCCGATGAGCGAGATCAACGACTGCTCGGCAGATGCACAGGCGATGGGCGGTGACAGCTTTACCCTGCCCGGTGAAGCAGCAGTCACCCTGCCTGCGGAAAATCCGCCAGATGCGGCGGCGCTCGACCTGAGCGCAGGGCTGGACGATATTACTCTCACCCTCGGCAGCATTGACGGTGCAGGTGGGCGCTACCTGCTGGTGATTGATGGGTTTCAGATCGCGCCCGAACGTGACCCCGACCTGATGACGATCAGGCTGGGCCCGTTGGCGCGAGAAACGGCGCTTCTGGCGTATATGGTGCGTACTGGTTCATCGCGCCTCGACCCGGTCATGACCTGGCTTGATTTCAACGATCAGCCGATTCAGACCTGTGACGATGCCGGGCGGCGCGGCTGTGAGAGTGCCCTGGCCTTTACGGGCGCAGGTGTGGGTTTTAACGATGGCACGTCGATCAGCGGCACACGGCTGGACGCGGGTCTGCTGCTGCAACCGGGTAATGCCGACCCGATGCTGCTCGAATTCACCAATCGCAACCGCGATCTGGGCGGGTATGCTATCATCCTGATCGGGACGCTGCCAGCGGGGGAATGACTCGAAACATCATTCATCATCCACTGAACGGGTAAATGTCGATTCCCAGCAGCGGCGCGAGGGCGACAATCAGCGGTGCGATCACCAGCGCGGGGAGGAAGTTCGCCATGCGCGGGCGTTTGATGTCCAGCAGAATCAGCGACAGTCCCATCAGCACAAGGCCGCCTGTCGAGGTCATTTCGGCCATCATCGCGGCAGACATGAAGTTGCCGAGTACGCTGCCGATCAGCGCCAGACCGCCTTGCAGGACGAAAATCGTCACGATGCTGAACGCGACGCCGATGCCAAAGCTGGCCGCGAACGCGATTGATGCGAATCCATCCAGCACGCTTTTGATTGCCAGCGAGGTAAAGCCGTTCGGGTCGCCCATCCCATCCTGAAGCGAGCCGAGAAACGTCAGCGGCCCCACACAGAATAACAGGCTGGCGGTCACAAACCCGGTGATAAAGCGGTCGCGAGGGGAAAGCGGTGTTTCACCCGGTGGGACGTTTTCGTCTGTCGTAAGGGGGGATTCGCCAGCAGCCGTGTCACGCCCCCCAACCTGACGCTGCAACCAGCCGCCGAGGCGCTCCAGCGCCACGTCAAGCTGAAGCAGTTCACCGATAATGACGCCCAGGGCGATGCTCAGCAGGGGGATAATCGGGTTGCCGGTCTGCCCGGCGTTGTCCAGTCCAACGAAAAATGTGACCAGCCCCAGACCAGTGACGATGGATTCCTGAATGCGCACGGGGAGTCGATTGCCGACCAGAAGACCGAGCGCACTCCCCAGCGCGACGGTGAGCATGTTGAGGAGCGTTCCACCCACCGTGCTACACCTCGCGGCGGGCGTTGTCAAAAAGCTGATCCAGCGTATCGCGCAGGCGGGTGCTGATGTGCTCGATCTGCTGCAAATGCTCGCGCTGCTGCGGGGTGATCTCGCCCATCATCCCGTTCAACAGCAGGTGGTTATAGCCGAAGATGGTCGTCAGCGGACTGCGCAGTTCATGGCCGATCTCATGATACCCTTTACCCGCGCGCATTTCCTCAATGTGGTCGTGCAGCGCCACCAACTGCGCACAAAAACGCTGGCCGTTGTTCTGCATCGTGCGGATAAACTCCTGCTGCTGGTCGGTCAGGGTGCTTTCCGCTTCATCCAGAAGTGAGTGGCAGTGCGCCACAATCGCTTCGGCGGGTGTCTGTAGATCGTCCATCGCTAATCCTCTTTATAAAGCTCGTTAATCCGTTTTGCCAGTTCCAGTCCGGTTTCGTGAATAAAATTGAGTTCGCCGCGCTGCGAGTCACTGAACGGGGCGGTTTTGTCGTCCAGCAGCATTTCCGAATAGCCAATGATGATATTGAGGGGAGAGCGCAAATCATGAACCAGCGAGTTCGGTTTCCAGGTGCCCGCCGCCACTTTTTCCAGCAGGCGCATCAGCCGGAGCGTTCCCTCGCGGATTTCCGCCAGGTCTTCACGCTGCATCGGCTCAAGCAGGATGCCGGTTTCCTCCATCAGTTTTGAGGTGCGCAGCAGCACGGCTTCCACCGTGTCCATCAGGCTCGTGGGCGGCGTGTTTTCGGCCATCGTCAATCCAGCATTTCCGTCAGGCGGTTCAGCAGCAAGCGGCCACGCGCATGAATAAACTGTACTCGTTCGCGCTGGTCGGGCGCGAGCACGGTTTCCGGTGCTTCCAGCAGTTCTTCCGCATAGCCGATCACCGAGGTCAGGTGTGAACGCGACTCATAGCTTACGATTTCTCTGGCTTTTTCCCAGGTGAAATCGGGGATGCTGATGAACAGCTCGAACATCTGATACGCTTCCGAGTGCATCCCCTCGATAAACTTGCGCTGTAAGTCTTCCAGGTCGGTTTCCATCAACAGCACCTGCGCGTGTTCGAGGATTTCCTGTAGGGGTTGTACCAAGCGGTCGCGCATACCCAACCTTTAGTTAATCCTTAAATGTGAGTATGACGATTATACAATGCAAAGCCTGCGTTTGCCTTAATGGACAAATGTGCTAGTATGAACAATAGTGTTCAGTTATCAGTGATTGGTTTTTAGTTCTCAGATCTCTGATGTAGGGTTCTGAAAGAATTTGGATAAAAGGCGAAAACCGTAGGGGAGGGTTTCAAACCCTCCCTTATAAAACATTCGAGACCTTACATGAGTGTAATGCAGAGAAGAAGTTTTGAATGGTTCGTTGCTGAACATCGCATTCCGTGTCTCTACCATTCAATGTTTCTAATTTGCTTGTATCGAACAACGAAAAACTGTTAACTTCTTCTGAGGATTCCCATGAGCTATACCCTCCAGGACGACATTGTAGGCCGGGTGCTGCGCGCCAGTACACGCGGCTTTACCTGCGGTACGCACAGTGTCCGCATTGACTACCGCCATGACTTCGGCGCATTTGTCAAAGCGCCCATCGCCAACGACCAGATTGCGTGTGTGATCGGCCTGATCTATGCCGTAGAGATCAAGGACGATCTGCTTATCAGCGAACTGGTGATGGCTGAGGCAGTCGATCACACCATTCTGCGTGACCAGCGCGAGAACCGCCTGATTCCGGTTGAGATCAGCGTACTGAACGTCGGCTTCTGGACGGGCGAGCGCTACATCTACAGCCTGCCGCCCCGCCCGCCAATGAGCCTGTCGGTGGTGCATCTGTGCTCTGCCGAGGAAGTGTTTCATTTTACCCAGGTGCCGGATTTCTTCCGGCTGGTGCTGAATGCCGCCGAAGTGCCGTCCGATGATCTGGTCGCGTCAATGCTGCGTTATGCCGCGATGGCCTACAGCGAGGACGAACGCTATGAGTTTCTGGTCAACGGTGGACGGCAGGTGGCGCGGCTGCTCTCCAATGATATGAAGCGGCTGTCGTCCGTTCTGGCGCTGATTAAGCCGTAGGGCAGCGGGGGAGTACTGAGTGAAAAGACCCAAGCAAAAAAACTTGTCGTAAAGGCGCGGAGGGAGGCAGCGCTTCGCCTCCGCATAGCCCGTATCGACTGGAACAAGGGTCAGGGTTTTCCTGAACAACACCTCGCTTGCGTGTACATCATCGAAGCGCCTCTGCCAGTACCAGTGGCACTACCCGCTGGTAACTCCGTTCCTGCTTGAAAATGTCCCGATGCGCTTGCAACAGGCTAAACAGATACTTGAGCTGGAATAGTGGACACTGAAAGACCTCTGGTTCGCTTGTCGTTCGCAACTCAAGCTTCTCCAGAGGTCTTTCTTTTTGCAATTATTGCCAAACTCCAGGCGTGTTAACCCAGCAATAACGCGCAGTAGCGTGTGCTATGGGGTTATCTCACCGTCACCAAACGCACCATGCCGTGAGCAAAGTGTGTGACCATCTCAGCTGCATCACTCTCTGGGACGAAGCAAGCGATGAAGTATTGACCCGGAGGCAGATCAAGGGTTGCCCAGGCGGCTACATCAGGCCCAATAGCAGCCCAGGAATACACCAGTTCATGTCCAAAGTCAGGACGACCTGAATTCGGCTCCATGTTTTGAATCACCTCGGTGAACTCGGTAATCATGCCAGCTAAGGTCGCATCTTCAGGTACGCTGTAGATTTCAATCTGATGTACCTGATCTCCGATATTGTCGAGTTTCCAGGTCTGTTCACCCGCTGCGATTTCACCGGGGAGAGCGAAGGCAAAATCGACCATAACCAGGTTTACGTCGGCTTCCGGTTCAGTGGTGATCGCATCCGCAGCCGCTTCACCCACGACCAGAGGCAGTATATTCGGCGGGCCATCGGCTGAGAAGCTCAGCACGATATACTCCCCAGCCGTCAGATCATAGGTCGCACTGAGGGTTTCGCCGGGGTTCACCGTGGGGCTGCCCAACACATCGACAACTTCCACCACAGGGCCTGGCCCACCTGCCTGCATTGCGGTCATAAAATCGGGCATTGTCTTGCCTTCTTTGAAACGCGCAAAGATCGGCGAGAAGGGGATTTCGGTATCGTTCTGAAAATTGAGTGTGGTGTAACCGGCGGTCAGACCTTCTGGCAGGGTAATCCCATCTGCACTGGCAACAACTGAATAAGCGGGGTAATTCACCTGCGCGTCCTGCGCCAGAGCAAGCTGGAGGACGCCGACGGTTGACAACACAAGCAAGACAAGCAGTAACAAACGTGTGAACCTTGATTGGCCCAGCATTTCGGCAGCTCCCTGGTTTAGTGATTGATTTAAGCGAAGGTTTGTGATGCACCACATACGCAAGTATGCGAGAAAGGCCTGATGACCCACTAGGACGATTCGCGTAAGAAAGAGTATACTATTATCTTATTGCTTCGTAGAATCGGAAAATTTTATGTCCGTCAATCAAACGCCGGAAGTCTTGCCTATCGTGCTGAAAGCACAAGGCTTAGTTGTTGAAAATACCAGCACGACGGTGTTATGGGAAGGATTGCAGGCACTCCACTTTCGAGCGCCTGCTGTCGAGCCAGATGTGGCACCGACAGCACAAGCATCAGTAGAAACTATTGTTTTAATGTCAGGCGGGGAGGCCGGTTCAGTCATGTTCAGTGATTGTAGCCGGTGGTATCGTCAGACTGTTGCGGTGGGGGCGGTTGGTATCTTCCCACGCAATCAACCTTTCAGGGCAGCGTGGGCGAAACCAGTTGATAACTTTATTTTTTATCCTACACTTGAAGTATTAAACCAGGTCGCGTTAGAAACGCATTCCGGTGAGCCGAGAGCGATTAATATAGGACAGTTGGGACTGACGAATGATCTGACCCTCGCTCAGATCGGCTGGACACTGCTTGACTTGCTGTACAATACCGATCAAAGCGCACGTCTATACGCTGAAGCATTGGGCGTGACGTTGGCACATCACCTGCTCTACAAATTCAGTGAAAGACCCCGTTTGGCGATACTACCTGCGGCGCTCTCCAATCACGAGCTTCAATGGGTGATTGAATATATCAATACGCATTTTCAGCGTGATTTATCACTGGCGGAGATCGCCAACAGTGCTGGCTTCAGCGTTCCCCACTTCAGCCGCTTATTCCGCAAGGCAACTGGATATTCGCCCTATCAATACCTGATTCGCTGTCGGGTGCAAAAAGCCTATGCCTTGCTTAAAAGCCATCCATATTCGATCAGCGAGGTTGCCCAGATGGTAGGCTTCTACGATCACAGCCATCTCCTGCGTCACTTCAAGCGGATTTATGGAGTCTCTCCCAAACGCATCAAAGAGTGAGGACAACGCAGGCGTTGTCCCACGCATACTGCGCCTGGTGCACACACATCACGCCTCGGTGCTTCTCAGAAAGTCCTTCACCACGCGGAAATAAAGCTCGCGCTGCGTGGTGCCGGGGGAGTGGCCTGCGCCATGAAAGGTGTAAGTCTGTGCCTGCGGATAGAGGGCGCGGACGCTGGCACGGGCAGCCGCATCAAAAGTCGCGTCGTCGTCGGACTCCAGAATCAGGATTTGCCCCGGCCAGCCCGCCAGATCATTCGGCGAGAAGCGATAATTCTCGGCAAAGTCCAGCAGGCATTCATAGGTGCTGATGAGTTCGGCCTTGTTGATCCGGTAGCTGTACAGTTCATCGAGATACGCGCGCCAGAAGTTCATCTCGTTTTCGGGCGGTGCGACCGTCCGCAGCATATAGTCCTTCGCGAAGTCAGCGGCGGTTTCGGGCGGCAGCGGACGCAGCATATCCAGCGATTGACGGTAGCGGCTGGCGCTGTCCGAATCGAGCACAGTCGTCGTGGAAAGGACGAGTTTCGCCACCCTTGAGGGCTGCCGCCGCACGAGCACCTGCGCCACCATTCCGCCGAACGACCCTGCCAGCACATGCGCCTGATCGACCCCCGCCGCCGCCAGCACGCCTACCAGTCCATCCGTCAGCGCCGCCATCGTGCTGAGTGCCGGGTAGCTGGGCGTAATCACGCGGAATTCGTCTTCCAGCATCGGGATATTGCGGTAGGCGGCGTCCGCCACCCGCAGCCCGCCCACCAGCAGCAGAATTGTTTCGCTGCCACTGCCCGAATCGATATAGTCCCAGGTGACACCGTTGACCGTTGCCTGCCTCGCGACATGGCTGGCGCGGAACTCACGCAGGCGTTCGCGCTGGTCAGCAGGCGCATCAGCATAAATCGTCTCGAACGAACGCTGGGTGATCTCGCCGCTCATGGTTCTTTCCTTTGCACAGAAGCCCCGACTCTATATCGGAAAGTGTAGCGAAAAGTGCAGCCTTAAACATGGGCGTTTGGATAGATTTCCAGGATGAAATAAAAAAGGAGCCGAAGCTCCCTTCTAAGTCCAACTCAATTAGAATGCTGAGATGATAGGGACACGCCATGCCATGTCCCTGCGAAAACATCGTGCGTTTTCCTTTTGCCTGTACTTACGATAGTTCCCTTTCCTATACCCATTTATGGACATAGGTGGGTCTGTTTTATGCAGGATAAACCCGCATGGGATGAACTACTGCACCCCCTATCCCGTTGCTGAATGCGTTCGGGATTACTTCATGGACACGTTGAATATTT
>JANRLJ010000165.1:0-63113 GCA_033762735.1 bacterium | reverse complement strand
ACGCACCGTCAGGTTGTTCAGTCCTGGCTGTGCATACTCCTTGCACGTTGCGTTCATACACGCTAAAGTGCCCAGTGAGGGTCGGGTTGGTTGGACTGTTTTGTTTCGCATACATTCATTCTATCCCGCCTGTCCCTCCCCCTGTGGAGATAATCTCACCGAACTACCGAAAATTCGTGTTCCACCAAAAGCCATTTATGAAGGTTTGATCGGCAGCTTTCATGAAGGCAAATGGCGCAATGCGACCGTTGCTTGGCGTAAATCCATTGCGACCTATGCCTACAACTGCCACTATATGGACTTGGCAGACAACCAGCATTTGCTGTGGGCGCGGCACTGTGAATACTTCGACAAAGCGATAACCGACATGCTGCACACGAAACTACGCGCAACCTTCGATCCCGCTGTGTGGGAGGAAGTTCTGGCATCAGCCAGCGAGGACTTTGACACCGAGCGCCGGATGCTAAAGCATCAACTGGTCACTGTTGAGCAAAAGATGCAGGCGCTCGTCAGCAATTTCAACTTTGTGCAGTCGGAAACACTTCTGAAAGCGCTTGAACGCGAGTATGCCAACCACGATCAGGAGAAAGCACGTTTGGAGGGCAAACTTACCGAACTGGAGCGGCGCGCTGAACAGCAGGACTCGCTAATTGCGCTGGCGAAACAGGCTGAAGTCGTGCTGGCAACGTGGGACGAGATGGACATTGAGGCTCAACAAGCCGTTGCACAGGCTTTTATCGCTCGCATTGTTGTAGATGTGCCAAATAAACACAGTGTTGCCCACGTCCAAATCTGCTGGCGTGACAACACAAGCGACACCATTGAAGTCGCGTATCGTGCCGATGGCTCGACGATCTGGTTCACTTGGGAGGTCGAGGCGCTTACCGAAATGCTGAAAGAAGGCGTGGATCAGGTGACGATGGCATCAGTGCTGCCTGACCGCAACTGGCACGCGATTCGCCTGAAAGCATATGAGATTATCGGTTCGCGCAACTTCCATATGTCGCCCAAGCCGATCCGTGATGAGGAGAAGTATGGCGATTACTTGATGCGGTTGGAGCGCGATGGCGAAAAAGCTAATAAGACCAGTGGCAACCGCTGGCGCAAAGACGAATTGGAAGCTTTGGGGTGTTTGCTGGATAGTGGGGCAGCGCAGCTTGAAATTGCTGCTGCACTGCCCGTAAGAACGTGGGAAGCGATCCGCAAGAAGATTGTGAAACTTCGCGGACGCGGCGTTATTGTGCCGGAGAGTGGGCATCTCCAGAACGGCGAGACCATTCACGATTATCTGGCTCGAAATCCTGACGCCGCCGACTCGATGGCGCTGCCAATTTCAGAGAATTTAGAACGACGAAGACCGAGCTAAAGGCCATTGCCGCCGCTGCCAGCATAGGCACAAGTGCGCCAGCCATCGCTACCGGGATCAGGATGATGTTGTAGATGAAGGCCCAGAACAAATTCTGGTAGATCGTCTGCATCGTCGCTTTGCTTAGTATCAATGCCCGTGCGACACCGCGCAGATCACCGCTCATCAGGGTCACGTCCGACGCTTCAATCGCAATGTCGGTGCCTGTACCAATGGCAATCCCCACATCCGCCTGTGCCAGGGCAGGTGCGTCGTTAATGCCATCGCCGACCATCGCTACGTGCTTGCCTTCGCCTTGCAAGCGTTTCACGGCTTCGACCTTCTGATCGGGCAGCATCTCGGCCAGCACTCGGTCGATTCCGACTTCAAGCGCGATGGCCTGTGCGGTTTTTTCATTGTCCCCTGTGACCATTACGACTTCCAGCCCTGCTGCCTGTAACGCTGCTACTGCTTCGCGTGAGCCTTCCTTCACGGTGTCTGCGATGCCTAAAAGCCCGGCAAATCTATCACCTGCGGCTACAAGAATCACGGTGCGAGCCTTATTCTGAAGCCGATCAATCTCAGCTTCGACCTCTCTTAATCCAAAACCCTGTTGACGCAGGTAGCGCGGGCTGCCCACCAGAACTGTCTGGCCTTCTACCACTGCGCGAATACCACGCCCGGATTCGGCCTCAAACGACCCCGGTTGAGACAGATTCAGCCCGGCCTCCTGAGCCGCTTTGACGACCGCCTGCCCCAGTGGATGCTCACTCGCACGTTCGGCGCTGGCGGCCAAACGCAGAAGTTCGTTGTAGGTGAAATCACCGATGGGCAGCACATCTGTGACGGTTGGCTGACCCTGTGTAATTGTTCCGGTTTTGTCCAGCGCGACCGCCTGCAGCCGCTTAACACTTTCCAGCGCTTCACTGTTCTTAAACAGGATGCCGATTTCTGCCCCGCGCCCGGTGCCGACCATAATGGCCGTAGGCGTCGCCAGACCCAGCGCACACGGGCAGGCGATCACGAGAACGGCGACCGCGTGGACCATCGCTTCGGTAAATCCGACCTGACCGATCAACAGCCAGCCTAGAAAGGTGAGCGCTGCCAGCACCAGCACAATCGGCACGAACACCCCTGATACCTGATCGGCCACGCGCTGAATGGGCGCTTTCGATCCCTGTGCCTGCTCCACCAAGCGGATAATCTGCGCCAGAGCGGTTTGTGCACCAACGCGCCGCGCTTCGATCACCAGCCGTCCCTGTTTATTGACGGTTGCGCCGATGACTTCACTGCCCGTTTCCTTGCTGACTGGCAGGCTTTCCCCGGTCAGCATCGATTCGTCAACCGACGAGCGTCCGTCGACGACGAGGCCATCAACAGGGATGCGTTCACCGGGGCGCACGAGAAGCCAATCGCCGACCTGTACGTCGTCAATCGCAATTTGCGTTTCCTGATCGTCCCGCAGCAGGGTTGCTGTTTTCGGTGCAAGACCGATCAGCTTCTTGATCGCCTCACTAGTACGGCCTTTAGCGCGGGCTTCCAGCAGTTTGCCCAGCGTAATCAGCGTTAGAATGACGGCTGCCGTCTCAAAATAAACGTGATCGCCGACGGAATCCGCAAAGCCGAAGACGATTCCAAGCAGGACAAGAAGGCTGTAAAGATAAGCGGCCAGCGACCCCATCGCAATCAGCGTGTCCATATTGGCCGAGCGGTTGCGGGCGGCCTTATAGGCCCCTACCATGTACTGCCGACCAACGATGAGCTGAACAGGCGTTGCCAGCAGACCAAAGACGAACGGCCATCCCGACCACAGCAGCCAATTGAGCACTGGATTTGGGCCTTCCATCGTGCCGCTCATGATGTGCGATGCCATGCTGCTGTCGGCAAAACTTGCCATATAGAGGTCTCGTGCCATGCTCAGCACAAACAGCGGCAGGGTAAACACGACGCCAATCACCACCATCCGCTGCTGCCGTTTAATTTCCGCCTGACGGGCTGCACGTTCGGCATCTTCGGGAACCGCCGCGTTTGCGACATCCACGACTCCGTAGCCCGCTGCTTCAACGGCCTTAACCAGATCACCCCGACGTACCATCCCTGGGAGATAGTGAACGGTTGCTTTTTCCGTGGCAAGGTTGACGCTGACACCCAGAATGCCGGGCTGCTTCTGAATTGCCCGTTCGACATTGCGGACGCAGCTTGCGCAGGTCATGCCCGTAATCGGAAGTTCAATTGACCCGGTCGCCACGCCGTACCCTGCGTCCTGCACTCGTTGAATCAGATGGTTAGCATCCACCAGTGCCGGGTTGATCTGCACTGTCGCCCGTTCTGTCGCCAGATTCACAGTCGCCGATTCCACGCCTTCGGTTTTGTTGAGTGTCCGTTCGACATTTCGCACACAGGCTGCACACGTCATGCCCGTGACAGGGAGTTCAAGTTGAATGGGTTGTGACATCCCCAACTCCTTACAAAAATCCATTCTTCATACTTCTATGGTAGCGGTTTTCCCCCAAACCCTTACGCGCCATTCAGCCTGATTCTGTTGCCTCATTCCTCATTGGAGATTTGCCGAACGCTTATATTCGTCGCATAGGGTAGGGTTTAGCCTTCCACGAATTCTCCCACGCCGTCGTATGCCCTGTCTCTCACCAGCGCTTCCAAATGGAAGGCTCAGTTGAATGATAAGGAGAAGTTCCATGCTCAACATAACCAGGATTCAGAATCTGAGCCAGGAAATGCACAACTGCATCCAGAACTGCCTGGAGTGCCACAGCATTTGTCTCGCGACCGTCGCGCACTGCCTGCAAATGGGCGGGGAACACGCCTCACCAATGCACATCGGCATTCTGCTTGACTGTGCGGAAATGTGCCAGACGAGCGCGAATTTTATGCTGCGCGGTTCAAACTTGCACGGGCGTACCTGTGGAGTCTGCGCAGAAGCGTGTGAGCGCTGCGCGGTGGATTGTGAACGGCTGGGCATGGGGGATTCGCAGATGATGGCCTGTGCCGATCTGTGCCGACGCTGCGCTGAGTCCTGCCGGATGATGGCGGGTATGGCCGCCTAGCTGTGCAGAATCAAACAAGGGGCCAGAGCGCCCCTTGAGTACATCATCCGATTTCTATCCCCTTACTGAAATTTGGGAAGGATGTGCTGCTGATAGAGGCTGAAAAACGCTTCCTGATCGGCGCCGACCTGATGCACATAGATATGGTCATAGCCCGCGTCGATATACTGCTGAATCATGGCAAGATGCTTTTGCGGGTCGCTGCCACAGATCACGCTTTCGGCCACATCTTCTTCGCGCACCATCTGTACCGCCTGCTCGAAGTGGGCGGGTGTAGGGAGTTCCTGTAACAGTTCGCCCTTCATGCCTGCAATCGGCCAGATCTGATGTGCCGTTTTACGCGCCTGCGCTTCGTCCGCGCCACAGCAGACGGTCATCTGCGCATACTTGGGCCGCGCTTCACCCATTCCGGCCTGCTCGAAAATCTCCACGACTTCGCGGTCGGGTGAGGTGTTAATCAGCCCGTCGCCGATTTCACCCGCCAGTTCCGCCGCCTTTTTCCCGGCAGCCGCCACCATCACCGGGATCGGTTCTTCTGGCAGGGTATACAGCCGCGCATTCTCAACGGTGTAGTAGCTGCCGTAGAAGGACTGGTCGCCGCCCTCCCACATCAGGCGCATCACCTCTACCGCTTCGTCCAGCATCTCTGCGCGAAGATCGAACGGCGGCCAGTGTTCGCCCAGAATGTGCTCGTTCAGGTTTTCACCTGTGCCAACGCCCAGAAAAAAGCGTCCGGGCATCATAGCGGCAATAGTGGCCGCCGCCTGCGCGATAATGACCGGGTGAGTCCGCATAATGGGTGCGGTCACGCCTGTGCCGATCTGCAACCGGTCGGTGCACATCGCAATGCCACCGAGCACACTCCAGACCAGCGGGCTGTGTCCCTGAGCATCGACCCAGGGATGGAAATGGTCTGAAATCAGCGCAAACGGAAAGCCGACCTCCTCCGCCCGCTGCGCCCACCGTACCAGATCACGCGGGGTATGTTCTTCCGAAGACAGGGCATAACCGAGTTGAACCATAACGTCTATCCTTTGCTGTTAACGCCGACCTTATGACGATATGACAGTTCACCGCCCATCCAACCTGTGACGACCAGCAGAATGCCGCTCACCAGCGACAATACCAGTCCCCAGGGCATTGGGACTTCGGCGGTCTGGTTAAAGCGCAGCAGGAAATTGATCGTGGAAAGCGCCAGCACAGTCACGTTGCCGATCACATGCACACGTGCTGCCGCGAACGACCGCACCTTTTCGATGCCGAAGTAATCGACTGCGCCCGCGATTCCAGCGACCAGACCCGACGCGATGCCGACACCGAGCAGGACGAACGAGGCCTGCCCCCAGAAGGGTTCATCCGTCAGCAGATGCACAATGTCCGAAAGCAGCGCACCACTCAGAGATGCGATGGGGAAGGGGATCAGCATCGGATGAATCGGGTGACCAGCAATTGCGGCCACACTCGGAATTTCCTCGTGCTCGCTAAGCTGTGTGCCGGAAGGTATTTGCCGGGTCGATGACCCATTTGACCTGACGTATGGCTTATCCATGATGCCCCCTTATCGCCTTCTCAACATCTGGAATGCGCCCAGCGCAACAGCAGGCAGGGCGATCTGTGCCCAGCGTGGCACGGTAATCCGGTAGCGAGTGTACATGCTGGGCTTGGTCAGATGACCGAAATCGCCCTCGACCCGGCCTGGCCCGGCCATAGGACGCTCCAGCGAGTCGCGCTCGTCATTGGGCTGATTCGCTTTCTGGGCTTTGAACGTCCAGTTCATCACCTGCATCATCCGGTCAGAGAGCGCCGGGCTAAGCCGCTCCATCAGGCCGAACATCAAGCCTGCGCCGCCCGCATACATCTGGCGGACGTAATGCTGGCTGGCGTAGAGAATGGCATCTGCCACAATTTCAGGATGATAGACCGGCGGAATAGGCCGGGGTTCGGTTTCCATATTCGAGCGTGCATGGTCAAAGAAGGGGGTGTTAATCGAGGCGGGCATAATCAGCGTCACGCGAATGCCCGATTTTTCACGCTGGAGTTCCATGCGAAGTGCATCGGTAAAGCCGCGCACCCCAAACTTTGTTGCAACATAACCCGCTTGCAGCGGCACGGCGCGTTCAGACAGCACCGAACCGATATTGATGATGGTGCCGCCACCTTGTGCCCGCATGTGCGGGAGGACGGCTTTTACACCATAAATTGTACCAAGCAGATTGACGTGAATAATCTGGTCAAATTCTTCGACCGGGGTTTCCTCAACAGTGCCATACACGCTGGCAGCGGCGTCATTCACCCAGGTATCAATACGCCCGTAGGTGTTCATCGCCTGTTCCGCCAGATGTTTGACCTGCTGCCAATTCGAGACATCAACGGTCACAATCGTTGCTTCGCCACCGGTTGCCTCAATCTGGCTGGCGACCGTTTCCAGTGCCGTGCGGTTGCGTGCCGCAAGGACGACCTTCGCCCCTGACTGTGCAAATTTGAGCGCTGTTTCGCGGCCAATGCCGGAAGACGCGCCTGTAATTACCACTACCTGTTCATGTAATGGAGGTGTCATCGCCCATCCTTTTCCATTTTCCAACCAAATCAGAACGGCTTCGATGTGCGCTACCTTCATTGTTGAAGAAAAGGCCACCCGCGAGGACTGGCACATGGGTGAATTCAACCGGGTCAGGTGGGCTATCCGCGTCCGCACAGGAGCACTACTCCCGGAAGGCTTTGTCAGGGACGCAACGGAGCCGGAGACAGGGCACCATCACCGGTCCGAACCTCGCATTTAAGTCCAGAAGAGTCCCTATTTTGAAGAACAGGAGTACAATTATTTCCAGTTTAGCGCGGAACGGAGAACTTTCATGCAGACGGAACACACACAGCAGCTCGTCGCCAAGCGGTATGAACTGCATGAGAAGCTGGGTCAGGGTGGGATGGGCGCGGTCTATAAAGCGTTAGACCGCCTGACTGGTCAGATTGTCGCGCTGAAACAGGTGACGGCGCTGATTGACAATCCAACCATGGATACGCAGCAGAATACGGTTGATTTTCGTGTATCTCTGGCGCGGGAATTCAAGGTGCTTGCATCACTGCGTCACCCCAACATCATCAGTGTGCTCGATTATGGCTTTGATGAAGACAATCATCCTTTTGTGACGATGGAACTGCTGGTCAACAGCCGTGAATTCGTGGAGGCAGCGGAAGATCAGCCCTTCAGCACACAGGTCAATCTGCTTTCGCAGGTGTTGCAGGCGTTGGCCTATCTGCACCGCCGCAATATTCTGCATCGCGATCTGAAACCCGGTAATGTCGCGGTGGTCATCGGCAATCAGGTGAAAGTGCTCGATTTTGGTCTGGCAGTCGAGCCGGGGCAGGCGATGGAAATCGCGGGAACGATTGCTTATATGGCGCCGGAAGTGATGCTGGAAGACGAGCCTACCCCTGCCGCTGATTTGTATTCCTTTGGCGTCATCGCCTATGAAGTCTTCGCCGGTGAACATCCGTTTCCTTCAGATAATCCGGGTGAACTGGTCGTCAGAGTCGTGACCGAACCGGTTGACCTTTCGCGAGTTCAGCCTCGTGTGGATGAAGTGCTTGAGCAGGAAGCCGAGCGTACCCGTGCTGAAAACGCGCTGCGCACGATTCTGGGTCGCCTGCTGGCAAAAACCCCCCAGGAACGTTACAGCGATGCTTATACAGTGCTCCAGGAATTGAACGCCGCGCTCGGTTTGCAGGCTCCTCGCGAGTCCGCCGCTATCCGCGAAAGCTTCCTGCAGGCGGCCACCTTTGTTGGGCGCGAGACGGAAATGCAGCAGTTGGAGAGTGCACTGGCCTCCATCCGCAGTGATGACCCATCCGGCAGTGCATGGCTCATAGGCGGCGAAAGCGGTGTTGGCAAAACCCGTCTGATTGAAGAAGTCAAGATTCGTGCGATGGTGCAGGGGGTTCTGGTACTGCGTGGGCAGGCCGTTTCCGAAGGCGGGTTGCCCTATCAGGTCTGGCGGGAACCGCTGCGCCGTCTGCTGCTTTCGACCGACGTGGATGATCTGGATGCCAGTATTCTCAAGGACATCATTCCTGACATTGAGCAGCTCCTCAAGCGCAGTGTTCCTGAGGCTGTTGATGTGGACGATGCCGATTACAAGCAGCGTTTGATCGGCACGATTGTAAGCGTTTTCCAGCGGCAGAGACAACCGATTCTGCTGCTGCTGGAGGATTTGCAATGGACGGCGGAAAGCCTGGATGTGCTTCGGGTACTGATGGGACTGGTATGGTCACTGCCGCTTTTGATTGTGGGCAATTATCGTGCGGAAGAACGCCCCGGTCTGGCGGATGAACTGCCCGGGATTCAGCATATGCGGCTGGAAAGGCTTAACCAGGAAAGTATCGCTGCTTTGAGTGTTTCCATGCTTGGTGAAGGCGGGCGTGACTCCGAAGTGCTCAGCCTGCTCCAGCGCGAAACCGAGGGCAACGTCTTTTTCCTGGTGGAAATTGTCCGTGCACTGGCAGAAACAGCGGGGAGCCTTGATATGGTTGGGCGAATGACGCTGCCACCGAACATTTTCGCAGGCGGAATCCGTTCGATTGTTCAGCGGCGGCTTTCCCATATCCCGGCAGACGGGCGGCGACTGCTGCATCTGGTGGCTGTGGCCGGGCGTGAACTCGACCTCGACCTTGTTCGGCAGGCAGTTTTGGCCGGGTATACACTCCCGATTGATACTGAGGAAGGGCTGCAAAACTGGCTGGTAACCTGCAACAGCAGCGGTGTGCTGGAAGTCGTTGAAGACCGCTGGCGCTTTACCCATGACAAGCTGCGCGATGCGGCCCTGGAAGATATGGATGAAGCCGAGCGCATCAGCCATCACCGTGCGATTGCCGAATCGCTGGAAGCGCTCCATGAAAACCCCCGCGAACACCTTTCGCTGCTCGTGTTCCATTGGCGCGGCGCCCAGGACAAGGCGAAAGAACTACACTATACCATCCAGGCTGGGGAAGTTGCGCTGCACACCAGCAGCTTCGGCGATGCCCTGGCCTATTTTGAACGTGCCCTGCGACTGCTGGAAGAAATTGACCCCTATAATACCCGGCAGCAGGCAGATATTCTGATTCAACTGGGCGAAGCACTGGAAAACCTCGGTGATTATGAAGCGGCGACGCTACGACTTGGAAGGGGGCTGGAGCTGGCGCAGGACGATAACGAGCAACTGCTGGCGGCGCGTGCTTTAAATGTGCAGGGGGATGTGGCGTGGCGTCAGGGGCAATATGCCGAGGCCATTCGGTTGTGCCAGGAAAGCCTGACGATCAGCCGCGCTCTGAACGATGTCGCCAGCCTGTCGCGTGCACTGAACCGTATCGGGATTGTCTCCTTTGAACAGGGCGATAACGCTGCTGCCAAAGCGAATCTTGAAGAAAGCCTCTCGTTCGCACGTGCTGGTCATAATCTGCCGAATGAGGCAACCGCACTGAATAACCTGGGTCTGATCGCCTTCGCGCAGGGAGACTACACCAGTGCCAATACCTACTTCGAGCAAACGCTGGAACTGGCGCGCATCAGTGGGGAACGGCGCAAGATCGCGATAGCGCTGCTGAATATGGGCGCGGCAGCGGGGGAACAGGGCGATTATGCAACTGCGATTCGCAACTTTGAAGGAACGCTGGAGATGTGCCGTGCGATTGGTGAGATGCGCGGCGTAGGGCTGGCTCTCAAGAATCTGGGCGGCATTGCCGAGTATCAGCGCGATTTTGCGGCGGCCAAGCGTTATTACCAGCAAAGCCTCGAACTGTCTGTCGCGTCCGGCGAACGTCAGTCCATTGCGGCCACGCAGGTCAAGCTGGGTCATGTAGCGCGGCAGCAGGGCGATGTGATGGTTGCCCTCGATTACTATCAGGATGCGCTGCGGCTGGCGCAGGAAATCGATGCCACACCGACGGTGGTGGAAGTTGTGATGGGTGCGGCAGGGGTGATCTTTGACAAACCCACTGCACTGCGCTGGTTAGGCATGGCTTTAGCACATCCTGCCCTTTTTGATAACATGCGCTCAGATGCTCTGGCAATTCTCGAACAGGTCCGGCCTGGACTGAACGAAGATCAGGTAAACACTTTGCTCGAAGAAGGCAAGACGCTGGAACTTAGCACGATTGTCGAAACGATTCTCACGCTGTAACACAATTGGTTTGAATCTGCGTTATGTAATAGGTAAATTTTTTCCTCAAGGCGTAAAAAATCGTTTATGTAACATCGATTCAAACCGTTCTCAAATTGCAATATCCCCTCTTTCACTTCATATTGATATGAGACAGGTTAGGGCTTATATAGCCTGTTTGTTCTCATATTACAAATCTGGAATGCAGTTTCCACTTCCAGTTCGTGGTCATTATATTGAAGACAGGACAGGGGAATACCATATGAACACGCAGCGTTTGTTTTTGCCCCGACAGTGGCTCTTGAATGGAACACTGTCCCTTCTATTTTTGCTGGCGCTTTCTGTTTCGTTTGTTCTCACGCCCGATGCCGCACAGGCGCAGGGCACTTCGATTCCGTGCGCTGTGTCGCCGGATGAAATTGCAGGGCAGGGTGGGCTGACGGTTGGCCGCCTCGGTGGGCTGACCGTTGGTCGTCTGGGTCTGACGCCCGGTGCGCTCGGTCTGACGCCCGGTGCGCTTGGCCTGACGCCCGGTGCCCTGGGTGATAGTGCAGACTCCACCATCGCACTGCTGGTGCAGGAAATCCAGAACAACCCGGCAAATGCGCAATGGCTGCTGCGGTTCATCCCGGCAATTTCGGCAGGTGAGGGCTTTAACACCACCCCGGTCGCCATTCTGATTGTGGACGACTTCGAGGACAGCTTCACCCCCTTCCGTGAGCACGGTGAACTGGTGCAGCAGGTGTTCGCTGATCTCATCCTGGGAGCCGGGCTGACCCAGGTTCAGTTATTCCAGGTCGATGTGACCGCCGGAGCCAATTTTGTGGTGAACGGCCCGAACGGGATTGCCGCCCGAATTCAGCAAAAGGTGGAGCAGCTTCGCGGACAGGGCTACAGCCGCTTTGTCGTGAACCTGAGTCTGGGGCTGATCCCGTGTGACGATGTCATTACCGTCAATGGTCAGACGGTCAACTGGAGCATCAATCAGTATATTGCTGCCCGTAATGCTGCCTACCAGGCACAGCCGATTGACCTGATTGTGGAATGCGTGGCACAGAATGCTGACAGCACCTTTACTGCACATTTTGGCTTTATCAACCGCAATGACTTCCCGGTCACAATTCCGCGTGGCAATCAGAACCGTCTGAGTGGCGGCGGGCTGAATGACGCACAGCGGGACGCCCGTGTGCCGATTTACTTCGGTATACCGAGCGATAATCCAGCGCGTCCGAGCGGTTCAAACTTCTATCCCAACAGTGCCTTCCAGATTACCTTCCGCAACGGTACGCTCAACTGGCACTTCCAGGGGCGCACCTACCGTGCGCACAGCAATCACCGCCAGACGCCGCGCTGCCCCAACCCTTCCTCAAACAACGGAGGCTACTCAGCGCAGCAAGGTTCACATAATCGTCGCCCCGTGCGCCCTGTGCTGGAATGTGTGTCTTACGATGCCTCACGCAATCGCTATCTGGCACACTTCGGCTACGAAAACGAAAACAACCAGCCGGTGATTATCCTGCATGGCAACAATAACAAGCTGACCGGTGGTGGTCTGAATGCCACACAACTTGAAGCCCGCACACCGGTCCTGTTCGGTCGTGCGAACGTTATTCCGAATCGTCCTGGTCGCACACAGTTCTTCCCCAACTCGGCCTTTACGATTGAATTTAACGGCAGCAACCTTGTGTGGACGCTCAAGGGACCCGATGGACAAGCGCGCACAGCGACCGCCAGCAGCAACCCGGCACAGCGCTGCCCCACCATTCCCCAGGTCAACGATTACTCGCTGGCGGATTTCCTGTTCAGCCGCTTCGGTACAAACTGGGAACAGGCGCTCCAGCAGCTTTTGAACAATCCGGAATTCGACGATCCCAACCTGAATGACCTGATCCCGCTGCTGCAGGGCTATCTGAACGAAAGTGCCGGGGAAAGCAACTTCGCGCTGATCCCGTTCGCCTCCTCCGGCAATACCGCGCCCGTTCTGGGTACATACCCCCTCGCTCCGGCACGCTTCCCGCAAACTATCGCAGTAGCAGCCTCACTTGGTCAGCGTGAACCGGATGCACCTGTTGCGGCCTATTCGCACTTCGGGAATGTGCTGGCACCCGGCGCATGGTTTAACTTTGGCAACGAGCTATATGGCGCAGGGACTTCCTATGCAGCCCCGTTCGCAGGTGCCTTTGCCTCGGCGTTCCTGACTTATGCGGATCCTGATGCCTGCAACTTCGTCGGTGAAAACGGCAGTGGGCGCGTTCCGTTGGTCAACCCGAACGTGCTGGATTTCAACAATGCCCGCTTCAACAGCCTCAACAGCACATGGCCTCTGGATTGCGCCCCGCCCACACCGAATGAACCGCCTGTAGCTGGCGACGACAGCGGTCTGACGACCACCTATCGTGCGCCGATCACGATTTCGGTGCTGGCGAACGACACCGACCCGGATGAAGACACCCTCTTTATCGAGTCGGTCAGCGACCCGGCCAACGGTCAGGCAGTCATCGTCAATGAAGGCACCTCGATCACCTACACGCCTGATGAAAACTTCCCCGGCGTGGGGCAGGTCGCGGATGAAACCTTCACCTATACCATCTCCGACGGCGAAGAAACCGCAACCGCGACGGTTACGGTGAGCGTTGCCCGCCTTCAACTGACCTCTCTCTGCCCGCGCGGTGCATTCCGCGTGACCAACCCGGCGGCATTCCCCATCTCCTTCATCTGGGATGTGTTCAACACAGAACTGGTGGGCAGCGGGACGGTCGAAGCGAACAGTCAGGCGACCTTCAACGCTGGCGCAGTGACGGGTACGGTGCGTCTGTTTGTGGACTCGGTGCAGCATGATGTGAAGGGCATCATCAACAACTGCCCGCCGGATGCGGTGGACGACACCGCTACGACGACCGCCAACAGCGCCGTTGACATTATGGTGCTGACCAACGATACCGATCCCGACGGCAATTCACTGTCCATTGTGTCTGCAACCGATCCCGCCAATGGCTCGGTCGAAGTGCTGGCGGGCGGCAAGGTGAAGTACACGCCCGCGCTGAATTATGTCGGCACGGACAGCTTCACTTATACCATCACGGATGGGCAAAACCCGAATGAAGGCCAGGACACAGCGACCGTCAACATCACGGTGAATACGCCTGCTCCGGTGACGGTATGCGCAGCGCGCGGCGCGACCTCGGTCGTCAGCTATGTCGCTGGTGGCAACCGCGACAACGGCCCGATCCAGACCAATCGTACCGACGCGACCAAAGCGCTGGGTATTCCGCAGTTCAACGACAGCAGCGGCGCACCGATCAACTTTGTCTCGCTTGGTTTCGATAATCCTTCTACGGAAACGCTCGAAGGGGTGCTGGTGCTGTACTTCGACCAGGCGATCTTCCCGAATGCCTTTGGGCCGGACATCACGATTGCCGAGACGACCTTCGGCAACCTGACCTTCAACCAGTATCCCGAAAAGGCTGATATCTACGCCTCACAGGACAATGAAACCTGGGTGCTGGTGGGTGAGGCACGGCTGGAAACCAGCTTCGATCTGCCATCTGGCCTGTCCTGGGCACAGTACATCAAGATCGTGAACACCACTGACCGGACTCGTTTCGGCGGCAATGCACGTGATGTGGATGGATACGATGTCGATGGTGTGGGTGCGTGTGTCACGGGACCTGCTCCTGCCCTGGTTGAAGCACAACCGCCCGTCAGCGCCATTATCGTTAATCAGCCGCCCTCTGCTGATGCCGGTGCTGACCAGATGCTCGTTGACTCAAACGGTGACAGCTATGAAACCGTGACTGTGACCGGGTTTGGTGCGGATACCGACGGTTCGATTATCGGTGTGGCCTGGTTTGATGCCAATGCGGTTCAGATCGGTAGTGAAGCGACTCTCGTGCTCAACCTGCCTGTCGGCCAGCACGTTCTCACCTTCGGGGTGATGGACAACGGCGGATTGACGGCGGGCGATCAGGTCATCATCACGGTTTACCCGAACACCGCGCCCTCGGCCAACTTCGGCGGGCTGACGGAAATCGAGGTCGTGGACATCGACTCCAGCGGTGCAGAAGCGGTGACACTGACCCCGGTTGTGGCCGATGTGGATGGTGTAATCGTCAGCTATGCGTGGACGACGGACACGGGAGTTGTGATCGAAGCGCTGCCCGCGCCGACCGTCGAGCTTGCGCAGGGTGTCCATGTGGTGACGCTGGTCGTGACCGACAACGGTGGGGCACAGGCTACCGTGACCCTGGTTGTGCGCGTGGTTGCGCCGCCTGCACCTCCTGCTGGCTAAGCCAACAGCAGGCTTCATATGATGAAAGCAGGGGTATCCACTGGGTGCCCCTGTTTTTTGTTTCCCCGGTTTGACATCATCGCCTGATATGCCATACTCTCCGCAAGAACTGGTTACAACTGCTCTTTGTTGCTTCATGGTCCCCAGGACAGGGCAGGGCTTTTGACCCACAGAAGGACGAAATGATGAAACATCTGGTACGAATGATGATTTTGTGCTGCGTAATGCTGTCAATCCCCCTGGCGACAGCCGCGCAGGACGCACCCTATTTAGACCCGACACAACCCATTGAGGCACGGGTAGACGACCTGCTGGCGCGGATGTCGCTGGAAGAAAAAATCGGGCAGATGACACTGGTCGAAATTGGCAGTATCAACACTGACGATCTTGCGCCGCTTGGCATCGGCGGTGTGCTCAGCGGCGGGGGTGGCGCACCAGACGAAAATACACCAGAAGCCTGGGCGGAGATGGTCGATGGCCTGCAAGCGCGTGCGCTGGAGGCACCGCTGCAAATCCCGCTGATTTACGGCGTGGATGCGGTACACGGCCATAACAACGTTTACGGCGCGGTGATCTATCCCCACAATATCGGCCTGGGTGCCAGCCGTAACCCTGAACTCGTGCAGCAGATCAGCCGTGCGACGGCCTGCAATATGATCGCGACGGGAATTTATTGGAATTACGCTCCAGTTGTCGCCGTACCGCAGGACATCCGCTGGGGACGCACCTATGAAGCCTATGGCTCCGATACGGCGCTGGTGACAGAAATGGCGCTGGCGGCGATGAACGGGCTGCAGGGCGACTCGCTGGACGACCCCTACACAGTGCTGGCGACCCCCAAGCATTATGTCGCGGACGGCGGTGCGCAGTGGGAAACCTCTACCACCAATAATTATCGCATCGATCAGGGAGATGCCATCATCGACGAGGCGACACTCCGAGCCGTGCATCTGCCACCGTATCAGGCGGCAATTGAAAATGGGGCATTGGTCATCATGACCTCGTTCTCAAGCTGGAACGGGGTCAAGCTGCACGGCAACCGCTATCTGGTGACGGATGTGCTGAAAGGGGAGCTGGGGTTTGAAGGCTTTGTCGTGAGTGACTGGCAGGGAATCGACCAGATCAACAGCGACTTCTATACAGCCGTCGTCACCGCCATCAATGCCGGAATCGATATGAACATGGTGCCCTATAATTACCAGCGCTTCATTGATGCCATGCTGGAGGCGGTCGTAAATGGCGATGTTACCCAAGAACGCATTGACGACGCGGTGCGCCGTATTCTGCGCGTGAAGTTCCTCCTCGGCCTGTTTGAGCAGCCTTTCAGCGACCCTGCACTGCTGGAAACCTTCGACCAGCCCGTTTTCCGTGAACTGGGGCGGCTGGCGGCGGCGCAGTCAGCGGTACTGCTGGAAAATGACGGCGATGTGCTGCCTCTGAACCCCAGCACCGAGCAAACCATTTTCATCGCTGGGACGGCGGCAGACGACATCGGCATTCAATCCGGCGGCTGGACGATTGAATGGCAGGGGCAGATCGGCAACATCACGCCCGGCACGACCATTCGAGAGGCAATTGAAGCGACGGCTGAAAACGCTGAGATTTACTACGACCGCCTGGGGCGCTTCCGTGCGGCTAACGATGCCAGTGGCAATCCGCTGCGGGCAGATGTTGGCATTGTGGTGATCGGTGAAATTCCTTATGCGGAAGGAGTCGGCGACCGGGTAAATCTCAACCTGCCCGAACCCGATATCTCGCTGATCCAACGAGTGCGGGAGCGGAGTGAACGGCTGATTGTGATTCTGCTGTCGGGGCGTCCACTGCTGATCGGGGATGTGCTGGAAACATCGGATGCCTTTATGGCCGCCTGGCTGCCGGGTACGGAAGGGCAGGGCATCGCGGATGTGCTGTTCGGTCTCCAGCCCTTTACCGGGACGCTGCCGTTTGCGTTCCCCCGCAGCGAAGCACAGGTGCCGCTCTCCGCGTTAGAAGCCGATAGCGACGGGCCGTTGTTCCCGTTTGGCTATGGGATCACAACGGGCGACTGGCGCGATACCCCTGTCCCCGAAGTTACCTGCGGCTGAGCCTGTTTTATGCTTCAATAGAAGCGGCATGGTATGAGTGGTCATGCCGCTTTTGATTCCAGAAGAAAGGGACATTCGATGGTGGCTGAACAGTTTATCGGTACATGGCTGCTGGTCTCACAGGATTCACATTATCCCGATGGGCGTGTTGTCCCAAGCCGGGGAGAACAGCCGGCGGGCATCCTCATTTACGACGGCGCGGGGAATATGGCGGTACAGTTGATGCGCACGGACGAACGCGCGGGGGACTACCGGGATGTCAGCGAACTCAGAACGGCGATGGAGGGCTATCACGCCTACTTTGGCACCTATGAAGTAGATGAAGCGGCGGGTGTTGTGCGCCATCACGTGATTGGCTCTGCCTTTCCCCCCTATCGGGGATCCGTTCAGGTGCGGGCGTATCGGTTCGATGGTGACACCCTAACGCTCACCGCGCAGGCACCGCACGACGAAACCAGGCGGGTGCTGATCTGGCGACGCGCGCACTGATTACGCGCCGAATGCGCCCAGAATGCGCGTCGAATTCTCTCAATTTGCTTAACCTAAAGGTTATGACTGGCGCTAAAATCCGGCTCTCAAGTGACATCCATTCTAATCCCCAGCTTTCAGGAGACAGAACCCATGCCCGCTCACACCTTAGGCGCTGCCAGTACCCTTTTGCAGAATGGTGAAATGCGCCGCTTTGAACTGGACGGAAAAGCGGTCGTCGTTGCCCGTGTGGAGGATCAGTATCACGCCTTCCGCGCATCCTGCACCCACTACGGCGGCCCGCTCAATGAAGGCGTTCTGAAAGGGCATACCGTCATGTGCCCCTGGCATCACGCCTGTTTCGATATTCGTACTGGTGCCCGCACTGAACCGCCTGCCTTAAGCGACCTGCCCACCTTTTCGCTGCGCATCGAAGATGGAAACGTGGTGGTAGATGTCGATCAGCCCGGTGCGAAACCAGCTACCCCGCAGCGTGAGAGTGACTCGCGCACCTTCGTGATCGTTGGCGGTGGTGCGGCGGGTGAGGCAGCGGCGGAAGAACTGCGGCGTGAAGGCTTTACAGGCAATATCGTGCTGCTGAGCGCCTCGCCGCTTCTGCCGATTGATCGTCCGAACGTGTCAAAGGATTATCTGAACGGTCATGCCAGGCCGGAATGGATGCCGCTGCGTGGCGCAGGCTGGTATCCCGACCGCAACATTGTTCTGCGGCTGAATGAAACAGTGACAGGCGTGGATACACCGAATCGACGGGTGATGCTGGCAAGTGGCGAATCGCTGGCCTTTGACGGTCTGCTGCTGGCGACGGGCGGAACCCCGCGTACCCTCAATATCCCCGGCCATGACCTGAGCAATATCTTTCTGCTGCGAGAACAGCCTGACGCCGACCGCATCATTCAGTCTGTTGGGGAAGGCAGTGGCAAACGGGCTGTGATTATCGGTGCCAGCTTTATTGGAATGGAAGCGGCCTCATCGCTGGCAAGCCGGGGTGTACAGATCACGGTTGTTGGCATGGAAGCGCTGCCCTTTGAGCGCATCTTCGGTGCTGAAATCGGGCGGCTGTTCCAGCGCGAACACGAAGCGAACGGCATCCAGTTCCGGCTGAGCAGCGGGATTGAGCGCTTTGTGAGTGACGATGGGCGTGTTACTGGCGTTGAACTGAAAGGTGGCGAAGTCCTGCCTGCCGATTTTGTGGTGGTCGGCGTGGGTGTGACACCTGCAACCGCGTTCCTGGCTGATTCTGGTCTGGCATTGGGAGAACGCGATAAGTCGGTGCTGGTGAACGATCAGTTGCAGGCCAGCGTGCCGGAGGTATACGCCGCTGGCGATATTGCCCGCTTCACCGATAAAACAGGTGGCAGGGTGCGAATTGAGCACTGGCGGCTGGCGCAGCAGCACGGCATGATTGCCGCACACAATCTGCTGGACAAGGACGACGGAATGACGCACCATGTGCCGTTCTTCTGGACGACGCAGTGGGATTTAACAGTGAGCTATGTCGGTCATGCTGAGGCATGGGATGAGATTGTTTATCGGGGAACGCTGGACGCGAAGGACTTTATCGCCTTTTATGTGCAGGGTGGGAAGCTGCTGGCGGCGGCGGGCGCAGGCCGTGATCGGGAGTTATGCGCTATAGAGTTTATGCTGCGTGATGATGTGCCGCTTTCGGTGGAGCAGATGCGCGACGAGGGCTTTGATCTGGTCGCGCACAGCCAGCAGTAACGGAAAAAAAGGGCAGGGAACGTTCCCTGCCCGGCCTTGCCTCTACAGCAGCACTTCCTTCGCCTGCCGCACCATCTGATGGGTATAGCCCCATTCATTGTCGTACCAGCTCAGGATTTTCACCAGATCGCCGCCAACAACGCGGGTCATATCCAGGTCGATAATGGCCGCATGAGGATCGCCCACAATATCGGACGAGACGATGGGTTCATCCGTCGCCCGCACGATGCCCTTATAGCGGGGACTTTCGCATTCTTCCCGCAGCGCCTGGTTCAGTTCCTCGACGGTGGTCGGGCGCTTCAGCAGCAGCACGGTGTCCGATACCGAGCCGACGGGCACCGGAACGCGGAGCGAAATGCCATCGAAGTTGCCCGCGTGTTCGGGTAGCGCTTTGGTGGTGGCGACCGCCGCCCCGGTTGAGGATGGGACGATGTTCTCCGCCGCCGCGCGCCCACGCCGCATATCCTTCTTGCCCCCCGGCGAATCCACCAGAAGTTGCGTGGCGGTGTAGGCATGTACGGTGGTCATAATGGCCTTCTGCACCCCAAAGCGGCGCGTCATCATTTCGATGATCGGAGTGATGTTATTGGTGGTGCAGCTTGCCGTCGAGATAATCGGTGTCGAGCCAGCCTCCGTGTTCACCCCGAAAATCACGGTCGGGACGTTTTCGCTGCTGCTCGGGCCGCTGATAATCACCCACTTTGCCCCGGCAGTAATGTGCTTGCCCGCGTCTTCCTCTTTGGTGAATAAGCCAGTTGACTCGAACACCAGGTCAACCTGCATATCGCCCCAGGGGAGCTTAGCCGGGTCTTTCTCTTTCAGGTAATGAATTTCGCGTCCGTCAACCACCAGCTTGCCGTCACGCGCTTCAACGGACTTGTTATAGCGACCATACACCGTGTCGTACTTGAGCAGATATGCCATATTTTCCAGTTCGCCAATGTCATTAACGGCGACCAGTTCCAGTTCGGGGGTGTCCATGACGACTTTCAGGGTCGCACGACCAATGCGCCCCAGACCGTTAATCGCAACACGAGCCATGACTTGTTCTCCTCGTTGAAAGGGTAAGGTTACACGGTAGTGCTGTCTAAAGAGGGGAAGGCCGCAAGCGGAGAAGCTTACAATGCCCACTTTTTAGAAGCATTGAGTATGGCAGTTCTTTCCGGGAACACCAGCAGATTTGATGAGGAAATGCTGATTACATGTTGACATATCTCTTTGAAAAACGTTACGTCCTGTCTTGTGAATCTATGCTAAAATCAGGCAGGATCAAGCGCACAGAGAAATGGCAGCAGTTTGTGAGCGACGGCATTAACATCCTGGAACTAACCGAGCTGCCGCTCATTATGCGGCGTATCCTGCGGCTGGCGCTCAATGAAGCCCAGGTGGCGTATTCAACGCTTCATAAGGCATTGGTAGAATGCGCTGGCGATGACCCGATTGATGCGGCTCAACTGAATGAAACGCTTGAAGTTCTCTGCCGTCGGCGCTGGCTCACTCTGATCGAAACCGAACCAGAGCCGGCCTATAAGGTGAACCTACGCCGGAAGCAGGGGCGCACCCTGGTGCAGGGCATCTGGGAAGCGTTAGGCGTGAATCAGGAAACGGATGCGCCCCAGTTGCGGCGCGGTGGCACCCGCAAGCTGCCAGAGCAAATCTGGTCAAAACTGGCGCTGGAAGGCGACGTACTGCCACAAGCCCCGACCAATCCGCAGGAGTCCGCGCAAACTTTTGAAGCCAGACCGAAGCGTAAGACAGGGCTTCTTGCACAATCCCTGTGGGACACAGTCACGGCGGATGATATGCCCGTTGTACCTGCTTCGGACAACGATGTCACAGCAGGCACCACCTCTGGTGAGGCTGGGGCACCGAGCGTCAATCCGGATAGTTAGTCTTCGTCCTCCAATGCTGCGAGCAGGTTGTAGACGTTCCCGACTGAACTTTTCCCTTTAAGCGCAAGCTCCCCTAATGACTCCAACGTAAAGTGCTCGCGGATGTCGTCATGCACAATGTCAGTGAGCAAAATCTGCCCACTTGCAGCTTTGCTCATCAGACGCGCCGCCGTGTTTACGGTATCGCCTAAAATGTTGAATTCGCGGCGGCCTCGCGGTTCGCCGATTTCTGCCGCGAACACCGGGCCTTTGGCGATTCCGATCTGGCAGCGTGCTTCGATCACACTGTTGCCGACCGAAATTGGCTCGATTTTCTGAATCGTATCCCGAATGGCAAGAGCGGCACGTGCCGCCCGCACTGCATCGTCCGTATGAGCGTTGGGAGTGCCGAAGTAGATCAGCATATCCGAGCCGGACAGATGATAGGTGACATGCTTAAGGACGCCACCCTGCGCTTCAACGGCAGCATTGATGAGGGCAAAGGCGCGCGAAAAAGTCGAGACGATGCGGTCTTCCTGACCTTCTGATGCGCTGTCCACTGCTTCGGGCAGGCCAAGCAGATTGACGAACATCACGACCAGTTCGGGGAAGCGCGGCGGAATGCGGCGGCGAGCGGTTCCGGCCACTGCCAGATCAAGCACCGGGGCAGGGAGATAGCTTGCCAGTGGTTCGATCAGGTTCACCAGGCCTTCGATTTCTTCCGCCAGCGCATCCATGCTACGGTCAAACAGAACAGGATTAGCCATGCGGCGGCTGGTGAAGCTGATGTCGTATTCACCGAGACGGCGTTCGCTGAGGTTATCCACCAGCAGCATATAGCCGGGTTTGCCATCGTCAAACTCGAACAGGTCAGAGACGCGCTGGAACGCCCGGAAGGTCATGCACACCCGCCCCACTTCCCCCGCACCCTCAGCCTTTTTTGTCTCCCGCACCGCGCCACCCAGCAGCACATTTTCCATCCGTCGTGGCGTGCCAATATCGGCGGTCAGAAAGCGTCCGGTGTGAATCCCAATACGCATCCCCAACTCGAACGTCTCACCCAGCACTTCAATTTGCGCGAACTGCTGCATCGCCCGCTGCATTCGCAAACCCGCATGAACTGCCTGACGTGCATCGTTCTGCTTGGGCGTTGCCGGAAACAGCGCCAGCATTGCATCCCCGGTGAATTCCAGCAGGCTGCCACCCGATTTACTGATGATTTCGATCATCGCTGCGAAATAGCGGTTGAGCGTGTCCATCAGGATCAACGCGCCTTCCCGACCGTGTCGTGCGCTGGCTTCCATCAAGGGCGTAAAGCCCGCCAGGTCGGTGAACATCAGGCTGCCTTCCTGCCATTCGTAACGAGCCTGACCCGGCTGTGGCAGGCTTTCGGAAACCTGGCGCGGGACATAATCCGAAAGGATGCGCCGCAGGGTACGCAGATGCTCGAAAACGTGCATCAGGGTTTCTGAAGAGGGCGAAATCCAGTAGTTGGCATAGAGATCGGCTGGCAGCAGATTGCGCAGGCGCGGCTCAAGAGCGACAAGACGAGTGCGAGCGGTGGGGGAGGTGGGCGACATGAGAGTCCTTTATCCGGCTTTTACGACCGTTGAGAGGTGATGGTTAGTATTGGGTTTTATGAAGTAACAGTTTAGAAATCATTGTTGCATGAAATTCGTCTTTTGAGCGCTAAACCTCAATAAAATTTCTATCTTTTTCATAAATGTTTCGCCAATCCCGTGTTACCATCAGTTTTGAATACAGTACCCTTATTTCTGCACCATTATACACGACCGAGGCCGCTGCAACGTGACCGCCTTACTGACACGACTATTTCGTCTTCGTCCCGAAGAAGCGGGAACGGTCCTGATTATGGGTGCGCTTCTGCTCACGAATGCGATGGCGACGCAGATTTCGGGTGTGATCGCGATCAGTGGATTTCTGAGCGAAGGCGGCGTCAATCAATTTCTGCTCGTGCTGCTGATTGATATGGTGGTCATTCTGGTCGTGACGAGCTTCCAATCGTTGATTGTGGATCGTTTCGAGCGCGTTGTGCTGGTACGCTGGACGTGCCTGATCCTCGGTTTGGTGTTCGTGCTGCTGCGCCTGATGTTTGCCTTTCAACTCCCTGGTGTACTTAATTACTCGCTGCTGTATCTGGTAGCCGAGCAGCAGTGGTTGTTCTTCCCGCTGATTTTCTGGACGCTGGCGGGTGATGTGTTTGATGCCTCGCAGGCCAAACGGCTGTTCCCCGTCATCAACAGCCTGGGCTTCGTGGGCAAAATTCTGGGTCTGCTGGTCGCAGCGGGCGCGGCAGCCTATTTCAGCACACGCGGCCTCGGCACAGAGGAATTGTTGACCCTCAACGCTTTCTTCTATCTGGTGATCTACGCCATCTCCACACCCTCGCTTGGACAATTGAAGGTACGGCAGTTCACCCCGTCGAAAGACGAGAGTGTGATGAAGACACTCACCGAAGGCTGGTCTTTCGTAAAGGAAGTCCCTGCTTTTCGCTTCCTGACGTTCGCTATTCTGGCGATGAGTTCCAGCGACATCATTATCGAATTCCGCTTTCTGGTCGTCTCTGATGCGGCGCTGCCCAGTGCGAATGAGTATCAGACCTTCTACAGCCTGTTCCGCCTGGGCACCAGTATTGTCGCGTTCGCTATTGCTGGTCTGGTCACCAGCCGTTTGATCGAACGGTTCACCCTGAAGAACAGCTTTTTCGTGCTGCCTATGGTCATGCTGCTCAGCGCGGTGTGGATGATTGTGCAGACCGGTCTGCCCAGCGCGGTGGGTGCGTTCGCGGTTATGTGGATTGTGAAGGACACGATTGACGAATCCTCGCGCAAGGCATTTCAGGCGCTTGTCCCCGATGAACGCCGAGGGCGGGTCAGCGTGTTTATGGACAGCTACCTGCTGGCGACCGGAACAATTATCGGCTGTGTGGTGACTGGAATCATCGTCATTCTCGGCAATGCAACAGGCAGCGAAGGCTTTTTCCGCCAATATTTACTGTATGTCGCGGCTGCGTCTGTTTTCGCCTGCTGGGCCATCGTGAACATGCGCAAGGTCTATGACAGCAGTATGTTCAACTGGCGTCTGAAGCGGCGGCAGCGGGCGGCCAGTGTTCTCGACAAGCTCGAATTTTAAGGATTAGGAACGGTCTGTGAGCAAAGCATTGGTGGTCGGCCTGACGTATGACCTGCGCGAGGAACAGAACGCGCCGGAAGATGCGCCGCCGGATTTTTATGGCGAGTTCGATTCGCAGGAGAATATCGACCATCTGGCAGATGCGATTGCCAGCCTGGGCTATGACGTGTGCCGGATTGGAAGCGCGGTGAAGCTGGTGCGCTTTCTGGCGGACGGCAACCGTGTTGACCTTGTCTTCAATATGGCCGAAGGGCTGTGGGGACGGTCACGCGAGGGGCAGGTTCCCGCCATTCTGGAAGCCTTCCAGGTGCCTTATACGGGTTCGGATGCGCTGGCCGCTTCCTTATGCCTGGATAAAGCCTTCGCCAAGCGGCTGTGGCAGCAGGAAGGACTGCGCACCGCACCTTTTGCCGTGATGGAAACTCCTGATGATGCTGCCCAGGTGGTTGCAAAGATTGACCGTTTCCCGCTGTTCCTGAAACCGCTGCAAGAAGGCTCGTCCAAAGGGGTCGATTCGCGCTCGATTGTCGAGACACGGGAACAACTGGAGGCACGGGCTGGCGAACTTTTCCGTTTATATAAGCAGCCTGTGCTGGTAGAAGCGTATCTGCCGGGACGTGAGTTCACGGTGGGCGTTCTGGGCGGCGGGGCAAAGGCACATGTGCTGGGCATGGCCGAGGTCAACTCGACTTCACCCGGTGGAGTCAGTGGGTTTTACGACAAGGAACAGTGGGAGAGCAAGACCAGCAGCTACTATACCCCGGTAGAAGAGCCTGAACTGTCACAGGCATTAGGCGATCTCGCCCTACGAGCGTATCGGTCGCTTGGCTGCGAGGACATCGGGCGGGTGGACATTCGCTGCGATGCTGAGGGGCAGCCACACCTGTTAGAGATTAATCCTGTCCCGGCCATGCACCCGACTCACTCCGCCATGACCACAATGGGACGATTTGTCGGGGTGAGTTATGAAGCACTTTTGGCCGAAGTCATCGATCATGCCCGCCATCGCTGGAACGTTTAGCTTTGCATCAATCTCCATCCATCGCACATTGAGAGAACAGGAACCCAAACCTTATGCAGTCCGAAATGCCTACCGTTGATCTCAAAAAGCCGCTCGTCTGGGATGACTGGCGTTCGCAGTTGCAGCACCGCATCACCACGGTGGAGCAGCTTCGCCACGTGATTCATGTCACCGAAAACGAGGAAAAAGCCATCGCCGCCTGTGAAGGGAAGTACCGCTGGAGCATCACGCCGTACTATGCCTCGCTGATGGACAAGTACGACGAAAAATGCCCCATCCGTCAGCAGGCTGTCCCCAACATGGGTGAGGTTACACCCTTCGCCAATTCGTCGGTTGATCCCGTTGGCGATACCTACTACCGTAAGACCAATCGCGTCGTGCATAAGTACCCTGATCGGGTAGTCGTGCTGGTGACGGAACTCTGCCCGGTTTACTGCCGCCACTGCACACGCAAATTCCACACCACCGACCTGAGCGGGTCTTACTTTGAGGACAGCGAAGCGGCCACTTGGGAACCCGATTTCGACTACATCGCACGCACACCCGCCATTCGGGATGTGCTGCTGACGGGTGGCGACCCGCTGACCTATTCCGACAAGCGGCTGGAATACATCATCTCGCGCCTTCGCCAGATTCCGCATGTCGAAATTATCCGCATCGGCAGTCGTTACCCGGTGCTGCTGCCCCAGCGCATCACCAATGAATTCTGCGAGATGCTGGAAAAGTATCATCCGATCTGGCTCAACACCCACTTTAATCACCCCAAGGAAATCACGCCTGAATCGGCGGCGGCGGTAGATCGCCTGCTGCGGCACGGCATCCCGGTGGGAAACCAGACGGTGCTGCTCAAGGGAATCAATGATGACCTGGAGACGATGCGCGATCTGATGAAGGGGCTGCTGAAGATTCGCGCACGCCCGTATTATCTGTATCACTGCGACAATGTGACGGGCGTCTCTCACTTCATCACCGACCTGGAAAAAGGCCGTGAGATCATGCGCGGGCTGCTCGGCCACATGACGGGCTTCGCGGTGCCGCAGTATGTGCTGACCACACCGCTGGGGAAAATCCCGCTGTGGGAAGAATCCGTCTGGCATGATGAAGACAGCAACCTGTGGGTGAAGAATTACAAGGGCGAGCAGATGAACGCCGCCGAGATGATGATCCCGACCAGCCGGGAAGAATAAGTTCTTTAGGGCTTGCGCACGAAAAGAACATCTTTCTCGCAGGGGCGGGTTTCAACCCCCCCTCACAGAGGTAAGCTGCGTAAGTTCTGTATTTATAAAGCACGTACCATCGTTGAAGTTCGGAGGAAGCCGGTCAGCGACTCCCCGCTAAAGTGGGGAGCTTGAAGGGAAGCGGAAGCCAACCGCTGAACGGAGACGCAAGCGTTGACTAGACTAAGGGGTTCGACCCCAAACAAGCATTCTGGGCGTGGCAGCCCGAAGGACGACAGAATGTCCCGCTAGTTCTGTTCCTCTCCGAATGTGTGTGTCGAAGCGGTCAGTTGCTCAGACCGTAGGGGCATTAAACACTTGCAAGGATTGAGAATGCAGACGTTTGTGCCAGTGGTGAGCAGCACGGGGAAACCGTTGATGCCCACCAGTAACCGTAAAGCGAACAAGCTGATCGAGAAAGGCCGTGCAGTACGGCGCTTTGATCGCGGTTTGTTCTATATTCAGCTTGTGGATCGGGAGGACGGGTACACCCAGCCGATGGCGGTGGGGATTGACCCCGGCAGCAAGAAGGAAGCCTATACAGTCAAATCAGAAGCACACACCTATCTGAACATCCAGGCGGATGCGGTGACGTGGGTCAAAGAAGCGGAGGAAACCAGCACCCAGATGCGGCGGGGAAGACGGTATCGCAAGACCCCCTATCGCCAGTGCCGCGCCAACCGGAGACAGGGACAGTTCCGCCTGCCGCCTTCGACTCGTGCCCGCTGGGGCTGGAAGCTGCGCCTGTGTCATTGGCTCTCCTGTTACTACCCGATCACGACCTTTGTCGTTGAGGACATCGCCGCCATGACGAAGCCGGGCAAACGGCGCTGGAACACCGCCTTTAGACCGCTTGAGGTGGGGAAGCAGTGGTTCTACGCCGAACTCAACAACATCGCCCCGGTGAAAACGTTGAAGGGCTACGAAACCAAAGCCGAGCGAGACAAGTTCGGCTTGAAGAAGTCGAAGCAGAAAATGTCCGACAGCTTTGAAGCGCACTGCGTGGATAGCTGGGTGCTGGCGAACTGGGGGGTTGGCGGGCATATGGCAATAGATAACAAGGCCATGCTGTATATCGTGCCGCTGCGTTTCCATAGGCGGCAGCTTCATCGCCTCCAGCCAGAAAAAGGGGGTGTGCGCAAGCCTTACGGTGGCACGCTCAGTTTAGGGTTCAAGCGGGGTAGTTGGGTGAAGCATCCCAGGTGGGGTGTCTGTTATGTGGGAGGCACGACGGCTGGAACAGTGTCGCTGCACAACATGCAGACCGGCAGCCGTATTGCAAAGGTGAAGCCAACCACGTTGCAATACCTCACGTTCTCCAGTTGGCGTATTCGGAAAGGAGAGACTTCGCATTCCCCACCGCGCTAAAGCACGGTGTCCCCTGCGAAGATTTTATGGAAAACCGTAAGCGCATTGCCTTTATCAGCCTGAGAGTCAAACTACTCATCGGCTTTACCCTGCTGTTCAGTGTGGTTTTTGCAGCAGCCTTTTACTGGTTCCTGACCTTCGCCACCGACTCCGCGCTGCATCGTGTTGAGCTGGACATGATCGCTACGCTGGACGCGGCGGTCGAAGGTATTGACGGCAATGAATTTGAATCGCTGGCAACCGAAGGCAGCGGCGACGACCCGCGCTATGCCCAGCATATCGACTGGCTGCGGACGGTACACAGCATCGAACCACGCGCCTTCATCTATACCTACGTTGCCGGGAATGAACCGAATCAAATCCTCTTTATTGGCGATACACTGCAATTTGTTCGTCCTGACGACGCTGCCGCATTTGGCGATCCCTACACCAGCACCGGCCCCCTCATTCGTGGTTTGAACGACCTGACGTTTAACCTTGTCCCTTACAGCGATCAGTGGGGGAGTTGGATCTCGGCCTACAAGCCTATTGTCAACAGCGGGGGCGAACGAGTCGGCGCAATGGGCATCGACTTCGAGGCGGCGTATGTGGCGGAAGTGCGGCAGGGTATCCTCAACAGCATTGTCATCGCCTTTGCCGGAACCTATGCACTGCTCTTCCTGATGGTCTACCTGATCTCACAGGTGGTGACACGTCCGGTTGCTGCGCTGAAGGGTGTGGCCGAGCGCATCGCCGAAGGGGACTACAATCAGAACCTGTCGCACATCGGCAGCGCCCGGTTCCCGGACGAGATGTACTCGCTGGCAAGGGTGTTTCAGATCATGGTCGATAAGGTGCGCGTTCGTGAGGAAACGCTTAAGAAGGAAGTGGCCGAACTGCGCATCGAACTGGACGAAGCCAAGCGCAACGAACAGGTCAGCCAGATTGTGGACTCTGACTTCTTCCGCGATTTGCAGGAAAAGGCGAAGATGATGCGTGCGCGCAAGGGGGGCGGTGCGGAAGCTGCCAGCCTGCTGGACAGTCTGGTCACGTCCGAACCAACCTGATTTGATCTGGGCGCAGATTTGCGCTCATCAAGAAGCATGAAGTATCGTAGGGCGACCAGCGCGGTCGCCCTTGTCATGTAAATCCATTCTGTCTGATAATCATTCTTACATCAGGATATTCCGGTACCGACAACACAGGAGAGAACCCTCATGTCAAAAATTATCTCCGTTCACTCTTTCAGAGGGGGGACGGGTAAATCGAACACGACCGCCAACGTCGCGACGCTGCTGGCAATGCAGGGCAAGCGGGTGGGTGTGGTGGATACGGATATTCAGTCACCGGGCATTCACATTCTGTTTGGCCTCAGGGAAGAACAGATGAAGTTCTCGCTCAATGATTACCTGTGGGGTAAATGCGCCATCGAGCAGACGGCGCATGACGTGACCAAAAACCTGAACGGCGACATTCCCGGTCAGGTGCTCGTCATCCCGCAGGGGCAGGTGTTTCTGATTCCTTCCAGCATCAAAGCGGGCGAGATCGCGCGTATTCTGCGGGAAGGCTACGATGTCGGTCTTCTCAACGATGGATTTCATGGGCTGGTTGAGGAACTCAATCTGGATGTACTGATGATCGACACGCATCCCGGCCTGAATGAAGAAACACTGCTCTCAATCGCCATCTCTGACGCGCTGATTATTGTCATGCGCCCCGACCAGCAGGATTATCAGGGTACAGGTGTCACGGTGGAAGTGGCACGTAAGCTGGATGTGCCGCGTATGCTGCTGGTGGTCAACAAGACACCGCCCACCTTCAATTTTGAGGAAGTCAAGGCGCGGGTGGAGCAGACCTATCGGGCAGAAGTCGCGGCGGTGCTGCCCCATTCGGACGAAATGATGACGCTCGCCAGCGCGGGAGTGTTCGTCCAGCGCTACCCGAATCATCCCATTACTCAGCAGTTGAAGCATGTTGTCAACCGCCTGATGAGCTAGGAAAGTCCATGATGGAGCAAGTCCATCGAGTGTTGCAGGGACGGGTCGCGCTGGTCACGGGTGCATCACGCGGGATTGGCCGGGCGACCTGTCTGGCATTAGCGGCACAGGGCGCGGCGGTGGCCGTGCATTACCGGGTTGAGGTCGATCAGGCGGCAGATGTGGTCGCGAGTATTCGGTCGATGGGCGCGATGGCCGAAGTCTTCAGCGCTGATTTTACCCGGAATTCCGCGCCGCTGTCGCTGGTGGAGCAGGTCACATCCTACTTTGGCCGCCTTGATATTCTGGTGAACAACGCGGGCGAGATGACTGGTGCGCCCCTGCTTGAACTCAACGATGCACTCTGGGAGCAAACGCTGAATGTGAATCTGGGGGCGGCCTTCCGCACGATACAGGCGGCAGTTCCCTATATGAAAGTTCAGCGTTGGGGGCGTATCATCAATGTCACGTCGCAGGCCGCCTACACGGGGTCAGTCAACCATGCCCATTATGCCGCATCCAAAGCAGGGCTGGCGGGGCTGACCTACTCCTTAGCAAAGGAACTGGGGCCGAGCGGAATCACCGTCAATATGATCGCGCCGGGTCGGATTGCGACGGATATGATCCGCGATCAGCTTCCGTCGCGTGAGGAAGAATGGCTGCGGCAGACACCCCTGGGACGGCTGGGGCAGCCAGAGGAAGTGGCGGCGGCAATTGCGTTTCTGGCATCACCCTCGGCTAGCTACATCACTGGTGCGACGCTGCATGTCAACGGCGGTCTGGTCATGAGCTAAGCAGCCGTTCACGGGCGTAAAGGGCTGCGCCGTAAAGACAGACATCATCGCCGAAATGAGGCGGGCGGATGAAGTCCTCAAAGACGAAATCAGGATGCAGCACATGCTCCTGGATGACTTCACGCGCAGGCGCGAAAATCAGTTCGCCGAGTGTGGAGACGCTGCCGCCGATGACGATCACACGCGGGTTGAACACGTGAATCAGATTGACCAGTCCCAGCCCCAGCCAGCGTCCGGTTTCTTGAATGAGGTTCAGGGCGAATCGATCTCCGGCGCGGGCTGCTTCGCCCACTGCCTGCCCATCAACCTGGGCAATGTCACGCAGGATTGAAGGGGCATCTGTGCGAGCGAGGCGTTCTCGCGCGATTTGCCCAATCGCCGTCCCTGATGCAAGCTGTTCCCAGCGCACGATCTCGCCACCTGGCAGGGTAAAGCGCAGATGGCCCGGTTCAATTGCCATCCCTCGCGCTCCCGCAAAAAGTTTCCCGTCGATAATTGCGCCGCCGCCGATGCCTGTGCTTACCGTCAGATACAATGCCGGATCTGCGCCTTTGGCCGCCCCCAGATGATATTCCGCCAGTACCGCCAGATTACCGTCGTTCTGCATAAACGTGGGCGCGTTATCAAAAGCCGCGCTGACGTTTGTAGCGAGGGGGACTTCATGCCAGTTTGGAATAGTCTTGACGTAGTGGATGATGCCGTTTTGGGGGTCAAGCGGCCCCGGCGCGGCGATGCCAATGGCCTGTGGTAGTTGCCCTTCGGGAATGACGCTTCTTGCGGTTTCGATCATCCGGGCGATGACGCTCCGCGCGGGCTGATCGACCTGTGACAGCGTTTCTGCCCGCTGGATGAGTTCGAGCTTTTCGTTGAACCAGGCAGCGCGGGTGCGGGTGCCCCCGAAGTCGATGGCAAGGATGCTGGCCGGGGTGGGCGCAGAAGTGGTCATGTTTTGTTCAGACCATGCAGCCAGGAAAAGGTTTCATCCAGATTGGGGCTGCCGAAGGCCAGCGACCCCATCACCACGCTGTCTGCTCCCGCCGCCCGAAGCTGTGGCACGGTGTTCTGGCGAATTCCCCCATCGGCGGCAACGCGAACCCGATTTGCATAGCCCTGTGTTTCGAGAAGTGTCTGCATCGCTGTGATGCGTTCGGGTGCGCGTTCATCCAGCCCCACGCCCTTGATTCCCAGTTTCGTCCCCATCAGCACGATTAGATCGAGATACTCAAGATAGGGAAGGGCGGCTTCCAGAGGTGTTTCGAGCTGTATGGCTAACCCGGTGCGCAGCCCTTTCCCGCGAATATGTTCCAGCGCGGGTCGAACAGAGCCGCCGTTTTCCGCATGAATCGTCATCAGGTCAGCGCCCGCAGCGGCGAAGTCGTCAATCAGGCTGGAGGGGTTTTCGACCATCAGATGCACATGAAAGGGCTTCTGCGTGAGCGGGCGCAGCGCTGCGACCAGATCGGGGAAAAACAGCAAACCGGGGACGAAGTGGGCATCGGCAACATCGAGATGAAACAGATCGGTATACGGTTCGATTCGTGCGATGTCATCGCGGATGCAGGCGAGATTGGCCGACCACAGGGAAATCTCGGCCAGCAGGCGATCCTGTGGAAACGCTGTCCAGTAGTTTTCCATCATTAGACCCCGCTGAACCCGTTGATGCGATCATAAAGCGCTCGCTCTGGCAGCACCGTGTCGGTGGGCAGGATGCCTTCATGAATTTGCACCTGCTGATCCCGGACGATGACGACGCCGCTTTGCAGCCCATTCTGAAGCGCCTGATACGCCGCCCGTGCCATGTCTGCCGCCAGTACCCGGTCGCGGTGAGATGGAACAGCGCCCCTTTGAGCATGTCCCAGACGAATGTCGCGCATCCGTATTCCGGTCGTCTGGGGAAGGGTATCTGCCAGCGTGCGAGCATGGGGAATCCCTTCCGAAAGCACCAGCAGCGCGTAGCCGTGCTGCTGGCTGGCGTTGATAAGGCGGACGGAAAGCCAATCGATGTCATACTCGTATTCGGGCACCAGTACGGCATGAGCGCCCGCGCCATGCGCCACCGCCACCGCCAGCATGCCCGTATTGCCGCCGAGCGTTTCCACCATGAACATGCGACCGGGCAGGGCATGGGCGGTGAGCAGCGCCCCGTCGATGCTGTGATAGGCGAAGTTGCAGGCCGAATCGAAGCCGAGTGTCAGTTCCGTTCCCGGTACGTCGTTGTCAATCGTGGTTGGGATGCCAACCGACGCCACACCCCAGCGCTGGAGCAGGGGTGGGATGTAACGCAGGGTGCCGTTTCCACCGAAGATCAGCACACCGTCTATGTGATGCTGCGTAAGGGTTTGCCGCACTCGTTCTTCAGCGTCGGGCTGGCTCAACACCGGATCGCGGCTGGTCTGGAGCAGACTTCCCGCATGACCTGCCCAGGGGAGAATCTGCTGCAACGAAAGGGGTACAACCGTGCCTTCGACGAGTCCTGGCAGGCCTCCCATCGCCCCTACGACCGTATCGCCGCGCGATTGTGCGAATGCTGTATAGTGAGCAATCGCGCTGTTGATACCGGGCGCGTCTCCCCCGCTGACGACCATGAGTGTTTTCAAGGGCGGCTCCTCTGCCATTTGGAGTGCTGATTTTGTGAACAGGGCGCATTTATATCCAGCCCGCCTATGAGGTGCAAGCAATTGGAATGTGACCAGCCACAACGAAGGTAAGGGCTTAATGATAACCATTCGCAAAAAAGCGAAAGCATTTGACGGAAGCAGAAAAGCTGGTTACACTCCGGTTCAATAAAGAAGATTTGTTAATGCAGCCGCTTGATGAACCTTTTGGCCTCAACAACTGATACCTGATTTTGAATACCTCGGACGATGCAGTAACTCTTCGAGTCATATCTGCTTCGTTACATTTCGTTTGCCGCACCAGACAACGTAAAGGAGGTTATACAGTCAACGAAAAGACCAACCATCCTAAAGGTGTGTTTTTGATATTACTAATCTGTGTAAGGAGCTTCCAATGAAGAAATTAATCGTACTGCTGATTGTTGCGCTGGTAGCACTGTCGCTCGTCCCGCTGGTGAGTGCACAGGATGACACCATTACCATCGCCTTTGTACCCGGCGTAAATCCCGACCCCTTCTATGTCACCATGAGTGCGGGTGTGATGCAGGCGGCGATGGATCTAGGTGTGGAAATTGTCCAGCAGGATCCCGAAGCGTTCGACCCGACCGTTCAGACCCCCATCATCGAAGCACTGGTGGCGCGTGGCGACATCGATTTCCTGATTACCGCCCCGACCGACAAAGACCAGATGGTGCCTGTGCTGGAAGGCGTGCGCGATGCTGGCATTCCCATCATCACCGTCGATACCTTCGTGGGTGATGGCGATTACGAAAACGGCCCTGTGACCTTCCCGATCAGCTACATCGGCTCCGACAACTTCCAGGGTGGCTATATCGCCTGCCAGACATTGGCCGAAACGCTGGGTGAAGGCGCGAAGATTTATATCCAGAACGTGCGTCCAGGCATCAGCACGACCGATCAGCGCGAAGATGGCTGCGAAGCGGCTGCGGCAGATTTCGGCCTGGAAGTGGTCGCGGTGGACTACAACGAAAATGATGTGAACACGGCGCAGGCACAGACGACCGCTATTCTGGAAGCCAACCCCGACATCACTGGCGTGTTCGGCGCGAACACCTTCAGCGCACAGGGCGCAGGCGCGGCGGTGCAGAATGCTGGCCTGGGCGGCGCGGTGGAAGTGGTCGCCTTCGACGCTTCGGAATTCGCGATTGAACTGCTGCGCGACGGCACGGTCACGCAGGTGATCGCGCAGAAGCCGAGCGATATGGGCTATCTGGCAGTTTCAATGGCCGTTGCTTACCTCAATGGCTACCAGAGTATTCCTAAGCGCATCCCCACCGGCTACGCCGTGATGAATGCGGAAAACGTGGATGCACCCGATATTTCGCCCTTCATCTATACCGAAACCACCCGTGAGCCGCAGCCGCGCATCGAAGATTTCACTGTTGCGTTCGTGCCGGGTGTAAACCCCGATCCGTTCTATGTGACGATGGGCTATGGTGCGCAGGCCGCTGCTGAGCAGTACGGCATCACGCTCGTCCAGCAGGATCCCGAAGCCTTTGACCCGACCGTGCAGACGCCCATCATCGAAGCACTGGTGGCACGCGGAGACATCGACTTCCTGTTTACTGCGCCGACGGACAGCCAGCAAATGATCCCGGTGCTGGAAGCGGTGCGCGACGCGGGTATTCCGCTGCTGACCGTCGATACCTTCATCGGTGATGGCGATTATGCCAACGGCGAAGTCACCTTCCCGCTGACCTATATCGGTTCTGACAACGTCCTCGGCGGCGCGATTGCGGCCAATACGCTGGCGGACATTCTCGGTGAAGGCGCTCAGGTTTACGTCCAGAACGTGCGCCCCGGCATCAGCACCACTGACCAGCGCGAACAGGGCTTTGTCGCAACGGCGGAAGAACGCGGGCTGACCGTGGTCGGTGTGGACTACAACGAAAATGATGTGAATAATGCGCAGGCGCAGACCACCGCCGCACTGGAAGCGAATCCTGAAATTGTCGGCGTGTTCGGCGCGAACACTTTCAGCGCACAGGGCGCAGGTGCAGCGGTGCAGAACGCAGGTCTGGGTGGCGCGGTGCAGGTTGTGGCTTTCGATGCGTCGGCCTTCGCGATTGAACTGCTGCGCGACGGTACAGTGACGCAGGTGATCGCGCAGAAACCGGGCGACATGGGCTACTTCGCGGTGGTGGTGGCGATGGCAAATGCGCGTGGCATCACGAGCATTCCGGCTCGCTGGCCGACTGGCTATGCCGTGATTAACGCGGATAACGTGGACGATCCCGAAATCGCCCGCTTTATCTATCAGGAACAATAAAAATACTGAGGGTTGTAGGGGCAGGTTTTAAACCCGCCCCTACCGAAACAAGTTTTATCACGGCAGGAAGTGGCCTGCCTTTTTTCAACCCCTGACGGCTGACCCTTCATATTCAGCCAACTTATTGATGCGAAAGCCATTTTATGGATACAACCGCAACATCCCCTCGCGTTCGAACCTCCTCCAGCCGGACGGCTGCCGTCAATCTGCTTGCACAGGTCTGGCCCTGGATATTTCTGCTGGTCATGGTCGCCTTCTTCTCGATCTTTGGGACGGGTTTCTTCTCGATTCGCAGCGCGGCCAACATTCTTGTGACCAGCACCCTTGTGATGCTGATGGCGATTGGGCAGACTTACGTCATCATCACGGCTGGGATTGACCTCTCAATTGGGTGGACGGTCGGCCTGGCTTCGGTCGTGAGCGCGACGGTCATGCGCGACCTTGCCCTGGGTGGCATGTCGAATGCACCCGCGATGGCGCTCGGTGTGCTGGCAGGGTTGCTAGTATCGATTGTCCCCGGAGTCATCAACGGTGTTTTGATCGCTAAAGTGAAGGTGCCGCCCTTTATCACCACGCTCGGTATGTACGGCATTGTACGCGGCGCGGCCTTCCTGCTAACCGATGGTCAGAGCGCAGTCGCAGGTCTGCCCCCTGAACTGCGCAGCACCCTCACCAGCCTGGGTAATGGCAGCCTGATTTACAACCTTCCCGGCGAAGGTATTACCTTTTTCAGCCCCCCGGCGGATCTGGCTGCGCAGCAGCTTCGTATTCTGCAACGACTTCTGCCATATCCTGTTCTGATTGTGGCGATTGTCGTCGTGATCTTCGCCTTTATTCTGGCGCGTACCCTGTTTGGCCGCCATACCTATGCCATTGGTGGCAATCCCGATGCCGCCCGCCGTGCCGGCATTAACGTTGATCGCCATCTGATTATGATTTATGTGCTGTCCTCATTTACAGCGGCCATCGCGGGTATTCTGCACGTTTTCCGCTTCACGACGGGGTCGCCCTCAGCAGGGGAGGAAGCCCTGCTCGATTCGGTCGCGGCAGTCGTGATTGGCGGCACCAGCCTGTTTGGTGGAGCCGGGCGCTTGCAGGGAACGGTGGTCGGTGCATTGACCATTTCGGTTGTGCAGATCGGGCTGACCAGTATGAACGTTGACCCCATCTGGAAGTTTGTGGTCGTGGGTGTAATTATCATCGTGGCCGTGTTCGTCAATCAGATTCAGGCTTATCTGGAAAAGCAGCGTGAACATGCTTAACCAACCGATGCTCCAGGTGCGGCAGGTCTCGAAGTTTTTTGGCGGCCTGACCGCGCTCAACAAAGTGGATTTTGAAGTGTATCCGGGAGAGGTGGTCGCGCTTTTGGGGGACAACGGCGCGGGCAAATCCACCCTGATTAAGTGTATTTCCGGCGTGTATCACCCCGACGAAGGTGAGATCACCTTCCTGGGCAAACAGATCAGGAATGCCTCGCCCGCCGCGGTGCGCGACCTGGGCATTGAGACGATTTACCAGGACTTGGCGCTGGCGGAAAATCTCGATGTTGGGGCGAATGTCTTTCTCGGCAAGGAGAAGAAGCGCCGTTTCCTGGGTGTGTTCCCGGTGACGGATGATGAGTACATGCGGAACGAGGCAGCGAAGGTATTGGAGCGATTGGATATTCATATTCCCTCGCTCAGGCAAAAACTGGTCAGCCTTTCCGGCGGGCAGCGGCAGGCGGTGGCGATTGCCCGCGCGCTCTACTGGGATGCCAAGCTGGTGATTATGGACGAGCCGACGGCGGCGCTGGGTGTGCCTGAACAGCGCAAGGTGATGTCGCTGATTCGGTCGCTGCGGGAGCAGAACATTCCCGTTATTCTCATTTCACATACGATGCAGGACGTGATGGAAGTGGCCGACCGGATTGTCGTGATGCGGCGCGGGCGAGTTTCGACCAATATGCCGCGCAGCGACGCAACCGAGGAATTGATTGTGCGCCATATCGTCGGTATGGGCGAAAGCGCGGCCAGGACATAGGGTCAGTTGGCGGACGCAGCGCTCAACGTTCAGCGTTATAATGCGGCATCACAAGCGGAGTCGCTGGAGGATGATGTGTGATGCTGGCGAATTGTAACGTTCAGGCCACCCTGCCCGCCGCTGATCTGGAACGGGCGCGGCGCTTTTATGCAGATAAACTGGGGCTGAACCCAGTCGAGCAGACGGACGCAGGGTTGACCTATCATACCGGGCAGACAACCTTCGTGGTCTATCCAAGCAGTTTTGCAGGAACGGCACAGCATACGCTTGTCTCCTGGGCGACTGACAACATTGAGAGTCTGGTCGTCGAATTGCAGGCCAACGGTGTGGTGTTCGAGGCTTACGACCTGCCCGGAATGAAGACGGTCAACGGCATTGCGGATGTGCAAGGGGCGCGTGTGGCATGGTTCCGGGACAGCGAAGGCAACATTCTTGCGCTGACGCAGCGGCGGCGAGGCTAAGGACGACCATGTTAACCGAATGTCCTATCCGCATGTCGATTCCCGCTAGGGATATTCAACGCGCCAAAGCCTTCTACGCCGAGCAGTTGGGGATGCACCCAGCGCATGAAACCCCGTTCGGGTTGATCTACGCCTGCGAAAACACCTTCTTTACCATTATTCAGCACGAAAGCGCGGGCAAAATGGGCTACAGCTTGATGACGTGGCTGACGAAGAATCTGGACTCGGAAGTTGCCCTGCTGCGGGCGCGAGGGGTGATCTTCGAGGAATATGACCTGCCCGATATTGGCCTGAAAACCGTCAACGGAATTGCCGAACTTGGCGGCGACCGCATCGCCTGGTTTAAGGACAGCGAGGGCAATCTGCTGGCGGTCGCCCAGGTTATCTGAACTTTACACTGCTTACATTCGACGAAAACACGCATGGCACTTGATCTCCTGACCTTTGGTGAAGCGCTGGTGGAAGTGATGCGAACGGGCATCGACCAGCCGCTTGATCGTCCCGCCTCGTTTATTGGCCCGTATCCGAGTGGTGCGCCCTTTATCTTCGCGGTACAGGCGGCGCGGTTGGGTGCGAGGGTTGGCGCTGTGGGTGCGGTGGGGGCGGATGCTTTTGGGCGCTGCCTGCTCGAACAACTGAAGGCGGATGGGGTCGAAACGCGCGGGGTTCATACACTGCGTGACCATACCACCGGGGTCGCCTTTGTCGCGTATAACGCCGAAGGGTCGCGCGAGTTTGTCTTCCATGCACGTCATGCGGCAGCAGGCCAACTTGCTCCTGAAATGCTGGACGAGGCTCAGTTCGTCGGCCTTCGCTGTCTACACATCATGGGTTCGACGCTCTCGATGCACACGGACGCTTTACGGATGGGGCTGCGGGCGCTGGAACTGGCGCAGCAGCATGGCGCGAAGATTAGCTTTGACCCCAATCTGCGCCCACAACTGCTTGCGCCGGAACAGGCCGCTGCTGCCTTTCGTCCGTTTATCGAAGCAGCAGATGTGCTAATTCCGACCCGCGAAGAACTGGAACTGCTCCTGTCGGATGGAATCGTGGCAGCGTTTGATCGCAATCCCGATCAGATCGTCGTCATGACCGAAGGCAAAAACGGCTGTACGGTGTTTAGCATTGACCAACCACAAGGCCTGCATATCCCCGGTTTTCGCGTGGGCGAAATCGACCCGACGGGCGCGGGCGATTGTTTTGATGCGGGGTTTCTCGTGCAGTGGCTGCAAGGGGACTCCCTGGCTGATGCGGCGCGATTTGCCAATGCCTGCGGTGCGCTGGCGGTCACGGAACAAGGGCCGATGGCCGGGGCGAAGCGGCGCGATGAGGTCGAACGGTTTATCATGCAAAATCAATCACGTTAGCCCTGTGCTGAAAGCCGAGACAAATGCCCGACCCGACCCAATGGAAACATGATGAACTGACGAAACACAGCGTCGATACCCGGCAGTTCATCGACTTCCGCCTGTCTACCTTACCCACCGGAATGCGGATTATTGATGCCCACAACAGCAGCGGACTGCACTTCACACTGCTGCCAGACCGCGGCCTGGACATCTGGACGGCGCACTATAAAGGGCTGCCGCTGACGTGGATCAGCCAGGGGTCGCCGCATCCGCCGGATTACGGGCAGTCGTGGCTGCGGCAGTTCAACGGCGGCCTGCTGACGACCTGCGGCCTGACGCATGTTGGCTCGCCGGAAGTGGACGAGATCACCGGTGAACAGCGCGACCTTCACGGCAACTTCACCCGGCTTCGTGCTGAAATCATCGAGAACACCGCCGAGTGGGATTTCAATGGCGTGTATCAAGCCCTCCTGCGTGGACGTCTGAGCGAGAGCTGCTTGTTCGGCGAACAGCTTGCGGTTGAGCGCATTTATTGGCTGACATTGGGCAAGCCGTCGATTTCCATCTGCACCATAGTCACCAATCGAAGTGATGTGCCAACCCCGCTGATGCTGCTGTATCACTTTAACCTGGGCTTCCCGCTGGTGCAGCAGGGGACGCGCCTGACAACGGCGGGCAGTGTTTACCCTCGCGATGATGTGGCGCGGATGGGATTGGGGACGTGGAGCAAATATGCCCGCCCCACCGAGAACTTCGCCGAACAGGTCTATTATCACCGCGTGAGTGCACACCGGGACAAAGGCGGGCGTGATGTATCCTACGCGGCACTAACGCACGAGGATTTCGGTTTGCAGTTGGAATGGCAAACGGACACACTGCCATACCTGACCCAGTGGAAAAACACGCGCCGGGGCATGTACGTCTCCGGTATCGAACCGGGTAACTGCATTCCCGAAGGCCAGAACGCGGCGAGGAGGGCAGGGCGGTTGCAAATGCTGGCACCGGGCGAGACGGTGCGGTTTGATTGCAACCTGACCGTGCTGGATGGCAAAGCCGCCGTTGACGAAGCCCGCGCCCGCATCGAAGAACTCAAGGCAGTCGGTGTACCGGTAGAGGGTTGTAACCTCACCGACTATGCCCAGCCTTAATCTGAATCTTTGAACCAACCATAGGAGCAAGCATGTCGATTACCCCTCGTATGAACCGCCTCTTTGCGCCAGATGGCAAGTGCTTTGATGTCGCCGTCGATCATGGCTTTTTTGGCGAACGCAGCTTCCTGACCGACATCGAAGATATGCACAAGGTCGTGGCTACGCTGGTGGACGACGCGCCGGATGCGATTCAGCTCAGCATCGGGCAGGCTGCGATTTTGCAGCACATCCCCGGCAGGACCAAACCCGCGCTGGTGCTGCGAACGGACATCGCCAACGTCTATGGCAAAACGCTCCCGCGCTATCTGTACAGCGGCATCATCGCCCAGGCGGTGGAGCAGGCGCTCCGGCTGGATGCGTCCTGTGTGGTGTGTAATCTGTTCAACCTGCCCGACCAGCCGGAAGTCCACAAGCAGTGCATTGATAATATCTGTATGCTCAAGCCCGAATGTGAGCGTTACGGGATGCCGCTGATGATCGAGCCGCTGGTGATGAAGGATAACGCCACAGCGGGCGGCTACATGGTCGATGGCGATCTCGACAAAATTCTGCCCCTCGTCCGTCAAGCGATTGAGCTAGGGGCGGACATCATCAAAGCCGACCCGACCGACGATGTGACGGTGTATCATCAGGTGATTCAGGTCGCGGCGGGCAAGCCGGTGCTGGTGCGCGGCGGCGGCAAGGTGCCGGATGCTGAAATTCTCCAGCGCACGTATGATCTGATGCAGCAGGGCGCGAAGGGCATTGTCTACGGGCGCAACGTGATTCAGCACCGCAATCCCGCCGGGATGACGCGGGCGCTGATGGCGATTGTGCATGAGGGCGCGACACCCGAAACCGCGATTGGGATGATCGGTTAGAAAGACGAGGCAAAGGCTTTTTGTGTTAAAGGCCTTATTCTTTCTTACTCTTGTTCTTCGATGCGGTCAGACGTTTTTTCTCGGCTCGTTCAAGCTTTTTGATGCTGTCCGCCGTTGGCAAATCTTCTGGCATCGTGCCGCCAAGTTCGGCAATGGCCCGTCGAACGACCAAGCCTGCCTGATGGTGTACCTGATTGGCGTTTTCTTTGCCTTGAACATTATCGCGGCGCAGTTTGTCCTCAGCCTGTGTGCTGCGGAATAGATTGGCGGCAAGCTCAGTGGTTCCCATATGATCGAGAATGTGTTGGGTTTTTTTGAGCTGCTTCTTCCGGTGAATGTCATCGGCTGTCAAACCGTTGTAGAGGCCTTTGTAGCCGTGATTTTGAAAGACGGCAAAATCAAGCGCCGTAACCACACCAGCGCCTTTGGCCGCAGAGGCTAAACCCGTATTCTGATGTTTAATACGCTGGCGCAGCAGTAAACGCCGTTGATCTTCATTAAGTTCGGTTAGTGCGCTATTATCAAGTTCCTGACGGCGGGTTTGAACGGCAAAATAAGTTTGCCCTAAGGCCACAACTTCCTTGGATGGGTCAGCATTTTGCACGATCAGATAACAGGCGTAACGAGACAGGTGCATGTCTTCGACTTCGCGTTTTGCATCAGAACCGATGGGAACCATTTTGATGGCACCGTCAAAATGGTCAGCAGGATCGTTACCGCTATTCTCGCAGGCGATTTGTGCCTTGAGCAGAACGGTTTTAAAGTTTCGCCAGTTTGTGTACTCCAAAATGGGCATTAAGTCGCGTGCTGACCAAAACTCATTATCGTCTGGATCAAGCTGTTTAATACGCTCAAAAGGTGTTTGGTTCGGCAATGATGGGACTTCATCTATGGAATTGGTCATGGGAGCGGTCCTGTTTGTATCACTCTGGTCAGCAACGATGCACCAGATTATAGCAAATTTTTAGTCTTTGACATTGAAGTGCTATTTTGGAGAAAGGGGAAATGGGGAGAGAAGCACCGTATAATAAGACCATGACTCAACGGACAATTCACCTTTGATAACAACCTTTAAAGAGAGTTATCGAGCAAGGTTTTAAGGAACCAATGGCGAAAAACAAAAAAGAACTGCGTTTTGGCATTATCGGGCTGGGGTTGATGGGGCGCGAGTTTGGCAGTGCGGCGGCGCGGTGGGCGCATCTGCTGAACCTCGATTTTGTCCCGCGCGTGACGGCCGTCTGTGACACGAACGAAGGGCTGTTCGAGTGGTGGGACAGTAACTTCGACACGATCAAAGTCCGCAGCACAAATTATCATGACCTGCTCAACAGCGACGAGGTAGACGCGATTTACTGCGCGGTGCCGCATAATCTGCACACGCAGTTTTATACCGACATTATCCGCGCCGGGAAGCATCTGCTGGGCGAGAAACCGTTCGGCATTGACCTGCAAGCCAACGACACGATTCTCGACGTTATCCGCCAGAACCCGAATGTGATCGTGGCGTGTTCGTCGGAGTTTCCTTTTTTCCCGGCGGCACAGCGCATCATCCGCTACATCCAGGAAGGGCGCTTCGGCCAGATCATCGAGGTGTCTTCGGGGCTGCTCCACAGCAGCGATCTCGACCCCAATAAGAAGATCAATTGGAAGCGCATGATCGCTATCAATGGCGAATACGGCTGCATGGGCGACCTGGGGATGCACGCGCTGCATGTTCCGCTGCGGATGGGCTGGATTCCGACCAACGTGCGGGCTTTGCTCAGTAACATCGTCACGCAGCGCCCCGACGCCAGCGGTAATCTTGTTCCCTGCGAGACGTGGGATAACGCGACGCTGGCCTGCGAGGTCAAGGCCGATGACCAGCAGTTCCCGATGGTCATTCAGACTTATCGCATTGCACCGGGGGAGACGAATACCTGGTATCTGCGCGTGATCGGGACGAAGTTCAGCGCCGAGTATTCGACCAAATTCCCCAAGACGCTTAAGACGATGGACTATACATCGGGCGCGGAACAGGCCTGGAAGCATCTCGACCTGGGCTATGAGACGGCCTATCCGACGATCACGGGCGGCATTTTCGAGTTCGGGTTCAGCGATGGCCTGCTGCAAATGTGGGCGGCGTTCTGCGATCAACTCGCCAACGGGCGCGATGGGATGAAGCAGACGTTTTACTGCGCTACACCCGAAGAAACGCATCTGCATCATCAGGTGCTTACGGCAGCGCTGAAGTCAGGGAAAATGAACCAAACCATCCAGCTAAGCTAATAGTTTAGGAGAAGCATCATGACGGAAATTCATGTACTTTTACTTACACTTATTGTGACAATTGTTGGTGTTGTTTATGCTGGAAATCAACTACATCTATCACGTCGAGTATCACAAGGAGAATTTCTTCTACATCTTGATGAAATGATGCGAGTGCACGATAAGGTTCATCGTTCATTACGACCAGGCGGGAAATGGGCGAAAGGCAACGTGGGGCCAATAAATGCTGATGAGTGGGCAGATGTCGAGAGCTACATGGGTCTTTTTGAACGAATCAAAATTTTGATTGATAGGAAAATCCTTGACATCAAACTTTTTGATCGGTTGTATGGTTATAGAATTGATAACATCATAGCAAATGAAGTTATAGTTCAAACAAAATTAGGAAGCGAAGAAAAAGAGTCTTGGCAAGATTTTATTGCCTTACATCGTGCCTTGGAACAGAGTAGAAAGGGCAAATAGTGGCCGTTACACGCGAACAACATCAGGCTTTTCAGCAGCGAGCGAAGGAATATTTTGATCGCGCGGGAATCGTCCTTACGCCAGAGGAACAGGCCAGCATCGAAATCGCCGATCTTGGCTTAGGCGAGTTTGAAGTCACGGGTCTGTCGCTGGTGACGTATATCAACACCGAACGCTGCTGTGCCAAAGAGCTGATTCTGTTCCCTGGGCAGACCTGCCCACAGCATCTACATCCCCCTGTGAACGGGGAACCGGGCAAGGAAGAAACGTTCCGCTGCCGCTGGGGGGAGGTCTATCTCTATGTAAGTGGGCAACCCACGCCCAACCCAAAAGCGCAGCCGCCCACTCACCGTGCAGACACTTACACTGTGTGGCATGAGATCGTACTGCGTCCCGGTGAGCAGTACACCATTTACCCTGAAACCTGGCACTGGTTCCAGGGTGGGCCGGAAGGCGCGGTCGTGAGCGAATTCAGCACGCGCAGCACTGACGAAAACGACATCTTCACCGACCCTGACATCAAGCGTGCGCCGGAAGTGGTAGGGTAGAAGCGATAGTGAGAAAAGCAATGAGCGATGAGCAATGAGGGTTTGTAGTTCTACAAGCGCTCATTGTCGCGGGTGGATAGTCGGCGGTTGTGTTTCTTCTTAATGCCATAACCGACTTGCAATGATCGCCATGAGTACAGGCAAATTAGAACGGTGGGGTTGTACGGACAGGGCATGCCCTGTCCCTACGAAAAACATCGTGCGGTTTCTTTTTACTGTACTTAAAACTGACAACTAAAAACGAACAACTGAAAACTCATAACCTTATGACTCAAGAACTTGACATTATCGTCAGCGGCCACCTGTGCCTCGATCTGATTCCGGCCATGAACCACATCCCGCCGGAAGCGCTGCTGCAAGCGGGGCGGCTGTTGGAAACTGGACCGATGACAATTTCAACAGGCGGTTCGGTCAGCAATACTGGGCTGGCGCTCAACCGACTGGGTGTGAATGTGCGGCTGGTTTCGACAGTCGGCGATGATCTGATAGGGCGGGTGATTGTGGCGTTTGTGAAGGATCGTGATCCGGTATTGGGTGAAACCATCCGGCAGAAACACGGCCTGCCAAGCTCGTACACGGTGGTGCTTTCGCCGCAGAAATCCGACCGCACATTCCTGCACTGCCCCGCCAACAACGTCACATTCGGTCTGGAGGACGTTGACTTTGATCTGGTGGCGCGGGCGAAGATTTTCCACCTCGGTTATCCGCCCATTCTGCCCCGGCTGATGGCGAATGATGGTGATGAACTGACCGCGATTTTCCAAAAAGCACATGCATCAGGCGCGGTGACATCCCTGGATATGTCTCTGCCTGACCCCGATGGGCCAGCCGGACGGGTAAACTGGCGTGTGCTGCTGGAAAAAACGCTGCCCTTCGTCGATATTTTTTTGCCAAGTATCGAAGAAATTCTGTTTATGCTGCGGCGGGTGGATTTCGACCGCTGGCACGGCGCAGTGCTGTCGCATATAACGCAGGGCTATCTGCGCGAACTGGCGGATGAACTGCTGACGATGGGTGTGGTCATCGCAGGCTTCAAGCTCGGTGAGTTGGGGATGTATCTTCAGACAGGGGATGATCTCTCACGGCTGAAAAAACTTGGTCTGGATGAGGCGGTATGGCGCAACGTTGAGGTATATTTGCCCGCCTTTGAGGTCGAAGTCGCTGGAACGACGGGCGCAGGGGATTCAGCTTACGCGGGTTTCCTGACCGCGCTGCTGCATCGACTTCCGCCTGAGGAAGCGCTGCGTTTTGCCTGCGCGGTAGGGGCATGTAATGTGGAAGCGCCTGATGCAACCAGCGGCGTTCGTTCCTTTGAGGAGACGATGCAGCGGTTGCAGGCCGGCTGGCAAGCCCGAACGCACACGCTTACGGCATAATCAGCGAGTGAAGCCTGTTCGACTTCAATTGATGAATGTTACACTTAGCCAACCATGCCTCACAGCCTTATCCGAATTGATTCCTGGTTGAAGGAGAACGTATGACGGTTCAGACGATTACCCCTGGAAGATGGCAGGGCTTGAAGCGCACCAGCGCCGAGGGCGATATTTTCACGATTGTGGCGTTCGACCAGCGCGGCACTTACCGCCGGATGCTGCCCGAAGGCACGTCCTATGAAACAGCGGTAGAAATCAAAAGCGAAGTCGTCGGTGCACTTTCACGCGGGGCCAGCGCGGTGCTGCTGGATAACGAATATGGGCTGCTGCCTGCGCTGTATATGTCGCGCACGTCGGGGCTGCTGCTGGCGATTGAAAAGAGCGGCTACAGCGGGGACGCGACCTATCGCCGGATGGAGTTCGAGCCAGAATGGACGGTCGAGAAGATCAAACGGATGGGCGGCACGGCGGTCAAGCTGCTGGCCTACTATCATCCCCATACGGGTGAACTGGCCGAAGAAATCGAGGACGTGATTCGGCAGGTCGCAGCGGAGTGCCACAAGCATGATCTGCCCATTTTCCTCGAACCGCTGGCGTACAGCCTGGATGCGAACGTTTCCAGCACCAGCGCTGAATTCGCCGTGAACAAGCCGCAGATCGTGCGCGAGACGGCACAGCGCCTGAGCAAAACGGGCGTCGATGTGCTCAAGATGGAATTCCCTGTTGATGTTGCCCATAACAGCAATCGAGACGAGTGGCGGGCGGCCTGTGAAGCCCTGAGCGAAGTCTCCGACATTCCCTGGGTGCTGCTGAGCGCTGGTGTCGAATTCGAGACATTCGCGGAACAAACCCGAATTGCCTGCGAAGCTGGCGCAAGCGGCTTCCTGGCAGGTCGCGCCATCTGGAAAGAGGCCGTCACTATGACACCCTCAGCGCGTGAGAACTTCCTGCGCGAAACCGCGCTGCCGCGCCTGGAAAAGCTGAACGAGATCGCCACCCAGTTTGGCCGCTCCTGGACGACCTTCTATCATCCGCCCGCTGCGGAAAGCGGCTGGTATAAATCGTATTAAACCCTCTCCCCTGATGTTCACCACCGAGCGCGGTCGTGCCTGGCTTGTGCTGGTGAGCATCGTCCTTTTCCCGCTTTGCTTTAATCCACTGCGTTTCGACCCATATGAGCCGCATCGTGTTGGGGCGCTGCTGGTTCTGCTGGCAGTTGGCCTGCCATTTCTGCCACTGCCCTCGATGGATCAACGCAATCGTTCTGGGTGGTTCGCGCTGCTGCTGTGGATGGCGGCACTCATCATTTCATCCGTGTTAGCGCTGAGTCCATCCCGTGCCTTTATGGGGGATCTGCTGCGCCGCACCGGATTGCTGACGCATCTGCTGCTGATCGGTGGCGTTTTTGTCGGTCTTATGATCGACTGGCGGCGGGACTGGCGCTGGTTCTGGTTAATTGGCGTGATCTCAGCTTTTGTTGCATTTGGACAGGCGGCGGGTGTCCTTTCCACCCGCTTTCCAGAGCGTCCACCCGGCATTATTGGTGTTCCCGCCTTTGCAGGGGGATGGCTGGCGCTGGTGATTGTGTGTAGCGGGATTGGCTTTGCGGCTGATTCCACCCCATCACTGCAGCGACGTTTATTGCTGGGCGTCGGATTAGGGCTGATGTTCGCCGCCCTGCTGCTGAGTGGGGCGCGTGGAAGTCTGATCGCAGTGGGGACTGGACTTATCACGGCGCTGCTCCTGTGGGCGGCGGTCAGGCGAGTTCGGTGGGTAAGTGTAGCGGTGCTGCTGCTTCTATTCTGCACAATTCTCGGTGTTGGTGTGCTTCGGCAGATGAACTGGGACGGAACAATTCTGTCTCGGCTGCCGCTGATCGCCCGTCTTAACCCTGCACTGCCCGATTCCTCGCTGCGCAGCAGGGAACTAATCTGGGAAAACTCCCGTGAAATGATCGTGAACCTCCCACTTCTGACTTCTATAAAGGGTGTTGAAGATCCTTTCTTCACGCTGCGTGGGCTGGTTGGTTATGGGCTTGAGATGTTTGAATTCGTCCATCGTCCGTATGTAACCTCGGAGCTGCGTGCACATGAGAGCGGCAGGCCAATTGACCGGGCACATAACCTCTGGCTGGACACCTGGATCACAACAGGCTTGAGCGGCGTTCTTGCTCGTGCCGGACTGCTGCTGGCGCTGTGCTGGATCAGTCTGAAACGCTCAGGACTGCTGCCCCACATTCATCTTCTCTGGATTGGGGGTGGAGCCGTCGTCGGCTATGGACTTTCGGCAGCGACTCCATATTTCGCCCTGGGCGTCACCTTCGGGGGATTGGCAGGTCTTTGGATTGCATTATGCTTCGATGCCTGGAGGCAAAGACCCGTCAGCAATGTCGATTGGGTGGCAATCATCGCGTTAGCCGTTCTGCTTGCCAATATGGTTGATCTGCAATTCAGTTTTGAGACGATCATCACCGGATGGACAGTATGGCTGGCGGTTGGGATGCTGCTTCGGCCTGAAAAATCGCGTGAGTTATGGCTATTTCCTGTAGTCAATAACTCAAAAAGGGTATTATGGCTCACATTGGCAATTGCAGCCTTCTCCCTATGGATGGTCGACTCAACCGCCGATACACATTTGTCGCGCGCTCTAACCACATCATCTGCGGATGAAGCCATTGCTGCTGCGCACATTCGTCCCTGGGATGATCGCCTTCTGAGTGCGGCTGCGAATCTGCTGTTAAGGCGAACCGTACCAGAGGGTAGAGAACAGCAGTTGCATCAGGCACGAGCGCTGCTCGAACGCGCCGCCATGCTTAACCCCTATGATGCGACCACCGCTTATCTTCTGGCATTGGTGGAAGGGCAGGGAGGTCTGCTGAACGGTGAGACGGCATCCACGTCTACCATGCGCATGGATATCTACTTTGAGGCCGCCACACGCCTTGCGCCAAACGAGGCTTATCTATGGCGCGAGTGGGCAACCTATACATTACTGCTCGGTGGAGATACACCTGCGGCTGAATCCAGGGTGCAGCGGGCGTTAGCCCTTGACCCTATGGATTCAGCCGCGCAGGAACTATTCACCGAAATCGAAGCGCTGCTTAGAAACCCGTAGAGGGTGGCGCAACAGGCGGCACCACAGGCGGCGCGACCGGAACTGCTGCACCCTGGGTAGGTGCGCCTGTGTCGATGGCGCACTCAATGGTCAACTGCTGCCCGACCGACAGCGCATTGGGATTGGCGATACTGTTCACCCCCACAATTGCGCTGACCGTCGTGGTATAGCGCCGTGCAATCCGGAACAGATTTTCCCCGCTGCGCACGGTATGAACCACCGTCGTCCCGCCGTTGGCACAGGCGGACTCCGGCGGCGCCACTTGCAGCAGTGCATCAACTACCTGCTGGAGCGCAACCGCATAGTTGAACTCTACCTCGGTCAGTTCACGCGGTTCCGTCCAGTTGCACCCTTCCACAATCTGCTGATTGGGTTCATCCGCGTTCACGCCAAGATCGGTCGGCTGGAACAGGCACACTACTGAGGTCAGTCCAGCAGGAACATCCACCTGAAAGTCGCTGTCCGGCGAAAGCGTGACCGTGCCTTCGGTGGTGATGATCTGGAGCGTGTTCCCCGGCTCAACGACGCGCAGGAAGGCAGTGCGATCCAGACGAACGATGCCACCATTCACCGTAAACTCAAATGGCAGATCGCCGACGACGACAAGCACTATCCCTTCGGGTGTTTCCGCGCAGGTGTCATTGATGGTATTGCTGATGAAGAAGCTGTCGGTGAGTTCTTCATCTGCGCGCTCGAACAGGACTCCTTCACCAATGACGATCGCATAGGCTCGGCTCGGATTTTCTGCCTCCTCAGTTTCATCTTCAGCATCAAGCCGGATGACCGCGATGCCTTTTTCACTGGTGCGGATCGTGCTGAGGTCGGCGAGGGGTAGTGTATCGCCTGGTTGTTCGAGTGCATCGCCTTCAAGGAGTGTGATGACTGCGTCGGCATTGGCATAGCACACACTGCTGGCTTCAAGCGTTTCAAGTGGACAACGCTCAACCGCACTGGTCAGTTCTTCGGCGGTGAAAGCCGCACAGGTATTGCCATCACCGGGCGCAGCAGGAGCAGGCGTCTGGGCAGTAATGGTCTGAGCGCCAAGCATCAGCAGACTCAGCGCGAGCATCAAGATCATGAACAGGCGGCGCATAGGGCTTCTCCTTGTCTTTACAACGTTATGACGCCCATGATATGACGATCAGCGTTTGAGGGCAATTCGACCGCGCGGCGTTGTACCACTTAACCGCAGTCGCAGCCGATGCAGTGCCAGCAGAAGCCGCTGTGCTGTTGCAATCGGCCAGGGCAGATGTTCGCTCCAGGGCAGGCCGAGCCGATAGCGAATCGAATCATGCCAGCGCCACAGACGGAAAATACCAGGCTCATGCAGTTCCCACACCTTGCATGGCTCTTCCCTTGAGCCGCTGGCCTCCAGAATATTATTGACCGCCCGCCGCGCGGCCTCATTGGCGGCTTCCATTGTCGCAAGCTGTGTATTCGTCACCACATAATCGGCAGCAAGAAACAGATTCGGGATGCGCGTGAAGGTATTGGGTCGCAGGTGCCACGTATCTACCAGCGCGATAAACAGCGGTTCTGCATCGTCGTACAACGGCACATCGTGGATTTCCACCCGCGACGGTGAGAGCGAGTCGATCAGGGTGCGGTTGCCAGGGGGGACGTGGCGCAGGTCAGGGTCGAGAAACCAGGAGTGCTGCATCGCATCCGACAGGACAACCCTGCCATCCACGTTCAGGCTGAGTTTCAACTGTTCCCAGATTTCCTCGGCGATCTCCTGTGGCGTGCATTCATTGGCAGGCTTTTTGTGATACACACCCGGTGTCGTCCAGTCGGATGCCACGACCGATAAAATCCCTCTCACCGTTCCATCCCCATATTGGCTGAAATCGATGTTCGGCCAGAACTGATGCTGTGAAATGGAGACGAGCGCCCAGGGCGAGTCCAGATAGAGCGTATGTCCACTCGTGATAGGAACATCCGTTTTCAGATAGTACTGGATGCCATTCATCCAGGCCACGTATTTTCCCAGCGTTACAGTGCCTACCAGAGTTGGATCCGCTTTGATTAAGGCCTGATAGCTGCCTTTGCCTCCGGGCAGCGGACATGGCGGTCTTTCGATCAGTGTCGCCATCACTTCCACTGGAAGCGCCGCCAGAAAGTAATCGCCTCCGACCTCGATCTCATGGATGCCATTTTGCAGCAGCGTTACATTCGCAATCCGTCCACTCAGGCAGTTGATAGAGACAACCTCGCTGTCGAAGTTGAACCGAACGCCCCGCCGCTGGAGATAATCGTACCAGGGTGTGATCCAGGCATCCTGTGTCGGGCCATTCAGGATGCGGTCGGCACTGTCGAGCCGCACCATATCGAACAGCATTTGGAGCACAATATCGCCCTGCGTCTTGGTGCTGGTGAGTTTAGCGCGGGCGGCGGCCAGCGTTTGTGTTAAGGCCTGCGCCAGAAAGCGCTGATAGCCTTCTGACCGGGTTTCTGCGCCGATAAAGTCCCACCAACTGATCTTTTCATACTCGTTGGTGCGCCGGGTTTCACAGCTCGTCAAGACCTGCCAGATGCACTCCGCAAAATGAGTAAGTTCGCCTTCGCGTAGTTGAATGATGTCCTTCAAATCCACAAACAGTTCTTCATAAAGCACCCGCAGTTCTTCCAGAGAATGCGGCAGATAAGGCAGCATGAACATTGAGGTGGTGCCAAAGCGCGCAACATCGACACGAGTGACTTCAACAAAATTGTCGTAGACGGTGCGGTTTGTTCCGTCAATGGCGATGCGCTTCATCGTGTCGGGGAGATGGCGGTAGAAACTGGGGAAAAAACGCAGGCCGTGTTCGCCCATTAAATTCGCACGCCCGTCCTTGCCAGAGCCGGGTACGGAAATACTGCGGGCTTTGCCGCCGGGAATGGGGCGAAGTTCATAAACCTCGACCTCGAACCCTCGCTCAACCAGTTCATGTGCGGCGCTCATCCCTGCCACCCCCCCGCCGAGAATGACGACTTTTGGCATTTTTGCTCTCCCCTGTGCGTATTGGTTATGCTCGCTGCATGATTGTAGCCATTGCACGACAAAAAGCGGAAAAGCAGCAGTCTCCCTGTAATAACGTTATAATTGCGCACAATTGTGCACTTCCAAACCACTTTTAAATAATCCGGCAAAGTTCAGGATCATAAGTTTATGGATGTCGTGAGCGCCACAAACAGCGCGGTGAACAGTGTCATTGGCAACCGCTACTGGCTCTATAATTTGCTTGGAAGCGGCGGGATGGGTGCTGTGTACCGCGCCTACGACCGTTTGATCGGTCAGGAAGTGGCGCTCAAACAGATTTCGTTTAATACGCTGGGCTTTGGTAGCGCGACCAACCTCAGCCTTTCGCTGGCACATGAATTTGAAATTCTGGCCTCACTGCGCCATCCTAACATTATCAGTGTTCTGGATTATGGCTTTTACGACGCCCCGATTCCCGAACGTCCCGGCGAAAGTGAACGTCAGCCATACTTTACGATGAACCTGCTGCAAAACCCGACCACCATTATTGAAGTGGCGGCTGACCTTCCACTCACCGAACAGCTTGATCTGCTCGGACAGATGTTGCAGGCACTTGCCTACCTGCATCGGCGTGGCATTATCCACCGCGACCTAAAGCCGGATAATGTGCTGGTGGAGCAGGGGCAGGTGCGGGTGCTGGATTTCGGCCTTTCCAAACGCACACAGGATTCTGATGACGAACAACTGGCCGGAACACTGGCCTATATTGCGCCGGAAGTCCTCATGGGGCAGATGGCGGATGAACGCGCCGACTTTTATGCGATGGGTGTGATCGCTTATGAACTGCTGGTTGGGCAGCATCCTTATCCACTTGATGATATTTCCAAGCTGATGGAAAGTGTGCTGCACAAAACACCAGACTTCCAGATGGCCGCGTTGGATGAAGGGCTGAAACTATGGCTGGGTCGGCTGCTGACCAAAGACCCTGGTGACCGCTACAGCAGCCTTCCGGAAATCATCAGCGAGTTAAACGCTGTAACAGGCTATCATGTAACACTGGAGACGCCTGCGACACGGGAAAGCTTCCTCCAGGCGGCGCGGTTTGTGGGACGTGATGCCGAAATTACCCAACTCAGCAATGTGCTCCAGGAAACGGTGAACAGCGGGCAGGGTGGTGGCTGGCTGGTAGGCGGGGAAAGCGGCGTCGGGAAGTCCCGCCTGATGAACGAACTGCGCACCCGTGCGTTGGTGATGGGTGTGAACGTTGTGCGCGGACAGGGCGTCAGCGAAGGGCGGCGCCCATATCTGCTGTGGCGAGAAGTCGTGCGCTGGCTGTGCCTGGTGCAGAGCGACCATCTCGACGTGTTTAGCGCCAGTGTGCTAAAGGCGATTGTGCCTGATCTGGAATCGCTGCTAGGGAGAGATGTGCCAGATGCACCTGAACTCGATCCCCGCGCCAGCCAGGAACGGCTGCTGCAAGTCATCGCACAACTACTGGAACGACAGCAGGAACCGCTTCTGATTCTTCTGGAAGATTTGCATTGGGCGGGCACCGAAAGCCTAGCGCTGCTGGAACGGCTGGATGAGGTACTCACCCACAGACCGGTGCTGCTGATCGCCAATTATCGCGACGACGAAGCACCGACCTTGCCGACACAGTTCCCCTGGATGCACCTCATGCGTCTGGCGCGGTTGCAGGAGGAAAGCATCGCGGAATTAAGCGAATCGATGCTGGGTGAAAACGGGCGGGCGCCACAGGTTGTGGACCTGCTCCAGCGTGAAACCGAGGGCAACGTCTTCTTCCTGATTGAAGTTGTACGGGCGCTGGCCGAAGAAACGGGTAATCTGGGGCAGATCGGCAAAAGCACGTTGCCCCGCAATGTTTTCGCAGGTGGGATCCGAACCATTGTTGAGCGTCGTCTGGCGCGTGTGCCGGACTCAGCCAGGACGCTGCTGCAGGTGGCAGCAGTGATCGGGCGGCAGATCAACCTTGAAGCGATGGCATCGCTGGCAGGCGGAGATCAGGCGCTATCCAATTGGCTGGTCGTCTGTTCAGACGCAGCCGTGCTCGACGTGCAGGACAACCGCTGGCGCTTCGCCCACGATAAGCTGCGCGAACATCTGCTGCGTGAACTTTCTGAGGAGCATCGGCGCACACTGCATCGACAGGCCGCAACAGCACTGGAAGCGTATACCGTGAATAACCCCGAACGGCGTGCGCACTTGAGTTCTGCTCTGGCACTGCACTGGGCAAACGCAGGCGATTCCCAGAAGGAAATGCGCTATTCCGCGGCGGCGGGCGAAATTGCCCTAAAGAATGGTGCCTATCAGGAAGCAATCGGTTATCTGAGTCGAACCCTGGAGCTATACGCGGCGCAGCCTGACCCAGAAGTCAGTGAGGCATTTGTCGAACGGCAGTTGGCTGATGCCTATCTTGGTCTGGGACGGATGGCCGAATGCCGCCCTCACTTCGAGAAGGCAACCGCGCTGCTTGGGTATCCTGTCCCGAGCCGGGTGCCTGCGCTGGTAGTTCGGATTCTCGGCGCTGTATCGCAGCAGATGATAAGTCGTCTGCGCAACCGTCTGAAACCGATGCCTGATTCACCCGAACGTGCGGTGCTGATGGAAGCGGCGCGCTGCCAGGTGCAGCTTGCAGAACTGTACTATAACGAGAACGATACTCTGCCACAGGTGGCCGCTGCCTATATGACCGCGAACCTGGCTGAAAAGGCTGGTGTTCCCTCACCCGCGCTTGCCCAGGGCTATGGTGTACTGGCGGTCGCATCGGGATTGGTGGGAATGCATAAACTCGCCAATACCTATCTGAAACTGGGCACGGAAGTCTGCCAGCATATCACAGATGCAGGCGCGATTACGTATATGTGCCTGGCGAAAGGGATGTACTATCAGAGCGTTTCCCGGTGGGAAGATGCACGGCTTGGTCTGGATGAAGGTATCCGTGTGGCGGATGCGGCGGGGGAGGGGCGTGTGCGTGGGCTGGTGACGTACACCTATGGCTGCGCCGAGGGTTATGCCGGGAACTTCGAGGCAGCCTATCAGTGGTTCACTGCATTGCTGAATCGGGCGGCTGCGCGTGACGATATTCAGCAGCAGGTTCTCGCCATGTCCGGGCAGGCGCAGAACGCCCTCCGCTTAGGTCGCTATGATGAAGCGCTGCACCTGTGTGTTCGTCTGCTCAGTGCCTATGACGAAGAAGCGGTTCGCGCGATTCTGCTGATCGTCCTCGGTGTGCAGGCCCAGACCTATCTTCGACTAAAGCGATGGGAAGACGCCATGCAGGTAGCAGACAAAGCTGCTGCTCGCACGGCTGGCCTGCCCAATTCGGTTTTTACGCTTGATGCGTATACAGGGCCAGTTGAAGTCTACCTTACGCTGTGGGAGCGTGGCGTTCCGGGCGATTGGAAGCCTAAAATCAAACGCGCGATGGGTTTTCTTGCAGCGTTTGCACGGTCGTTCCCGATTGGACGAGCGCGGTTGCTTCGGTTGCGTTCCCGCGAGGCACGGCTGAACGGTGATGCGATCAGGTCAAAAGCCTTGTTGACGAAAAGCCTGGAAACGGCTCAGCAGCACAACATGCCCTACGACGAAGCGTTGGCACTGCTTAAGCTTGCGCGGTATCACACGTCCGACGAAACCGCGCGGCAGGAACAGCATAAGCGCGGATTGCACATTCTGGAACGTCTTGGTGCGCAGGGCGATCTGCACGCGGGCCGGGAAGCGGGATTAGAGTCGCTGACGAGCCTTTAAGCGCTTGGCCTTGCACACCATTTCGCTCAATCGAAATCGCCTTCGCCATTGATTTTCTGTGGGAAACCACAGATGGCGCGGGAAGCCAGCATCCCGCCCATGACTGCCGCTTCGATCATCCCCAGGTTGTAGCGATTGTCCACCCAATCGCCTGTCAGGATCAGATTGGACAGTCCCGACTTCGTAGGGGCGAGCCGATAGCGGGTCGTGTCCCGATGCGTCAGCACATAGCGTTCACCGGGATCGATATTGGCGCGGATATACCGACTTACCTCAATGGCAGGTTCAAGTACGTGTTTGCCGGGTTTGACGGCCAGCGGCCACAGCGGAGCGATATGGTCGGTGATGTCATCGCTTGTTGCCTCCGCAATTTTGTACATCAGGCCGGGGTACGCATGATCGCTGGGTGGCGGTGGCGTGCCTTCGCCCGAAACCGCACCGCAGAAGTAGGCGATGCTGCCGACTGCTTCATCCCACCCTTCCTGTGGGATGAGATGGCTCATATCTGCCCAGGTATCCATCGGGTTCGGGTTCGCCTCATTCACAAAGTATCCATTGGTGGCCGCCGGGGGCAGTGTCCAGCCAAGTCCTTGCAAATCGGGTTTGAGCCACAGTTGAAGTCCCTGTGTGGAGACCGTTTTTACATTATCCAGCATAGCGTTCCAGGTTGCGGCAGTTGGCGCGTCTTCCGTCAGAAAATCGCTGCAAATCTCCCGAAGTGCGCCAATGGGAATACCAAGTAAGACGAGATCGAATTCATTCCCTGCTCTCAGCGTCAGCGGCGTACCTTCTGACCAGTTCGCCCAATACGACTCCAGGTTAATTTTGTTGTCCTGTAAACGCCGTGCCTGGTCGTCGTCGATCTGGTCATAAAGCGGCTGGTTCGGCCAGCAGGGCAAGTTGTTGATGTTGATGAGGGGCTGATAGCTGCCGTTCTTAAGCCTGACCTGCTGTGTCAGTTCGATGCTCCCTACAGCGGTTTTGTCTGAGTTCAGACACAGCTTGTTGACGTTGCAGAAGAAGTTGAACTGTACCCCTCTGGCTGCGAGTACCTCATACAGCGGGGCAAAGACCACATCGCCCATTCCGGCCATCATCTTGTAAAGGATCGAACCCCGATAACGCACCAGGCGCAGATTATTGCGCAGCATCGTACCGGCTTCGACGTTGGGTTTTTTCTTATCGCCATTCTCGTAAGCGAACACCGTCTGATAAATCGTTTCCAGCAGCACTGATTTCAGCGTGAGTTCGGTCGCGCCGCCCTCGCGCAGCCAATCGCTGTATTCGAGATGGTTGATGCTGTCGAAAGGGTGAATGAACAGGTCGTATTTGAGGAAGCCCCGAATATGGGCGACCGCAAAGTCGATCAGGATGAAGGCGCGGCGGATGTCGTTGTGCGTGTCAAAGTATTTTATGGCCCGCGCTTCCAGCAGCTTCATCAGCTCATCCAGAATACGCCGCAGCCAGCCCGGATGCTCGTTCAGGGTCTGTGCAGCGAGTTCCGCTGTTTGCCACTGTCTGGCGACATGCAGCGCTGCCGCCGCAAGCTGATGCTCAAGCGATTTTCCCAGATGAGTCAGTTCATGCCGAACAGCACCAATCACCGGTGTAAGCCAGTCATAAACGCGCGTGAGATCGCGCTCGCTGGACGCGAACAGGGGACGCAGCGCAGCAGGCAGGCAGCCCTCGCGCTCCTCTCTGGCAATTTCCGCCAGCAGATGAGCCGCCCATTTCTGTATCCACTCCAGCACAATACACAGATAATCGCCGGGTGAGGACGGCGGGCGAGGCTCATCAGGGTCGGCAGGATAACCCGGTACTTTGTCGTTGATAGGAAACGGGATCGGCCATGTCACCCATTCATCGTTGATTTTCTCCATGAGGGTGATATGGGGAAACGGTGTAAAGGCGGTGTTCCATGTCGCCAGCGGGGCGGTATTGGGTCGGTTCAGGACATCGTAACAGCGCTGCATCAGCCGAAAGGCATTGTCGTAAAATCCACCCCACACATGCAGGCCGTGTTCTTCAATGCGGTTGTGAATTGCCTGATTACGTCCGCTCGCGCCTTTGCCGCCCAGGCGCCAGCCAAGCGTATACACGGCAATGTCATACTTTTCCTGCCAGCCGGGCTGCTCGGTCAGCTCAAATACAGCCGAAAGCGCCCCTATTCCGCCGCCCAGCACCGCGATCTTTTGTTTGCTCATTTGCTCAGGCCTCATCCTAATCAGGCCTCATTACCGGGGAAGAATGCCCACCACAGCCGTTCCCACAGGTTCTTGCGAAGGCGGGGCTGGCCGCTCTCCGCCGCGTTTGAGCCGCTCCAGATAGCCTTGCCGTTGGTCATTGTCATCGAGAAGTTCAGCCACAGCGCAAGCGGTACTTTGCCGACGTTGAGGCCGAGATCGTTCACAATCGGATGGCTTTGCAGAGTTTCAACCGACAGCGTGTAATCACCGTGCAGCAACCCACCACGGAAACTTTCAACACGCACTTCCGAGCGTAAATCCACAATGGCCTGATAGCAGGCGTTGTTCCCGTTCTCAGAGTCGCGGAACTGCTTGAAGCAAACGATGGGAACGTTAAAATGCAGATCGCTGAAGAATTTTGCGGGTAAGTTGCTCATCTGGGGTGCGGCTTCTGGCAGCGCGATGGCTTTTACTGCGCCAAACCCCTGGCGCGGATTCGTCCAGACCTCATCCGCACGGGTCTGCTGGTCGGGGCCGATCACACTCAGCACCCTTTCCCGCTTCACTTCGGTTTCCTGTGAATAGGTTTTCAGGGCATAAGCATCAAGGGTGTAATGCTGCGGTGCGTCGTGTACCGTCGGCCAGTCGATCCACCCGAATTGTTTGGGCATCCCGTAGCTGTCTCGCCCGACGGTGAGGGGAACCGTATTGTCGAGGAAGATGTAGGGGATGAAAAAGGCGAACCGCTGCGGCACCCACACACCGAGTTCTCGCTTGTACTGAATGGTTGGCATCCAGAAGGTGACCTCACCATGTTCGCGGCACCATCCGTACTCATCATAAGGAGGCGTGGTGGCGATGGCTTTCAGACCACTGAAGGTGAGCAGCAGGTGCGAACCGAGGGGCGCGAAACGGTACTGTGTACCGGGGAGATTGTTCAGGTAGCGATCACATAGCGCTTGAAGCCGGGCATGATCGCCCTTGACGACGAACATCGTCATGACGACTTCGTTAGCGACAACAGGAATTGGAAAGTTCAGGTCGTTCTGATAAATGTAGGGCAGGGAAGGTATAGCTGGCATTGGGCAAACCTCAGGGGTGGCGAATCCCGCAGCATTCTAACGTGCCCAAACCTGTTTCGCATCTTTTGTGGAAAGTGGGAGACGGATGCAGGGACACCGGAACAGTGTCCCTGGAAGGTGTGGTGGTTAGGCGTTGGCTTCTCCGCGATCCTGAGCAAGTTCTTTTGCCTTATTTTCCAGATGGGCGATGGACGCGAGTTCAGTAACGACCCAATCGTCGCCGTCACGCTCAATCGTTGTGATCGACGTGTTGCCAATCTCAACGTGCTGTTCCATGTGGAAGTTTTCGGGGAACAACCGCGCCAGCAGCATTCGGATGGTGACGCCGTGTGAGACAATCGCGATTTCGTTGGCATCGGTCTGGACAGCGTCGCACCAGGCGGCATAGGCCCGATCCTGGAGCATACGGCGCGACTCCCCCTGCTGGATGACATGGTTGAAGATGTCGCTGACGTAAACCCGGTACTCATCTCCCTGCTGTGACAGGACTTCCGCTTTGGTTAACCCCTGGAATACACCCAGATTCATCTCGCGCCAGCGGGGATCAGGCTGCGGTTCAACACCGACCGACGCACCCAGCATTTGCGCGGTTTCCAGCGCACGCGAAAGATCACTCGTGAAGATATGGCTGATGGGGCGGTTTGCGAGGTGATCGGCAAGGCGCTGTGCCTGCTCACGCCCGTGATCGTTGAGGTCAACTTCCAGCGAACCCTGCCAGCGCCCGGTGACGTTCCATTCGGTCTGACCGTGCCGGATAAGATAGATACGTTGTGCGGTCATCAATTATCCTGTACAGTGCTTATCGCTTCGGCTGTATGGTGTTTCTGACGGTAGGGCGCAATTGTCATCATTGGCGGGCGTTCCACATCCGTAATTTCGTTGATTTCCAGCGCAAAACGCTCCGGTTCGTGTACGATCAGCTTCATGCTGCGGTTGGCCTTCTCCAGAAGTTGCATCCCATAGCGGTTTTCCAGCCGTGCAATAAAGACCTGTATCACCGCAAAGGCCATTTTGCTGAGTCCGACGAGCGGCTGATTGTGATGCACACGAATTTCCAGATCACTCTGCGCGATGGCATCCAGCCCGAACCGTTCCAGCAGGTCGATCAGCAGCCCCGTTTCCACGCCGTATCCGCTGAAGAAGGGTACTTTTTCCAGCGCGGCCCGGCGTCCCGCATATTCACCCGACAACGGTTGAACGATGCCCGAAAGCTCCGGGTAGAAGAGGTTGAAGAATGGCCTCGCCACCAGTTCAGTGACCCGTCCGCCACCGTAAGCCTGCATTTTATCACCGACCTTGATGGGACGCTGGTAAAAGCCCTTCACATATTGCAGATGTGGGTACTTGAGCAGCGGGCCGAGCAAGCCATAGATGAAGCGCGGGTGGATGTTGGTGATGTCGGTATCGACCCAGGCGATGATGTCGCCCTTCAGCACATGCAGGCTTTTCCACAGTGCTTCACCCTTCCCGCGATAGGAGCCGACCTCATCATGCAGAATTTCGGGGTGTTTATAGACCGGGATACCGCACGACTCCGCGATGGCAACGGTGTTATCGGTGGAGTTGCTGTCGATGAGTACGATTTCGTCTACCAGCGGAATTTCTTCCATCAGGCGGGTTTTCAGCGTTTCGATCACACCGCCGACGGTTTCTTCCTCATTCAGCGCGGGCAACCCGATGCTGATGCTCACGCGCTGCCGTTCCTTCAGAGCCAGCAATGCCCGCAGATCGGCGAATTCCTGACTGTCGTAGGTGTTTTCCGCAAACCAGCGATCCACGCGAGTTGAAAGAACATCCTCGGCACGGTGCATGGGTTTCGGTGGGTGAAATTCCAGGGGTTCGGGCTGGCGGGCACGCACCACAACAATTGGCAGATTGCTCTGGTCATAGACTTTCTGCAAAACGGTTTTGCCTTCCGCCTGTGCAAAGGAAGCCCCCATCACGAGAGCGGTATGACCGGGAAGCTCGCGCAGAATGCTGGACGTGATGTCCCCGACTGCGCTGATTGCGCGGTGAATCCGTGCCTCAGAGCGGGATAGGGTCGTCAGATCAGGCGCGGTACGGCTGGTGCTGCTCACGTTGAACAGCGTGATAGGTGCATCACCCGAAAGTGCCTTCGCCGCCTGTACGCCAAGCGTCAGATTCGGCCCTCCACGCAGCGATAACAGGGCCTGACCATCGTCGCCCCACTGGTCGCGGCAGACCAGTACCACATCGGAAGGGGTAAACATCAGAATGTCGTTGGTGGTCAGCCCGCCCGTCCGGTCGTTGGGGCCTTTCCACTGGAGCAGGAACAGATCGTAGGGGCTGGTATTCAGCTCTTCCATCAGACGTGTCATGGGTTGATGATCGACGATCACGGAAGCGGTGTCGTGAACGACCTCCAGTTCAGTAGCAAGACGATGGAGGACATCACGCCACTGCCGTGCCTGCAAAACCCCTTCGCTAAGAGATGTACCTTCCGGGACTTCGACCATTCCGCGCAGATGAATCTCGTATGGCTGCGACGCGAGTCGCCCGGCAAAAGCCACCCAGGGATCGGGCACGGTGTTGTCGGTCAGCGCAAGTAAAATACGATAGGGCGGTGTGTCACTCATCAGTTCTCTCGCTTTCGTTGAGCAGTGTGTCGATTAGCGGCACAATCTGATTTCGGATCATCGCGTCCCAGCGATACTGCTGGCGCACCCGTACTCGAAGCTGGTAGGTCGGCGTTTGATCGAGCGTATGCAGCACGAGCGCCGCAATTGCAGCCGGGTTGCCCTGTACCGGATCGAAGTAAACGGCGAGTTCCATGGCAGTTGCTCGCAGTGGGGGAATATCCGCACAGAAGACGGGCAAGCCTGCCAGACCTGCTTCCAGAATGGGAATTCCGAAGCCTTCCTGTGTGCTGGGGAAGAACAACGCATCCGACAGCGCGAACAGGTTTGCCAGGGTGTCGTCATCGGGGATAAGTGGTGCATCTCCGCTGCTATAGGCATACAGAAAGTGCGCGGTTTCCTCAATGCCAAGTTCCGTGCGCAGCGACAGCAGTTCCGCCAGATAACCGGGGTTGGCCGGGTTATGTGGGCCCGGCGGACCGGTAACGATCAGGCGGAAATCGCGTTTTGATTGATCGCGAAGCTCAGCCAGCACCCGCAGCGCGAGCGCGATGTTTTTGCGCCGTGTCAACCGTGCTGGCAGCAGCAGCAGCCCATCCGCTTCCATCCACTGGAGTTCGCGGGCGAGGCGCTCGGTTGTCTCCGTCCAGAATTGAAAACGTGCGGGATCAACCCCCGGCAGGACAACGTGAATGGTGTCGGGGGATACACCAAGCAGTTCCGCCAGTTCGACGCGGCGCGGCTCCGAAACCGTGACATAGACCGTCCCCGGCCACACCTGCCGCAGCAAGTCCCAGGGATAACCGGGATGCAGTTCCGGCTGATACTGAGTATTCGTCCACGCCAGGTCATGGCACCATGCCAGGCACGGCGGCTGACCATTCAGTTCGCACAGTGCGGCGGTGAGGATGAGATTCTTGTTGAGCGAATGAACGTTATGGACAATGCAGGCGTCACAGCCCTCGAACGCTGTGCGCAGGGCGTGGACAAGCTGCGCACGCAGTCGTTCAAATTCTGACGTGACCTGCCCTTGATCGAGTTGTTTTTTGACGGCGAGAATATCCGGGTGATTGGAGCCAAAGAGGGGGTTGATGTGTGTTTCTACCCGTTGGTCGAACTGACCGCCGCTGCCACTGATAACACGCACATGGTAGCCGAGATCGGCGAGGCCGCGCGCATGATAGGCGATGGTTGCTTCCACACCGCCGACACCCGGCGGTCCGGCGTAATGCAGCATCCCGAGTCGCTTCGTGATGTTAGCCTCCTATTCAGTTGTCTTGGTGTTTCTTTGATGCCCGTTACGTTAACACGCACTCCTGCCAAAGACAATGAAAGAAGCCATGAGAATTGGTCGTCTGCTTTATGCACGTTGCCCTATTACGCCGACAAGATTAATCTGACGGGTTGAGATAAAGTGAGGGGCATGGACAAACATAGCGTGACCCTCACCGACAAAGAACGACGAAAGCTGGTTGCCATCGTGACCAAAGGGCGGAATAAGGCGTCGTACA
>JANRLJ010000164.1:0-6825 GCA_033762735.1 bacterium | reverse complement strand
AAATATTCAACGTGTCCATGAAGTAATCCCGAACGCATTCAGCAACGGGATAGGGGGTGCAGTAGTTCATCCCATGCGGGTTTATCCTGCATAAAACAGTCCCACCTATGTCCATAAATGGGTATAGGAAAGGGAACTATTAGTCATTCTTTCATCACCAGTACACCGCACACCCGCGCTGTTCCAACTCATGCGTAAATGCGGGCAGTGCGGCTAACGGATTCCAGCGCACATCCAGCTTTTCCAGCGCGGGCAGTTCCGCCAGCCAGGCCGGGAGCGCGGTGAGCCGATTGGCGCGTAGATCGAGATGGCGCAGTTTGGGCAGGTCGCGCAGCGACTCCGGCAGACGCGAGAGGTGGTTGTTGCGGCAGTCCAGCACCCGTAAATCGCGCAGCCTGCCAATGGATTCTGGCAGGGACACCAGCGGGTTATCCTGCAAATGGAGTTCGCGCAGGTTGCGCAGATTGCCTATCGACTCTGGCAGCGTCTCGATCTGATTGTGATACAGCCGCAGCTCGCGCAAATTTTCCATCCCGCCGATTTCATCCGGCAGCGCACTGAATTGATTATGCGTCGCGCCCAGATAGCGCAATCGGGAGAACGTCCCAATCCAGGCGGGAAGTTCAGTAAGCGCGTTGTCGCTGAGATACAGAAAGCTATCCATGCCGTTCAGATTGCGCACCGACCCCGGCAGCGTCGTCAGCCGGTTATGGCCGAGGTCGAGCGTTTCTAACCGCGTCAGATGGCCGATGGAATCGGGCAGCGTGGTCAGATGCAGGTCATGCACATACAGCCGCCGCAGATTGGTCAGCGTTGTGACAGTTTCGGGAAAGACGGGCAGGGGATTCTCGCCAATCGAGAGGGTTTCTAAATGTGTCAGCGTGGAAAGCGACTCCGGCAGGGCAGCCAGTCCAGCGGCGCGGGCGTAGAGGGCGACAATGTTTTCATCCTCAATCTGGACGGTGATTTTCCCCGGTGCCAGCGCATTGAAGTCTTCCAGCACCCGGCGCTGCTGCTCAGGCAGGCTGTGCATCATTCCGCCGAACGCGCAATCTCGTCCATCAGCGCCTTGATACGCTGCTGATCGGCGGGGCTGTAGCGGTCAACATTCACGGGAAGCTGTTCATAATCCACCAGCATGGAAAACAAACGACTTGCACGAAACGTCTCGTGATAAACATTGTCGAAGTTTAGGAGAATATCGTCGCTTCCGGTAAGCGGAATGGGAACGGTCGGCAGATGATCGAGAACGCCAGCCTGATAAACGTGCACCGACCCTTGTGAAAGTGTCGGACGTGGATTACTTACAAAAATGGCGTAGGGGGAAGCGTTGGCTTCCTGATCCAGGTAGCTGGGTATTGCGGGAAGAATGGGCGGCAGTTCATGGATGAGGTCGATTTCAATCAGGACAACACCGGATTGCAGCGTATGAATGCGCTGCTCCCGATATTGCTGTTGCTGGCTTCCGTTCACTTTCACATCGGGAAATAAAAGTTCAATCCGTGTGACAGCTTGACCAGGATAGTGGCGCTCTGGTATCAGACGAATTGATACTCCAAGCGCGTAAGCATTCTCGGAGTGCTGCCTTTGCAAGGATTTCTCTGGAACAACGTAATAATCTCCATGTAAAAGTGAGTTCAACTCGTGGCAGACGTTATTCATAAAGTGAGCATGAAAACTCTCCCAGCCGCCGTCGGGCTGGAGCAAAAAGCTGTTCAGGTGTGCATTGACTCCAGGATAGCGATTGTCCGGGAAATGAAGCGGCATCACAGCCTCCTAGTGCAACCTCAGAGCCAAAAGATTGAATAGGAGCTGCTCTTTACGCCCTCACCCCATAAGCGCAGCGACACCCTCTCCCTCAGGTAGAGGGGCTTAAAACCAAGACTCTCCCCCTTCGCCCTGAGGGAGAAGGGGGCCGGGGGGTTGAGGGCTTGAAGGACTTCTATTCCTATATTGTTCAACCTGTTTACTCTGATCTTGCACTAGCTCGTCTCCGCCTTCGCCAGCGGAAGTTCGACCGCGAACGTGCTGCCCTGACCGTAGACGCTCTGCACCGAAATTTCCCCGGCGTGGCGCTCCACAATATTCTTGACCAGATGCAGCCCCAGCCCTGTCCCGTCGATCCCGGCGGTTTCGTCCATCTTCACGCGATAGAACGGCTCGAACAGGCGCGGCTGCTGATCGGCGGGAATGCCATAGCCCGTGTCTCGCACTTCGATTCGCGCCCTGCTGCCCGCCTGCTGCATGGCGACCTGAACCGTACCACCCGTTGGCGTGTATTTGATAGCGTTCGTGACCAGGTTAGAGATGGCCTCGTAAAGCTGACGTGGATCGCCCTGCACGGTCAGCGCACCATTGCTTGATTCGGACGGGAGCAGCCCTAACTGCTGCGCTTTGGTTTCCGCTTCGGGCTGATGATTCTGCACCACGTTATTCACCAGTTCGTGCAGGTCGATACGCTCGTTGATGCGATCCTTCGCTACCTGATGGATTCGTTCCAGCGAGAGAATGTCGTTGATAATGCCGTGCATCCGCTCGACCTGCCGCGCGATGGACTCGACATAATCCTGCTCGTCGGCGTTCATCCGGTCGTACACGTCCATCCGCACCAGTTCGAGATAGCCGTTAATTACGCCCACCGGCCCCCGCAGATCATGGCTGGCGATGCGGATCATGTCGGTCTTGAGCTGCTCCAACTGCTTGATGTCGGTGTAGAGCGTTTGCAGTTCGTTCAACTGCGTCTGGCTGATGCGGTACAGGCGGGCGTTTTCAATGGCGGCGGCGAGGCGGCCTGCCAGCAGCTTGATAAAGTCGAACACTTCGGGCGTGAAGTGATCGGTCTGTACGGTTTCCAGGTCAATGATGCCGACAAGCTGCTCATGCGAGACCAGCGGAATCGCCATCAGCGCACGGGTTTCCGGGATTTCCGCCACATAATCACCGTCATCGCGCACATCCGTCACCAGAATCGGCTGGAGAGTTCGCATCGCCCGCCCGACGACGCCGAAATCGTTGGTGGGATGTGTCCCTTCGGCCACAGCGACAGCCTGATAGCCGCCGTAGCGGTGGGCGATGTGCATCTGCCCCGCTTCATCCACCACACAGATAAAGCCTGCGTCCGCGCCGCTCATGCCGACCGCCGCGTTCAGCGCGAACAGCAGCACCTTTTCCAGATCGAGTGTGCTGCCGATTTCGCTGTCGATCTGCCGCAGCAGGGCCATCTGCTCTACGCGCCGCTGGAGTTCTTCCTCGGCCTGTTTGCGCTTGGTGATGTCGTGGTTGACCGCCACCGTGCCAATCGGGAGGCCTTTGCTGTTGCGCAGCAGCGACACCGAAGACAGGATGTGCAAAAGCTGGCCGTCCCGCCGCTGCTGTGTGACTTCGCTGCGCCAGTAGCCGCGCGCGAAATACTGCCGCTTGATGGCTTCCTCATTGTCGCCTGTGCCGTAGGTCGTGCGCACAATGTCTGTCAGGCTGCGCCCGATCACTTCCTCGGCTTTCCAGCCATAGACCTGCTCGGCGGCCTTGTTCCAACTGCGGATGGTCGAATCAAGTTTGGTGGAGATGATGGCGTCAGAGACGTTCTGCAGCAGTTCGGCCTGCGAACGAAGCTGTTCTTCGGTCTGGCGGCGTTCGGTGATATCGCGCAGGTGGCGTTGAATGTGCAGCGGCCTGCCGTGTGCATCGCGCACCAACTGGGCGCTCACTTCCACCGGGAATTCGGTGCCGTCCTTGCGGCGGAGCAGGCGCTCATACACCGGGGCAGAGTCGCCTTCGGTCAGCGCCCGCAGTGTGATGTCGGTCTTGTCCAGTTCGGTGTCGCTGACCAGATCACCGTAGCGCATCCCCATCAGATCGTCGGTGGTGTAGCCGAGCATATCCGCCGCCCGCTGATTAACCGCCAGCGGCCTGCCGTCCAGGTCGAGGATGAACACCGCGTCGGTCGTCTGCTCAAACAGGGCACGATACACCACCTCGTCACGCTTGCGGCGTTCTTCGGCCTGTTCACGGGCGCTTTCGTCCTCCGCCACACAGACGATGCCTTCAATCCCGCCGTCGCGCAGCATGACCGCGCTGGAAAACTCGACGGGCACACGCCGCCCATCCCGCGCTTTAAAGGCATAGGCCGCATTCTGGATGCCGTTCTGCGTGATAAGCGTCTGGATGGTTGGGCCGTCCGGGGCGATTTCGGCAAATGGCAGGCCGATCATCTCGCTTTCGGTGTAGCCGAGCAGGGTGCAGGCCGCCGGGTTCGCGGTCTGGATGGTGCCGTCGGGATTGAGCACCAGCAGCAGGTTGCGCATGGACTGGATGATGTTGTCCATATAGCTTTTGCTGACGCTGGTGGTGCGAAGCTGTTCCAGGGTTGTGCGGGCGAGCGAGGCACTGCTGCGCAGGCGGCTGAACGCTTCGTTGAGGCGCCGCGTGGCGATGTACAGCAGCAGGGCGGCGATGGCGTAAATGGTCGCCATCACGACCGCCTGATTGGGGGCGCTCTCGATGCGGAACGGTCCCGACAGCCAGTGCGAGGCCAGCGCCAGATTGGTCGCCAGCAGCGCCAGCAGATTCAGAATCGCGAAGATCAGCGCCCCGCGCCCGCCCAGCAGCAGCCCGGCCAGCACCACCACCAGCACGGACGCGCTCAGGATGCTGCCGTTGAGCGACCCTAATGCGGCATTGGCGCTGTGGATGATGATCCACAGGCTGATGACCAGCGCCAGGCTGACCGCGACGACATAGCCGCGCTTATGCAGCAGATAAAGCACGGTGATCCAGCCGAACAGCGAGACGTTCAGCAGCGCTGTGGTGAGCGGGCTGCTGCTGGTGATGGTGGTAACGACGCCGCTGAGGCTGATGCCGAGCAGCAGCACCAGCAGAACGGCATTCAGGAGCGAGGCGGCGCGGGTACGGCCTTCGTCTTCCAGGAGCGGGGGACGAAAAAAAGCAACAAGTCGGTTCAGCATGGGGTGGTTCTCGATGAATTCTGGACGATGTTGGGTGTCACAATAAGTACGATGATGTTCTGATTATAATACATCCCGCAGAGTCGAACCTGCTCTGAGTTCAGTTTTCACTGTAATTCCGGCAAGGACTTAATGGTTCATCCGACAAAAAACCGCCTGTTATTTCGGGCGTTCCTGTAGAGGCGAGGTGCGCCTCGCCCGTACCAAAGCTCAGCCACCATGTAGTCAGAACTTACCGGATGCACCACTTAAACAAAGACAATAAATTCAAGGTTCCAGGAATCGAACGTTTCGCCCTCACCCTAAACCCCTCTGCAAGAGGCGCTCTCCCCCAGGTAGAGGGCTTAAAAACCGGTCTCTCCCCTTCGCTCTGAGGGAGCACGAATAAACCTCATTGCATTTTATCATGATAAGACATTATCTATGAAAATGTGAGTTTACAAAGGGAATCTGTGGTATAGTTTCTGTAGATCTGCAGGAAAAACACAAAAATAAGGTGAACCACAGAGGCACAGAGAACACGGAGATGAAGTTCAAAGTCTTGGCGAACTTGGCGCCTTGGCGGTTCAAGAGGAACAGGAATATTTATGCAAAAACCTTCCCAACAGCTGCAACTGATCGACCCGCGCCAGATCGCCGCGCAGGAAGCCGACGTATTTCCGCTGCCGCTCGATCAGAACCCGGCGGCGGTCTATCTCGCCAGCCTGATCTCGGATAAGTCACAGCGTGTGATGGCACAGGCGCTTCGCACCATCGCGGCACTGCTGACCAACAGCGATCCGAAGACGGTCGACATCTTCGCGCTCAACTGGGGGCTGCTGCGTTATGCCCATACGGCGGCGGTGCGTTCGCGGCTGGCGCAGAAATACAGCGTTGCGACGGCTAACCGGATGCTGAGCGCACTGCGGGGCGTTTTAAAGGAAGCGTGGCGGCTGGGGCAGATGAGCGCCGAGGAATATCAGCGGGCGGTCGATGTGCAGAACATCAAAGGCTCGACGGTGCCCTCTGGCCGCGAACTATCGCAGGCCGAAATCCGCCGACTGGTCGAAATCTGCCAGACGGATGAATCGCCCGCCGGGGTGCGCGATATCGCCATCGTCGGCCTGCTGTATACGTGTGGATTGCGCCGGGCTGAACTGGTCGCGCTGAACGTGGCCGATTTTGACCCCGACGAAGGCAAGCTGATTGTGCGTGCGGGCAAGGGACGCAAGCAGCGCACCGTGTTCGTGTCGGGTGGCGCGTTAAGTGCGCTGCTGGCATGGCTGGCGCTGCTGCCGGGGTCGAGTCCCGCGCTGTTCATCCCCGTGCTGAAAAGCGGGCGCTTCGCCGAACGGCGCATGAACGCGCAGTCGATTTATGATCTGCTCAAGAAGCGGGCAACGCAGGCAGGTGTGAAGGAGTTTAGCCCACACGATTTCCGCCGGACGTTTGTGGGCGAGATGCTCAATCGCGGCGTGGATATCGCCACCGTCGCCAACATCGCCGGACATGCCAGCGTGGACACCACTCGTCGCTATGACCGTCGCCCGGAAGAAACGAAGAAACGCGCCGCCGAAAAAATGGACTTCCCGCTGGACTGAGAAAAGAAAAAGAGCGTCGCAAAGGCGCAGAAAAAAGAAAAGGATTGACGCAAAGATGCAAAGGTTCGCAAAGAAAATTTTGAGAGTGAGTGTCAGGGAACAAACGCAGAGCCATACGCCACATCGTTGTAAGGTCGGGATAATCTGTATTAGACAAGATTTCATCTGACACGGGTGACTTAACCGACGATTTTTTCTGCTGCTTCATCGGGACTAGCTAACACCCTGTCAGGTTGTTCAAAGAGCGTATCCAATTGCTTGGCCTGTGCCAAGTGTTTGGT
>JANRLJ010000163.1:0-3072 GCA_033762735.1 bacterium | reverse complement strand
AAATATTCAACGTGTCCATGAAGTAATCCCGAACGCATTCAGCAACGGGATAGGGGGTGCAGTAGTTCATCCCATGCGGGTTTATCCTGCATAAAACAGTCCCACCTATGTCCATAAATGGGTATAGGAAAGGGAACTATTGAAGTGTAAGTAAAGGCAAATTAAAGACGCTGAATTGTAGGGACACGGCATGCCGTGTCCTGAACGGAACATTCAAAAGTTTTTCTCGTAGGAGCGTCCCAATGGGTGCGCCCGTATTTTTTCTAAAATGCTGGCGTTCTTGGCGACTTGGCGGTTCAACAGGGTAAACTTACCGAAACGCCAGCAGCGCCCGCGATAATTCGCTGAAATCGCCGTCCAGCGCTGCCTGCCCATCCCACAGGAGGATGCGCTCGGATTCGCTGTTGGGCGTGAACGGCCTGATTTCACTCAGGGTGCCGCCGTAGAGTGCGCCGTATTCGTAACGCCCATCCTCCTTGAACCACAGCTTGAACAATCCCCTGAACGTCAGATTTTCCACGACCTGGCCGGTTTCCTCGAACACCTCGCGGGCGGCGCAGTCGTGGCAGCTTTCGCCGGGTTCGAGTCCGCCGCCGGGAGTCTCCCACTGCTTACGGTCGGGATCGTACAGGAGCAGTATTTTGCCGTCATATTCCACTGTCACCAGCGTGAACGTCAGGGGGATATGGGCATCTTCCGTTGGGACGACGGGTTCGGGCATCGGATAAAAATCCACCAGTTCGTTGCCAAAGCGCGTTACAGCCAGCGTCATGCGGTTCTCCTTTGAGTTGATTTATACTGAGATGAAACGTCACGGGGGACATGGCAGATGGACACTTCAAACGCGCTACTCGTGTATCTCGTCTTCGGCCCGGCCTTTGTGCTGGCGGGGCTGCAATCGTTCCTGTCTGGTGAGATGAAAATCCCGCGCACACGCCCACCGCGTTCAGTGGAAGGCGGCGCGGTGCATCTGCTGGGACTGATCTATCTTCTGTGGGGCATGGTCGTATGCGTGATGGCTGTGCAGGTCATCCAGCAGGCCACGCCCACGTTGTTTGACTCGGTGCAGGCGGCGCTGCGGCTCGGTCAGGAGGCCGTCATAACCGCATTTCTGGTGGTCAACTTCAGCCTGATTCTGATGCCCGCGATTCTCGATGTGTTTACGCCGCGCACGTCGCGCTAAAGCGGCATGTGATCAAAAAAATCAAAAAACCACGAAGGCGCAAAGGTCACAAAGATTATGGTCGGTGATTTCCTTCGTGTACTTCGTACCTTTGTGGTTCAAAACCTGCGTTATAACGCACTTGCACGTTGATACAATCGTTCCAGGAGAAATCGTAGGGGCGAAGCATGCTTCGCCCTTCGCTGCACCTACCTGCTTTACGCCACCGTCACATCGTCGTTGAGGTACACGTCCTGAATCGCGTTCAGCAGTTGTACGCCTTCGCGCATGGGACGCTGGAAGGCCTTGCGCCCGCTGATGAGGCCGGTGCCGCCCGCGCGCTTGTTGACCACCGCCGTCAGCACCGCTTCTGCGAAGTCATTCTTGCCCGACGCGCCGCCGGAGCTGATCAGGCCAATGCGCCCCATGTAGCCGTTGGCGACCTGATAGCGCGTGAGGTCAATGGGGTGGTCGCTGGTGAGCTGCGTGTAGATGCGCTCGTCCAGCTTGCCATAGGACGAGCTGCCGCTGTTGAGCGCCTTGAAGCCGCCGTTGCTGGTGGGCAGCTTTTGCTTCACGATGTCGGCCTGGATGGTCACGCCCAGATGATTGGCCTGCCCGGTCAGATCAGCGCTGGTTTCGTGGTTGGTGCCGTTGACCTTGAATTCAGGGTTCCGCATGTAACACCACAGCACGGTCGCCAGCCCTAACTCGTGGGCATAGGCGAAGGCTTCCGCCACCTGCACCAGTTGGCGCGTGCTTTCCGCGCTGCCGAAATAGACCGTCGCGCCGACGGCCACCGCGCCCATGTTCCAGGCTTCCTTGATCGTTCCGAACATGACCTGATTGAACTGGTTCGGATAGGTCAGCAGTTCATTGTGGTTGATCTTGACCATGAACGGAATCCGGTGCGCGTACTTACGAGCCACCGCCCCCAGCACGCCGAAGGTAGAAGCGACCGCGTTACAGCCGCCCTCGACCGCCAGTTCGACGATCTTGGCCGGGTCAAAGTATTCAGGGTTTGGCGCGAAGGACGCCCCCGCCGAATGTTCGATGCCCTGGTCAACGGGCAGGATGGAGAGATAGCCCGTCCCCGCCAGCCGCCCATGATTGAACATCTGCGCCAGACTCCGCAAGACCTGCGGGCTGCGGTCGGTCTGGGTGTAGATGTCATCAATGAAGGTGGGGGAGGGCAGATACAGGCTCTCTTTGGGGATGGTGGTGCTGGTGTGGTTGAGCAGATATTCCGCGTCTTTGCCGAGCGCTTCGGCAATCTTATCCGTCGTGTACGTCACATCCGAAACAGCAGCAGGCGCTACCATGAGAATAGGCTCCTTGTGTTCTCGCTTTACCGCGAGTATACCCTTTTTGCGCTGAGGCCGGGAGTCTGAGTCAAGGCCTCTTTTGAAGGAAGAACATGGTATCCTATGTCCTGAAACTCTGGTTACAATAGCGATGTTTATTGTGCTTGCTGCTCGGAGTCCCGAATGAAGTTGTTCATCAGCTATGCCCATGTCGATGTGTATCAGGTGCGCCAGTTGGTCGATCTGCTGCGAGCGGGCGGCCATGAAACCTGGTTCGACCACAGCCTGATCGTGGGGCAGGACTGGAAGCAGCAGCTTTACGACGCAATCAAAAGCTGTGAAGGCTTCGTCTATGCGCTCACGCCCGAATCAGTCGCTTCGGAGTGGTGCCAGTGGGAGTTCGGGCAGGCCGTCGAGATGGGCAAACCCATTTTTCCCGTGCTGATGCAGGCCAGAACCCAACTACCAGACACCCTTAATCGCTTCCAGTACGCCGATTTCACCGAAGGCCCCACCCCGCAGGGGATTGCGAAACTGATGGGCGGACTGAATGCGATCAGAATTTCACCGAAGGAGATTCACACGCCGGAAAATCCCAAAGGCGTT
>JANRLJ010000162.1:0-40664 GCA_033762735.1 bacterium | reverse complement strand
CCGCTGTAGCTCAACTGCTTGCGCTCCCAGCGTTTCCTGAGTTCGGCGCTGCCCGCTGTCCCAAGTCTTTCCAGCGTGCGGATGTATACCAGCGGACGGAAATAGGGCATAGGGTGATGGCCGTTGTTGTGGAACAAATGCGACGGCAGCAGTTCAGCATCGGCGGCAACCGCGCCCTGCGGCCCACGCGAGGACTGTTCGGCGATCAACTGCGACGTGAGCGCGATAGCGTCCCCCGCAACAAGGCAGCCGTAAATATCCGCGAAGATTTCCTCCGCCCACTCGGCCAGCCAGGGATAATCCTTGAATTCCTGCTCGGCCTGAACCTGCTGTAACCACTGCCAGACGTAAATCGGCGTTCCGTTGAGCGGAATTTTGCCGTTGGCGTACACATAATGGCCGATTTCGTGCGGCACAGCCAGCAGGTCGCGCCTGGCTTTAAAGGCCGTGAGCGGGATGCCAATCCACGCCAGCCGGACAAACGGCACGACACGGGCGGAAAGCATCCGTTCGTAGAACGTCAGGATATAGCTGTCGGCGTGTACCCACTGACGATCCACCGCCAGCTTGAGGGTGCGTGCCGCGAGGTTATCGGTCTGGTCGAGGAACGTGCGCATCGGGTCGGGAATGACGTTGATGACGCGCTGAAGCGTCATCTGCTGCATCAGGTGCACATCCTGGCTGATGCGGGCTAACACCTGTGACAGCACATGCATCGGCGAAAATGCCGGGGTCTGAATGTGCCCGTCGGTTCCCGTCGGCGGAAAGAAGCCGTGATTGAAGAAGTCGAAATGGGTCTCCGCGAATTCCTGGAAGGCCACCACCGTCGTAAACAACAGCTTTTTGGTGGGGTCAGGAATGTTGAGCGGCGCTGCTGAGGCAGCATCGAGCGAGTTTCGCAGCGGAATGATATAGGCGTCCAGAAAGGCATCCAGGCGCTGCTGCCAGATCAGATGAGGTGACATGGTACGATCCTTTAGTGAGTCATGTAGTGCTGCACGAGAAGATCATGATGAAACGGGTCTTGCTGGAACGAAACCTCGACGGAAACAGCAGACACTATGTTGCTGCCTCCGTCCCTGTCTATACATCCGTTAGAAGCGCGCTTTCTTGACACAGTTAATCATACTTTTAACCTTGCCCGTGCCCCCATTTTCTGAGTGCTTTCAAAGGCGGGGGCGGGCTTCCGCCGTCCAGCCGTCGGCGAGGTAGATCGGCATCCACTGTTCGACCGTCCAGCGCGTGCCATCGGTGGGCGGGATAATCGACGCTTCGGCGTAGACGCGGGCACAAATGCGCTTGCGCCACGCTTCCCACTCGATGTTAATGGCCGGATACGTCACGTCTCGCTCCGCCTGTGGCAGGGCTTTCAGCGCGGCGTTCGTGTGCTTCCAGTTGTCGGCCTCGCTGCGCGACGAGTCAAATCCCGGCAGGTCGAGTGTCGGCCAGCCGCCCGTGTCCTCGCCGATCAGCGCATCGAGCAGCGCCTCGACAAACCCACTCAGCACAGCGCGAATGTGGGCGGCGGCGGAGTCGAAGGAGTCGCCCTCCACGTCACCAAATACTGCCCGCAGCATGGTGTGATACAGCGCGGGGGCTTCATCGAAGGCCGCCAGCGCGTCCTCCTGCCATTCACCCCAGCGCCCGGCCAGCACCGCAGCGCCGGGTGTACCCAAACGCCTGAGCACGGCCAGCGCAATCTCCGGGCGGAAGAATGGCACCGGGCGGTGCGGGGCATCCGCCAACAGGTGCGGCGTGATGGCGGTTGAACTGCCCACCGCGCAGACCTGGGCCTGAAGCTGTGTATTCAGGGCGAGGGCCTCCCCGCCGATCAGACAGCCGTATACATCCGCGAAAATCTCCGCCGCCCACCGCATCAGCCAGGGATGCTGTGCGAAGTCCTGATGGAGTGTTTTTTCCACCCATCCACGAATCGCGATGGATTGGGCGGCTTCCTCCACCGGGAGGGTGCCGTTGGCATAGACGTGATGCCCGGCCTCATGCAGCACGGCCAGCAGATCACGCGGCACTTTCACCGCGCTGGATGGCAGGCTGAGGAAGGCCAGATGCCCGTAAGGCATACGATAGCCGGGGATGAGGCGGTCGAAGTAGGTCACGATCTGTGTGCGCGGATGCAGCCAGCCGCATTCCAGCGCAGGCTGAAGCGCGAGGGCGGCCAGCGCGTCGGCACGTGCCAGTTCGCGCAGGGCGACACCGGGCAGGAAGCCGTTCATGCGCTGCACGGCGATCTGCTGAAGGCGATGGACTTCCTGCGAGATGCGCCCCAGCAGATGATCGAGCACCACATCCGGCGGAAGCTGCGGCGAGAGCGTCAGCGTGGGGCTGGTAGAAAGGAACCCCCGCGCGAAAAAATGAAAATGATGATCGGCAAACGTATGAAAGGCCTCAACCGCATCATGCAGCAGGTCAAAAATCCCGGTCGCGCTGCCGGTCTCATAGGCCAGTGGATTGAGATGAACTTCCTGGATCACCTGCCAGTGCGCGTTCCACACTGCGAACGTGACTGACGATACTGTAGACGGACTCATACGTTCCAACTTCCTTCGTCCACCAGGGAGAAATCGTGGGCGTCGTCCAACCCCTCGCCCATCAAAGGCGCACCCTGTGACGGTTCTTCGCACCTGTTGTGTTATCGCGTTTTCGCCTGGGTTATGACAGAAATGGGCTTCGGGGAGGAACAATGTTTAACATCAGCTTTAGATAAGCCGTTTCGCCTCAAATTCCTCACCCCCAACCCTCTCTCCAAAAGATTGGAGAAGGGGAGTCGAGCGAAGCGAGGCGGGGGTGAGGACAAAAAACGGCCTTAAGCAAAACGCATGTTTCTACAGATAAAGCTGCTGGCGCTCGGCATCCTGCATCAGCATGGCGTACAGGCTGTAACTGACCGGGTGATAATGCGCCAATTCATTGCGCAGCCGCCGCGCGGTTCCCACCAGGGGCAGCCAGCGCTGATAGGTGTGCAGCCGGTGACAGTGACGCAGCAGGGTTTCCAGATGCCCCCACTGGCAGGCGTAGGGCGTTTGCTCCACCGCCAGTTTTTCCTCAGGCAGTTTTGGATCATCCCACAGCGGCCATTCGCGCCCATAGGTTTCCGTCAGGCGGCGGCACATTTCGAGACGGAGTTGATCCAGCAGCGGCAGCAGTAGGGCGGCCTGCCCGCGCCACAACCGATGCAGCACATCCTCGCGCCGATTCAGCACTGCCAGCGCCGCGGTGTGCAGTTCCGCGCCATATTCGACGGTCGTATATACCACGCCTTTCGTCCACAGTCTGCGCCAGCCCATGGGCGGAAGATGCAGGCTGTCGCGTTCGCGCTGCTGGAAGTCATCAACGCCCCACACTTTCAGGCACTCAGTGCTCCAGCCGCGTTTCTGGCCGAATCGGTGCAGCAGGTCGAGCAGTTTTTCCTCATCCAATGTGAGGGCATCGTTCCAGAGAAATTCGACCAGCGTCGCATCGCCGCCCACCAGGGATGACAGCACATGCTCTCGCCAGCGCAGGGAGGTGCGGCTGTGCGGGGTCGATTCGGCAAAGCGGCACAGCAGCAGGATTTCAAAGGCGGAGGGCATCTGCCACCAGACATGCACGTTAAAGTACTGATCATTTTCCGGGAAGTGGGTGTAGTGCGCGGCGGACACGATCACACACAGCGCAGGCGGCGCGGCAAACGACTCCACATGCCGCTGTGCACATGATTTCGCCGCTGCTCCCCATTTTTCCGGCAGCGTCCGCCAGCCTTCGCTCTCAAGCGGGCCGACGCCTTCCAGCTTCAGCACCATTGTCGGAAAATCCCGCTGCATCAGATGCTCAAGCAGGTTGTCGAGGATGCGCGGGCTTTCCGGCGGCGACCATTCAACCTCTGTCTCGCCGGCGATCACGTCCACTGGTGATCGGGTCAGATACTCCGGCAGCAGCCTAATCTCCTGCACCGAAATGCTGCGCTGCCACAGGGCGGCCTGCACCACGTTCCAGACCTGTGCCTCGTCGATGTCTTCAGGCAGCAGCACCAGCGTACTGCATCCGCGCGTCAGATCATCGAGAATACCGTCGATAAAGCGCTGTACGCTGGCCGTTTGGATGATGGGCAGTTTCATGATGACGGCCAGATCGGGTTCAGCGCCCGTTCGATCACGGGTTCGAGTTCCAGCATGTGCGTACTATCGCTGATGACACCGTCAACGTAAGCGGAGGTCAGGCAGCCCATCCGCAGCAGATAATCAACAGCGCTGCGACATTCGTGATCGGATACATCGTCAACGACTCCCGGCATCATCATCTGTTCGTAGCTCACAGGCTGATACTCCCAGATGGTGTTGAGCACCCGGAAAATCGGTTCATTTTCCTCGGTGCCAAGCTGCTTCCAGAATTTGTTCCGCAGCGCCCCGCTTTTGAAATCCCGCGCCAGATCATCAATGATGGCATCCGCCGCCTTGCGCCTCCCGATGGCCTGCTCAAAGAACAGGTGGAGCAGCGTCGGCCACCCGCCCGTCACCTCCATCAGGCGGTTTACCAGTTCTTCGGGGAAGGGGATATTGTGCTGGTCGAGACGCTTCTCGACGCCCGTCCGCTCCCAGCGGGCGACGTTCAGAACACCGTCCACGCGCTTTTCAAGGTCGTGGCGGATTTTCGGATCGAGCAGGCACCAGTTCCACGCTGCTTTCGTATCGAACAGGAAAAAGATGCGGATGGTGCGGCGGCTGCGCTTGTGCTGCTCACAGAAATCGGCGGCGGTTCGCACCAGATCGCGCAGCAGACCCGGCTGAATCAGGCGCGGTGTCTGATACACAATCAGGCGATCACGACCAGGATTTTCCTTAAAATGCTTTCCCAGCCATTCGTGCAGCGATTTGCTGTCGTTGACCAGCGGGGGGATTTCGTCGGCGAATGGCTCGTGATGCCCGTTGCTCTGACCACTGACCGGAACCAGCTTGCGGAGTGCGTCGGGGATACGGCGGAAGTTGAGCGCGTCGGACGCGAAGGCCAGCACCACGCCGGACTGTGGCAGGTTCAGGGTGCGTTCCTGCGCATAGGTGAACGGGCTGTAAATGGTCGCGGCGTCATCCAGCGGCGGATGATGGGTGTCCAACCGGAAATTCACGGGCGGCTGTTTGGATTCCAGTTCCAGCAGCTTTTCCGCAATTTCCTGCTCGGTGCCGATCAGCCGCACCAGATTGGGGCTGCGCAGGCGATACCCCGCTGTCTTCGGATCTCGCACCAGAACGCCCAACCCGCACATTTCGTCCAGCAGGCCGCGCATCTTTTCACTATCCACGTTCTCAAAGCCGAGCGGCCACCAGCGCGTCACCTCATCCAGAATTTCACGCGAAGTATAGGTTCGGCTGAAACTCTCGGCCTTGTCCAGTTGATCGACAATCAGTGACCAGGCAATCGCCTGATAGCGTGTGTCCAGCGCCAGCGTCCAGTTAAAGCGGTCACGGATGCTGTCCCGTACCTTGTCGTTGCGGTATATCTGATCAACATCTTCCTGTGTGATCGACATCGGCAGTCGGGTTGCCCCGCGTTCCAACCGTGAGCGCAGCGTTCTGACCAGTTCATCGCAGAAGATCTGCAGCAGCCCGGTGTGATAATTGGTGTACGACAGGACGCGCAGCACAACCGAGGGATGCGCGGGCTGATACCCCAGAAATTCCATCGGTTCGGTGACAAGGCGCTCGGCATCGCGCGGGTCGAGCGGGCCAATCGGGATCGGCTTGCTGAAGTGCGCCAGCGGTTGATTGGGGATATGCTGGAAGCGCTGTACATTGTGTAACCCTGCCAGTACCAGCATGAAGCGGCGGTTGGTTTCCACCATCATGGTGCGCAGGCGTTCCAGCATGGGGAAGGGTTTGCGCACATCGTTGGATGCCGCTGCCAGTTGACCTGAATCCGTATCCAGGAAATTATCGGCCTCATCCAGCAGGATCAGCAGGCGGCGCTGCGGCTTTTCATGGAGCATTTGCCGGATTGCCGACTCGATGCGTTGTGCATCCATTACCCGGCCATCGTCGCGGGATTTCACCAGTTCCAGCGCCCGAAGCCCCTCCCATAACCGATTCCAGATCATCTCGGTCGGGAGATCGCTGCCGATGGGTTTGATATCGAGGTAAAGCGCGTACTGGTCGCGCTCCGGCGCGTGAAAAAGCCGCTGCACCTGGCGCAGCAGGGCGGTTTTGCCCATCTGTCGCCCACCGTAGATGACATAGTTGCCCTGTGGATTGGTGAGTTCCTTCAGCGCTTCTTCCCGCCCGAAAAACATCTCCTGCGGGACATCCCCAGCGCGGGGTGTGTACGGCACCAGGTCGGCAAAGGGAAGCCCGCAGCGCAGGAAGGTGCCCAGGCGGCTGGATGCGTCACGCTCCTGCGCCAGATAGATCAGCAGCGTCTCGTCCAGAATGACAGCTTTGATCTGATGGCGGGGCAGTTCGCTGCGCTGCTTGCGCCGCAGCATCCCCAGGAAGATCACAATTACGTTATGGCGGTCGCCCAGTTTCAGGCTTTCAAGGCGCTGTTTGATCGTCGCGGGGTCATGCCGCTGCCACACGACCAGCACATGATAAAGCCGCTGCTGGGGTGGCCGCCCGTTGGGAACTTCTGCCTGGGTGCCCCACTGGGCGATAGGGCGTGTATTCGGGGTGGAACGTGTGATCAGCGGGGTATAGAACCAGTCAACATCCTTTTCCCACTTGGTCGGCTGAACCCGATCCACTTCCATGCCCAGATATTGAGCAAGCGCCATCACGGCCAACTGCATCCGCTGCGGTTCACCGCTTTTATCAGCCCCTTTGAGGTGCAGCCAGGCCTCAAGGACTTTTCCCGTTTCCTGACGGCGCGGGCGGGGCACACTGTTGAAATCAATACCAGCCACGTTATCGCCCTCGACAATGTGCTGTCCAAGGCGTTTAAGGTTAAAGTTGGAATTGCGCAGCCAGTGCTCGATGGAATCCGCCTTGCCGCCCTCACCCATGAAATCGCGCAGGGTATCGTGGGTGGGCGTGGAGAAGAACAGGGTCTTTTCCAGCACATCATTGCCCGACGTAACCCGCAGAAGCTGCGCCATGTATTCATCAGCGACGCGGGTATCTGCCCGGTCAAGCGCATCATTCATCAGTTGGGTAACGGTCTGGCGCTGATAATCGTCCGGCACCGACTTCGCCAGATCAGGCACAAATTCCTTCTCCCACCGCTGCCGAAGCTCGTTACAGCGCTGCTGATGGCGCTCCAGAAGCCCCTGCTGCATCCCTTTCAGCCGGGCATACTTGTGCTGGAAGTTCAGCCCTTCGTCCTCAACGATTCGGATACTTTCCTCGCTGAGGCGGGCGCGGTCTTCTTCGGTGATAATGCCGTTGAGCAGCGCGTTTTCCACTTCGTCCGCGACCTGGGTCGCCCGTTCGCGCACGGTCAGCCGCGACCCTTCCAGCCATTGATGATAGGCCAGCCGCAGATCGACCACACTGGGATCTGCTTCCAGCGCTTGCAGCAGCAGTTCAACAAAGCGGTAATCCTGCTTTTCCAGCCACAGGCCGACCACATCGCTCAGGCTGCGCTTATCGACACAACGATCCCGGATAGCCGCTGCCACATGGAGCAGGATTTCTGCTTCAGGCGTGCTGCTGCCATCTTCAGGCTGTTCGACGTTGGGGAAGGCCAGCAGGCGGCGGTTGACAGCCAGCCCCAGCGGTTGCAGATCCGCCAGCCAGTCCCAGCCTGTGAGCGAAGCGGGGATGTGATTGGGTGATGGCAGGTGGAGCGTCTGGCAAACCTGTCCAATCGCGCGTTTCAGGCACAGAATGGCGGCTTTAAGCGCGTGGTCTTCCGTCTCACGCAAGGTCTGATCAAGCTGCTGCATCGCGGCGGGCAGGCTGGCGATAATCTGTCTGCGAAGCTGTTTCACCTGGGTGGCGACCCATCCCGCCTCTCGCTGGGCAAGGCGCTGCTCGCGCTCGATCAGTTCACACCACCCCCCCGCCAGTTCGACCGCTTCCCGCGCCACCCGTTGAATCTGTTTACGCGCATCCCCCACGATGCGGTTGGTCTTGTGCAGCCCCAGGGCGTCCGTGCTGTCTTCGATAAAGGTGCCGTTAAGGTCGTTCTGGAACTGCGTCACGATCTCGCGCACAAGGTGAACGTCTTCCTGACGGTTTTCGATGACGGGCGTCAGCATCCTGCGCACCAGCCCGCGCGCCCCAACCTGAAAGCGCCAGACCTTCGAAGCCGGGTCATAGGACATGCGGCGGCTGGGGGCATCGTCGAGCCACTGACGGGCGGTTCTGGAAATCTGAATAAGCTGAGAGAGGCTGCTGTCTCGCTGATCGACCTTTTCCAAATCGTCGTGATACAACGGAATGTCCTTGCTGGAAAACTCATAGACGGTATTGACCAGGTCATTGAGCTTGCCGCAGCAGGAAGGCACCTGGAGCCAGTCGATCATCCCTGTGGCGGGAGCGATCAGCGCGGGACGCAGGGCTGCTGCCAGTCCCATCATCCGTGAAGCATCATCGTCACCCGGCTGATCCTGCTTGGCGATGTTGAGCAGGTCATCCACGAAGAGGTGTGATTCGAGCCGCAGCCAGCGCGACCCCTGCACCGCCACCAGCAGCCACGAGGGGAGTGGGGTAGGGGCATCATTCGCTTCCAGCCCGCGCGCCAGCCACGACGCGGCCAGAAGATCATCTTCTGCCACCAGCGCCCACAGCAGGTCATGCCACATTTCCAGCGGAGCATTCTCGTCCTGCTGCAGACTGCGGGCAATGGCTTCAGCCGTGTAGGCGTAAACCGTCTGGGTGGAGGTGATCGACGCGGCGGGGGCTTCACTAGTAGAGGTACTGACCTGAGCGGTTATGACTTCGTCCGGTTCGGCGAAAGTCGGCAGGGTATCTTCTTCGATTCCGTCTGCGACCATATCAGCGACAACAGCATCCACCGTTTCGGCAACCACATCCGCGACCACATCGGTGACCACCTCTATCGGAGGTTCAGCGCTGTCTGTAAAGAGCGGCGCATCTGCTTCCAACGCTGGCAGGGCGTTCTGTGTGTCTTCAACGAAGGCATCCACCGATGCTTCAAAAGCGGCCTGATCGACAACCGCGACCATTTCCACTGCGTCTGCTGCCATTTCAACTGATGTGTGTTCGGTGACAGGATCGACGGCATCTGTGATCCCTGTGGGGCTGGTCGGTTCATCCAATCCACCATCCGCCACATCAGAGACTTCGTGTGGCTCTGACACAATTTGACTCGGTGTGCCTGCAATGAAGAACGGCTCCAGTGCCGTATACAGGATGTGAATCTCGGTTTCGAGCGCTTCCAGCATGAGATGATGCTGCTGCCGCTCCTGCCGGTTGGTCGGTTTGGGGCTGTTGTAGAAATCAAAATGGTGTTGCAGTCTTTCACCAAGCATCGCCAGTCGGGCGGTCACGTCTTCTATTTCCGGTGCAGTCAGGCCGTCTCTGGGCTGCCACAGGTGAATCGTCTGAATCTGATGGTAGGGGAAGACGGGGCCAAACGTTTCACAGAAGCTCCTGAGGGAGAGCACAAGCTGTGCATGTCGCTCCTGATTGGCCGTCTGCCATGCGGCGTACTGGCCCTGTAACTGCTGGAGCAGCGCCATCCCTTCTTCAAACTGGCTCCACTCTGGCGCGGTAAAGGGTATCGTCCGTAGTTGTTCGATGAAGTGTGTCCAGAGGGAGTCATGCGGCAGCGTATCGTTGTGTATCGCTTCCTCATCCGGCAATTTTTCTGCCCCCATCCGCGCCAGCAGCAGCAGGCCAGCCTTCTCAAGCGGTATTTTAGGATGCGCACCATGGAACGCTTTCAGCAGTTCAGGCAGCAGGGCGCACCGCTCCTGACTGTCCAGCACTTCGAGCACATCCCGCGCCAGGTTGTACCCCTGTTCACTCAGAAAGCGATCAATGATGGCTGTATTCTCATGCTCATATTCAAGCCATACCGCCAGAAGTGCCTCCACCAGTTCGCGATCTTCCAGAAGTACCGCGTCCTGCTGCTGGAAAACTATAGTCAGAATATTCGCAAAACTGTGCGCACGCAGGGGGTCGCGGAAACCATCTATTGGCACACTGTCAAGCTTTCGGGCACGGAGGATTGACTCCAGATGACGACGTGCAGGGGTCGCTTTAATGCGAGGCTGCCACAGCCGCTTGAAAACGGCTTCGCGTACTTCTTCAGAAAAGAACAGCCTGAGGGTGGTTAGGCCATGAATGCTGTCTGCTTCGGTCTCCATAAAAATATCTTTCGTTTTCAACAAGGCGAAAAAGACACTTGTGACTCAACCTGACGGAATTTACTGATGGAATTTCACCGCCTCAATTTATTCTTTAGGCTTTGTGGGTTTACCGATCCCCAAATTGTTGGGGAAAACGATATTCCATCCGTGCTTTTAGAATATCACGAAATGCCTTAAGCCAAAACGAATTTTTTGTGAATTGGATTCAGGAACAATAAACGGCAGTATAACCAGCAGAAAATTATTCCGGTTAAGGTGAAGCTCAAGCACGAGGTTTTGAATTGGAACTACGATGACGGTTTGACTCCTCTTTACTAACTGCTTGCCTTCGGTTGTGTTTTACGCCATAATGAAAATAAATACAATAATGACTTAAAAACTGATGAGCAGAGGAGACACTGTAATGCGTCCCGGCTACCCCGCTCCTTTTTTGCGCCCACAACTACGTTTACTGGCCGTTCTTGCGCTCCTCTCGCTTGCTTTTTTTACCTTCGCACCGCCGTCCGTTATGGCGCAGACCAGCGCCCGCATCCTGATCACGTCCAATCTCGACACAACCGCAAACGATGGCGTCTGCACCCTGCGAGAAGCCATCCGTGCCGTGAATGAAAATCAGCCATCCGGCACGGCAGCGGGTGAATGTGCTGCCGGGGCAGATCAGGACACGGTGGATTTTGGCGATGTACGCGGGGAGATTTTGCTCACTTCTCCGCTGCCCGTCATCCAGCAGAATGTCATCCTGCGCGGTCCCGGCTGGCTTGATCTGAGCCTCCGCCGCGCTTCTGATGTGGCTTCGCCTTTCCGTATCCTTCACGTGCGCGGGGCAGCCGTCACCATTCAGGGCATTGCCATGCTCGGTGGGAGCACGGGCAGCGGCGGCGGCATCTATAACGAAGGCGGGACTCTCACGCTGCGCGGTACTGCTGTGCTGGAAAACACGGCCACCAGTTCCGGCGGTGGCCTCTATAACGAAGGCGGCATTGTGCTGATCGAACGCGGCAGCCGCCTCGAAAACAACACAGCGGGAAGCTCCGGCGGCGCGGTCTACAACCGGGGTGGGACGGTGACTTTCCAGACGGAAGCGTTTGTCACAGGTAACACGGCACAGAGTTCCGGCGGTGGTATCTATAACGCGAACAATGGCAAAATCTTCATTTCACAGACCACCATCAGGGGCAATTCGGCGGTCGGCAGCGGTGGCGGGCTGCACAACGCGGCGGGCGAAATCGGCCTCGCACAGAGTCTTTTCAGTGGCAACAGCGCGGTCAATGGCGCGGGCGTGTTTAACGCGGGTGCGGGCAGCATCAGCAGCACGACCTTTTCCGGCAATCGCGCCAGCAGCGCGGGTGGCGGTCTGTATACCCAGAGCGTTGTGAGCATCAACTACAGCACCTTTGCGGCCAATGCTGCCGATCAGACGGGCGGGGCGGTTTATTCCTCTGCTGCTGTCAATCTCTCCAATTCCATCCTTGCTTACAGCACGGCGGGCGGGAACTGTGCGGGTGCGGTCAACTCTGCAGGCTATAACATCGCGGATGATGCCTCCTGCAATCTGGCAGGGACGGGAGATCGTCCCGCCACCAATCCGCTGCTCGATCCAATCGCAAGCGACAACGGCGGCTTTACTCTGAGCCATGCGCTCCTGCCGGGCAGTCCGGCGCTGGACACCGCTAATCCACAGAACTGTACCGCGCCGCAGAGTCGCGATCAGCGCGGGGTCTTTCGCGGGCTGGGCAGCGGGTGTGATATTGGCGCGTTCGAGCGGCTGCCTTATGCCGAGGAAACCGTCGTCACGGGGCGCATTCTCGATGCCAATGATGCGGAGATGAATATCACCACCCCGCTGCGGGGGGCGCTCGTGCGCCACATCCAGACCGGGCTGTTCGTGCGCACGGACGCGAACGGCTATTTCCGCATCGCTGGTCTTCCCCCCGGTGAGGGGAACAGCTTCGACTTCGACGGGCGCAATGCCTACCCCTACGATACCTATGGGGCGTATCGGTCGCTGAATACACTTCGGACTGATATGGTAAATGACATTACTCGCCCGATCTATCTGATGAAGATCGACTGGTCGAGCGCCACACGGGTTAACCCCAACGGGACGACTGTCGTTTATAACCCTACCCTCAACATGACTGTGACCATACCTCCGGGAACGGTGGAGACCGAAGAAGGAACACTTTACGAGGGCGAAATCACCATTTCTCAGGTGCCGGAGCGCTTCACACCGGGTTCACTGCCCGACACGCTCGAACCCGGGCTGGTGATCTCGGTACAGCCGATGGGGCTGACGTTTAACGGTTTTGCGTCACTGACCTTCCCAAATTTTGATGGACTGGAAGCGGGAAGCCAGGTTGATTTGTGGTCAATGAGCCACGCCACCGGTCAATTTATCGAAGTGGGCAGGGGGCGCGTCTCTGATGACGGGCTGATGATTACGACCCTACCGGGAGGCGGTATTCAGGAGTCCTCGTGGCATTTCCCACTGCCACCCCGGATGCGGCGCGGAAGTGTGTTCCCACGCACCGGGGGCAACCGCAACACCTGCGCCGCGCTGTATACGGCATCCGCGATGGACGTGCGCAGCGGCAGCCTGGCGACCGGGTTCGCACTGCCTGCTTACGTCTCTCAGGGAGAAGCACGCGGGCTGGAGTTCGTGTATACCACCGACCGCGCTTACCCCTATCCTATTGTGCCAATTGACGCGACTATTGAAACACGCTCTACCCTGCCCAATCTGCTGTCGTTTGATCTGCGAGGGCAAAATGGGGCAGCGTCCGGCCCATTCAGCTTTATGAACACCGTTGGCCTGCGTGAAGACTTTGACGAAACCGTGCGCGGGGCGGCAGGCGTGGATGCCCGCAGTATGCCCACCAGCATCTATGCCTATGATTTCAACCTCACCAGCCGCTTCCTGACTTCTAACATCACCAGTCGAGAGACGGAGCAGGTGATGGTGGTCAACGGGCGCAGCAGTCCTTACGGCATCGGCTGGGGCATCAGCGGCTTGCAGCAGCTTTATGATGATAACTCGCAGGATTTGCTGTGGACGGACGGCAGCGGCGCGTCCATGATCTTCAGCGAAAGCAGGCGCGGTGAGGGTATTGGGGATGGTCTGCGAATGCAGATGTTCGATCTTGAAAACCCAGCGGAGGGTGTCCGCACCAACTTCGCAGGGCTGACACCGGGCGCATTTTCGGCAATTACGCCGGATATGATGCGGTCAGTCAATCAGTTTGTCGTACCATCCGTTAATTTTGGTCAAGCACCAGAATCGATCTTCTACGATACATTCCATTATTTTGGGCCAAATGGTGTGCTGGAGTCGACTGTACCGAATATGCCACAGGGGGATGATATTTCCTTCCAGCCGCCCGGCGATAACGACTTCTTCGGCGCGTTGTTCACAGGCTATCTCTACGTACCGCAGGCAGGCGAAGTGACGTTTACGGTCGGGGTGGATGATGTTTTTGAACTGCGGATTGATGGGCAGACCATTCTCGGACGCTATGAGGAAACGTTTTTCCGCGATTTTACCAGCCCGCCCGTTTCGCTTCCGCAGGGGTACGTGCCCATCTCACTCAGCTTCGCGGAGTACCGGGGCAGCGCGTTCGTTGTGCTGAGCGCATCCGGCGGGGGACTGCCGGGGGGTGTGATTCCCACGCAATATCTGTATTCCGTACTTCCCGAGGACAGCGAAGTCATTTACGAGGGACCAGAAGGCGACTATACCACCATTCTGAAACGCCTGAACGATACCTACACCCGCTTTTATCTGGATGGCAGCCGGGCAGAATTTAACGCCCAGGGCTATCAGACCGCCTTCATCGACCGAAACGGCAACGAGACGGTATTTGCTTACGATGCAAACAATCGCCTCGTGCGTGTGACCGACCCGGTCGGGCTGAGCACGCAGCTTGTCTACACAGGCAGCGCACTTTCGCGAGTCATCGACCCCGACGGGCGCCAGACCGATTTCACCCATGATGCCGAGGCCAGGCTGACCGCCGTCGAGTTCCCCGACGACAGCACAATGGGCTTCGGCTATGACGGTGAACATCTTATGATTAGCGAAACCGACCCACGCGGCCAGACGACCGAGCGCGTGTATGATCCACAGGGGAGGCTGGTCAGTGCTGAACTTCCTGGCGGAACCCAGCGGCAAACGACCAACGCGCAGTCGGTTGGGTTCGGCGGTACGGAGAATGCGCCGCTCCCGGTCATACGCCCGGAGGACGGTGTGACCACTTATACCGATTTCCCAGCAGGGGCACCGCGCACCTCGACTTATGAGATCGGGCCAGCGGGCTACGTCAATGCCATCACCAACCCAGTCGACCAGACCGTGCGGATTGAGCGCGACGCAGACGGCAACCCGACGGCGGTTACGCTGCCGAGCGGGGCGCGTGTGAATATGACCTATGACGAGAACGGCAACCTGCGCACCATTACCGATCAGCAGGCAGGCGGAACGACCACCTTCACCTATGAACCGAACTTTAATCAGGTGAAGAACATTCAGGATCCATTCAATCAACTCACAACATTTGAGTATGACGCTGAGGGAAACCTGGTCGGGGTAAGTTCACCCCTGAGTCGTGCGCTTGAAATGACCTATGACGGCGCTGGCCTTCTCACCAGCCTGACCGACACACTCGGCACGGTCACGGAATTCGATTACAACGCCCGCGGCAATGTCACGCAGATCAGCGCGGGGATGGGAGCCGACCAACGCCAGCTTGGGCTGACCTACACGCCGCAGGGGTATGTGGAGACGATTACCGACCCCGAAGGGCGCGATCACCGCTTTGAGTATGACTCTTTCGGGCGCATTGTCGAGGAGACGCTCCCCGGCGGGCGTGTGGTGGAATACACCTATGATGAAGCGGGCAACCTGCGGACGATCACGACACCGAGCGATCAGGTGCATGAGCTGACCTATCGCGCTGACGGCCTCCCTGAAGCCTACATCGCCCCGGCAGTGACGGGTGGCGGCACCAACACCACCACCTACGCCTACAACGGGGCACAGGAACTCACCACCATTACCCGTCCAGAAGGAGACGTTATCACCTTCGCTTATGATGCGGCTGGCCGACCGGATACGGTGACAATGCCGCGCAATGGGGCGACCACCACGCTCGACATGACCTACGATGGTGTGGGGCGGCTGACCGCTGTGGCCGCGCCGGATGCGGTTGATGTGGGCTTTATCTATAACGCGGGCTGGGAAGTGCCCAACCGGATCGAGATGCCCGCCGGGGAAGCCGTCACAGGCAGCGTGTCCTACACCTATGACGCGGATTATCGTGTCACCGAGATCAGCGTCAACGATGCGAACCCGGTCGGTTATACCTACGATGCTGACGGCGCGATCACGGCGGCGGGGGCGCTGGCGCTGGATTATGACAATGACAGCGGCCTGCTGACGACCACCACCCTGGGCAGCGTGAGCGACGAGATCGCCTATAACGTGCACGGCGAACCGACCGACTATATCGCCCGCTTCGGTGGCAGCACCCTTTACGATGTCGAATACACCCGCGACGGCCTGGGGCGCATCACAAGGCTGGTGGAGTCTATCGCAGGCACGACCCGTACCTACGACTTTGCCTATGACACCGCCGGGCGGCTGGCGACGGTCGAACTGAACAATCAGGTCATCGGCAGCTATCAGTACGATGCCAACGGCAACCGCACCGAAGCAAACGGTATTGATGCTACCTATGACGCGCAGGATCGCCTGCTGACCTTCGGCGGCATCAGCTACACCTACACCCCCAGCGGCGAACTGCTCACGCGCACCGAGAACGGCCAGACGACGAACTACACCTACGATGTGCTTGGCAACCTGATTGGCGTGTCGCTCCCAAATGGGACGCAGATCACCTACCTGATCGACACGCTCAACCGCCGCGTCGGGAAGCAGGTCAACGGGACGCTGGTGCAGGGCTTCATCTATCAGGACGGGCTGGAACCCATCGCTGAACTCGACGGACAGGGGAACGTGGTCAGCCGCTTCGTCTATGGCAGCCAGGCGCATGTGCCGGATTATATGGTGCGCGGCGGCGTGACCTACCGCTTCATCACCGATCATCTGGGCAGTGTGCGGCTGGTGGTGGATGCAGCAACGGGCAGCGTCGCGCAGCGCCTCGATTACGATGCCTGGGGCAACGTGACACTCGACAGCAGCCCCGGCTTCCAGCCCTTCGGCTATGCAGGCGGCATTTACGACGCGGATACCGGACTCGTCCGCTTCGGTGCCCGTGACTACGACCCCGAAGTTGGGCGCTGGACGAGCAAAGACCCCATTGGCTTCGCAGCAGGCGATGCAAACCTGTATGCGTATGTGTTCAACGACCCGGTTAATTGGCTTGATAGAAGTGGGAGTATTGCAGTATTAGCAATAGCCAATAAAGCTGCGATCATTTGTGCACAGTTAAATTCTTGTGTGAATGGTGTGAGTTACGCCCTTTTTAATGATAAATTCCCTAGTCCAAATGGTTTAATCGGTGCTGTAATAGCAGGCGGCATTGAAGATATAGCCGATCCCCCTACTCTTTTAGATAATTTTATTGTGGGTTCCTATGCCAAAAGTATTGAAATTCGTGCAGAGCAGGGGCATTTAAAACCAGAGAATTTGCAGAGTCTGTTGGCAGCTGGGCTAATTAGTGCAGCTACAGATCACCCAGTGGTATCTGAGTATTTAGATGTTACTAATGCGATTATCGTAGACAATAAACGTCCTTGGTGGTGGGCAGATTTCCGAAGCGGAGTACAGAGTGTTGTTAACACAGCAAAACATGTCTGGAATAACATGGAATTCGATATAAGCGGTCGACTATATCATGATTCTGGGAGTACTGGTGCAAATTTCCATTTCAGTTTTCAGTATAGATATGAAAGACCCAACGTACTCCAAGGGGGACCGATATGTCGTCCCTAAACAAATCTACTTTTGCATCGGTTAGCCTTTACTTAGGATAAAAGTTATGCGGCGCACATCGAAGCTCATACGTCCCTTCGTTGGACTGATTACGGTTAGTGCGGCGCTGATTCTGCTCGCGGCGCAGTTGAGCGCTCAGGCACCCGTCACCCTGCAAGTGAGTGCTGCCGGAACGATCACGCCGGGGATGGCCTGTCCCGCGCCACGAGAAAGCGCCGTGTATGCGACGGTCGGGGCGGCGGCGGCCTGTGCGAAGGATGGCGACACGCTCGACATCGCGGCGGGTGTCTACACCGAAAACCTCATCCTTCAGCGCGATCTCACGCTGCAAGGCGCGGATGCAGCGACCACGATTCTGGATGGCGGCGCGGTGGGGCGGGTGCTGACGCTGCGAGGTGGGATTGAGGTCACACTGCGCGGGCTGACGCTGCGCAACGGGCGGGCAGAGAATGGGGCAGGCCTGTTCACGCTGGAAAGCACCGCCATCCTGATCGACTCGGTAATGACGGGTAATGTGGCGACCGGGCGCGGCGGTGCGATCTACAGCGAGGCCGGGACGATCATGCTCACCCGCAGCATGATTACGGACAATGCCGCAGGCAGCGGCGGGGCGATTGCGACCGACGCAGGCAGCATTACGGTCAATGACAGCCTGATCGCCCGCAACAGCGCGGCTTCCGGCGGCGGCCTTTTCACTGCGTCCGGCACGGTCAAGCTCTCCAATACGACGCTTTCCGGCAATACGGCCAGCGATGGCGGGGGACTATATACCGACAGCGGCACCACCAGCCTCAACAGCGTGACCATCGCAGCCAACAGCGCCAGTGCGGGCGCGGGCGGGGTGCGCAGCCTGCGGGCGGAAGTCAAACTCAGCAACACGCTGATCGCGGACAACGGCGTAGACTGCGGCGGGCGGATGATTTCGCTTGGCTACAACCTCTTCCAGACACCTGGCGGCGATTGTGTCGTAGCGGGCGATGTAGCAACCACGCTGACCGCTGTTCCTGCGCTGCTGGGGGGACTGGCAGACAACGGCGGTGCGCTGCTGACTCATGCCCTGCTGGAAAACAGCCCGGCCATCGACGCAGGCAATCCCTCCGGGACGGGGCCGACCGCCTGCACACTGGTCGATGGACGCGGCTGGGAACGCGCCTGGGATGAACCGCACCGCTGCGACATTGGCGCGTATGAAACCAACGCACTGCTGCCGGGTAATCAGCCGCCGCTGGTGGAAAACGACTATTATCTGAGCGGCTTTCTTGATCCACTGACGGTCGATGCAGTCAGCGGGATTCTGGTCAACGATTTCGATCCTGACGGCGACTCGATCAGCTTTACCCTCAAGGATACAACTAGTGCAGGGGTGCTGACGCTCAACCCGGATGGGTCGTTTGTCTACCAACCCGACCTGTATTTCAGAGGCGAGGACACCTTTACCTACCGTGTGTCCGATGGCAACGTGTGGCGGCAGGCCGAGGCGACGATCATCATCTCGGAACTGGCCGTGAAGCCGATTGCGCCGCTGGGCACCGTTCGGCACGATTATGGCAACCCGGTCTATCAGTGGATCACCTCGCCGGGCGCGTCACATTTCTATCTGGTGGTCGTGAATGCGGCAGGTCAGACAGTGGTCAATGAGGTGCTCACCGCCGCATCCTACTGTCAGGACACCGTTTGCAGCATTGATGCTGCCCGACTGCGCGAAACCTATCGTCTGCGCCCCGGTCGCTATCAATGGTATCTGCGGGCGTGGAGCCGGGTGGCACTGGGCGAAATCGCCGGACCGATGACGTTCCGCCTGCAAGCAGACCCGCCGGGACTGGTCACGCCGCTGAATGCGACCGAGACCAATACCCGACGCCCGACGCTGAACTGGTCGCTGCAAGGGGAGGCGGTCAATGCTTCTCGCTTCCGGGTAGCGGTGCTGGATACGGAGGATTTGGCAAACAACGTCCTTACCGTCCTGCTGTTTGATGATTTTAGCCGTGCGGAGGTATGTGGCGACGTTGACGGGACAAGTTGTGGGCTGCCTGTCCCGGTCGATCTGCCCAACCAGACACCGTTGAGCGCCTTTATCCAGTCTGTCGGTCCCGGCGGGCAGCTAAACGATACGGGTCCCTACGACAATGGCTACGCGGGTCCGATTGACTTCACGCTGACCGCGCCCATTCCTGCGCTGCCGACCGTGCTGGCGGTGGAGTATGGTTTTGGCCTGCCGACGATTCGCTGGAACGATGACGCGGCGGCGACAAATTTTCATGTGGTGATCGGTACGGCAGGCTGGCAGGCCTTCCCCTTCTTGCAAACGTACACCCGCCCGCAGGCAGGCTGTAATGGGACGATCTGCCAGGTACAGGCACAAATAGCACTCGTCAACGGCAGCTATAACGTTGCGGTGAAGGCTTCCGGTGCGGGCGGCGATTCAACAGGCGGCGTGTATAACAACGGCTATGGTGTACTGGAAAACCAGCCGCTGAGCCTTCCAGCGCCCAATGTACCATCGGGTGGATTTGCGCCTTTAGGCGGAATCGCGACCGGGCGGCCTGCTTTCCGCTGGAACTCGGTCGCGAATGCAGTTTCCTACAGGCTGCGTGTGCAAAGCGTGGGGAGCACAGAACCGCTTCATCTGCAGTGGTACTGGGCATCTGATGTGGGCTGTCCGGTGCATCCCGCCGCCTGCTCGATTGTCCCGCCGCTTACCCTGGCTCCCGGCAGTTATCGCTGGGATGTGCAGGCTTACGGGCCGGGCGGGCTTACTGGCTGGGGAAGCCCCAATGGCAACGCTTTCTCGGTGGGTGGCAGCAGACCCGGCCTGGTCACACTGCTGGCTCCCGGCGGCGTGGTGAGCCAGTTCTCGCCCACCTTCCGCTGGCAGGCGGTTCCCAATGGAGATGTGTATGAGATATGGATTGGGAATCCCGCCGTGACGCAAACCCTTCACTTCCTGCCCTACCGCAGCAGTGAGGTCTGTAATGGGAATAGCTGCTCTCTGACGATTGCCAATCTGCTGCTGGAAAATGACAACTATCTATGGAACGTCCGCGCACAGAACCCGGCAGGAATGGGTAACTGGACACCCAATGGCCTCGCCTTCTCGGTCGATGTACCGTTCCCTGCCGCGCCCAACCTGCTCAGCCCGGCCAACGATACGGTGATCTTCGCCACCAATCTCCCAACGCTGACGTGGGCAACCGTGCCCAACAGCCAGGGCTACTATCTCGAAGTCAAAAACGGCAGTGGTGCGCTCGTATATAATCAGACTTATTACTCGACTGACCCAGTGTGCAGCGCTAATGCCTGCACTGTTCAGCTTCCCTCACCTGTCGCCTATGGGCTGTATCGCTGGCGGGTGATACCGGGCAATATCAACGGGGCGGGAACGCCTTCGCTCTCGCGCAAGTTCCTGTCGCTGTCGATCAATTCACAGCCATTGATGATTGCGCCGGACGACCCGGCGATCAGTCGCAGCGGGAACTGGTCGGTCAGTGCCGCGCCCGATGCTATCGGTGAAAGTGTTCTGGTCAGCAGCGCTCAGGATGCGCTGACGCTGAGTTTTGTGGGAACACAGGTGGATGTGGTTTATCTGGCCGCGCCGCAGTTAGGCACGTTCGCTGTCGAGATTGACGGTGTGATTGTGCAGACGGTGAACGCAAATGCGCCACAGCCGCTTTACGGGCAGATCGTGACCGCTGCCAATCTGCCGCCCGGCCAGCACACGCTTCGCATCCTCGTCCAGCAGGGGCAGGTGGCGATTGATGCGCTCGTCATCGATGGGCAGCTCGTGCCTCCGCTGCTCCCACCGCCTACGCCCGAAGCGACGGCGGAGATACCTGCTTCACCATGATGTGCCCGACCCAATAGAACTGGGAGAACATATCGAATCTAAAATTTCGAGGATCAGAGAGGCGCACACAAGCGCCTCTCTGGTCATTTGGGTGAGTTAAGTGCCCGGTGTGGTTTCCGGCAGCGGCTCGGTCGGGAGCGGTGTGGCCGTTGGTTCGGGCGTCGGCTCAACCGTTGGTGGCAGGGTTGGCACGACGACGGGCGTTGCTTCCGGCGTAGCAGTCGGGATTTCCACCGTTGGAGGTAGAGTCGGGGTAGCTGTCGCAGGGGTTTCCAGGATCACCCCATCGATCAGAATGGCATCCAGCGCCACCTGTCCACCCCACTGCGCGATAATCCGCACGGTGTGCCGCCCCTCGCCTAACCCGTGTACACTTGCCAGTTGGCTGTAGCGCAGCGATGGTGTATCCGTGTTCACGGTCTGCATCACCACGCCATCCACCTCAATCGTGAAACTGCCCCCGCCCGGTACACCAAGATAGACCACATCCAGCCCGCGTCCTTCAATCACAATTGACAGCGTTTCCTGTTCACCGCTGCTCAACAGATAGCTGGACTGGTCAGCGGTAGAGTCATTCATCAGAGTCCAGCCTGCCGTGCGCGTCACCGTTGGCTCTGTGCCCTGAATGGTGAAGGGCTGCAAGTTGTACGACACCATGATAAAGCGCCGCGATTCTGAGGTAGTCCCCACCTGCCCAGCTGAAAGCGGGGTGACACGCCACCAGTAAACCCCGTGAGGCACTACGCTCGCTGCGGTAATACTACACACACCTGCATTGCAAATGCTGCTGGCGGATTCTCTCGTGACTTCACCCCATTGAAGCTCCAAACCGGGGGCATTTCCCACAGCGCCCTCAAGAATATACCCGTCGTTGGCCGGGTTATGGCTCCAGCTTACAGTTGGCAGATTGGTATTGGCGATGATTGCGCCATCTGTGGGAGCAATCAGGTTTGGTGTCACGGCTGTCTGTGGGGTCGTCACCGTAAACGAAAGCCCATTTGTCAGCGCGTTATTGGGCATGTACACCCAGGGCCCCCATCCACCGGAGCCGCCTGCTCGCACGTTCCAGTAAATTAGTGTGCTGGTAGCCGGGAGGGTATAGGCGCGAGCATTACCAATGGTGTACACGTCAGGGGTATAAGCGCACGTGCCAGGATGCGGCGCACAGACATCCTCTGCCCAGAACGCTTTTGTATGGTACATGCCCTGTGCCGTCCCCACCCAGATTTCGTAGCCGACGGCATTAGCGACCGTGTTCCAGCGATACTCGACGAGGCCATTGGTCATTACCGCGCCGCGCTGGGGGAAGAAACCATCGCTGACGACGGATGGCGCTGGTGGGCTGAGATAAGCCTGTTCCAGATGAGCGTAACCATTGTCATAGCGCCCGCCAACCGAACTCCCCAGTGCATTTTCGGCTCGAACATAGAAGCCATATGTAACACCGTTTTCCATCAGCGGCAGGAAGGTCGGCCTAGCGGTGCACACACCCTGAGCACACGCCTCGCTCCGGGAGAGAGTTTCATTCGCCAAAACGATCAAGGGATTGGTAAAGGGAAGACGAATGACGACCACATGATAGTGGGTAGCCGCTGCCTGATCGTTCCACTGCACAACAGGCAGCCCCTGCCGCTGGTTGAAATCAACCTGGAGTCCAGTTGGACGGGCAGGCAGGACTAATCCATTTGCCATCGTAAAAGTCGGTGAATGTGCATAGCCATTCCCGTAAAGGCCACCCGTGCTGACGCCGCCCGCACTGACACTCTGTACCCAGGCGGTATAGGTTCCGTTGGGCAAGCCAATCGGCAGCGGCAGGCTGCAAGCGGTCTCCCGGCAGTACTGGTTCTTTGCAAAAAGCTGCTGGTCAAGCCCGTAAACGATGGAACTCAAAGTTGCGGAAGCAGCATCACCCCGCGTGATGGCGACCCGAAAATGCGTCGCATTGGCGGCTTCTGTTGAAATCGTCCACTTGATCGTCGGGCTGGGCAGATTCGTCTCCGTCACTGGACTCATCGTCACCAGACCCGGCGCGGCTACCGTAAAGGGTGTACACGTTGACGGATCAAACGCAGCGTAACCCCCTTGCTGGATACACCCTGCCATTCCGACTGAGGCATAGCCTCCTAGGAACTCGCGCCAGGGCGTGACCGACCAGGTGTAGCGCCCGTTCGTCAGCGGGTCGATGTCGCTGTACTGAACAGGCGTATAGCGACAGATGTGGTCGTCATTGTTGCAGTACTGGTCATCGCGCAGAATGGCATGGACGATCTCGTTACTCGCGCCGTTCCACACCCGCAGCGTGTAGTAAATCTCACCCTGAATATCCGTCCACTCAAAAGTCAGGGGTACATTATTCACAACCGACGCGTTATAACCGGGCTTCAGCAGCGTACTAGCCTCCACCCATGTACTTTCCAGCCTGTTACCCTGACCGTAACGATGCGGTGGCGTGATGGAGCGCATCCGAAAGAAATAGGCTTTGTTGGGGTTGTAGTTGTTGATCTGACAAATGAGATAGCGTGTCGGAAGTGGCTGTACTCCCGATAGATTGTAACCACGCGAAAAGGTTCCGCTGTTCTCAGGTTGCGCTCCGCTTGGGCAGGTCATAAAGTCACGGAAGTCCCAGGTCTCTCCAAACTGGATTTGATACAATCCGGTGATGTCTATCCCGTTATTTACATCGTTGTCGAGGTTCTGATCGTAACCAATCGGGGTAAAGGCAAAATAAGCCTGTCCGGTACTGGAATCGATACCCAGCACCCGGAAATCCAGCGGTGGACTGTTTTGATAGTTCGTCCAGGGCAGCGCAATGGCATTGGGGTTGGCGCTGGGCGGTACTCCGACTCGGTTTAGTAGGAAGGTATTCACCAGAGGTGTGGTTTCGAAAAGGTTGTTATAGCGCAAATCAAAGGATTGGTATCGCAACCGAGTGAGATTAACGATGCTATCCGGGATGTTTCCAGAAAGCATGTTGTTCTCCAGCCGCAGTTCCCAGTCGTTTGATCGCTGTGAATTCGGCCCCATGTTCCATAGATTCCCAAGACTGTAAGGAATCGTCCCGGTCAGGCTGTTGTCTGAAAGATCAAGCTGATACAGATTAGCTGAACCAATCCAGGCTGGGATTGGCCCTGTCAGGCCAGGGGATGGGTTGGGATTGAAATTTGGGTTTGGTGGCTGATGGCCTGAGATTTTTAGCACACACAAGCTCATCCTTCCCGGCTGGTAAGGATAGACAGGCACGGGGCAACCGGGAAGTTGCAGAGTCGGGGTCGCTGGATCACACGTTTGTGTGGGTGGAGGGAGTTCCTGCGGAAGTGTGCCTGTCAGATAAGTTGTATTACCCCCGTTTGTGGTAATACGATTGGCTTCCAGAACACGCAGATGACGCAGGTTCCCGAGGTTCAGGTCAGGATCAGCAACAGGCGCGAGAAGAGAGGCGCCGTTAAAGTTCGTTCTCGACGCGTTTAGCCGTTGGAGGCAGGGCAGTCCGTAGACAAACGGGAAAACACTTTGAAGATTGGGATTATCGGGTACGAGTAAGTCATTGAAGTACGGCACCAGCGTCAATTCCTGGGGAAGTGAAGCCCCGGATAATCCACGATTTGCCAAATTCAGGCCGGTAAGGTGCTGCTGCCCACCGACGAAATTGCAGTCTACACCTGTGAAGTCACAAACATCGTCCTCAGGTAGACCATTTGTATCCAGATCAAAATTCCAGGTCGTCCCTTGCCATGTCTGCTGGTTAGCACGATAGAGCTTCTGTACCGCCATGCACTCCACAATCGGCAGTTCCGCCGGGTTGAGCGCACTGCAATAGGCGGTGGGGGTACGCGCCAGCCGCACCTCCGACGGGGTTTCCTGCCCATTCGCGACGGCCACCACACGCCAGTAGACGTTCGATTCTGTAGGTAATCCACTAGGTACGGTGTATTGGGTGGCAGTGCCCACATCCACGCCTTGCCAGGGGCCGTTGGGGTTGTTACTCGTTTCAAAGCGATAGGTGATCGGGTCGCCGTCCGCATCAGTGGATGGATTCCAATCGAACAGCGCGTTCAGCCTCGTGTATTCAAAGGGCTGGTCGTTATTTTCCGGCGCGACCAGGACAGGCGCGGTGGGAGGGCTGTTCCGGGTAAATGTCAGAATAAGACGGGGGATTCTTCCATTCCCACATGGGACACCCTGATTATTCGAGCAGACGAATAAACCCTGGTAATTGCCTGCAAAAGTGTGAGGGAATGGGTCTTCTTGATTAGGTCCATCCGTGCGAAGCAAGACACCAAAAGTTGTACGTGTTTGATCCAGAAGCAGTGCTTCTAACACATTTAGATCGACTTGGTTAGAAGGTCGTACAACATCATCATTAAAGATGGGAAAGGCATTGTTAATTTGCTGAGTTCCCTCGAACCCTAGAACAAGAGGAAGTGTAAGTCCGGCTTCATTCCAATTTTCCGTGATTACGCTGGCATAGATTGGCGTTAGGCCAGTATAGGCACCATAGTAATGCAAAAGTATTTCAATATTGATATTATAAGCATCAGCGGGAATATTCCCCCCGGAAACAATATCTGGAAAACCAATTAAAGCGCGACCATCCCACCATATCTGATATTCATCGAGTCCTGCAACACCGTATCCCATTGTGCCGACGGCCATAAATGTACGGCCTAGCCCGTTGTCAACACCTCGATCAAAAAATGCACCAGTACGATTGTCTCGTCCGTTAGGTCGTACCTCCAACACAGAGGCCATTGTGTCTTGGACTGGCTCAAAATAGCACGACGTAACGGCGATAGGTAAATTTGGATTACACGGCACATCACCCTGCGCTTCCACTGGTGTAAAACCGATGCGCATTAACCCCAACAAAAGCGCGAAGAGCGCTGCCAAAAGCCTCATCTGTTTCATGATGTGTCCCCTGTGTAATACCCGGTGTAGCGATTATGGTGAGGATGGCAGTAATACTATGAAATAGTTTGCTAACTCTCTACCAACCTTGTACACTTATCATATCAGACAACGGACTGGTTTCATCAAACCTTTTTCAGGTTGTTTCAAAAAATTTAGAATAAATTTAAAAATATCGGATGCCAACAGCGCGGTGGCATGGTAGGCTTTTCTCGCGCACCTGCACAGCACACGGGAACACTCATTGATGACGGCTGAAAACCCGAATACACCACCAGGATCATTTCGTATTCCTAAAGTCCTAAAGGATGCTATTCGCAATCAGAATAATCCTGATCCTGAGAAGACTAAATGTATTTTGATTGTAGGAAATGGTGTTTCTGAGAAAGCGTACCTGCCAAGCTGGACTCAACTTGTACAAAGAATGTACGACTTTTATCAACATAGAGAGTCAAAAGATGATTACATTGATAAATGTATTTCAAACAGTGAATGGACAAAAGCAGCAGTAGCTTTATTGAAAAATAACCGCCTAGACAAAGATTCATTACTTGAGTTCATGAAGCAAACTTATCAATCAGCTCAACCTGTGGAGGTTCACACTTTAATAAAAAATATATTTCGCGGTGGAATTGCAACAACCAATTTCGATAGTATATTAGAACAAATCTACGATGCACGTTCACCTCAAGTTATAGGTTATTCCGCTTCTAAAGGAATTAGCGAGATCAGAAAAAATATATCACAATTTCATATCCTTAAAATTCGTGGATATTATTATGATGGTGATACAGATATTCCGATCTTGATTCCCAGTGAGTTCAAAAAGTCTAACTACAATAACGACGATTCTGAACTTGTGCGCTATATAGAGGATGTTCAGCAGAAGTGTATCGTACTATTCCTCGGATATTTACCTGAGGACCCTGATTTTGAGATTATTCTTGAACTGTTCAGGAAACCCAAAAAAACACATTATGTCCTATTTCCAACTTCTGCAATTATTGATGAAGATTTAAAAGAAAGTTTACATAATAAACGTATACGGGTAATTCCTCACGAATATCCAGACAAAGCGACGTATCTCGAAGCATTTTTACGGCAACTTTATGCAGAGCTTCACCCTACTGTAGAAGCGGAAAGCCCACAGGAAACACTCGATACAGATGACCCTCCTACCCAACCAGACCGGAAACCGACCAAAACCGAGTCATTGAACCAACCAGAAGATGACGACCCTACCAACCCGGCTGTAGAGCCTGAATATGCCTATGTCGGAGCTCCACCTATCGCAGGGATAGCTATCTTAGGAGACACTGATGGAGGAGCAAGATCAGCTCGTGAAAACGTTACAGGCGAAGAGACCACAAAAGCTGAAACACGTCAGTCACCACAGGATGTAGCATCATATCCTACAAAATCGCACCAGTCTTCACGGAAGAGCGAAAATGATTCTCCTAGTAAACGTGAAGCAGATCGAGAAGTATTAAAGAAAGAGCGGAGAGAAAACATTATTTTTCTGCTTACAGTAATAAGTGGAATCGCAGCAGTTTTAGCACTTTGTGTCGGTATTATTCAAGTAGTTCCTATCATTGCTCCAATCTTATTCCCTTCATCGACTCCTACATCTATTGCCACCTCAACACCTGAACCCACTTATACCAGGGTTGCCGTCATTTCTTCTACACCAGAGGCAACACCTGAACAGCCTTCGCCCACTGCAACTCCGACTTCAACTGCAACAAACACACCAACTCATACTTCTACGCCAAGTCAAACTGCAACAAACACGCAAACCCACACCCCAACGCCGACTTCGACCGCAACACCCACCATTACTTCTACACCAACCACGACGGCAACACATACCCCAACGCACACCGCGACGAATACGCCTACAGCGACTTCGACTGCCACTCAAACACCTACGTCTACGCCTACACTCATTCCGCCCCCCACTTACCTGCCGACGGTTGACTATGCTGGCGCAACACCCATCCCAGCGGGGATATACATGACCCCTCCAGAATATCATGGCGAAGCCGCCGGCGAGGTGACGATCAGCAGCGCCTTTCTGCTCGACCCGGAGGAAGTCTCGGTCAACGCTTTTCAGGCTTACTTTGCGTCAGCACAGGTCGAGATTTCAGACCTTGAGCGCCAAACCCTTAACGCCAGCATTACGGCAGCCAATGCAGCGGGGGCGGGCAATAAACCAATTGTTGGGGTGCCCTACGCGGTCGCGTTGGATTATTGTCATCGAAGAGGTGAAGGCTTCACTCTACCAACCGAGGCACAGTGGGAGGTAGCCGCCTGGGGTGCAGTGGCGTCTGGGTCATCAAGAAATATTGATGCGTATCTATGGGGTAATCCAACCCCTGTTCCATCGTGGGTTGCTGTAGGGAGAGCGAATGTGACCTTAGCAAATATCTACACCCATTTACTCCCGACCGACGACCCAACTTATTTCAACGGGCTGCAACAGCTCATGGTGCAGTATCCGCTGCGAGCAGCACCCGGTCTCTATTACCATATGTCAGGCAATGCTGCCGAGTGGATTCTGAGCACAACCGAGGCTCCTCCTTACTATACCAAAGGTGGGAGCGTGGCAACTGACCCGAACACCCCCAACGGCCTGGCTGAACTCCGCCTGGCTGCCATCACTGAGCCTGCAAATCTAATCACTGTCGGGTTCCGCTGTGTGTGGAACATTCCCTGATCGTCAACAGCCGTAACCAGCACCACTTCTTTCGCAATGCCACAAAGGAGAAGCAGCATGCCCCATCGACCCCATCTGATCGCTTTGCTGTCCCTGTTCACCCTGCTGACGCTGCTGGGCGGCGCTGCACTGGCACAAGGCGCACCCTCCATTAATGTGACCCCAACGATTGTCCCGGCAGATGTCGATACAGGGATTTTTGTTGATGTCAGCTACAGCGGTGCCGGGCCGCTCACCTGCAATTATGGTCCTGGGCCGGCCACCGTGAACATCCCGGCTGGCGGATCAATTACGGTAGAGTGCTCCTCCCCGGAAGGCTCAAGCAACGCCGTGACCGTCTATGCGGAAAGCGCCTTCCCGACCCTCCCGCCGCCAACAGTAGTTCCCCCGACTCCGGATGAAGGTGGAAATAATCCTAACCCTATAGAAAATCCAGAAACACCCCTACGAGCGACCAACACGCCTATCCCTCCCACTCGAACCCCGGTGCCGCTTACGCCTGTTGATATACCGGAGAATGGGCCGTGTATGGCGCAGACCATCCAGCCCAGCATTCCAGTTTATGAAAACCCCGCTGTCGATGCCGAACGCATCACACAGCTGCAAGGGGGAGAGCTTGCACCCGTGATGGGCAAAGAGATCATCACGACTGTCGACGGGGAGTCGGAAAACTGGTGGTGGGTCGAGGTGGATGACCTCGCTGGCTGGGTGCGGGAACGCGAAAACAATCTGGGAGTCATTGTCAATAATTCGTCGCCTGATTGCCGACAGACCCCGCCTATTGGTCAATTCCTGCAACAGTGTGGCGATGCAGAACTGGCGAGGCGCGTGGCAGAACTGCCCTATCAGACCCAGGTCGCCTATGCTTACCCGGTGCAGCAGGGAGAAAATTCCGATGATGCGGTTCAGGCGATGTGCAACTCCTATCGTCATTTGTTCTCACGCGTTGATCCACCTCCAGTGCAGGTGCCCTCAGCGCTGCTGACCGAAATTATCAACGGGTGCACGGAGCAGCTTCCCGGCGTTTTGACCGGGCTGAATGGAATGCAATCGTTCGAGCGCGGTTTTTACCGCAGCAGCCTGTCTGGCAATGCCTGTTCTGAGGAAGGACAGCTTCTCACTCTCGTCGCCAACTGTACACCTACACAGTGGGAAGAAGTTTCAACAATCGCCCAAGAACTGGGACTGTCTATAACAGACGAAGGTGGGAACTGCGAGACACATCGGCTGATTGCTCTACTCAACGGCAACTTCCCGCCATCGTACAGGGACTTTTACCGCACTCTCACCCAGAGCTGCGGTGTCAACAAGACGGAAGCACTGGAACTGGTGGTGCTGGCTGTTGCGCTGAATGTAAACGCCGATACCTTGCCTGAACTGGTTGCAGAGCTCATCAATACGGGGTCATGCAGCGCGGCGGCTGTGCGCGACACTCTACTTGGAAGCCGAAACCTGCCCCGCACAATTGAACCCCCATTTGAGACTCCCATTTTATGCTCGAACGGGCAGGAAGCCGATCAGGGTTGGATTTCGCTGCTGATTCACCAGTTTAACGGCAGTATTGACGCACTGCGGGCAACATATACACAGATTCAGGATGCAGCGATGCCCTGTGCGGCGCTCTCGATTTATCTGCGAACAGGTCTGCTGGTATTAGATAACACCGTCCGTACCCGGCAGTTGGAAGACCAGATCGCAGCGACGCCACCCCTTTCTGGTGGGGGTACGTTCGTGGGGCCAGATCTGCCCGATGGAGATGCAGCGTTCACCGGGCGCACCAATCCCGAACCTGATGCAACCGGACTGCGTCCCCGTCCAGTGATTGGTGGTCGTCCTCAACGAGAATTTTCCGAGGCAGTAGCCGCCGCCGATGAAGCAGACGGCTTTATTAACGGTCGTCTACCCGTCCTTAGCCCTGATGGCACTCGCATGGCCTATCTGGTAAATGTGCGCGATACAGACGGCACACCGGGACGGCTGGTGGTACGTGTGGTTGATCTACCCACTGCCGATACCCCTACCCCTTCACCTCGCACGTTCTTTGATGTGACAGATAGGCGTTTCAATGAATTTGAGACGGAAGGCTGGCAAGTCGTCGAGGCGCGATTGGCCTGGGCGCCGGGGACGGTGGCTCCGGAACGAAATGTACTGCTCGTCACCCTCTCGCAAAGTCCGACCGTTCCAGCAGGCGACTATATCTTCCCGATTTATGAGGAAGGAATTGGGCCACGTGATCTGTGGCTCAGCATTGACAATGTTGCCGGCATCCCCGGTCGCAGCCCCTTCTTCTCCCCCGACGGTCGCTTCTTTGTCTATGAACGGATTGATGGCATTTTCCGAGTCAACCTGGATGCCTCTCTGGACTCAAGACAAAGCACACAGCAGGCTGTCTCTACAGGAGAAGTTACCCCTGAAGCGACGGCCGAAGCAGGCACAATTGAACAACGCTGGCAAGATTACCCTAACGCCTTCAGAATATCCGAGGCAGATGCAAACTGCGTGTCGCCCACCATCAGCGCATCTACTCGCTATGTTTACCTGGTATGCGGTGCACAGCTTAAAGTCCTGGATCTGATCGAGGGAGGCACATCAGATACCGATCTGACATCAAACCCTCTGACGCTCGTTGCATACCCCGGTTACCCGGTTGAACTACCGACCACGATTCAAGGATTGTATGCGGGGCCAGTGGAAGGCTACATCGGATTTGATGATGGCAGTACGATCTTCATCGGCATCCATGATACGGCTACAAACGAATTGAGTGTTGTGCCCTACAATGTCGCGGCGGACACTGACCGGGCAGCTTCCGATATTGCGTGGCGTGTTGAGGAAGACCTCGACATCCCCTAAGTGGTCTTCTCCACATTTCTGAGCATCGGTCTTTGGCTCTACAGCCAATCAAAGCCGATGCTCTTACCCCCAAAAAATTGCAGTATTCTTGAAAATTACGCTAAATTTCCGTCTTTAGTGTTTGAAGTTGGGAAATTTCGGGTATGATAGAAGTATAAGTTCAATTTTCATTTCAAATATAACGTTTTTCATCAACCCACCTGCACTGATGTTTGCATGGAGGCCGCATGACTCTCACCTCGAGGCGGTTGTTGATTGGACTTCTCTTTTGTGTCCTGGGCGTGTTTCACTCACAGCCTGGTCTTTTGATCTCCCACGCACAGGAAAACCCTCCCCCGGTGGTAACACCTGTCGCACAATCCCAGACTATTCAACAGGATAGTTCTTCCGGGTGGCAGCCACTTACTCGCACTCCCTTCTGCAACGAAAACACGGGTTTGGACATCCCCTGGACAGAATGTGTGGCGCTGGAGAAGCTGTATGCGCTGAACGGAACCTCCTGGCTTTACCCATCTAATGTTACACCTGCGTTACAAGGCATTGCATGGAATTTTGATGTAACTCAATCGAATAATCGCCAGTTGTGCGATTGGTACGGAATTGATTGTGTTCAGACGGGTGGTGGATTGAAGCGAATTACAACCATAAACCTGTTTGAAACTAATATCGGTGGTGGTTCACTTCCGGTAGAGCTAAGAGAATTATATGCGCTTCAAACGCTTGTGCTGGGCAACAAAACGAACCCTACGACCAGTCTTCAAGGCGGATTGCCTGTACAACTCACGACACTGCCCAATTTAAAGCATCTGAACTTCACCAATCATCCAGGGCTTTATGTTGATCTGCCTCTAATCTATGGAATAAGCTGCTTGGAGGGATTGATCCTTTCCAGTGTGAACATGACGGGTCAGAGTTTAACGCCTCAACTGGGGTTTCTACGCCGTCTGCAACGCCTGGAACTGCGTGATGCAGGTTTGACGGGCGGTCTGCCCCAATCTCTAGAAATACCTCCACAGGGCTGCAATAGCAGTGAGCGCGTTACCAATACGGATGTTACAGACTGCCCGATCACACCAGATGCCCTAATGAACCTTTGTGTTCTGAAACTCAGTGGAAACCATCTAACCGGACAAATCCCTGCGTGGATTTTTGAACTACCTCATCTGACGAACCTCGACCTTTCCAATAATCTGTTAAGCGGTCCAATTCCCGAAAACATTGGTGCCAGTCCGGGATTGCAAGAGCTGCGGCTGAATAACAATAGGCTTTCGGGCAATATCCCGGACAGCATTGTTCTTCTGCAACATGGGGGATTGAAATCTTCAAGTGCATCGCTGGACTTCAACAATCTGTTTGAAACAACACCCAACGTCAATACCTATTTGACCCAGCGCTTCAGCAGAGTCGACGGTGCAGGCGGTGCAAGAGCAATCTCACTTTCCTGGACGAATTACCAGAACAGTCCTGTGCTTGATTTTCGCGTCATCCGTATCAATCAGACTGGACAGGTCAATTTCGCCTTTAAGCCAATTGACTACGACCTGAATGTCGACAATGACTTAGGTAACAGCCCGGAAGCATTCGCAGGCTACTACCTTGTTGAAGTCGGCACGGACTGGGATCGCTTCCAGCCTATGTTGAACTGCTCTCGGAATGGCAACTCAATAAGGTTTTCCTACTTCTCGCGAGGTGTGAACACAAGCGCCGATGCTGTGGAGTACCTCACTTGTTCGATCCCAAACTTTGACTCGCGGAACCCTTATTTCTTTCGCATCCGAACAACGACTCACCCTTATAAACTGAGGCGACCTGCACTGGAACAACGCAATCTTCTGCAAAGCGAGTGGGTGTGGGCGGTGACACTGCTGGAGCCTTTCGGCAACATACAAAGTGGCCGACCGACCTTCCGCTGGACGGACATCGAAGGGGACATTTTCTATACCCTGCGCGTGTGGGACAGCCAGGGGCGGGAAATCTTTAACACCATCCTGAGCGACGATCAGCACTGCGATAATGCAAGCCATATTTGTGCGTTCACCCCGACCGACGTTAATCCTGCCTACGTTGCTCCGAACGGCACCTATACCTGGTCGGTGATCCCCTGGCGTGAATACTTTGGGGCGAATGCGCCGATTGGTGTGGCGGGATGCGAGGGTCAGCAGGGAACCCAACCAACCTCGGTGACCAGTTGCAGCGGAACGTTCACCATTAACGCCGCCCCTCCGGGTCTTGTTGCAGGGCTGGCGGTTGAGGCAACCGATACCCCTTACCCCATTATTCACTGGACGATTCCTGAAGCGGCTGCCCCGGCCACGCATTTCCGCGTACTAGTCGGGCGTCTGGACGCGGCACAGCAGCGGCAGGTGGTTTATGGCGCAGACGGGCGTCTGTTTGCGCGGTCGGAGGTGTGCGGCGCGACGATGACCTGCCGCCTGCAACTGAATGTTGGGCTGCCCAGTGGCGTTGAATATTACGCCTTTGTCCAGAGTGTTGGTCAGGGTGGAACAAGCAGTGGTGGATTTGAAGACTCAGGCTATACAGGGCCAATGGCATTTACACTGAATCATGGCATAAGACCGCCTGCCCTTCCGCAGCAGTTTGTTGTCAGCACCGCAGAACGAAACGGTCTGGTCACCCTGCGCTGGGAAACCGACGACGCCGCGACACATTTCAATGTCGCGATTTACCAGTATGCTGGCGGTCATGTGGGCTGGGTCAGGAACGAAATACTCCAAAGAGGCGCGATCTGCCAGGGTAATACGTGTCTGGCGCAACCCGATTGGCTCCTGGGCAACGGGAGATATACCTTTTACCTTCAGGCGGCCAACGGTGTGTGGACATCCAGCGGCGGGAATTACAATAACGGCTATACAAGCGCAAGCGTACTCATAAGTTATGCTGCCCCCGGAGCCGTCACCACAGGCTTTTACCCTGAACGTGATGCCGAATTAGCGGATGGAAGGGTTGAATTCCGCTGGAACGCAGTATCAGGGGCGATTGGCTACCAACTCTGGATTGGGATTAAAGTACTGAACAACTCGCAGCACAGCCTTCTCCAGAGCCTATGGTCAGAGGCAATATGTCACCCGCAAACCGGAGTCTGCGCTTTTACACCCACTGCCTACCAGTTGAATGGCACAATCATTCAAACGCTCCCGATTGGACGCGCTTACGAAATTTACTGGAACGTGCGGGCGGGGAGTCCCGGCGGCTGGGGACCCTGGGTTTACGATGCGCCGCAGAGCAGCAATCGACTTCGCTTCCACGTGCGTGGTCTCAACATTCGCTCCCAGAGTGCGCCTGTCCTGCTCTCACCTGCGAACGGCGAGATCATTTATCAGACGAACGTGCCAACCGTGCGCTGGCGCTTTCCGCTGGCAGGCGGCACCCCGGATAGTTATGTCATTGAGGTGACGAACAGCGTTGGATATTCAATCCCGTACCCGCTCGATGCGGATGATGTCTGCCAGACCGTCAATAATGAGCATGTATGCAGCGCGACTTCCCCAACGGTTGTTTCACATGGGGTTTATCGCTGGACGGTTCAGCCGTGGTGGGGGAACGCGGGTGGCACCAAATCCGAGAGCTGGCGCTTTACCATCCTCTCGTACCGTAACCAGCCTTTCACTCGTGAGGGCGGCGAACCGGATGTAGCGCGGAGCCTGGGCTGGAGCATGTGGGAAGATGCCGGAGCCTCGCAGGGAAGTTACCTCGTCAGCAGCGGCGGCGAGGAAACACTCAGCCTGACGTTTGAAGGCACAGGCGTGGATGTGGTGTATCTGGGTGTTGTCGGTGGGGGCACATTCTCGCTGGAAATTGACAGCGTGATCGTGCAAACGGTGAACACCAGCGCACCTGAACTGCGTTACGGGCAGATGGTGAGTGTCAGCGATCTCGCACCCGGCCAGCACACCCTCCGCATCATCACCCATGCAGGGGGTCAGATCGGGCTGGATGCGATTCTGGTGGATGGGGTTGTGCTGCCCGTGCCTGTGCCGCCGATCACACCCCCTACAGTGGAAGCCCCGCCGGTGATCGTATCGACACCAGAGGCCACGCCCATCGTTCCGACCTCTGAACCCCCTGCCCCAATACCGCCCCCAGTCGAGGTTACACCGGAAGCGACACCGGGAGGGTAGAGTCAAGCATCAAAAGAGGCGCAGAGTTGCGCCTTTTTTGATGCAGAGTTTCATATATCTTAGGGGGTAGACTTGGCGACTTCATCGGCGAGAGAGCGCAGCCAGGGCACAAGCTGGCTGTGGTCGGGGTAACTGAGGATGCGAATGTTCCGACTGAGGTTGTCCGCGCCCGTCAGTTCGTCGATCTCACTCTGCGGGAACAGGGCGTAGTGCGTGGGCAGATGACCATCGAAAATGTCCTGCACCGTATCCAGCACAAAGTTCAAATCAGGGTCCTGCAGGCTGTAGCCCAGGAACAGGACGTGCTTTTCGCTGAGGACGCGCCGCAGATACTCTGAATAGGCCGGATGTTTATTCAGCAGCAGGTTTCGGTACTGGCTCCGGGTGAGAATCGGAGGATTGTGTGCCTCACCGTTGTAATCGCCATGGGCCTTGAAAATGTGGAAAGCGTCCTCTGCCAGCACACGCTGAATATTGCCGCGCTGGGTGTAATCCAGGGTTGGTGTGCGCCGGGGATAGACCTCTTCCAGCAGCAAATCAAAGTTGGTGGTAATGACCGCTTGAAACGGAATCTCCGCTAGAATACGGTGCGCGTCCGCCGGGGCCGCCTGCGCAAAGGTATGGATCATAAAGTCGCGCTGCTCGTTGGGCGTCATCGCGCCGATCAGCGCTTCGGCGGCTTCCATAAAGCGTCCGTTGTTGATGCGAGTCCTAATCGCAGAGGCGGTCGACAGACCAGGGTTATGGTTCAGTGCCCAGGTCAGCATATCGCGGATAAGCCCCACCCACGTGGGCAGCCCGGCCTGCACCGACAGTCCCGCCCCGACGAACACCACACATTCCCCCTCGGCAATTGTGTCAATCAGAAATCGCGGGATATTGAATGGGTTTGGAGTCATGGGGGTGGTTTCTCGTTGATTGAATTGCTCAGTATCAGGAAAACCGTCTGGACAAGTCTAGCAAGTTTTATTTCCGTTTGCAAAAGCAGCTTCAGCAAAACCGCTTTGAGTCAAACCCCGCCGAAATACGCTATGATAGACAGGAACAGCATCTCAGGACATTCTCACCACAGGCAGGGGTAATGCTCGATCAGATCACGCTAGGAGTTCTCACAAATATCGTTTATGACGGTGGAAAAGTCATCTTCAGCAAAGTGACCATGCTTGCCCTGGGCGCAGAGGAAACCCGCGCCCTTAATGCAGCCTATAAAGCCGCCCTGCAACACACGCTGGATTGGGTAAGAGACGCTTTCCTGCCGGGACTTGCTCCGGCTGAACAGCGCGAGACCATACAGCGCTTACGCGATTTTTTCAACGATGATCGGGTGTGGGAAACGCTGGTCAGCGTTGCCCGCAGCGACATACGTGACCGACAAAGCATACAGGCTGCCTTGAATGGCTTCCTGGCTGACCAGAAGGACGTTGCAGTAGTGCATACCTTCCTGCTGGCGCTCAGCACAGAACTCATTGCACGTGCCGGGCAGAAGGACAGCGCTTTAACCAATCTGGTGCAGATGGATTACCTCACCCACCTGCGAGACGACCAGCGTGAAGTGCTGCGGCGGCTCAATCAACTGGACACTATCGAAACCCTGGTACGGATGATAGCGGAAAGACCAACCATCCCCCAGCCCACCCGCGCCTGCCCTACCCCACCGCACAGGCCGACGCATTTCGGTGGGCGCGATGTGCCGCTGGCCGAGCTGAGAACGCGCCTGCGCGACGGCACCCTGACCGCCATCACCGCAGTGCATGGCGGCGGCGGCATCGGTAAGACCACGCTGGCGCTGCAACTGGCGAACGAGGTCTACGCCGATGACACCTTCGCGGCGGTGCTGTGGGCGACCGTCGGCCAGCAGCCCGATACCCGCCGGATCCTGCGCGACTGGCTGAGCAAATACTGCGGCGAGGCCGATTTCCCCGAAGGCAGCAGCGACCTGGCTGGCTATATCCGTCCCCGGCTGGAAAAGGCCGTGCGCGAGGAATGTGCGCGGCAGGGGCGGGTGCTGCTGGTGCTGGATGATGTGTGGGCGGGCGAGGACGAGGCCGGGGTGAAGTGTGTCCGGCTGCTGTGCGAGGCGGTCCCGGCGGGCGCGGTGGTGCTGATGACCACCCGCGTAGAGGCGCTGGCACGCAAAGCCCGCGCGTCTGTGGTTACGCTGGATTATTTTGCGCCGGAAGAAGGCGCGGCAGTCCTGAAAACGGTTGACGATTTCAAAGACCTGACAGACGACCTGCTGAAAACGCTCTCCATCGCCTTAGGCGGTCACGCGCTGTCGCTCGATCTGGCCGCTCGCCGCATCACCCTCGAGCGGCGACCGGGCGAGACGATGGCCGCGCGGTTTGAACGCCTGACGAAGGACTACGCAGCAGGCATCCCGGCGGGCAGTCTGTTCGCGACGCTGCAACTGGGGGAAGGCGACCAGAAGGAGGACAACCTGGAACGGTCGCTCGAACTCAGCTACAACGTCCTGAAGCCGGACGCACAGCGCCACTTCTGCGCACTGGGCATCCTGGCCTATGACACCGGGTTCAGCCCGCAGCTTTTGGGCGCATTGTGGGGACTGCCGCTGGAGGAAGTCTACACAGCGGCCAACACGCTCGAATCGCTGGCGCTGCTGGAAATTGACGGCGACAGCTACCGCCAGCATCCCCTGCTGCGCGCCTATGCCCGTGCGCTGCTGATGCAGCAGGGCGAACTGGACGAAACCGCCGCACAACACTTTACTTACCTGGCAGCCCTGCATGGGGCAGACCGCGACCACACCAACACAGATTACCTGCAATCGATCAGCACTGACTTTGACAACATTCGTGCTGCACTGGAATGGGGCTTAACCCATCGGGTCGAGGCTGCCTGTGACTTTCTGAGCACGCTGGGTAACTATCTGCGCGTGTATCAGGGGACGCAGGTTTACCAACCACTGCTCAACACAGCGCTGAACGAAGCGCGAAAAGCGGGTTACAGCCGAGGGGAGGCCAATACGCTGCAAGCGTTGGGCGACTTAAGTGTGCGCCTGGATGAACTGGACGCGGCCAAAGGCTACTACGACGCGGCGCTGCCCTTGTTCCGCACCATTGGGGATCGGCTGGGGGAGGCCAATACCTTGATGTGTGTCGGCGATATGCTGGTGGGTCAGAAACGCTGGAAGGAGGCCTGCACGTACTACGAACCCGCCTTGCTGATCGCGCGTAACATCAATGCTCGGCTTAGTATTGCCAACATCCTCTATGATTACGGTCTCGCCCTGTTTGAAAGCGGGCAGCAGGAGGCGGGTCTTTCAGCCTTGCGCGAGTGTGTGGCAATTTTTGAGGTGATTGACCCGCGTAATTGGGCAAATACCGCCAGGAGGCGCATAAATCAACTGCTTCAGCGGGCAGGACAGATTGATGAGACTTCATCATCAGACACGCTTGATGAAGGCAAAGCCGCAGAGGGAATGCAGATGCTGGTGACGCTGTACAATAATCCGCAGGGAGGCCCGGACGCGGTGCGGGCGCTGCTGGCCCAGGCGGGGATGCCTGATGTGATGATTGATCTAATGATTCAGGTGCTTGAACAGGCCAGTTCCGGCGGGGCGGATGGGGGGTAAGTGGCCGCCAGATGCTAAAGCATCCGGCTACCCAAATGACAAGCGCACTAAAGGCGCTGGTTCAGGAAAGAGTGACAGTTATCCGACAGCCTCTTTAGAGGCTTGGCTGTGCGGCAGCCGCAGGTTTTAACCTGTGGCGGCGCGACGACGAACCGACGCCCATTCATGGGACGCGCACTAAAGGCGCTGGTTCAGGAAAGAGTGACAGTTATCCAACAGCCTCTTGAGAGGCTTGTCTGTGCGGCAGCCGCACGTCTAAGCGAAGCGGCAACGTGTGGCGGCGCGATTGGCGACGCGAGGATGTGGGTGGCCGCCATAGGCTAAAGCGTCCAGCTACGAACCGACGCCCATTCATGGGACGCGCACTAAAGGCGCTGGTTCAGGAACACTCGACGCTGGATGACCAGCCTCTTTAGAGGCTTGGTATTTTGGAGCCGGACGTTTCAACGTCTGGCGGCGCGACGACGAACCGACGCCCATTCATGGGACGCGCACTAAAGGCGCTGGTTCAGGAAAGAGTGACAGTTATCCGACAGCCTCTTTAGAGGCTTGGCTGTGCGGCAGCCGCACGTCTAAGCAAAGCGGCAACGTCTGGCGGCGCGATTGGCGGCGCGACGACGAACCGACGCCCATTCATGGGACGCGCACTGAAGGCGCTGGTCAAGGAACATTCGACGCTGCATCAACAGCCTCTTGAGAGGCCTGGCTGTGCGGAAGCCGGGAGTTTTAACGTGTAGCGGCGCGGCGGGCGTGACGTGGTATCAGGTGTGGATTGGTACGGCCAATGCCACACAGACCCATCATTTGCAGTGGTACTCATCGCTCAGTCTGAACTGCTCCAACGGCACAGGCACGACCTGCACAAAGTCCATCCCGCTCACGCTGGCTGCCGGGACGTATTATCTCGCGGTGCAGAGTGCCGGGCCGGGCGGCACCAGCACGGGCGGCCTCGCCAGCAACGGCTTCCAGGTGGATATTGACGGCTTCGTCGTCCCCTGATTGCAGGCTCGTTTATGAAACATCATTGGGGCAGCTGTGTGGTCGCCCCGTTTATCACTTTCAGCCCTCACCCCCAAGCGAACTTGTTCGCGCCCCCTCTCCCGAACGCTGGCGTTGGGAGAAGGGGAGAACGGCTCTCACGCGAGAATAAGTCCCTTTCCCTGAGGGAGAGCGCCTCTTGCAGAGGGATTTAAGGCTTGTCCGGTATTGAGTTGGCGCTTTTGTGCCCTCACCCCCCGCCCCCCTCTCCCAACCGCTGACGCTAGGAGAGGGGGAGAAGACCAGGGAAGCGTGTTAAGTCCCTCTCCCTGAGGCAGAGGGATTTAGGGTGAGGGCAAATGAGCCGTTGTGAACTTTCATAACTCCTTTTAGAGTACCGGACAACGCTATTTAGGGTGAGGGCGAA